>NZ_JAOWHT010000031.1:0-5181 GCF_030332445.1 Citrobacter sp. Cpo126
GGGCTTCTTTGCGTCTGTGCGGGATGAAAACCGCCGGATGCGGCGTGCCGCCTTATCCGTCCTGCAGGGGCCGGGCTGAATGTATTTTGTAGGCCTGATAAGCGCAGCGCATCAGGCTCATCACAACACCGCACCATCGGGTACAAAGCAATATCCTGAGCCTCCATAAGACAAGCCATCCAGCGGTATATGCGGTAAACTAGGCGCGATTTTGCATCAGGAAAGCGTCTATGAATCACTCCCTTAAAGCCTGGAACACCTTCGGTATCGATCAGCAAACAAATGAACTTGTCTGCGCCGAAAATGAACAACAATTACTGAATGCCTGGCAATCAGCCAATGCATCGCATCATCCAGTACTGATCCTGGGCGAAGGGAGCAACGTCCTGTTTCTTGATGCCTTCCAGGGTACGGTGATCGTCAATCGTATTAAGGGTATTGAGATTACAGAACAACCTGATGCGTGGCATTTGCACGTAGGTGCGGGTGAAAACTGGCATCATCTGGTCCAGCATACGTTGCAGCTTGGTATGCCTGGGCTGGAAAATCTGGCGCTTATCCCAGGCTGCGTGGGTTCATCGCCAATCCAGAATATTGGTGCCTATGGCGTAGAGCTACAGCGCGTCTGCGAATACGTAGACTGCGTTGAGCTGTCGACTGGCAAACATCTGCGCGTTGGTGCAGCAGAATGTCGCTTTGGTTATCGTGACAGCATCTTCAAACATGAATACCAGGATCGCTTCGCAATTATTGCTGTTGGTTTACGCTTGTCTAAACAGTGGCATCCGGTACTGACCTATGGCGATCTGACGCGCCTGGATCCTACAACGGTGACGCCTCAGCAGGTTTTTGATTCTGTCTGCCATATGCGCACGACAAAACTGCCCGATCCGAAAGTAAACGGGAATGCAGGAAGCTTCTTTAAAAACCCGGTTGTCACCGCAGAGATTGCGCAGGAGCTCCTGGCAAAATTCCCAACAGCACCTCATTACCCGCAGGCTGATGGTTCTGTAAAACTGGCAGCCGGCTGGCTTATCGACCAGTGTCAGCTAAAAGGCATGCGCATTGGTGGCGCAGCGGTACATCAACAGCAGGCTCTGGTACTGATCAATGCAGACAATGCGACGAGTCAGGATGTGGTGCAACTTGCACATCATGTACGTCAAAAAGTCGGTGAGAAATTTAATGTCTGGCTCGAACCAGAGGTCCGATTTATTGGCCCGCAGGGTGAAATGAATGCTGTGGAGATCATTGCATGAAGGATAATACCGTCCCTCTGACGCTTATTTCATTACTCGCTGATGGCGAATTTCATTCTGGTGAGCAGCTCGGTGAAAAGTTGGGAATGAGCCGTGCCGCAATCAATAAGCATGTCCAGACGTTACGCGACTGGGGGGTTGATGTCTTTACTGTTCCAGGTAAAGGATACAGCTTACCGGAGCCTATCCAACTATTAGATGCCTCACTTATTCATTCTCAACTGGATGGTGGAAATATCACAGTCCTGCCGGTTATCGACTCAACCAATCAGTACCTGATGGACCGAATAGGTCAACTGGAGTCAGGGGATGCCTGTGTCGCTGAATATCAGCAAGCCGGGCGCGGTCGCCGTGGTCGCAAATGGTTTTCACCGTTTGGTGCCAACCTGTACCTTTCAATGTTCTGGCGGTTGGAACAAGGACCGGCTGCCGCGATTGGCCTGAGTCTGGTTATTGGTATCGTCATGGCTGAGGTTTTACGCGATCTGGGCGCAGAGAAGGTACGTGTAAAATGGCCCAACGACCTCTATTTGCTCGACCGTAAGCTGGCAGGGATCCTGGTTGAACTGACCGGTAAGACAGGGGATGCCGCGCAGATTGTTATCGGTGCGGGTATTAATATGTCCATGCGCCGGGTTGAAGAAAATGTGGTGAATCAAGGCTGGATTAACTTGCAGGAAGCGGGCATTAACATTGATCGCAATACCCTTGCTGCCCGACTGATACGTGAGTTGCGTGCTGCGTTAGTGCTCTTTGAACACGAAGGTTTAGCGCCGTATCTGTCTCGCTGGAAGAGACTGGATAACTTTATCGACCGCCCGGTCAAACTTATTATTGGCGATAAAGAAATATTTGGCGTCTCTCGTGGAATAGACGCGCAAGGTGCATTATTGCTTGAGCAAAATGGCGAGATCAAACCCTGGATGGGTGGAGAAATATCGCTAAGAAGCGCTGAGTAATAAGAAGGGGAGCTGTTGCTCCCCTTTTTTATTTATTTTCTCAACCTGACTTGCTCAACGGCATGATTGGCACTTTTCGTCATGATTAAGCTTGCTCGCTCACGCGTTGGTAATATATTTTGCTTTAAATTCAGCCAGTTGATCTCTTTCCACAACGATGTGGCGGTGTTGATAGCCTCATCTTCTGATAATTTTGCATAGTTATGAAAATAAGAGTCCGGGTTGGTAAACGCCCCTTCACGGAATTTCAGGAAACGGTTGATATACCACGTCTGGAGTAATTCTTCTGGCGCATCAACATAAATAGAAAAGTCGACAAAGTCAGAAACAAATACATGATGCGGATCGTGAGGATAGTCCATCCCGCTCTGTAAAACATTTAGCCCTTCGAGTATTAATATGTCGGGCTGGGCAACGGTTTTGTCGCCATCAGGGATCACATCATAGATGAGATGGGAATAGACCGGCGCCGTGACGTTAGGTACGCCTGATTTCAGATCGGAAACGAATTTAACCAAGCGATGCATATCATAGGACTGGGGGAAGCCTTTCTTCTTCATCAGTCCACGATCTTTCAATACCTGGTTAGGGTGGAGAAAGCCATCGGTAGTAATCAACTCAACCTTGCGATGCTCGGGCCAGCGACTGAGCAAAGCCTGCAAAACACGCGCAGTCGTACTTTTACCGACGGCGACGCTGCCAGCAATGCTAATAATATAAGGAATACGCTCGCCATTCGTGCCTAAAAATTGCTCCAGCACGGCCTGACGTCGCAGGTTCGAACTGATGTAAAAGTTTAGCAAACGCGAGAGAGGCAAATAAATCTCGGCAACTTCTTCCAGCGATAAGTCTTCGTTAATGCCTTTAAGACGAGCAATCTCTTCCTCGGTCAGGGTCATCGGCACGGAATCACGAAGCGCAGCCCACTGGTTGCGATCAAACTGTAGGTAAGGCGACGTTAACGCTTGCTCTTTTATACTCATACGCATGGTCTGGCTGTCATTGCTATATCAGGTCTGCGGTAAAAAACGAAATCATCCCGGTACGCAATGGCACGCACATTTCAGTTAATTTGGACAATGGGCAGGAGGGTAACACCAGATGGGGGGGAATAATAAGAAAAAATCATCCTCTGAAATGCAATGTGACGGGTATTCCAGATGTATAAAGATGTGCTTTCTCTCTATCAAAGCGTACCTGTCGGAGCAAAATTCCTCCCAGAGGAGGCACCTGACGTTGGAAATTTGTCCAATTCAAAGAGGAAATAGATTATTTATCGGTCGTATAGTGCAAAATGTGAGCGATAGAACATTTTATGCAATTTTTTAGTTGCATGAGTGCGCATGTCTCCATAAAATGCGCGCTACTTGATGCCGACTTAGCTCAGTAGGTAGAGCAACTGACTTGTAATCAGTAGGTCACCAGTTCGATTCCGGTAGTCGGCACCATCAAGTCCGGTGGGGTTCCCGAGCGGCCAAAGGGAGCAGACTGTAAATCTGCCGTCACAGACTTCGAAGGTTCGAATCCTTCCCCCACCACCACTTTCTGGCAGCGTTATCGCCGCCTGAGTTGATTAAAAAATTAATCAGCTCGAACAGAAAAGAGAGAAATCTCTTTTTTGTTGCAGAAAGAACTGGGTAGCCGAGTTTCAGGATGCGGGCATCGTATAATGGCTATTACCTCAGCCTTCCAAGCTGATGATGCGGGTTCGATTCCCGCTGCCCGCTCCAGACGTGCTGATATGGCTCAGTTGGTAGAGCGCACCCTTGGTAAGGGTGAGGTCCCCAGTTCGACTCTGGGTATCAGCACCACTTCACTTCTCCTTCCCGTTTCTCTCTGTTTACTTTTAAAAGCATTCAACAGCTCAGGTATATTGCCTGGTTGATGTGGTGATATCACCGATTTATCCGTGTCTTAGAGGGACAATCGATGTCTAAAGAAAAATTTGAACGTACTAAACCGCACGTTAACGTCGGTACTATCGGCCACGTTGACCATGGTAAAACAACGCTGACCGCTGCAATCACTACCGTTCTGGCTAAAACCTACGGCGGTGCTGCTCGCGCATTCGATCAGATCGATAACGCGCCGGAAGAAAAAGCTCGTGGTATCACCATCAACACTTCTCACGTTGAATATGACACCCCGACTCGCCACTACGCACACGTAGACTGCCCGGGCCACGCCGACTATGTTAAAAACATGATCACCGGTGCTGCGCAGATGGACGGCGCGATCCTGGTTGTTGCTGCGACTGACGGCCCGATGCCGCAGACTCGTGAGCACATCCTGCTGGGTCGTCAGGTAGGCGTTCCGTACATCATCGTGTTCCTGAACAAATGCGACATGGTTGATGACGAAGAGCTGCTGGAACTGGTAGAAATGGAAGTTCGTGAACTTCTGTCTCAGTACGATTTCCCGGGCGACGACACTCCGATCGTTCGTGGTTCTGCTCTGAAAGCGCTGGAAGGCGAAGCAGAGTGGGAAGCGAAAATCATCGAACTGGCTGGCTTCCTGGATTCTTACATCCCAGAACCAGAGCGTGCGATTGACAAGCCGTTCCTGCTGCCTATCGAAGACGTATTCTCCATCTCCGGTCGTGGTACCGTTGTTACCGGTCGTGTAGAACGCGGTATCATCAAAGTTGGTGAAGAAGTTGAAATCGTTGGTATCAAAGAGACTGCTAAGTCTACCTGTACTGGCGTTGAAATGTTCCGCAAACTGCTGGACGAAGGCCGTGCTGGTGAGAACGTTGGTGTTCTGCTGCGTGGTATCAAACGTGAAGAAATCGAACGTGGTCAGGTACTGGCTAAGCCGGGCTCTATCAAGCCGCACACCAAGTTCGAATCTGAAGTGTACATTCTGTCCAAAGACGAAGGCGGCCGTCATACTCCGTTCTTCAAAGGCTACCGTCCGCAGTTCTACTTCCGTACTACTGACGTGACTGGTACCATCGAACTGCC
>NZ_JAOWHT010000032.1:0-869495 GCF_030332445.1 Citrobacter sp. Cpo126
ACTCCGGGTACCATGGGAAAGAACAGAATAATCAAAGCAATAAGCAGTGTCGTGAAACCACCTACGGGTGGTTTTTTTGTTTTTGTGCTCTATATTCACCATTGTTTCGCCATTCAGCTTCGCCATAAAAAAGAGGGCATTACTGCCCCCCGACGACCGGAACAACTGAAATTCTTCGATTATATCTCGCTGTTTGCGAGGCGTTTTTATGACCTGAAATTTCCTGCTTCTCACTTAACGTACCTTCAAGATCAGAAATTCCTTTGGCTTTTAGATCATGAAAAGTGAACTGGAAATCAAGGTCTGGATATTTTTCAGCAGCAAGTTTTTTAGTCTTCATCCATTGCGCATTAAAAGCATCGCGTGTGTATCGCAGACCTGATGGCTGGTGGATGACAAAAATACTTACCATCCCGCTGTTAAGAGGAATGCTGTCAGCAAGATTAACGGCATCCTCCAGACGTTTTGTCCAGGCCTTGATCTGGCTAACTGCGGTTTTACTCTGCTGAATTAAAATTCCTTCGCTCAATAATTGACTCTTTTTGAGGTCAAGAATGTCTCCCTGGCGGGCGCAACATAGATATGCCAACTCCATTGCAACTTTTACGGGAATAGAAGCAACGCTATAAAGTGCATCATATTCCCTATCGCTAATATAACGGGTACGAGCCTGCTCTTTAAATTGCTTCACTCCCTGGCAAGGATTCATCTTCACCTTTCCTCGTTCGTATGCCCACCGAAACACCCTGGACATAAATGCTTTCTCGCGGTTTGCCTGAACTCTGCTCTTAACACCTCGTTTATCCATGTATTTTCTGATGTGCTCTGGCTTAATGTTATCCGGCTTCATTTTCCCGAAGACAACATTTACCTTTGAACCATATTTTCTGTAGTCTTTACGTGTTTCAGTTGCTAACTCGTGGAAATCACCGGAATTAAAGAACTCTTCACAAAGTGCGTTGAAGTTCGTACCAACTTTTAAATCGTTTATGAAGTTTTCGTAAGCTGCCCATACCTGCGATTTTGTTAGCTCAGGATTGCACAACCTGATGGTACGACCATCTGTGGTACGAAACTCATAAGCAGATTTTCCCCGGCGAACGCGGGGAGGCATCCAGTTATCATCAGGATTTTTGCGAGCTCTAGACATTACATATCCTTAAAGTTTGGTTCTTCTTCCTCTGGATTGCTAACTATCAACTTAAGGCCAACTGGGTTTGATACATGATCCCATGTTGTTCCTGGTCTGCCGTCCTTACGTGGGATAAAAAATACTCCACTATCCCTCAGAGCTTTACACTGTAGGGAAGGGCGACGATAACCAGTTAATTGATAGAGGTCATCTGGAGTAAGAAAACGTTGGATTTGTCCGCTCATAGATAGTTCTCCACTTAAACCGGCTGCACCCGGTTACTTCATTCTGTAAGCACACGATGAACACCCGTGACGGGTTCCATCGTTGCAATTGCGACATAATGGATATTCTTTCGAACCCTTCCCATTTAGATGATGAAGTATCTCTACTGGCACCATTACCGGCATTGGTACACGAATCACCATGCTTCTTAGTTCAGCAATTTCGTTTGCCTGTTCGAACACTCGCGCCTTACAGTATTCAGCTTCAGATTTCCACCATGCCACATCCGATTTAAGGCGGCGCAAGCGCCGCTGTTTAAGTTTGCTGGCCATATTCAACCGCCGAATATCCACTGATTATTTGCATGTGCTTGAAAACGGCATGATGTATCTGGAAGTAATAATTCTTTAACTACCTGACCATTCTCCACAAAGTAGTAATCAGAATCGGTCACGTTGTTTATGAAAAATGCCTCCCGTTCTTGTTCGCTGAGGGTACTAATTATTTTCATCACTTTTTTACCAATCGGACGATAATCAGGATCAACCCCGGCGAGCATCGCAGCAGCAAAGTTATGATGACCGTCCATAAGGATAGTGTATTGCTTGCCGCGCAAAATCACGGGATACACAGAGACAATGAAGCGCTTAAATCGTATGGCGCGTTCAGCGACCTTTGCTTTATCAAGATAGCGTTGACTGCTGATTAGCTTTCCCTTGATCACGACTTCACCTCCTGCTTAGGTTCTGCTGGCAGTGGCATCCAGTGAGTTGGTTTGCAATAAACGCCACCACCATTTGGAAGCGATGCAAACCTAAACCATCCCTCTGTTTCATTTCGTTCCATGTAGCCAACCATCTGCTCTTTCTTATCAGCGCAGTAAACCTGCACATCAACATCGCGTTCCGGCATCCGCTCGCTTACCGGAATCCAGCCATCCGGAGTTACCGGAGAGTTGCCAGCCTGTTTGAAGTTTGGCTTCGCATCCTGAACCAGCAGGATGTAGCCATTCTTTGCCGTGTCCAGTTCAGATATTTCAGTTATAGTGCCGAAATAACGATGACCGGCATCTGCGTCACAGGTGCTGACGTCTACAGATACTTCCATGCCTTCGATTCTTTTAAGCAGCTCGCCAGTATCAATTGCTGGTTTAGCAGTAGGCGTGTTCATGTGGTTATTCCATGATCCAACTTCGTCCAGTTGTTCGGAATTACCGAACGACTGAAGCATGGCTGCTCGGCACGCAAACCATGCGGATTCAGCTATTGCGCCTAGATATTTTTTTGCTGATAAAGAGTACCCGTTATGTTGATAATTCTGTTCCCATTCACGACAGAACCACGAGTAGAAATTGTCATCAGCATCAGTTGGCACTGACTTTAATTCAGGCATATCTGGACCTTTGCGAATCGCTCTGGCAAGCTCGATTGGGTCATCGTACAACCAGTCACCTGTTTGCGGATGATTAGCCTCTGCCAGTTGAGCCGCCCACTCCAGACCGTCTTTGTGGCCTTGCAGATAGTCCAGCGGCAACTTATCACGATTACTTACAGGTTCGGTACCCTGAAGCATGGCGGCGCGCAACTTACTAGGTACATCAGCCCACACGCCGGAATAATAATTAGTGCTTGGGTCTGTATGCTCTAGAAGGTCTTCTATCGCTGAAGAAGCCATGCTCAATAGGTCATCATGCACCACCGTCGCTGGCGGGGCGCTGTAGAGTGCGATATGCGTATTGCTATTACAATAAGCTTCGTGGTCATTTGATAACCCTGATGTTCCGCATGATTCATAGATACCCTTATGTACATATCCATAAGGCTCCATGCTAGAGGATGCAATCGCCCCATCAATCACCTTCACAGCATCAGCCATTGCGTAGCCGAGATTACCGCCATCACTTTGTGCTGCTGCTTTGCTGAGTATTTCGCGTATCTGGTGCAGGCGATCGAGTGATACAGGACCGTGCGCCGGGTGGTTGTTCTGCACCTGTTTGTCGAGCGCTGTCATTGGGCTGCCTCCTGGTGGGCGCGATAACGTTCAATCATCTGGTCTGTCGCTGTACAACCGCACTCAGAGCAGGTGTCAATACCTCCACAATGAGTGCAGTGGTGCGCATCGCCTTTGCGAATCTGGGCGGCGAAGTGTTTTGACTGCCATCCAGCACTGTGGTTGTATGCCTTAACGTGTTCTCCAAACATTTCCACACCCTGCGCCCGCACTTCAGCCAGGAAAGCGTCGGTGTCCGGGGTTTCGATATCTCCACGCAGTATGTTAAATGCGATTAGCATCGCGCTTTCCGGGACATCTTCAGCAGCGTAAAATTCGTCCAGAGCTGACATCATAGTTTTCAATGACGGCTTGCTTTGCTTTAGCCCCGCATTCTCCGCCGCCAGCTCCCTGCACTTGCTCTCGGCGTTAGCGAGATGTACTGCCATGTCTGTGAGTTTCAGTTCCTGATTGTGAATAGTCGCGTCTGCTGCCCGGAACTCGCGCTGGGATTCCGTTAAATTTGAGCAGGCGTTTTGAATTGAGTAGGCCAAAATGGCAGTATCACGATCATCTGATTCTTCAGCTTTAACCTGCAACTTAACCGCCAGGCTGAAGAGATCAGCAATTTGAGTTTCTGTCATACGGTTATTGATCGTTTGCATTGGTATGTACCTGCTGAAGTTTGTGTTGTTTAACGAAGTGGGCCACTGCTTTTGACTGGCTGGCGATAATTTTTCTGTCACCTAGGTCGAGCGTGACGTTCTTACCGCGATAAATTATTGCCGAGCCGATTTCCTTGCCGTCCAGCTTCACATACAGCACTTTCCCGATAATCTCTGTCGTAGGGATTGGCTGTGAAAGGCGATAGGTTTCGCGAGCTTCTGAAATGGCTTTGTGTTCGTCGATAATTTCAAGCGCTTCAGCCAGTTCCGTGCCTTGCAAGGTGAACACGCCTTCATCGCTGATCGTCGCCATGGCCATTAACTCCACAAAACGGCGAGCAGTTTTAATGTTGAGTTCAGGCGCGATAGAACTGCGCGTAACCTTTGTTTTTCCCTGGGCGGCGGCTACTGCTTTATCATGCTGGAGAACCTCACCAGCCTGTTCGCCAAACTCGCGAACGCGGTCAACAGCAACATCAACAGATACGGCACCAGATTTAACTTCCTGCTGAACGTCATAATTAGCAGTACTCAGAGTGAGCAACTTTTCAACGGTCGCTACAGACTTATTGACCAGCTTTGCAATCTCGCTGGTGGTCTGGTTGAAAGCGTTATGAAGCTCCTGAATAACGGCGGCCTGTTCAATATCGGAAAGGGGGAGTTGGTTATTACTGGTCATGATGCGAGCCAGACGCTGCACATCGTTACCGTTAAACGGCATGATATGAATGCGGTCTACTGGCTTACCAGCTTCAGCACAACGTGCATAACAACGGCGACGGCGATGACCTTCAACAACCCACACACCACCTTCATCACGTGCAATAACCTCCAGTGGAGGAACGGTGCCACCGTTCATCAGATAGTTAAACAGGTCGTCATCTGCCTGGCGGGTGCGTTCGTCGTCCTCACGCTTATTGAAACCTTCACGTACGTGGATATTTTCAAGGCTGATAAACATCCCGGTATCGGTGCGCTTGATGGTCCCGTCACGGGACATCTGTTTGAATGAGTTAGCCATTGATAGAAACCTCGCCACTTTTCTCTTCGTGACGAATGTATGCGGCATAACTTTCTGCGCGTTCCGCTGTGAGTCTGTAGCTGCACTGCATGTTTACCGAACAACCTTTTTCATCGGCAAACTTGCGGTACAGGATGGCCATCTCATCAACGGCGATCGACTTAAACTCCTTAATCACAGAGTCGGTAACAGGCGTCAGTTCACGCAGTTCTCTCTGGGCTTCAAGCATATGCATATTGGTCGGTGATTTGGTATGACGTTCAACGATGCGGTCGCACTCTTTGGCCCAACAATTAACATCGTCGCGTAAAACGGTGTTCTCGATGGCCAGTGCTTTACGCTGTTCCATTGATTCGCACAGCGCGACACCCTGAACATCGTAGCGGTTCGCCAGTTCGGTCATGATCCCGCGGTAAGCAACCGGAAGGAGAGGGGCCGCTTTACGGGCTGCATCGATCAGTTGCTCTCTGGTCATACGTGGTTGTAACTCAGTGACGTTCTGTGTGGTCGTCATGGTTAGTTTCTCCGTGTTATATGCGCCCTGCACGGCGCTGAATTTTGGTTGCACGAATCCATCGCCAAAAGGCGAATAAAAGTTTGGGTTTCGTTTCAGTAAATGCCCCATGAAGAGGCACTTAGTGAAACGGGCGACTGCAATCGCCGGTTAGTTTCTCCACTCAATTGAAAGCGCGTTCCGCTGGTTTTGGATTTAACGAACTGGCACTTAATGACAAGGGACAGAACGCGCTTTCAGTTGAGTAAAAAGGGCGGTACCAGGGACTTCAAAGGTTGGTACTGGTACCGCCAAGACTCCACACAGCTTTCTTACTTCCTGGTACCACGCTGGCTACGTGATTTGGTTTGTGGTGGCTGGCGCTGATCTCCAGCTCAGTGGCTCGGTGTTTCAATATCGTAACCGCCCGTTCCATCCGCGTTCGATCAGTCCGTATGCTCGCTTAGAACGTTTCGCCTGCTTATCTTTTCTCAACCGTTTGACGGTCAGCCCCGTCATTCACCACAACGAAGAGAGCACTGCCGGTGTCCGAATTGAACGGACCTTTTCGTTGCCCATCACCGCCATCTATATAGCGGTGGCAAGAATTGAACCTGCCATTATGCCTTGCTCGTCAATGCTCTCATCGTTGTGTGCTGACCTTACAGCCAGCGTGGCTGGAATGAAGCCGCATAACGACTTTTCACCAACTAGGCAGGATCACCCTGAAAGAGCTGCCTCTTGATTCTTTCAGGCTCCCAATCTTTCCTGGTAGTCAATGCCTTCAGTTGGGCATGCAACCTTCGGTTATCGCTCCGTCGTCAGCGCCACTGTCCAGGACATTTAAAAGGACCGTCTCCAAGTGGTAACTCTTCCAGTCCCGGTAAGAACCCTGCGAGATGCTTACCGGGACCGCCTTATGCTCCATAAAAAGATGGCTGCCACAAAGTGTGGGAAGTGACAGGCATTACAGGATACCTAGGCTTCATCAGATGAATGAACAACAAATCATCCGACATGATTAATGTAGGATAACTTACCTTTTGCTGTCAATATTAAAAGTAGGAAAACTTACATGGAGGTGTAAAAATAAGCCGACATAGAAGTCGGCTTGGTTGAGTTAGAGGTCTGTAATAACTTGTCGAACGACACCAACGATTTTGCAGTTACCATTAACTTCAAGCACTCGATAGTTTGGATTCAAAGGTACGAGATACTTGATAGGACCATCGATAACAAATTTCTTCAAGGTGGCTTCAGTTGAACCCATTATTTGAGCAACAACTATTTTACCGTTAACTTCGTATGTGCTTCCGTAATCTGGATCTACTACAACCAATGAGCCTTCAGGGATGCTAGGGGCTCCATTTGGATTAGTCATTGAGTCACCACGAACTTTCAGAGCAAATCCCTCATTACAAAGATTTGCCGTCGTGTATATCCACTCATTAACGTCATCTGCTGTAACGGATTGCCCACTTTCAGTCCACTCGCCAGCCTGTACCCACGAAAGCACGGGGATTTTTTTAATTCCGAAAACTTCAGTTGGTTTAAAACCAGATACTTCAGCTTCTGGATCACCATTACCTGAAATTAGCCAATGAGGATTACATTTAAGAACAGCAGCTAACGCCTGGAGATTTGATCCACCAGGTTCATAGTCTCCGGATTCCCATCCGGTAACAGTTACTCTATTCACACCGACCAGCTTAGCTAGTACAGCCTGAGTGAGCTTCAGTTCTTTGCGTCTAGCGCGAATGCGTTCGTTCATTTTCATGTAGGCAATCCTACCATTTTATGATGTAGGAATCCTTGACCACATAATGTAAGATATCCTACTATCAAGTTGTTCCTTATCCTTACATTTGAGGTAAAAATGAAAAAAGATGATGTGATCTCTTACTTTGGAAGCGTCGGAAATGTCGCAAAAGCTCTTGGCATTTCACATGCGTCCGTTTCCGGTTGGGGAGACGTTATTCCTAAAGGCCGCGCCTTTGAAATTCAGGCATTGACTGATGAGAAATTGAAGGTGAACCCCGCGCTGTACATAAAGCCTACCCATTCTATGGCTAAAGCATAACTACCAAAGGAAAAACAAGATGGTAGAGCAAACACTGAAAGAAGTAGTGAAAGCAATGTGTAAGGCGTACCCCGGAGGCCGTCAGGCTATGGCTGGTGCGTTAGGAATGTCAGAAACCCAGTTCAACAACAACCTGTATGAGAAAAACGGATGCCGGTTCTTTGAAGTCACCGAGTTGGAAGCGATGGAGGACATTTCCAATACGTCATTCGTTGCTGACTACTTTGCCAAGCGTCGCGGCGCACTGCTGGTGGACGTACCAAGCCTGGAAGATCTGGACCGTGTTGACTTGTTCAGCCGTGCAATGCGCACAGCAGCTGCAAGAGGGCAGGTTGATCAAATTATCCAGAATGCGCTTGAGGATGGAGTGATTGAAAAGCATGAAGCTGAAGAGATTCAGGAACATCACCGCCGTCATCTTGCAGCGCGTGAAGAAGAAATCCGCGCGATTGTGGCCTTATTCAGCCGCCGTCAAAAGAAGTGACGCCAGCGAGTGTGCAGCTCCTGGCGTCGTGGCGTGTCGTATTCAGTGGAGAAACTAACGCATGAACAGTGTAACAACACAGTACCGCAGGTCGCAACTTATTGCTCGACCTATGCCGGGTGGAAAAGGTCCGGCGCAGTTCGTGTATGGGGTAATGGTATCCGGATGCTTTGAGCCTGTCTGCTACCAGTTTGCCGATTGGGTTGTAGGTGATTTCAACGGCCAGGCGGAGAAGGTCGAATGCGAGCACTCAACAGACTGTTCAAAGACAGCTACGGCGTCCCAGTCAGGGTTATCCGGTGGGAGCCAGAAACTCAACGGGTTATATACCTGCGCGACGGATACAAGCATGAGTGCTTCAGTCCTCTCGAACAGTTTCAGCGTAAATTCAGGGAAATAGAGGGACAGAATGAGCCTGTTAATGACATCCCGGCCAATAGTAATAAATCCTGACCTTGCATACAGCATTGGCCTGAATGAGGCGATTGCTTTGCAGCAGATTAATTACTGGCTGCAAGAAACCAAATCAGGCATGGAAAGTGATGGTGTTCGCTGGATTTACAACACGACAGAACAGTGGCTGGAGCAATTCCCGTTCTGGTCTGAGTCGACCCTGAAGCGTACCTTCACCCGCCTGAAGACACTCGGCGTGCTCAAAATTGAGCAACTGAACAAGTCTCAACGCGACATGACCAACTTCTACACAATCAACTATGAAAGCGAGCTTTTAGATGAAGTCAAAGTGACCGAATCGAAGAGGTCAAAATGCGCTGTTCCATCAGGTCAAAATGACACGATGGAAGAAGTCAAAGTGACACGCTCCATCAGGTCAAAACGAACCGATGTCATCAGGTCAAAATGCACTGATGATCCTACAGAGAATACAACAGAGAGTACTACAGAGATTACAGGTAAAGACTCTTGTCCGGTTGCGGTGCAACCAGACCGAGATGTGTTGATTACTGATCAGGCTAAACAGGTTTTGGTTCACCTGAACCAGGTCACGAACTCACGCTACCAGGTTTCAACCACGTCAATGCAAAACATCCGAGCACGAATCGGCGAAGGGTTCACCGTTGATGAGTTGTCGCTGGTGGTGGATTACTGCAACGCGAAGTGGGGTGATGACCTGAAGATGTCTGATTACCTGCGACCACAGACGCTTTTCCAGCCGTCCAAGTTCCCGGGATATCTCAAGTCTGCAAATAACTGGGACAAAGCTGGCCGACCAGAACGAGTGAATGGCGAGTGGGCCCGCGAAGATGGCATCTTCAAACCCAGCTTCAAGAACACTGATTACAGCGCTATTCCACCAGGGTTCAGGGGGTAACGATGAGCATTCTGAAAACGGTCCAGATGTTTATTGCCATGAATCCCGGCTCCACGACCAGGGACATCATCGAAGGTCTGACCCAGTTCAGCCAGGACAGGCTCCAACTCGCCGTTTGCCGCCTGTATGGTTCTGGGCTGGCCACGCGTAAACGCGACGGTCGCCAATTCCGTTACTACGCAGAACCGCCAGCCGATTGCCACTTCGAGGTGTTTGAACCAACTGCTGAAGTCAGCGCCCTGATGGAAACGGCGAAAGGCCTGGAGTCGAAAGGTCTCTTTCACCGTGCTGCGACGATTTACATGGAGGCTTTCAGCGCATCAGCCATTGAATCAGAGCGAGCAGCAATACTGGCAGAACGTCAGCGCTGCCTTGGCCTGGCTAAACCAGCGGTTATTTCCGAAGACGGATGCTATCTGGCTGGCCGATTTTCGGGAGGTCGTTAATGGGCTATTCACTGATTTACGCTGATCCGCCGTGGGAATACGGAAACACCATCAGCAATGGTGCAGCGGAAAACCATTACGGCACGATGAAACTCATCGACATAAAACGCCTGCCTGTCTGGGAGCTGGCTGCGGAAGATTCCGTTCTGGCCATGTGGTTCACCGGTACACATACCCGTGAGGCGATCGAACTTGCTGAGGCATGGGGTTTTAAGGTTCGGACCATGAAGGGATTCACCTGGGTGAAGTTTAACTCACTGGCTGAGCAGCACATCAACAAAGCGCTTCAGGCTGGTGGAGTAGAGGACTTTTACGACTTCCTCGACCTGTTGAACGCTCAGACCCGAATGAACGGTGGTAACTATACCCGCGCCAATACCGAGGATCTGTTAATCGCCACCAGAGGGAAAGGTCTTGAGCGTCAGAATGCGAGCGTAAAACAGGTTATCTACAGCCCACTCAGCGAACACAGCCAGAAGCCAGCAGAAGCGCGTTACCGTCTGGAGCAATTATACGGCGATGTATCACGCATTGAGTTGTTCAGCCGCTGTTCGGCTCCCGGCTGGCATCACTGGGGAAATCAGGCAGAAAATCCTGATGTAATCATGTCACCTGGTTACGTTGGTAAGCCTGATGCGCTGCTGGAGGTGGCTTATGCAGGACGTTGAAGCACGTAACGCGCTTCGTAACATCGCCAGAAGATGCAACGAGGAAATAACCGCTAAACGCAAGGCTAACCCTGGTATGAATTGTGACGAAATAGCCAGGCCAATTTTTAACGGTGCCATGGGGATGGTTAAGCAGCTTGGCTTTACGCCATCTCATTTGTATCTCGAAGTCGGGATACTGAATAAGCGGATTAAGGAGCGCTGAAGTGAACAAACTTACCGTGAGACAAAGTGAAGTACTTGGTTCGATCGTGAACTATCAGCGCCGGTTTGGATTCCCTCCAACGATATGTGAACTGGCTGGGTTGATTGGTTGCTCATCACCGAATGCGGCAGCGGAGCATGTGAAGGCCATAGCGAAGAAGGGATATATCTCAGTTGCGCCAGGGGTTTCCAGGGGGATTACCGTTATTTCAGGAAATGATGAGACAGATGCGATATCGATCATCAAGTCACTCATTAATGGTGATAGTGATTCAAGAGAACGCGCCTTGTCATGGCTGGAAGCGAGAGGTGTCCAGCAATGAAATTAACGTTGCCATTCCCTCCGAGCGTAAACACATACTACCGAGCCCCAAACAAGGGTTCTCTGAAGGGGAAGCTCCTGATTAGTGAGCGTGGGAGAAAATACAGGAAGGCTGTTTATTCTTCTGTGTTATGGGCATATGGAGGTTTGCCAAGAGCAATCAACATTGATGTTGAAGTGAAAATTATCCTCTATCCGCCTGACAATAGACGCCGTGACTTGGACAACTACAACAAAGCTCTCTTCGATGCTCTTACCAATTCCCACGTATGGGAAGACGACCAGCAGGTAAAGCGGATGCTGATTGAATGGGGGCCAGTAGTTAAGCAGGGGGAAGTTGAAATAACGATAAGCAGATTCAAAACCCTGGCGGGTGCAGCCGCCTGATAAGTGGAGACAGAGCATGCAACAGATGAGTATAACAGTAACGTGTCCGACACATCATGCAGCGACAGTAGGGCAGCAGATCACCATGTCCAGCCGTGAGATTGCGAAGCTGGTCGACTCCCGGCACAGCAATGTCTGCGTAACGATAGAGCGCCTCATGAATTCCGGTGTGATTGGTGGGTATGCTGCATTGCAGTACACCCATCCCCAGAACGGGCAGACATACCATCACTACGAAGTGAACAAACGAGACAGCTATGTAATCGTTGCTCAATTATCGCCGGAGTTTACCGCCCGACTTGTTGACCGCTGGCAGGAACTGGAGAGAAACGGCGGAATGATTGTTCCCCGGTCACTTCCTGAGGCCCTGCGCCTTGCTGCTGATCTGGCAGAACAGAAACAGCGCCTGAGTGAAGAACTGGCAGTAGCCGCGCCGAAAGCTGAGTTCGTCGATCGTTATGTGACTGCGACTGGTTCAATGACATTCCGGCAGGTTGCCAAGCTGCTTAACGCCAAAGAGCCGGAGTTTGCGATGTTCCTGATTGAGAACGGCATCATGTACCGGCTTAACCGTGTTCTCACACCAAAGAGCAAGCATATCGAGGCTGGGCGCTTCGAGGTGAAGACAGGAACGACAAACCAGACAAATTACGCGTTTAATCAGTCCCGCTTCACCGCCAAGGGTGTTCGCTGGATTGGTGGCCTGTGGGCAGAGCATATTGCTAAGGGGCAGGTAGCGTGAGGGCATTACTGACACCTGAAGTGGCACCGATGACCGGGGTAGTGATATTTCGCCCAGGCAGTGAACTGATGCATCTGTTCAGACGTGGGCGTGTTCTTATAGAGCCACAGGCAGAGTCAATGGCTGAGTTACCGTCTGGCATGCTGCCGGAGACTGCTCAGGAGCTTCTGAACGATCCGTTAATGCGCGATGTCTTCGAAAATCAGAAGGTCATACATCGTGCTGGTGGACTGAATTCACTTGATGCCTGGCTCGAAAGAAAACTGGAATGTCAGTACCCACACAGCGAGTGGCACGATCGTAACTACACCATCACCCGGCATGCGCCTGGCTCAATCCGCACGTGCTGGGGCTGTGACTTAAAAATTCGTGATCAGTTCACTGAAGGTCTGTCGGGCATAGCCCGTGAAAACCTGGTATCCTGGCTACTGAAGGTTGTAAACGGACAATTAGGTTTCAGTGAGAACCACATTCTGACGCTGCCGGAGTTTTGCTGGTGGATGGTCAGGAACGACCTGGCTGACGAGATACCTGAAGCCGTAGCCCATAAAGCTCTTCGTCTGAAGGAAGATACTCACCTGTCGGTAACACGTGAAAGCGATATTGTTCCGGCATTACCCGCCCAACAACTGGTACAGGAGAAAGCGAAAAAGATAGTGGCGATGAAGGTAGACCCGGAGACGCCGGAATCCTTCATGCTTAAACCCAAGCGTCGCCGCTGGGTGAATGAGAAATACACGAGATGGGTTAAGGCCCAGCCGTGCGTCTGCTGTAACAAGCAAGCTGACGACCCCCACCACCTGATTGGCCACGGGCAGGGTGGAATGGGTACAAAGGCACACGACCTGTTTGTGATTCCTCTGTGCAGAGAGCATCACGACGAGTTGCATGCTGATCCTGTGGCATTTGAAGCGAAATACGGTGACCAGTTAGTCCTTGTGTTTCGGGTTATAGATCGTGCGCTTGCAATCGGCGTACTGGCGTAAGTGGAGAACGCTAAATGATTAATCCTTCTGAAGTTGGTAAATCTGGTGAAATGGTTCGTCTTCGTACTCTGGAAAGCATCTGGATACAGGGTAAGTTGCGCATGTGGGGCCGCTGGTCTTATATCGGCGGCGGTAGTGGTGGGAACATGTTTAACCAGCTACTGGCATCCGGAAAAATCACCAAAACGGCAATTAACGAAGCGCTACGCCGGATGAAGAAAGCAGGTATCAGCAAATCCGAACTGGAAGCGTTCTTCAAAGAGATCCTCGAAGGCAAAAACAAAAGCGGGCTGGCGTTCTGCACTGATGAAGAGGCGCTTAAAATTGACTCTGTGCTTAGTGCCGAGCTTCTACGCGCTGACAATAAGCGGCTGTATGACCTGATTAAAGATCGGTATGTATATCGAATGAGCAAGAAAGCCATGGCCAGAGCGCTTAATGAAAAGCACCCGGAATGGTGTTTGAGAACGTGTGAAAGCCGAATTGATGTTTGGCTCAATATTGCAGAATCGACGCTATACAGACCAATGTGTGACACATTCGATACAAATGGTGACAGGTTTTACTTGAATGATTGCGCGGGAAATGCTTAAATTGTGTTAAGCTCGGGACGTTAAACCGAACTGAGCAACAAACGTAAGAACCCGCCACTGAGCGGGTTTTTTGTTATAACCACCTGTTTTATATACTCCGACCTATTGTAATATGCAGCATTCACATAGGAGGGGTTATGGACTGGCAGGGCATTCCTTTTAAAATCATTGATACAGATTCGGTACAGAATACATTTCTTAATGTAAGTCATATCCCAGAAATTGTTTTAAAAACTGGATTTTCTTGGGATGCGCTAATTTCAGGTTTGGTTGCTGGAGCTATCCCGGCAATTGTTGCTATTGCTGCTATGCGTACTAACTCAAAAAATATACAAGCTGAGCGGATACATCAGTTAGAGTTAGCTAATAAAAATATTAATATGCAAATTACTGCAGCCTCTCGCCAGGTTTGGATAAATGATTTAAGAGAGTCCGCATCTAAATTTTTAGGAGAGTTTACAGCCGCTATAAATTCTAATAACGCACTGGCTTATGAATTTAATGAGGGAAATCAAGGTACTGATGTCTTTAATAAACACTATGACGACCATGGTAGATCTATTAATGAATTAGCTATGCTTATCGCAAAAATAACTTTACTGTTAAACCCTGATGAAGACGAATCCAAAAAAGTAATTGATGTAATTGAGAAAATAAAAAATTTCGTGAATTCTGAAAGCGATGATTATCATAATATTGATATCGATGATAGTGAATCATTAAGATATGAATTTAGAGTTAGTATCTATAAAGTGATTAAAAATGAGTGGGGAAAACTAAAAGGCACTAACAGTTAGATTTATAAATAATTGTTCTGAAATTATGTTCTTAAACATTTACTCAGTCTCTAGCTTAACGCTAGGGATTTTCATTTTCATGCTTGGGGAGTCACTCCTAACTTACCTTTTGACATAAGAACCCGCGAGCCTGATCCCTTTCTAACACACAGCACCCGCCACGCAGCGAGGTGAGAGTATGTATCGCATGGACAAACTAACGACTGGTATTTCCTATGGCGCGTCAGGAGGTAGCGCGCTGTTCTGGTTCAAGAGGCTTCTTGATGGATATACACCAGAACAGTGGGCTGCGATTGGCGTCATGGGTAGCTTGATGTTTGGCCTCCTAACCTTCCTGACGAACCTGTATTTCAAAATTAAAGAGGATCGGCGTAAGGCCGCACGAGGTGAGTAATGGCTTCAAAAGCGAAACTCAGCGCCGCCGTGCTCGGGCTGGTTCTAGCTGGTGCGCCAGCGTCGGTGATTCTCGACCAGTTTCTCGATGAGAAAGAGGGAAACAGCCTGACAGCATACCGGGATGGCGGTGGAATATGGACGATTTGCCGCGGCGCCACGATGGTCGATGGTAAGCCAGTAGTTCAGGGCATGAAGCTGTCTGCTGAAAAATGCGCCCAAGTGAACGCCATAGAACGCGACAAGGCGCTGGCGTGGGTTGAGCGAAATATCAAGGTACCGCTGACCGAACCACAGAAAGCCGGGATCGCATCTTTCTGCCCATATAACATCGGCCCCGGAAAATGTTTCCCGTCTACGTTCTATAAGCGAATAAATGCTGGCGACCGTGAAGGTGCCTGTGAAGCGATCCGTTGGTGGATTAAAGACGGCGGCCGCGATTGTCGCCTGACCAAAGGCCAGAAAAATGGGTGCTATGGTCAGGTAGAGCGGCGAGACCAGGAAAGCGCGTTGACGTGCTGGGGAATAGACCAGTGAGTCGACTAACAACCATCATCATTACTGTGGTCATCTGCATAATCGTATCGCTAGGCTGGGCCGTTAACCACTATCGCGACAACGCCACCGAATACAAGAAACAGCGTGATGAGAAAATACAGGCGCTTAATCTGGCTAACGCCACCATCACCGACATGACAACCCGGCAACGCGATGTTGCTGCACTGGATGCCAAATATACGAAGGACTTAGCAGATGCGAAAAAGCAGCTTGATGATCTGCAGCGTTGTGTTCGCACTGGCAAGTGTGGGCTGCAAGTCAACGCAAAATGTCCAGCGAACGGTCCGGCCGGCGCCAGCGGCATGGTCGATGCTTCCAGCCCCCGACTTACTGACTCCGCTGAACGGGATTATTTCACCCTCAGAGAGCGAATCATCACCGTGACTAAGCAGGTTGGTTATTTGCAGGAATACATCAAACAACAGTGCTTGAAATAAGTTGTTAATATGGTAACCAGGTGGTATTTTTTAGTTAGGTGTGAGGTTTGCGCCTAAGCTCCTTTAAATCATTCGCTGAAGAAGCGAAAATTCCGTGGCCTCGATATTGTCGGGGCTTTTTTGTATCTGCATTTCACTGTGCACCGCAGCGCACTCAAACCACGTCGAACCAAACCTTTTGAAATGAGCCTTTGAGGGAGTCAGTTAGTGCTGGCGAGCCTCGACGGGCTGATTTCCTATGCGGCAAAGGTTCATCTCAAAGTAAGGTATACGCTATGAACTACCCAACAGTTGTTAACGGCATCGATTTCCGAGACCTAATTTTTGTAGCAAACAACGATCCAGTTACCGATTCGTTTATGGTGGCGAAAGCATTCGGTAAGTTGTCGAAAAACGTAGTCCGCGATATTGAACGGACCATTGACGCTTGCCCACCAGAGTTTGATACAAAGCTCAACTTTGAGCTTTGCTATAAAAACAATGAGTTACAGAATGGAAAACCGCAGAAATTCTACCGACTCCGCAAGGATGGATTGATACTTCTTGTCATGTCTTACACCAAGAAAGAAGCCATGCGGATCAAAATTGCCTACATCAACGCTTTCAATTGGATGTATGCGATGCTTCAAGTTGGCTGGCGTCAGTTTGAAGAAGAACGAAATGCGGTAATGCTGGAGTTCATGAAGGAGAAGGATGTGGCCAGTATGTCAGGCCGTCTCCTGAATCGTTGGGGCAGGGTGAAAAAGCCCCTCCTACTTGCAAAGATTGAGAGACTCGAAAAGCAAGGACAGATCCCGCTTCCCGGATTCACCAAAGCACTCACCGAATAAAGGTTTCCATGAGCAGCCTTTTTTGTACTCATTACAAAGCTCATCTGCGGGTGGGCTTGATAATGGAAAATGTAAAGGCCGACTCTTTATGATACCTTCCCTCAGTAAAAATATGGTTTATTTAGGGGAATGTGATGAGTGAGTATCTTAGAATCGGAATTCAGCTTCTGTTTGATGGCTTTTTTACATACCGAGCAGCACAAAGGCAACAGGCATTGGAGAAAGTCCACACCTTAAATAAGGTGTTGATAGACAATAAAATTTATCTTGCTGAATGTGCCGATGGTAAGGATAGATGCAATTCCACAGAACGAAATTTATCTACCGAGTGGAGCAGGGTGGGGGATTTGATCCAGGGTGACTCACCAGAACTTGCTGCATATTGTCGTAATAAGTCGGACTACTGGACTAACCCGGAAGGTCATAGTCGTGAAAAAGTTGAAGCGCTTGGTATTACTATCGACATGCTTGAAAAGCAGATTGATAAATTGAAAGCCAGCATGCTCTAAATGAATCTCTAAACCTTAATTTGGCCGCCTTCGGGCGGTTTTTTATTACCATCATCATGTGCGTTATCACAGGCATTCGCTGAGTGCCTGTGATAGTGCTACATTAACCCCCATGCTATGTTGATGGGGGTTATCATGGAAAGAGGTGTTGTTTTTAGCGCGCGTGAAATTTTACAAACAGAGAATGGAGATGGATTTCAGTCTGGAAAGCAGATTACAGCTGAGGAACTTAACTATCTAGTGCTGTATTGGGATCGACTTGTTTCTCCGACCAACAACATTATTCATTTCTCTCTTATCAATGAAGAGGAATTGATTAAGTGCGGTATTCTCAGTAGACCACGGTTTGTACAAAATGGATTAATTGATGGTCAAGTAATGACTGAATTCCATGCTAAAACCCATGCCTTAACCTTGAATACTCTTAGACAAAGTGAAGGTGTGGTTGACTGGCGAATGCATTTCCTTAATGAACAAATTTCAATTCATCAAGAAGATTCAGAGCAGAGAGAGGTCCTCAGATTTGAATTAGCTGACCTTTTGCCTGTTCCACAAAAGGATACTCCTTTACATGAAATATTGGAGTTTAAAGAACGACGTTCAGATGAATTGATGGCATTACATGGTTATTTAGATGAACTCTATACAGAGGTTTTACGATCAGGTGATTTTAACTTGCAAAGAGCTAAGGCTATCTCTGGGTTAAGAAAATCACTTCAGGATATAAACGAACTTAATAATCAAGGGTGGAGGAGTCCTCTTAAATTCAATCTTTCATCATCATTTGAATTTGATTTCAATCAAATTTACTCAGGTGCAGTAACTACATATGCTGCAATGAAATCCCCCCATCCATTAGAGGTATTATGCGTTGGAGGTATAGTTACACTATTTGGTGGGTTCATTAAGGTTCGACCTCAAATTCAAAGCGTTTTAAAAAATGGTGATGCTAAGCTGGCTTATTTGACAAGAGCTAAAAAAGAAGGGATTGTCTTTAAAAATTAAATAATACATTTAAATTTCACAATAATTATTAGCCACTAGCATTCGCTGGTGGTTTTTTATGAGCACTGTACGTACACAACAAAGAGAGTCTTTCAGTAGTGAGCCTGGGTGATGCCGTTAGGTTGCGTTTACCTCTCGGGCGGCATTGCCATGCGACAGGATCACGTCTAAAAGGAAACGCATATGAGACTTACAGTTCTGGATGATGATCCAGGAAGAAAGATTGACCTGCGCAAAGAGCGGTACCTGGTGTTAGTTGATGGTAAAGAGATAAAACATGTTTTCACCGCTGACGATGAAAAAGGCGAAGTTATTGCAGCAGAACTTGGTCCTGACGGATTTATGGTTGTAGATAACGGAGAAGTGAAAAGGATAGCAATTCGCGGCACCGTTGAAATCAAACGCCTGGAATCCTAACGGAGTGCATATGCAAGTAACGATAGACGGTATTCAATATGCGCCTGTCAGCATTTCACGCTCCGCAATTGGAATCGCAATAACTACTCATAACAGGCCGGAAGTTCTTAAGCGTGCCATTGAGCAGCATATGAAGCATCTTCCATCTGGTGCGCTGGTGGTTGTGATAGACGATGGTTCAAATCCTGCCGCTGTTGTACCGGATAACGTGAATCTGGTTCGACATGACCAATCATGCGGTATTGTCGCTTCGAAGAACGCCAGCCTGACCGCGCTGGTGGACGCCGGGTGTGAGCATCTCTTTCTGTGGGATGATGATGCATGGCCAATCGCTGATAACTGGCATCTCCCTTACATCGAATCTCCAGAGCCGCATCTGGCTTATCAATTTCTCGATCTGGCTGGCCCACGAAAAATAAACGATATGACCGTCCTATATCGGGATGATAAGCATATCGCTTACACCGGGCAGCGCGGCGTTATGCTTTATTACCACCGCAGCGCCATTGATAAGGTTGGCGGCTTCGATCCGGTATACGGGCGTGGCATGTACGAGCATCCTGATCTGGCGCTTCGCATTCACAACGCAGGGTTATCGACCTGGGCGTTTGCGGATGTTGCGGGCTCTGAAAAGCTCATTCATTCGATGGATGAATACGAAGAGGGTGCGCGTTCAATTCCCCGACCTGAGCGTGAAGCGTTAGCAAAAGCTAATGCTGTTATTTATAGCGACAGACGCGATAACGGTTACACCGCATATGTTCCTTTCAGGAAACAGCGCAACGTGGTGATTACGGCATTGCTGACCAGCCAGAATGATCCACAACGTCAGGTAAGGATGAAAGCGTCTCCTGAGTTGGTTCAGGGATGGGCAACGTCTATTCGTGGCGCTGATGCAGTAGTACTGGCTGACGAATTGGATACAGCACCGAAAGGTGCAAACCTTTTCAAAGTGTCACCTTTGTCAATGAGTCCGTATTTCGCACGATGGCTGCATATTTATCAGTATCTGCGTGCTCATCCAGAGTATCGCCTTATCTGGTGTACTGATGGTACCGATGTCGAAATGCTTAGAGAGCCATGGGCAGAAATGCAGCCGGGTAA
This sequence comes from Citrobacter sp. Cpo126, assembly GCF_030332445.1. Lineage (NCBI taxonomy): Bacteria > Pseudomonadati > Pseudomonadota > Gammaproteobacteria > Enterobacterales > Enterobacteriaceae > Citrobacter > Citrobacter sp. Cpo126. The sequence continues at coordinate 19,818 of NZ_JAOWHT010000032.1, forward strand.
AATTTACGTGGGCTCAGAGCATAAGACGTATGCCGACGAATGGATGAAGTCCAATCACCACGGCAAAGCATATAGCGAGTTCATCGAGAAGCACATTGATGAACCGCTGCTCAACGCTGGACTACTTGGTGGTAGTCGTGACGATGTAATGGAGTTTGCTCACAGGATCATCAGACAGTATTACCTGATTGAAAGCCATCATTTCTGGAGGATGGAGACAGCTCGCCCCGCGCTGGTCGATATGGGTGCTTTCGGTATGGCTGCGAAGTCATTTGGCAATAGAGTCGTTACCGGCCCTAAGGTTCATACCATTTTTAAAACTGATGGTATCGGTAAGGAGTTCGCATGGTTTCGCCACAAGTAATGTTTGTGGTTATTGGTCATCATGTTCGCCGTAAACAGGCATTGATTTTGGCTGAATCTATTGGTGCAACCCTGATGATTGATACTGATGATCACGGTGCTAACTGGAATCATCGCCGCGCGCTGGAGTGGGCAGCCAATCAATCATGCCGTGTGGTAGTGCTTGAAGATGATGCTATGCCAGTTGCTGGTTTCTGCGAAAAGATTGCTGTATGGCTTGCACGTTATCCGGATGCACTGTGTTCATTTTATCTAGGCACTGGCCGTCCACCACAGTATCAACTGGAGATAGCATCAAAGCTAATAGCAGCTGATAAGGCCAGAGCTGACTTCATTACATTGCCGCGTCTTATTCATGGCGTCTGTTACAGCGTACCTCAGCAACATATCAAGAGAGTGCTGGATAAATGGAACCACAATAAAGCAGCAGACTATGCAGTCGGTGATGCTTACGGTGGCCCTGTTGTCTATCCATGCTACTCACTTGTTGACCACGCTGATGGACAGCCAGTAGAACCAGCCAGAGACAATCAGCCAAGAACAGAACGCCGCAGAGCATGGAGGTTACATGTCTAAGCTAAAGACACTACAGCCGCGCCTGAAAGCTATCGACACCCGAAGAATAAAGCCTGTCTATGGTGAGAATCGTCGAGTGAGTGGAAGCGCAAGGGTAAACCTTAAGCGTCGTATCTATGTGCGCGACGGTGGTCACTGCTGTATGTGTAATCAAGTAGTAGACCTGCATGACAGCGAGCTTGATCACCGCATAGCACTACAGTTCGGTGGTGACAACGATGAGAGCAACCTCTGGACGCTGTGCATTGATTGCCACTCAGGTAAGTCATCGCGCGAAGCATCAATGAACCAACCTGACAGTGAGGCTCTGAAGCTCTCTGTGCCGAAAGATAAATCGCAAGACGGCATCGTAATTATCTGACCAAACACCGGGGGGTATCAGTGGGTGTCAACGCCGATCGCGCTGGACACCGCGCCCCCTCTCACGCACAGAAAATTTCCCCTGAACCCGATTAGTTAACCACTGCGTTAACCCTATAAACCTATGAGGTGGACATGCTTACAGGGCAAAAAAAGAAGTTTGCTGATGCCCTGATGCGGGGCGAAAACCAGACACAATCAGCAAAATCTGCAGGCTATAGCGAAAAGACAGCGAAGATTAAAGGTAGCCAGTTAGCGAAAGACAAAGATGTTCTGACTTATATGGAGCGTGTAAGAAATCTTTCTGATGGGGTTTGCGAAGAAGTGGGTATGCCGGAAACAGGACAAGTACTGGATGTTGAAATTCCACCGCGATACGAAGACCCCATCGAAGTCATGAAGAAAATAATGAGCGACAACATAATTGTCGACCCAAAACTGAGTCTTGAAGCCGCTGCAAAGCTTGCACCATATGTTTGCCAGAAAATCGCAGAGCCCGGTAAGAAGGCCGCTAAAAATGAGGCCGCTAAAAAGGCTGTTCGTAAATTCGGAGCGATGACGCCGCCTAAACTGGTCGTAAATAACAAGGGGTAATCCATGCCTGAATGGTCTACTTCCTGCCCTGACTGGGTATCTCGACTGATTAAAGGTGAGTCAATCATTCCTCCGCCAATTTTCCCCGACCAGGCTGAGCAGGCACTTGGCATCTTCAAGGAGTTGCGAGTTTCTGATTTGCCCGGTAAGCCAACGTTTGGTGAATGCTCAGAGGAATGGGTATTCGACTTCGTTAATGCCATATTCGGTGGCTATGAGGCTGAGACAGGTAAGCAACTAATCCGCGAATATGGGCTGCTTATCTCGAAAAAGAACACAAAATCCACCATCGCTGCAGGAATTATGCTTACAGCGCTAATCCTGTGTTGGCGTGAAGATGAAGAGCACCTGATTCTCGCGCCGACTAAAGAGGTCGCTGATAACAGTTTTAAACCCGCTGCAGGAATGATACGTGCTGATGATGAGCTTTCAGATATGTTCCAGATTCAGGACCATATCCGCACCATCACACACCGGGTAACTCGTAATACGCTCAAAGTAGTGGCTGCTGACACCGATACGGTGTCAGGTAAGAAGTCAGGGCGCATTCTGGTCGATGAGCTTTGGTTGTTTGGCAAGCGAGCTAATGCCGAAGCCATGTTTATGGAAGCACTTGGTGGTCAGGTATCTCGCAACGAAGGATGGGTTATATTCCTGACTACGCAAAGTGATGAACCGCCTGCTGGTGTATTCAAAGAACGCCTTGATTACTGGCGAGCTGTGCGAGATGGGAAAATTAATGACCTCAAAACACTCGGCGTCCTGTATGAATTCCCTGACTCTATGGTGGAAAGCAAGGCTTACCTTGAACCAAAAAATTTCTACATCACCAATCCAAATATTGGACGTTCTGTAAGTGAAGAATGGATTGCCGATCAGCTTCTGAAGAACCAGAACAAAACAGACGGCACATTACAACAGTTCCTTGCGAAACATCTCAATATCGAAATTGGTCTGAACCTCCGAAGTGACCGATGGGCAGGTGTTGATTTCTGGGAACCGCAAATTAGGGCGGTAACATTCAGCGATATCCTTCAGCGAGCTGAGGTTGCTACAGTTGGGATAGATGGAGGCGGCCTTGATGACCTTCTTGGTCTTTACGTTATTGGTCGTGACAAAGAAACCCGTGAGTGGATTGGATGGGGCCATGCCTGGGCGCATGAAATAGCTGTGCGCCGCCGCAAAAGCGAAGAATCCAGGTTCAACGATTTCGTTAAGGCCGGTGACCTGACTATCGTAAAACGAGTAGGACAGGACACGGAGGAAGTCGCTGAATATGTCAGCCGTATTAATGATGCGGAACTGCTGGATAAAATTGGCATTGACCCTTCTGGTGTCGGTCAGATCCTTGATGCTCTTGTAGAAGCTGAAATACCTGAAGATTCAGTGGTTGGTGTCAGCCAGGGCTGGAGACTTGGTGGTGCGATTAAGACAACAGAGCGCAAGCTTGCAGAGGGAGTGCTTATTCATGGTGGACAGCCATTAATGGCCTGGTGTGTAGGCAACGCCAGAGTAGAGCCAAAAGGTAATGCTATCCTCATCACCAAACAGGCCAGCGGAAAGGGGAAAATTGACCCCCTTATGGCCCTGTTTAATGCCGTTTCGCTAATGGCACTTAATCCTGAAGCGAAAAAGAAAGATTACCAGGTATTTTTCATATAAATCACACATCAGTTAATGACCCGCTATGGCGGGTTTTTTCGTTTCTGGAGGACAGTAAATGAAGCTTGACCGCGCATGTACGATCATGACGGTGAAAGCGGTGGATGAGGACAAACGGATAATCACCGGGATTGCTTCCACACCATCACCTGACCGTGACGGCGACATTATGGACCCTGACGGTGCGAAGTTCGGCAGTGAAAACCCTTTCCTATGGCAGCATGACAGAACCCAACCTATTGGGAACTGTTCTGCAAAGAAAGTGAAAGAAGGGCTTCAGATCACGGCGCAGATTGTTAAGCCAACACCTGACATGCCATCGCAGCTGGTGGCAAGGCTTGAAGAAGCGTGGGCATCAATCAAATCAGGTCTTGTGAAAGGCCTGTCTATCGGCTTCAAGCCAATTAAATACGCGTATCTCGACTCTGGTGGAATCCATTTTCTTGAATGGGAGCTACTTGAAGTCTCTGCAGTAACGATCCCGGCGAATGCCGAATGTTCGATTCAAACCGTTAAATCGTTTGACCGCCAGTTACTCGCCGCGCTCGGCAATGAGAAACCGGTAGTTAAAACCATAAATTCTGCTGGCGCCTCAGCACCGAATAAATCTTCTCAAAAAGGAAAATCAACGATGAATATCGCTGAACAGATCAAAAGTTTTGAAAACAAGCGTGCAGCGCTGGCCTCTTCACTGAACGACATCATGAGCAAAGCCGCCGATGAAGGCCGTACTCTCGACGCAGAAGAAACGGAAAAGTACGACAATACATCTTCTGAAATTAAAGCAGTTGATGACCATCTTTGTCGTCTTCGCGATATGGAATCCAGTATCGCTGCATCGGCAAAACCGGTAATCAAGACAGCTAATGGTGATGTGACAGTTGTAAATCAGGCACCCGCAGTCATTCGAGTACCTCCAAAACTGGAAAAAGGTATTGCGATGGCACGCTTCACAAAAGCACTTGCTGCCGCTAAAGGTGTCCGATCTGAAGCGCTTTCAATTGCGAAAAGCAAATACCCTGAAGATACAAAGCTTCACCATGTTTTGAAGGCTGCTGTAGAGGCTGGCACAACTACTGACCCAGCGTGGGCCGGGGCATTAGTTGAATATCAGGATTTTGCGAATGACTTCGTCGATTTCCTGCGACCACAAACCATCATTGGTCAGTTTGGTGTAGGTAATATTCCTTCACTTCGCGACGTTCCTTTTAACGTTCGTATTCCGGTTCAGACTTCCGGTGGTGCAGCGCAATGGGTTGGCCAGGGTAAGGCAAAACCACTTACCAAATTTGATTTCTCAAATATCACTTTTGGTTTCTCGAAAGTTGCGGCCATTTCGGTTCTTACCGAAGAGCTTATTCGATTCTCCAATCCAAAAGCGGATATTTTGGTTCGAAACTCGCTTGCTGAATCTGTCATTGCCCGTCTGGACACTGATTTTGTAGATCCAGCGAAAGCAGAAGTTTCCGGAATTTCTCCAGCATCTATTACTAACGGTGCGACAACAATTCCAAGCACCGGCGATCCTGATGCAGATAGCACTGCGGCCTTTGAAGTTTTTATTAATGCAAACCTGCAACCTACTGGTGCTGTGTGGTTGATGTCCAGCTCAACAGCCCTGGCCATCTCCAAGCGTAAAAACGCCCTTGGGCAAAAAGAGTATCCAGACATGACAATGTTTGGTGGAACGTTTGAAGGCCTCCCAGCTATCGTTTCTCAGTATGTCGGAAATCAACTGATCCTGATGAACGCTCCAGATATCTATCTCGCTGATGAAGGCGGTGTTGCTGTTGATATGTCCACTGAAGCTTCTCTGGAAATGGAATCAGAGCCTACGGGCGATAGTGTCACACCAACGGCTGTCGAACTGGTTTCCATGTGGCAGACAAACAGCGTAGCCATCCGTGCAGAACGTTGGATTAACTGGAAACGTCGACGTACTGCAGCTGTGGCAGTGATCAGTGGCGTTAACTACTCTTCCGGGCAGACCAGCTAAACAGGAGGGCGGGGGAAACCCCGCCATTTTAGATGGCAAAAATCAGATACCTTCAGCGTACACATGACTCATTGCCAGGTGATGAGAAAAATGTGAATGACCAGTGCGCAAAGGTGCTGGTTCTGCTGAAAAAAGCGGAATACGTAACCGGCAAAAAAGCAGGGGTGCGTAAAAACAAAAAAGATAACGCGGAGAATGGCTGATGTGGAACCCTTTTAGACGGAAAGAAAAAGCACTACAGCAACCACCATCCAGCGTATGGACTCCTATTTTTTCTTTTGTCCGTGAGCCATTTGCAGGCGCATGGCAAAGAAATATGGAGGTCAGGAATGAAACGGTTCTTTCTTACTATGCAGTGTTTTCCTGTATTACATTGATAGCCAGTGACATTTCTAAGATGTCACCTGCTATTCAGTCAAAGGATTCTAACGGTATCTGGAAGGATGTTTCTGATGCCAGTTTCGACACTCTGATCGCTAAACCAAACCAGTTCCAGAACACGATTCAGTTCTTTGAAACGTGGATGAATTCTAAACTTTCACGCGGTAACACCTACGTGATGAAGGTAAAAAATAATGCCGGGAAAATTACAGAACTTCGCATTCTTGATCCGGACAAGGTCATCCCGTTGGTCGCTGATGACGGGGCTGTCTTTTACCAAATCAGTCCTGACCAGATTAGTGGTTTGCCGACACAAGTAACCGTTCCTGCACGAGAAATAATTCACGACCGCTTTAACTGTCTATTTCATCCTCTGATTGGTATTTCTCCCATCTACGCATGCGGAATAGCGGCGATGCAGGGGAAACATATCCAGGAGAGTTCAGCACACTTCTTTAAAAACGGTGGTAAGCCAAGCGGTATCATCACTGTGCCTGGCTCTCTTGATGCTGAAAAGGCTAAAGAAATTAAAGCAGCATGGGACGCAGGTTACACTGGTGAAAACGCAGGAAAAACAGGTCTTCTTTCCGGTGGCGCAGCATATCAGGCACTGACTATGTCAGCTGTTGATGCTGATACTGTTGAACAACAGAAACTCTCTGATCTCGCTATCTGTTCCGCCTTTCATGTTCCTGCTTATAAGGCTGGCGTAGGAGAAATACCCAGCTCTGACAACGTTGAAGCACTTGAGCAACAATATTACTCACAGTGCTTGCAGGTGCTGATTGAGTCTATCGAGTCACTCCTGAAAGAAGCTTTCGAGCTTGGTGTAAAAAAGCGGGTTGAGCTTGATATCGGCGCACTATTACGCATGGACAGCGAACGCAGGATGAAAGCGTTGGGTGATGGCGTCAAAAACACCATTCTTACACCAAACGAAGCCCGCAAAAGTGAAAACCTTCCTCCTGTTGAAGGTGGTGATTCTCTCTTCCTGCAGCAGCAAAACTTCAGCCTGGCAGCACTGGCCAAACGCGATGCATCAGATGACCCGTTCGGAAAAGGACAGCAACAGATGCAGCCATCGCCAGAGCCAGTAGACGAAAGTGGAAAGGCGTTAAGCGAAACAGAACTTTTCGCGGCGAAATCAATGCTCAGAGGATTATTAACAAAATGAATGAACGTGAATTATCCCTGATTAAAGCGCTTGGCGAAGAGTTTGGATTAGCCATTCAAAAAATGGCAGATAACTTTCAGCAAGCGCTGGAGAAAACAGCTGGTAATCTGGAGAAGCAACTGGAAGAGGTTCGTCAGTCAATTCCAGAACCCCAGTCAGTAGAACTACCAGATGTATCCAAAATGGTTGCTGATGCTGTAAGTGAAATTGAATTACCGAAGGCACCAGAACTACCAGACTTGAACCAGATTATCGCCGATGCTGCCGAAAGCGCGGTGAAGCAGGCTTTTGAATCAATCCCAGTGCCCAAGGATGGTAAAAGCGTCACGGTTGATGATCTTCGTCCACTTGTCGAAGAGGTAGTTAATGCGCTAATTCCTGAGCCGGTTGATGTTGAAAAGCTCGCTCAGGATTTGTTGTCAAAGATTCCTGTTCCTGAACCTGGTTCCAATGGTCGTGACGCTCTTGCAATAGAGCTTGAACCATTCATTGACGAGAAGAAAAGCTATCCGCGCGGTACTTATGCGACTCACAAAGGTGGCCTTTGGCGTTCCCATGAAAAGACGCACGGCATGCGGGGCTGGGAATGTATTGTTGACGGCGTGTCGGGCGTTGATGTCAAACAAGAGAACCAGCGAACCTTCACAATTTCTCTCGAAAGAGCAAGCGGTACTTTTGAAGTTAAGTCTTTTGATATCCCGGTAACTATCTATCGTGATGTATTTAAATCTGGTACCGAATATCAGCCTGGCGATACAGTCACATGGGGTGGTTCCATGTGGCATTGCAACGAAACTACAACCGATAAGCCTGGTGAACCAGGTTCTAAGGGATGGACGCTTGCTGTCAAGAAGGGACGTGACCTGAGGGATAAGCAATGATTGAACTGGTGACGCTCGAAGAGGCTAAGTTGCATCTCCGTATTGACGACAATTACGGAGATTCAGACCTTACCTTAAAAATTCAGGGCGGCAGCGCAGCAATACTCTCCTACATTCAGGGAAGTCGAGCGTTAGTCGTTGATGAATCAGGAAAGCTTATTGATGGTGAACCGCTTACTCGCGTTCAGACGGCCCTGCTGGTTCTTCTTGGCTATCTTGACCGTAACCGCGGCGGCGAAGAAGAAGAAAAGTTGAAACAGGGGGAACTTCCTTTTTCTGTATCAATGCTGATTTACGACCTCCGTAAGCCGACAATTATTTAAGGGGCAGGTATGGCATGCGCAGGATGTGCCAGACGGCGCGAGTGGGTTAAAAAGTGGACGAGGATTGCCTATGAACGAGCAGCAGGTAAACGAACTAACGGCGGCACTGAAAGCGCTGGCAACGTCTCAACTGAAACAGGCAGAAGCGATAAACCGTCTGGCTCAGGCTGATGAAACACTGATATCTCTGATTGCAAAAACACTCGTTGATGAAATTGACGATGAGTTGCCACCGCAAACCTATCTTGATGGCAAGCCGAGGTAATTGTGGAATTTGCAAAATTGCGCCACCGCGTCACCATTCAGCGGAGAACCGCTATCCAGTCACCTACTACTGGTGCAATGGAATACACCTGGAATGACCTTGCAGATGTGTGGGGTAGCGTGGTTGCCTCTTCGGTCAGGGATTTCATTACAGCCCAGGCATCAAACGTAAAAGTAACGGCCAGAATCACTATCCGATACCGGGAAGATATCCAGGAGAAAGACCGTATTCTTTTCCGTGGCAAAATCTACAGCATTGAGGGGATTCTTCCTGACCCTGATAGTGGACTTGAATATCTCACGCTTCCGTGCTCAGAGGGGGTTAAGGATGGCTGACAGCATTGAGTTTAAACTTGAAGGTGTAGATTCCCTGCTTGGTAAGTTAGAAGCCATTACCACGGAAACTAAGCGCAAAACAGGGCGCTCCGCACTGAGGAAGGCGGGAAACGTTATCGTAACTCAGATAAAGAGAAACGCAGAGCGGCTCGACGATCCTCACACCGCACGTAGCATTGCTGATAACGCTGCGTTGCGCTGGAATGGTCGTATGTTTAAACAAACCGGTGATCTTGCCTTCAGGATAGGCATTCTTCAGGGCGCCGTACTAAAAAAGCACCCAAGCACTGCGAAAGATGCCCCCACTCCTCACTGGCGTCTTCTTGAGTTTGGCACTGAAAAGATGGCAGCAAAACCGCTCGTTCGTGCTGCTGCAAATTCCAGGCTGATAGAGGTTTTCAACACCTTCTCTGTTAACTACGAAGCGGGGATTGACCGAGCTATCAAACGAGCGCAGAAGAAAGGAGAGACGGCATGATTGCTCCTATTTTTCCTGTTTGCGCGTCGAGTCCTGAAGTCACTGCCTTACTCGGAAGCAATCCGGTAAGAATTTACCCTTTCAGCATTCAGGACGATAACGTTGTTTATCCATACGCCGTCTGGCAGAACATAAGCGGCTCTCCTGAAAATTTTCTCAATCAACGACCAGATGCGGACATGTATTCGCTTCAGGTTGATATCTATGCTGATACCCCTGATGAGACCATTGCTGTAGCTAAAGCCATGCGCAACGCTATTGAGGTAAAAGCCAATATAGTCAGGTGGGGAAACCAGACGCGAGACCCTGAGACGCTCAGGTATCGCTATTCCTTCGATGTTGACTGGATAGTCAGCAGATAACAAACCTACCACAACCGGCCTTGAGCCGGTTTTTTTATACCCGGAGATAATTATGTCAGTAGTGACTCAAGGCACTCAGATGTACGTTCTGAATAACGGCGTGGTTAGTGAAGTTGAATGTATTACTTCATTCTCACCAGGTAGTAGCCCAGCAGATCAAATTGAAGATACCTGTCTGAGCGAAACCAATACTCGTTCTTATAAAAAAGGGCTGCGCACCCCGGGTCAGGCAACCGTTGCTCTTAACGCCGACCCGGCAAACGCCAGTCACGTAATGCTGAGCAACCTGGCTGAATCAAGCGACCAGACCAACCTGACCTTCGCTATAGGCTGGGCCGATGGTACTGCAGATCCTACAGCTGCAACAGCCGGTGACCCTGATGCAGTTGATGGTCTGTCTCTTCCAGATACCCGTACCTGGTATGTATTCCAGGGTTATGTATCAGATTTCCCGTTTGATTTTCAGGCCAATACGGTAGTTCAGACTTCCGCGACTATTCAGCGTTCCGGCCAGGGCGTCTGGGTTCCTAAAGCACAGCCAACCAGCTAAACGTAATAATCTGCCAACTAGCGGGGGCAACCCCGCAATAAGAGAGTAATAAATGAAACTGACTCTGGATTCATTAAAACAGGCTGGTGCATTCACTGGGAGACCTGTTGAGAAGGAGATTACCTGGAAGCAGGGTGATAAGGAAATTACCGCTACCGTTTATATCCGACCTATGGGTTATCACGACGCAGTATCTACTGTTCTGTCAGCCGCGGGAAAGATTGATGGTGTTGCCGGACGTATCGCATCATCCATTTGTGATGAGAACGGGAATCCTGTTTTTACTGTTGCTGACATTACTGGTGAAGCAGACCCTGAGCGCGGTGCGCTCGACGGAAACCTTACCGTCGCTCTACTTGTCGCTATTCAGCAGGTTAACGACCTGGGAAAGACGAACTCAGCGCAGAAGACGAATTCTGGTGTGAATTAGTTCTCAACGGGATCGGCGGTCGCACCATTGCTGAAGCAAAAGAACGCGTTAGCGTTACAGAGTATCGCGACTGGGTTCTTTACCGTCAAAAGTACGGTAGCCTTAACGGAATGATGCGTACTGAGTGGGCCGCTGGCCTTATTTCTTCTGTGCTGGCTAACGTCAACCGTGGAAAAGATTCCCCCTCCTTCAAAGTAACAGACTTCACACCACACATTAACGAGCCTTCCATTACACTGGAGCAGGCTATGCAGGAGTGGACATAGCATGGCTGGTAAATCCCTTGGAACGCTGACCATTGATCTTGTGGCCAAGGTTGGTGGATTTGTATCTGGTTTAAGCCAGGCTGAACGGGCATCTCAAAAATGGCGCAAACAGGTTCAGGCCGATGCAAAAGCAGCCGCAGTAGCATTTACTGGTTTTGCAACCGCAGCAAGTGCAGCAGCTATCGGTGTCGGAGTAGCCGGTTACAACCTGCTAAAAACAACCTCAAAGCAGATTACCGAAACCGACCGTTGGGCTAAGTCGCTCAATATGTCTACACAATCTTTGCTTGCCTGGCAGTATGCAGCTGAAAAAGCTGGCGTATCCGGCGACCAGATGGCCGATATCTTCAAGGACATTGGCGATAAAATTGGCGATGCTGTACTGAATAAATCTGGTGAGGCGGTAGATGCTCTGAATGCACTCGGATTATCGGCTAAGAAATTAGCCAGTGAATCACCAGATAAGCAGTTGCTGGCTATCAGCAATGCGCTCGGAAAGATTAAAACAAACGCTGAAAAGACCACAATCCTTGAAAGTCTTGGTAACGACCTTTCCAAGCTTCTCCCATTGCTTGATCAGGGAGGAGAAAAACTTCGTCAGTACATGGACGCGGCAAAACAGTTTGGCGTTGCCCCTGACGATGCTGATATCGAAAAACTGGTAAAAGTAAACTCCCTGTTTGAGGACATGGAGACACAGGTAAACGGTGTAAAAATTGAGATTGCCACCGGCCTGGCCAATGTTGACCTGTCAGGGTTACAGAACGCGATTACTGACATGGGGGATGTATTCAAAGATCCTCAGGTTATTCAGGGTTTGACAGACCTGGTTGGTGGTGTTGTTGATCTCGCGACCTGGCTTGTTAAAGTTGGTGCTGAAGCAGGGAAGCTAATTGACCTGTACAAAGGCGGTAAGGCTGTAGGTGACAACGCATCTGTAACTGATATAGAGCGCCGCCTCAACAATCTTAAAGCTGATGTAGAAGATCAGGGGTTCCTTGCCAGCTTTAACCGAATTGGTATGGACGTTGACGGGAAAAAAGCTGAAATAGCGCAATTAGAACGCCGACTGTCCATCATGAAAGCCGGTAATAATCTTCCTCTCAGTCAGGCCACTGTAGGTGCGCCTTCTTCTTCCAGCAAAAATTATTCCTTAGGCTCAGGAGAAACTAACGGGAAAGCATCTCCAGATTCCGGGGCCAGAAAACTGGAGTCAGCTTTTAAGTCTCTGGAAATGAGCTATCAGCGTCAGATAGCGCTGATTGACACAACTGGCAAAAAGAATCAGCAGGTAACCGAGCTTGAGAAGCTGCGTTTTGATTTTACATCTGGGAAATTAACAGGAATTAATGCAGCTCAGAAAGAGCGACTTGAGCAACTTGCTACTGAGATAGATCGCCTCAACTCACTTAAAAAAGCCAACGAAGAAAATCTGAAACTTGTCGAATTTACCGCTAATTTACGTAAGCAAAATCAGAATGACCAGGCAGCTAATGATTCTGATTTTATCGGCGCAGGTATGGGAGACAAGACTCGCCAGCGCATGAAGGAATTGCTGGATATCCAGCGTAGTTTTCTCGACAGGCAGCAAGATCTACAGAAACAGTACCAAAGTGGTGATATAAGCAAATCGCTTTATGACCAGGAAACGGCAGCGTTACAGCAGGCGCTTGATGACCGTCTTGATATTCAGGAGGACTACTACAAAAAGTCTGATGCTCAGATGGGCGACTGGCAAAGCGGGATAATGGACGCGTTGAATGATTATGCTGATAAATCAGCTGATTATTACCAGACTGCTGCAGATGCGATGACTTCTATTCTTGGTGGAGCAACCTCGGTTATTTCTGACAACCTTAATGACCTTGTGCACGGTGCAGAAGATTTAGGTGATTTCTTCAGTAATATTTTCTCTGGTCTTGGTGAAACAATCATTAAAACCCTTTCTGATATGGCGGCGCAATGGCTGGTATATCAGGCAGTGCAATTGCTGGTAGGTAAATCCACTCAGGCAAGCGCAGCGGCATCAATGCTGGCAAACGCACAGGCATCATCTTTGCAGGCTCAAATCGCAGCATACGCATCGACAGCGGCAATTCCTATCGTTGGTCCCGCGCTTGCACCTGCAGCGATGGCAACAGCTGCGGCAGTAACTGCCCCACTTGTTGCAGCAGTTGGTACTTCTGCCCTGACAGGTATGGCGCACAATGGTATTGATAGCGTCCCGGAAACAGGAACATGGTTGCTCCAGAAAGGTGAGCGAGTTGTGACCTCTCAGACGTCAGCAAAGCTTGATGAAACACTGGACAGAGTAAATCAACAATCAACCAGCGGAGCAAGCTTCTCTCCCGTTATTAACATGAATGTTAACGGTGATCCGTCTGATACTCAGATCTCCATGATGAAGCAAGCCACGGCAGAGGGGGCAAAACTTGGATATCAACAGGCAGCCAGCGACCTTGCCAGTGGGAAAGGTGACATTTCGAAGGCAATGATGCGCTGGAACACTAACAGGAGAACTGGTTAATGGCTAAAACGACCAGCATTAACTATCCGAATGATTACCTTCCTGTTCCATTGCAGGAAGGGTTCGGGTTAAAGCCAGTTAGCCCATTACTGAGAACCGAACTCACATCCGGCAGGGCGAGGCAGAGGCGATTATATACTTCAACGCCAACTCAGGCCTCGGTTGCATGGCTGCTTACGGACCCGGAAGCTCAACTATTTGAGGTATGGTTCAGGGACACCATTAAGGATGGCGCTGACTGGTTTAACATGCCTCTTCGATCTCCGTTAGGCGTTGTCGATGTTTATGTCTGTCGTTTCGTGGATATCTATGAGGGGCCGACAATTGAAGGCGGAAACTACTGGCGCTACACGGCCACGTTGGAATTGTGGGAAAGGCCTGTTCTGGCTCCTGGCTGGGCTGATTTTCCTGATTACATTATCAACAGCAGCATCATTGATATTGCGCTTAACAGGGAGTGGCCTGAGCCATGACGATTCTAAATAGGCTGTATGCCTCATCCGGGGAAGAGGTGATCATCGAAACCCTGCAAATAAATATCGGTACTGGTGTTTATTATCTTTGTAAAGGCTTCGATGACATCACCGCAACAACCGAAAGTGGCGAGGTGGTAACCTTTCAGGCCGCGGCTATCGACATTGCCCTTCCAGCAAGAAACAGCGATGGTACACAAGATTTGCAGTTTGCCATTGATAACATAGACGGGATTACTTCCACCGCCATACGCAATGCTCTGGATAACCTTTCAGAGGCATCGCTGACCTATCGTAACTATGTCTCCACGGACCTCAGTGCTCCGGCATCTGTGCCGTACACGCTGGCAATTAAAAGCGGGTCGTGGACATCCACGCAGGCGCAGATTACTGCCGGATATATGAACGTTCTTGATACCGCATGGCCGCGCCACCGATACACCCTCCCGTATTACCCCGGCCTTCGTTACATGAGTTAAGGAGCAACAATGTTCAATACTGATAAATACCTTTCTGTCATATGGCAGAAGGGCGGTCGCACTTATCCTGAACTTGACTGCTTCGGCATAGTGAACGAGGTACGAAAAGACCTTAGGCTGCCACTGTGGCCAGATTTTGCAGGTATAACAAAAGACGACGGAGGTTTAAACCGAGAGGCCAGAAAGCTCATGCTTTCATTGGAAAAATGCGAGCCGTGTATTGGTGCCGGTGCCGCCTGTTATTCCGGGTCAACCGTTACTCATGTTGGTGTAGTTGTTGAAATTAACGGCCATCTGCATGTCGCAGAGTGCAACCCAGGAGTGAACGTTACCTTCCTTCCTGTCTCGCGTTTCAAACGTCGTTTTGTCAAAGTGGAGTTCTGGAAGTGACTATCAGAATTTATCCTTCACGGCTGCCTGGCGAGCCACTCGAAACTCATGAACATGGCGCAGTAACTATCCATCAGTGGCTTGTGAAGAACGTTCAGGGTTATAAGCCTGATATGAAGCACCCGATCACTGTTGATGTTGATGGAGAGAACATACCGCCTCAGGCATGGTTTGAATTTGCTATCAAATCAGACAGTGATGTCAGAATTTACCCTGTCCCTTATGGCGCTGTAGCTCTTGCCTGGATTGCCGTTGCTGTATCAGTTGCATCAGTCGCGTATGCTCTTTTCTTTGCTCCTGGTGTTGGTGACCTTGGCGGTTATTCATCAGGAACGGGAAACCCTCTTGATGTAAATCCTGCTAAAGCGAATAACGCAAAATTGGGCGACCCGATACGTGAGTTATTTGGCCGAAGCCGTATTTATCCTGACTATGCAGTGCAGCCTGTAACAAGATTCTCAGTTGATGACCCAACGGTAATGACAGTTGAAATGTTCGTTGTTATGGGGAGAGGGCGTTTTTCATTTGGGGATGGCGATATTCGTGTAGGGTCAACCCCTATTGCCTCTCTTGGCGATGGGTTTAACTACACAGTGTATCAACCCGGGCAAAACGTTAGTGGAGATCAACGATCAGAAAACTGGTTCAATTCCACAGAGGTTGGGGGAACCGCATCTGGTTCTGGTCTTGATATGGCGCAAACCGCGCCAGACACGGAAGATGTTGTTGCTAATTCGCTAACCGTTTCCGGACCGACAATAACATTTAATGGGCTGAGCACGGATGATGGAGATGAAACAACAAATGACCTTCCAGATACCTGGACTGTTGGTGCAATTGTTGAGTTAATTGTTCCTGATTCCTATGTGGTAACTAATGATGGTGCTTACAGCAGAATTACCAGTGACACGCTTGAGGAAATAGCTCCTTATATTGGGATGCCTGTAACTCTCTGGTACAACAGCATTGATTACCAACTATTCATTGCTGATTTTATACCTCACTCTGAACCAGTCGGCGAAGATGTGATTACCGCATCAATAACCCTCGCTTACGATAGCGCTACCGGGACTCCGTTCACCGGGATTCCTGAGGGTTATGTCAGGCTATCTGTTTCCCATTCCGGAAGCGAATATAAGATTCTTGAGATAGATGGTAGTTCTGTAACTCTGGAGCGGGTTATTGATGGCAGCGTTGATCCGTCATGGCCTGGATTTTCACCGCGCACAGTTCTTGATTTTGAAGCCAACGGTTTAAATGAGAACGATAGTTGGATGGGACCTTTTCTGGCGTGCCCAGAAAATGAAGTTGTTGATATGTTCGAAGTAAACTTCTTCTTCCCAAACGGAATTTGTGGGTATAACAAAAAAGGGAACAAACAATACCGTGAGGTGAAGTGGGAGATTCAGTACCGGCCATATGGTTCAGGCGTCGGGTGGATAAGTAAAACCGGATCGTACTACCTGCAGAATATCAATGGACTGGGATTCACCGAACGAGTCACGCTGGATGCGCCTGCGCTGGTAGAGGTCAGAGCTCGCCGCACGAACGAGCAGGGTCAGGATAACAGTCGTGATAATATGTACTGGCAGTCATTACGAGGACGTTTGTTGTCTCGGCCGACATCTTATTCTGGCGTCACCACAATGGCTGTTAACGTGGAAACGGGCGGTAAACTTGCAGCGCAGTCAGATCGCCGCGTAAATGTTGTCGCCACACGAATTTATGATTCTGGTGTGTCAAGGAGCATTTCTGGGGCTCTGTATCATATAGGTAATGAGTTAGGGCTTGCGATGGACCATGAAGCTATTGACTCACTAGAAACTTCTTACTGGACCCCTGGCAGTGAATTCTTTGACTATGCCACCACGGATTCTGTTTCTGCGCTGGAGATGCTTCAGAAGGTGACAAATGCAGGGAAAAGCTACTTCCTTCTTACCGATGGTCTGGCATCTGTAGCAAGGGAAGGTGTGAAAACGTGGACGGGAATAATCAGCCCACAGGAGATGACTGATCAGCTTCAGACTGCTTTCGTTGCTCCGTCAGAAGATGACTATGATGGTGTGGATGTTACGTATATCAACGGCACTACATGGGCTGAAGAGACGGTGCAGTGCAGAACATCAGATAACCCTACTCCGGTAAAGACTGAGGACTATACGCTTGATGGTGTTCTTGATCAGGACCGCGCTTATCAGATAGGTATGCGAAGACTGATGAAGTATCGACAGCAACGTCTTACTCACACGACTACAACGGAAATGGATGCTCTCTGCTATAACGTTGGTGACAGGATTATCTTTACTGATGATATTCCAGGCAGCAAAACAATAAGCACGTTGATTGAGGCTATGAGCACTAGTAACAGTGTAACGACTGTAACGGTATCTGAACCTCTCGACTGGTCATTTACAAACCCAAGAGCCCTGATTCGCTATCAGGATGGTTCGGCTTCCGGTTTGCTCGTTGCCACCAGAATTGGAGATAATGAATTATCGGTGCCTGAACAACCAGAGTTCAGTAATATCACGCTTAACAACCCTACAATAGAACCACCACGTTTAATATTCTGCGAATCTTCACGTGTAGGATATAGCGGTATCATTTCAGAGATAGCGCCTCAATCTGATGGGACATGCCAGGTAACTGCAAAAGAATATCGCGACTCCTTCTATCAGTACGACAATGCCGTTTATCCCGGCGATGTAGCTTAATCTAAATAATTAAAGATACCCGCCTCGGCGGGTTTTTTCTTATGAGGCTCATATGACGACTTATAACACCGGCAATCCGCTGGGGTCTGCTGCTGCAAAAGATTTATATGATAACGCACAAAATTTAGATCACTTATCCTTAGACAAGGAAAATGAATATTTTCCTGACAGATTAGGTAATCCGAGGATTACATGGCATGGGATGGAGGAACAATTTAAACGTTCTCTTGCTGATGTTGGCTGGATTCTGGTCGAGTCCTTCCAGATCGGCGCATCAATCACACTGATTAACCAGGCTTTAAAGGATGAAAGCAGTGGGGAGTATTATCGTTGGGATGGCGCACTACCTAAGTCTGTTCCTGCTGGTTCAACTCCAGCATCAACTGGCGGTATAGGCAAAGGAGCCTGGGTTGCGGTTGGTGCTTCTGCTTTTGGGAAAAGCATTGCAATAGTTGAATCAGTAAAAGATCTAATGGCTCTCAGTGATAAATCAGCTAATAATGTTCGGCAGGTTACTGGCTATGTCCCGGGTACTGATTTTGGTGGTGGTCAGTTCTACTGGGACGCAAGCAAACCAAAATTACAGCATAACGGTATCACCATATTCAGCCCTACGGTTCCGTGGGATGGTTCGTATGCTGGGTTAGCGTCGTTCCTGGCCGGGACTGGAGAAAGCAACCCGAGCGGTAATGGGTGCTGGGTTAGAAATATTTCTGTATTCGACGCAATTCACACAGTATGGGCTGGTCACGATGTGACTGGAATTCAATCATCAAACACTTCAGTAGAATCAGCAATAAGATTAGCATCGGCTTTAAATCGTGGATGTAGAGTTTCAGCTGGTATACTAAAGCCGACTTTTGATAAGTCTATTGCATATAAAGATAAGTACCTAGTTACACGCCAGACGGCATTCTTCTTGGAGTCACTAAACGTTAATATATTCGCTGATAACGATGTTGAAATCGATATCACATCGAGTACTTCCTCAGAAAGAACCATTTTTGGATTAAAGTCATGTAATGGTGAAGTATCAGGTATTAACTGGAATAGTGATTTTGTTGACTATTCAATATCATCAACAGATACAACATTCAAACCTCAAGAGGACTGGATGGGATTTGTTTTGGAGGGATGCAGCGTTACCATACGAAACCATAACGTAAATGCTCCAAGGATGTTTATAAATTCAGATGCTTTAAATGGCATTGCAAATAAATACGTATCTGTAAAAAATAATAATTACAAATACAATGTTAATTATTGTGTTATTACTCGCAACTGTGATTATTCAGAATTTATAAACAATGAAACATGGTATTCAGGAAGGAGTTGGCATACTTACGGAGAAGACTATGCTGTGTCAGAAGGAAGTAGAAGATCTTATGCACACGGAAATCGATTCTACAAGCCAATATCGATCCAATCAAGAATAACCCCAGCAGGTGAGAATGTAACTATCACAGATAACTATTATGAAGGCGATGGTATATTTATTGAAATATTTGCAGCAAATAATGTTATATGTAAGGGGAATACAAGTAAAATAGGAGTTGGAATCAATGGTAGAGCCTCGTCACACTACCTTTTAATAACAAATGAGATCGGCGGCGATTGGGGTGTGAATGAGGGGCTAAGTAATATAATAATAACCGATAACATTATGATTGGTGGCGGTATATCAGTTCAAGGATACAATGAAGGGACTCAATTAAAGAGAGGGCTTATAGTAACAAATAATATAATGCAGGACACAAAAGCACCAAGACTTACCGCTTCAAGTTGGATCTCGCCTCTATTTGAAGGAAATACTTGCTCATTTGCAAATGGGTTTGGCGATGTTGGTATCGGAGGTCAGCATCCTCGTGTGATGAATAATATTCTTGATGGCGGATATATTTCATTGAGCCCTGGATATACCGTGTTATCACCTATTTTTGAAAGCAACCAGTTCAGAAATACAAATAATTATCCAATGGATACGGTATTTAGTATGAATAATTTCTCTGGGGGCATCTTTAGAAATAATGATATCAAAGCTTCATCATTCACTAAATGGTTTCCTTCAGAGCCATCTGTTGATAAGGTAGGATTCAGATTTGTTGATAGTGGATTTAGCACAGCTCCATCAAATATATATGGATCCAAGTGTGTTATATCCCCTGGAGATTGGGTCGTTAGCGATGGCACTGTGACATATGGGAACCCAGTAGCTTGGGTTGGTTCCACATCAAATACATTTCTGCAAATTAATTCTGCTACCTGAACTACGCGCCTCTTTCGAGGCGCGTAGTATTTAGTTTGTATACTGAGACCTTCTTTCCATAGATTTAGTATTGTAAATTCCAAATTCAATTGATTTTAGATCTTTTAGATTGATTGCCTCATCCCATTTATTAACGACGCATGAGGAATTTTCTTTTCGAATTAATGATAAGCTAAGGAAGTTTTTATTTAAAACATCACCATTATTCATGTGGAGCAGTAAGTAATACCACTCATTACGGCGCAATTCAGGATGTGAAGTGTTATTTATACATGCATAAAAGTAATTTTCACTAACATGCACATTACTTAAAGCACCTCCTGGTAACGTCATACTATCTGATTTTTTGTTTACTTCATCATAAATTGTGTGTTCGAAAGAAACAACCGGCATACCATTTATATTGAATAAAGAGAACATATTATCAGCATAGACAGGGGATGCTTTAATAATGTCTTTTCTTAGTTCTTCGGCCATCTTTTGATTAGGATATTGAACCATATCCAGACCATTATGCATAAGAATAAATCTTCCACCATCAAACTTATCAATAAAATATGTTGGGGAAATTATTTTTATTACTGGAAATGAAAGAATATTTATTGAGGTTACAGGCGAGTGTCTAGATTGACCAATAATCATTATGTTTCCAGATTCAGCCATGTGATTATTGTTTATAGCTGATATTATTCTCTGTGAAATATCATTCTGATAAGAGGTGTCTGCTCTTACTGAGTTCATGACAGATGACATTACAGTAAATAAATAGAAGGATAAAATTACAGTACAATAAGTACAATACTTATTATTGTATTTCAATATTGAAGGCATTAATGTGATGAACATTAATGCCGCACCAAGTCCTATGTATATTCTGGAATAGAATACTGGGTTCTCTCCAAAAATAGCAATTCCAGGTATAGACAAAGTAACAGCAATCGAGCCGATAAGAACCGCGAATAAGACCGACAATTTTTTGTTTTTAAATGTGTATGCGATTAAACAAGCTAAAAACGCAATGGCGACAGGAGTTATCGCAATAATCATCCCTGAGCTGAATGTCAGCTTTAAGTTGTAAAGAGATGAATTGATGTTTTGTAATAATACTCCAATCCCTGCGCTAGAAAATTCTATCATTTTGTTGAATGATTTAAAATAATCATTAATTGAAAAAGCATTCAAAATAATATGTGAATAAAATAGATAAGAAATTATTAATTGAGAAACCCTTTCGAAACAAATTAATATAGCATCTCTAATTGATTTATTGGTGGTATTTAATACCAATTCTATGCCTGCCAACGCAATGAAAACGCTTATTGCCGCTTGATATAATCCGAATGATGTAATTAGCGCAGCAGTTCCAATTATATATGCATTCCATTTTTTTAACGTTAGACTATAAGGGACTACGCAAAGTGTTAAAGCAATCACCATGAATGATGAATCATATCTGAATAAAAGATTTGATATGAAAAGGGGATTCATAATTAACATGGCGTAAGATAATATAAAACCAATACTGAACTTAAATCCGTTTGTTCTAGCGTATAAAAATCCAACATAAGAATAAAAGGCGACTCCAAGCAGTAATGGTATTGGATAAATATCTGGCAGAGTCTGACCAAAGGTCAATACGAAATAAAATAAATTCGCAAATGGTCTACCATCTGTATCCCATGACATGTATCCTAAATATGCTCTATAAAGATCGTCGTAATAATATAAATTACCAATTAATAGTGGTATTAGATACATGATAATGAACGAAAAAATAAACCAAAATTCTTTGTTTTTCATTTTTTTGATCCTTTTAAAATATATCTAGGTCTTTGTTTTGATTCTGTATAAATGCGACCTATGTATTCACCTAGAACTCCGATGCCGATGAGTTGCACACCACCAAGAAATAAAATGGAGACTAGCAGTGATGGATATCCAGGGACTGGATTACCGAACAAAATTTTATCAAATACCATCCAAACACCATACACAAAAGATAACGCAGCTACACTGAGTCCGATATATGTCCACACTCTAAGAGGAAAAGTAGAAAAACTTGTAATTCCTTCTAGGGCAAGATTCCAAAGTTTCCAGCCGTTAAATTTAGAATCACCAGCCACACGCTCAGCTCTGGAATACTCTACTACATCAGTTTTTCCACCGACCCATGATAAAATCCCTTTCATAAAAAGGTTTCTTTCAGGCATTTGCTTTATGTTTTCAACAATGCCGCGTGACATAAGACGAAAATCACCTACATTTTCTTCGATCTTTGGGTTGCTGATTTTATTATGCAGCTTATAGAACCATTCAGCGGATTTACGTTTAAGCCGACTATCAGTCGAACGATCAGATCTCTTTGCTAATACCATATCTGCGCCATCCTGCCACTTTTCAATTAAGCGCGGAATAACATCAATCGGATCCTGAAGGTCAACATCAATAGGTATTACAGCATCTCCTGTTGCATAATCAAGGCCCGCAAAAAGAGCTGGCTCCTTACCAAAGTTACGGGTGAATGACAATGGCATTACAAGCGGGTCAGATACCGCTAGTGCATTAATCAATGATTCAGTTGAATCTTTGCTTCCATCGTTGATGAAGACTATCTCAACATCATATGGTTTCAGCTCTTCAAATTCCCGAACGGTTTTATAAAAAATTGGTATGGTGGCTTCTTCATTGAAGACCGGAACAACCAACGAGATTTTCATTTTGTATCCCTAAAGATAATGAATTTTGAATAGATAAATCCTGCTACCAGGCTGAATCCAGAGAATGCAATCAGGGTGATTAGTGCTGGAGCGTGAAGGAGGTCTGAAATGTAACCGGTAAGAGCTGCCATAGCCCCCATAAAGATGACAAAAGCAACGTATCGGCCTGTTGTTGCTTTGGATTTAAATGTCCATTTGGCATTAACAAAAAAGCTGAACGTAACCGCAACACAGAAAGCGAGTAGGTTAGATATCGCCTGATTCATGCCCATCAAGCTGAACAGAGCTCCGAAGGATAACCAGTGAATGGCGGTATTCAGGACTC
This sequence comes from Citrobacter sp. Cpo126, assembly GCF_030332445.1. Taxonomy (NCBI): domain Bacteria; kingdom Pseudomonadati; phylum Pseudomonadota; class Gammaproteobacteria; order Enterobacterales; family Enterobacteriaceae; genus Citrobacter; species Citrobacter sp. Cpo126. Next base: position 42,705 of record NZ_JAOWHT010000032.1, read on the forward strand.
CAACGGAAACATAACGACTAAATAGCTTTAACATTATATAAATCAGTGAATTCTTAGAGGCAGAAAGTCTATCATCTGAAAACGGATCGATCGACATATGATGCCAGATGGTGAGACAAAAACGGGACACACAAAGCGTTGCATCGGTTTGCAAGGCTTTGCATGTTTTTCGAGGGTGGGACATGACTGGGGCATGAAACAGTAACTTCTCTAAGGTGAACTTAGGCGGCTGTTGCTTTAGGCGACTCTTACCATCTGTTATCTAATGCCCACTTGGACGATCATTGTCAGTTATGAAAAATACATGGTCATATGATGTTTTTCTCATGCTTTCTGGCGTCAGTATTGATGGCTGCAGTGTCATCATCGGTTTACCCCGAACATCAGCATCGGGTAAGATCCGGTGAACCCTCTTCGTTAACTCGCCCAGAATGATATCTTTTGCATCGGGCAGACCATCAAAATTCCTTTTGTCATAAACGAGTTCCACGAACATTGCTTATTGCCTCTTTACTGGATGGATATACAGTATTTATACTGTGTTTTTATCCGGTATTCAAGAGAGGGCGTAAACATGGGCTTTCCTTCACCTGCGGCAGATTATGTTGAAACACGAATCTCCCTCGATCAGCAGTTAATCAGCCAGCCAGCAGCGACTTATTTCATGCGGGCATCACGTTCACATTTCAGGGAAGGAATAATTCAGGGTGCGCTGCTTGTGGTAGATGCGTCCCTTACTGCCTGCGATGGCTCGTTGTTGATATGTGCGATAGACGGGGAATTCAGGATCAAGCGATATCGAACCCACCCTCAGCCCCACCTGATAAATCTGGAGAACGGAAGAAGGGAGGCGCTACCAGTAGATGATGACGGCTACAGTTCTGCACCCGCTATATTCGGGGTGATCACTTACATCATTAATGACGCCAGGAACGCGGAGTTTGATGACTGCCCGGTGATGTGAATAGCTTAAATTGTGCGAGGATTTTAACCTCATTTACCCATCACGTTAGAACGATGTTGAGAGCAAAAAAAGTTTCACCATTGTACCTTCTTGATGATTATAAGCTATTGATTAAGTTGATCTTAAAATCATGTGTTATTGGCGAAAAAATGGGGTAACTTGTTGATAGTGCTTGATAACACGCGTGATTTAAAATCCCTCGGCGTTCGTGCTGTGTGGGTTCAAGTCCCACTCCGGGTACCATGGGAAAGAACAGAATAATCAAAGCAATAAGCAGTGTCGTGAAACCACCTACGGGTGGTTTTTTTGTGCCTGACGTTTACCTGTCACATCAGCCGCCCCTGGCACCCGTATTCCTGTATATCAATGATTATCTTAATGTTGTTAGTTTCAATGTGCGCGTAACTCAGAGAGCGAGCGCTAGTTAAAAGCCTCTCAGATCGTCAACGGACATGTTCAGTGCGTCTACATCAACAATACGTTGCAACGTCAGTTCGAGAACATTGGTATTGTTGTCGAAACTGCCGTGTGAAGGATCAATCCAGACGTTCGGACCTGTGGGCACCTTGTTCATATCAATCACATTCGTACGTGCGCTTTTATCTAACCCAGCCTCACTAGCAGCACGGCGCCAATTGCGAAGTGCTTCGCCTGTGCTCGACGAACCGTCCCAGCCGCTGTAGTTTTTGTCGCGTACGTTGTCCATTCCCAGTAGTGGTGTACGCTGATCGCCGTCCAGGGCATTTGAAACGAAGTACAGCAACGACTTACGATAAATTTTCGCTACATTGTCGTCCCTCTCATTGCGATCGGAGAGAATGTGCAGATACATACGTTTCATTAAAGAAGCATGCGGTGCATAGTGGCGGTTGGCAAATTGCACCGTGCATGCGGGTGCATAGAGATGCACTGATTTAAGTTGCTCGCCCAGACCGCGTGCCGACAACAGGTCGACGAAATAGCCGAGGATGATACTGCCTGCCGAGTGGCCGATGATATGGATCTCAAGTGCGTTGCCCCAGCTCGCAGCTAGCGTTTGTAGTGCTGTCACCAGCAGGTCGCCTGCGCGGCCTGAGACACAGCTAAACTCTGCATTTTCCTTCATCTCGCTCCAGATAGGTTTGGCAAATGGCCTACCTATTGTTTGCTCAAGCAGCATGTCGGATCCATCGGTTAACGCCTCACGAATGCCTCCTGCTCGTGGCGGTTCTCGATGGAAGTGGTCGGAAAAGATGTCACCAATGGATTCCAGAATCCCCGTTTTCCACACAAGGAATAATGGGTAGCAGTCGTTGCCGATGAAGTAGCGGCCCATCGCTCGCGCCCGTTCAATAGAACCGGCCTCGTCGTTGAGTCCTCCGTGTGCATAGATCACCAGACGCTTGGTTTCGGTGGTATGTGTCCGGAACCAGCGATCGGGTAATACACACCCTTGATACATCAATGTGCGCGTCATTTCGTCTTGTGTAAGGTAGCGAGTCACGCGTCCATTGTTGCCTATTACGATACTGTGTTCGTAAGCGGTTGCTTCATCCCACCACTGCTCTTTATTGGCTGTTCCTGCCAACGTGGCGTAAGACGGTTTGCCAATGGTGAGTTGCCCTTGCATCACACCCGGTACGCCCAACGCAGCGACCCAGGCATCCATCGCATTGGTCAGCCAGTCGGCATAACTCAACACCGCAAAACCACCACAACCCCAGCTATTTCCCCATGAGTTTTGGATAATAAAGCCATCGCGGTTGAATCCCACCAGAGCAAAGGCATGTCCATCGGTTTTTGAGGGTTTGCCATTGAAGGCGATAATGGAAAGCGAGGTATGCCCCGTGATTGTTTTTTTCACTTCCGGAACAGCCTGCCAGCCCTCGTGCGTGAAGGCGGAAACGTAGATCGCACCAACTTCATGGATCGCGGCTTGCATGTCGGTGATACTTTTGATGTCTATGCGATAGTAGACACCCAGTGTCGTATTCGCTGATCGTTCGGCATAGCCATACTTTGGCGGCACATCTTCCTGCGCCTGATAGGGCCAGTCAGACTCCAGACACACGCCGTGGTGAAACCAGCCCTTGAGCGCGCCACGGCAGCTTGAGCCCTCGTAATCCTCACCTGCGTATTCGTCGTATCGCCGGGCAAAATTGTAAAGCATGCGGGGGCTCACTGAATCGAGCGTCGATGGATAACCGGCTTTACGCCAGCGGAGATAATTCACGACGCATGCGAGGCCAAAGCCCGTGCAGGCTCCTTCCTGGCCCTGATCGAGGATCAATTTTGCCTTCGTGTAAACTGTCAACCGTGTTGCAATGTCCTCATCGCTTGGGAACAGGTCGGGCAAGCTTACCGGGGGCGGTGTATAGGTTCGATCGCGCAGATCGACCGGATCCTTTGAAGCATTGAGCACGAGCCCCGAGTCGAGTACGGATAAGGGAATTGCCGCTGTGGCGCTCTTTTGCTTACCCGCTTTTGAAGGCTCGCTACTTGTCATCGTCTTCCCGGCTTTTCCGGTGTTTAGCATGGCGGTTGGTGTGGCTGCGGCAAGCGTGAACACGCTTTTGAAACGATCCAATCCGTGGGAGCCGCCATTCACCAGTCGACGTGCCTTCCTGTAGTCCGGTGGAGTGGCTGCGAGTGCGGTCGTTAACTCTTTTTTGCGATCGGCGAGGAACATAGCCAATAATACGGCTGCCACTTCAGGTGCATTGGCGAGGTCAGGGAAAGCGGCAATGTCCGCGCCGATGCGGGGAGCGTATTCTTCGTAATTCGCGCGCCCGGTGAGTTGCACGAAACCACGACCACGAAATCTGGCACCATCTCCCGGTTTAGTATTGCCAAGATCTTTACCTATTTTTGTACCTGCGTCGTAGGCGCTGAATGCCGGTAAACCTGGTATTGTGTTGAACTGAGAAGGGTATTCGGCAATCGGCACGAAACCTTCTGTCTCCGCGCGTATGGTACCTAGCGCAGCGAGAACCAACGGGAACGCCGTGAGCCCCTCACTGGCCAGTGCTGCCGCAACATACGGCAGATATCGCAATACGTTGGATGGTTTGGTGGCTGGGAATAACTTCTGCACATCGTCTGCGCGCAGACCGATGGTGGGGAGAGTTATCAAACCTTGCAGGCTCTGGCAGTAGGGACCAACAATGCCATCGGCAAGGACACCAATATTCGACTGCCAGTGACGTACTGCTGCCACGAGTGCCTCATCGAACTGGTTATTTTTCGTCTGTAGATCGAACATTTTTGCATCCGGCCCCAATGTAGCAGCCAGACACTTGCGGAGTTGAACAACTTCCGGGCCGGATGAGCCCTGCAACAGCAATTTAACCATGACTTTCCCCTCGAAAGGCGAGTGCTTTACGTTGATATCAACGTCCAGGAACAGGGTGTTGATATGGACAGGAGTGCAGCGCATCACTTTCAGCCAAATGGCGTTAAATGATGCCTTCAATCGACGCTGGTCCAGACTTCAAGAACGCCCGGTGAAACTCTGGCGGTATAACCATCGACAAAGGCAACACCCAGCTTATTGAAACCTTCCTATTTTAAGTGACGATTTTCCAGGGTTGTTGAACGTCTATTACCCCCTGTCGTGTGAGAGCTCCGGCGAATTGAACAAATACTTTATTGCGCGGATCCGGAGGAGACGCGTTATGACTATCGCTTATTTTTATTATTTTGATATCTAAAAAACGTCTGAAAGGTAAGTGTGCTGTATGGTTTATTGTTTTAATATCAGCCGTATTTATTATGGATTAACCTGACGTTGTATTTAGATGTTGGTGTTTACTGATTATTTGAAAATATAAAAAGTGATGTGACTATGTCCATGCCGATAAGCACATAACATTAAAGTCTATCGCGCAGGTGCGGTCGCCAATACGGCCCCTGGTATTGGCGGTAATTGCATCGAATGTGCGAAAGCGACCCAGTTGGCACAAACGCGACCACTACATTACTGTTATCTGCGAATAGGGGTGTTTGTCATGAATCCACCGCGGGCAGGATTATTCATAAATCCATTACGTGCAGGGTTGCCGATGAAGCCATCGCGGGCAGGATTTCCGCTGCGCATTCCAACGTTATCAATGATGATGGGATCAACAATGATAAATTGAGGACCAAAGGGATGGATTTTCCTGTTTTGCGCGTTGAGCGTAAAACCAATGTCTCCCCCGAAGCTGTTTAAACCATTACCAGCAATCACGGCAATCCGTAATTCATGCTCTCTGTCGCCCTGGTGCTGCAGGGCGCTGGCTGCGGCGTAAGGGGAGTTCATCAGCAGTAGAACAAAGGCGATGGATAACGACGCCCATAGCCGTCTCATGATTAACCCTCATTTTAAGTATGGTTACTAAAGTATAGCTTTTTGCTGGAGTGGAATTCGTTTGGGGGATATAAAAAAGCACTATGCTGACTGATGAGATTGAATGAAGGTTCCAGTTTGCTGGCCTCTAAAGGTAGGAGACGATTGCTAGCATAAGCTTTTAAGCAAAGCGAAAAGGCGACTAATCCGATAGGCTATAATTTACGCTTGTGTGTGCACCACTACAGGTTTACGCAAACTGCCGAATTTAATGGAATATCCTCTCGAAGCGCAACTGCGAAGGACTGTATAAATAAGAACTATAATAAAAACAGCCAACAGGTGATTACTTCTGTTGGCAGACAGTGCTGGTTCAGGGGGCTGCTATGAACATTTCATCTTTTCCGATAGTCATGTTCGCAGCATTGCTTACCCTTAGTGGTGCAGCATATTCGGTGGAAAAAAAGGATATCTTTTCGCAGAATGCCAGGGCTACGGATCCCATCGCATTTTCTCAACAGTCATTTAATAACCTGACGTCTTATCAGGTTATGATGCGCTCATCGTCGCCATCCGATGAAAGCAAAATTATTCGCTATAGCTTTCAAAAGCCTGGGTATGTGCGGATGGATTTTACCCAACCGCATTCAGGTGCGGCGCTTATCTTTAATCCTGTCAGCGGTAAAGTGACGTTATGGCCATTTGGTGCGGGTACGTTGCCCATTTTGCACCTGTCACCTACTAATTCATTGATCCAGGATGAGCGCGGTCATCGGGTGGATCGCTCTGATATCGGCGTGTTGTTGGGCAATATTCGTCATCTGCAACGCGAAGGGATAACAACCACAGTTGGTAAGGAAAACCTTGCAGGACGGGCGACGACGCGCGTATCTGTGGTTGGGCCAGGAACAATGGCGGTTGATGGTGTTCACCGCTATGACGTCTGGCTGGATAATTATCACGGACTCCCTGCCAAAGTGATCAGCTATGCGCCAGATGGGCAGCGATTAGAAACCGTGCTTCTGGATGCTATGGTCATTAACATCCGTTTTCCCGCCAATTTCTTCTCGCCTTGAGGGAGTCTGTATTATGGCTAACTATCGGTTTTCCACCGTCTGGCGGGTTGAGGCTTCAATTCAGGAGGTATGGGATGTTTTTTCTCATCCCGATCAGTGGCCAGAATGGTGGGAAAGTCTGGAACGCATTGTTGAGATTAAAAAAGGTGATACACAGGGCATTGGGGCGCTGCATCGTTATACCTGGAAAGGAGCGCTTCCTTATCGCTTAACCTTTGACATCAACGTGTTGAATATTCTGCCCTGCTCGCTGCTTGAGGGGCAAGCCAGCGGGGCGGTTGAAGGGCGAGGCGTGTGGTCTTTTTCTGCCAATGGCACAGAGACTATCGTCAGATATGACTGGAATGTTCGCACCACGATTCGCTGGATGAATTACCTGGCTCCGCTGGCGGCACCTGTTTTTCGCTGGAATCACGATATGGTTATGCGCGAAGGGGCCAGAGGGTTAGCCCGTAAGCTGGCAACGAATGTTTATATATTCTGAACTCGCTCTCACGGCTGTACTTTTTGCCTGCCTATGGCTTACTATCTGTCGCGCAGTTTCTTATTTCATTCACAGTTAACAGGTCTGTTATTGATGAATAACCTCCATCGGCTCACCTTTTTATGTCAGCGTCTGTCTGCTGTGATGATCGCATACGGTTTTTACCTTCTTAGCCGTAGCCCAACTCTTACAACATGGACAGACAGCAATGCAACGTCGACAATTTCTCAAAAATAGCGTTCTCCTTTCCGCCGCCGGTTTAGTCGGTCCTGCGGTTATTAGCCAGACGGTTCACGCCGCTGAGCCATCCGTTGCACCAGTCGCGCGTCGGCGCTTTGTGTTATCCCAGACGTATAAACTTAACCCTCCTAAGGGGTCGAGCGGCGTGGTAAAACTGTGGATCCCGCTTCCGGTAGATACCGCGTTTCAACAAATGACGGCGCTTGCCTTTAGCGGAAACTATAAGCAGGCGTACGTTACCACTAATAATACTTATGGCGCGAAAACGCTGTTTGCCACCTGGCCTGACTCGCAGGCCGAACTGTTGATTAACGTTGATATCGACATTGAAACCGCCGACTGGGAGCCGCTGAAGCAGGACGCGCTGAAAACCTGGCAAGCGCCGGAGCAGATTATTTATCCGCTGGATGTAAAACCGTACCTGCTGCCGACGACACATACCCCAGTTGATGGGCTTGTTCTGGAAACTGCGCGTAAAATCACCGGTAATGAGCAGGATCCGCTGAAAAAAGCGCGCCTGATTTACGAATGGGTGAGTAGCCATATGGAGCGCGATAACGACGTCATTGGCTGCGGCACGGGGGATGTGGCGGAGATCTTAAAAAGCGGTAAGCTCAAAGGAAAATGCACCGACATGAGCTCCGTTTTTGTGGCTCTGGCGCGGGCCAGCGGCATTCCGGCGCGCGAACTGTTTGGCATCCGTCTGGGCAAAGCCAATAAGCTCGAACGTTACTCGAAAAGCGCTTTTGGCAAAGCAGACAGTGCAGGCGTCGCCGATGTGAGCGGCGGACAACATTGCCGCGCCGAATTCTATCTGGCCGGTTACGGCTGGTTACCGTGCGATCCTGCTGATGTGACCAAAATGCGTCTGGCAGAGAAAAAGTCGCATCAGGACGCCGATGTCCAGGCGGTAAACACTTACCTGTTTGGTAACTGGGAAATGAACTGGGTTGGATTTAACTACGGGCGTGATTTCGAGCTGTACCCAGCAACGGAACAGGGAGCCATGAACAACTTTGGCTATCCTTACGCTGAAGTCGATGGTGACCCGATCAATTTCTATGATCCTAAAGCGTTCTCCTACAGCTATGTCGCCACAGAACAACGCTAAAGGGGCGGGGCTCACCCTGTTGACGGCCGCTGCGGCTGCTGTCACCGCGGGCTTATGCTGCGTTGGACCGCTGCTCTATCTGTTGTTTGGTATTTCGGCGGCGAGCTTTGCTGTTTTCACCCAGTTTGAGTTTTTGCGAATTCCCCTGATGCTGGTGTCATTGGGCTTATTACTGCGCGTCTTCTGGCGGCTCTATTTTTCCAGGCGGCTGTGGTGCTCCGGATGGTTAACGTTGAAGCAAGCGCGCGTTCTCTACTGGTGCGCGCTGGCGTTGATTTTGCCGGTGCTATTTTATCCAACGCTCGTTGCCTGGTTTTATGAGGTATTTGAATGAAAATCTTCACATTAGTTGCATGCTTGTTGCTGCCGCTGTGGGCTCAGGCGGCCAATCAAAAAGTGGTGCTGGATATACAAAATATGACCTGCTCGCTGTGCGTTATTTCGGTCAATCAGGCGCTACGTGAAACCGATGGTGTGATTAAAGCAAAATCCTCCCTAAAAACCCGACAAGCAGAAGCGATTGTGCCAGAAGGTTTCCCAACCGATACGTTACTTAACGCGGTAGCGAAAACGGGCTATACCGCAACGCTCAACCGTATTGAACAACAGTAAACCACCTACGGGTGGTTTTATTGTGTTTTCCCGGTATGATGCCCGGCGGCTTAGTGTTCTCTTTTGTGCGTTAACTTCCGGAATTCCCCTCGTTTCCTGTTAACCTGAACAGGCGGCAGCTATATGCCGCATATGCCCATTTTTATCTGTTATCCCTCCAGCCATGTAGGATGATCACAGGCAAGATTTTTTGACTAAGGAAAAGCGTTATGAAAACGGGACCATTAAACGAGAGCGAACTGGAATGGCTGGATGATGTACTGACTAAGTACAATACAGACAAGGCTATTCTGGATGTGTCAGAACTGGATGGTTTGCTGACGGCGGTGCTGAGTTCACCGTATGAAATTGAACCAGAGCAGTGGCTGGTCGCGATTTGGGGCGGCGCGCAGTATGTCCCTCGCTGGTCCTCCGAAAAAGAAATGACGCGTTTCATGAACCTGGCGTTTCAACATATGGCGGATACGGCCGATCGTCTGGATGAATATCCTGAGCAGTTTGAGCCGCTGTTTGGTTTGCGTGAAATTGACGAGCATGAACTGACCATCGTTGAAGAGTGGTGCTTTGGTTATATGCGCGGCGTCGCACTGTCAGACTGGTCCGCGTTACCGGACACGTTAAAACCAGCACTTGAAGCTATTGCGCTGCACGGCACGGAAGAGAACTTTGCGGTGGTTGAGAAACTAACGCCGGAAGCGTTTGAAGAGAGCGTCGATGCCATCCGCCTGGCTGCGCTGGACCTGCATGCTTACTGGATGGCGCATCCTCAGGAAACGCCGGTCAAAGTACCGGTGAAAGTGGATGCCAAAGTAGGACGCAATGACCCTTGTCCGTGTGGCAGCGGCAAGAAATATAAGCAGTGCTGTTTGCATTAACAGAAAGGGGCGAAAGCCCCTTTGTTTTAACCCACTTCTGGTAGTAATCCTGCTGCAATAGAAAACTGTACTGCTATCACCACAATGCCGCACAAAAATACCAGTGCCAGCGCCGGAGCACCGCCTGCTACGCGGTAGTTGGCCTGCGGATTATGTTTTCTGCTCTGCCAGGCCAGCATCGAGGGAATGAGCAGCGCCAGCACCGCCAGGGCAACGCCCGCATACCCTAATGCCATGACAAAACCACGCGGATAGAACAGCGCGAATGCCAGCGGCGGCAGGAAGGTCACCACGCCGGTTTGCATTCTTCCCGCTACAGTATTGCGGCGCTGGAAGAGGTCGGCCAGGTAGTCAAATAATCCCAATGCAACGCCGAGGAAAGAGGTTGCCAGTGCGAGGTCAGCAAACAGATGCACCGCCAGTTCGACGTGCGGCGAAGCCACGACTTCACGCAATGCCTGCAATAAGCCGTTTAAGCCTGCGTGATTGGCTAAAAGCCCCATGAATGTTGTCGAGTTAATGCTACCAAGCGTCGCCAGTTGCCAGAAGATATAGGCGACCAGAGGAATAGCGCTACCCGTAATAAACACCCAACGCAGTTTACGGATGTTACCGTTCATATAGCTGACGATACTGGGAACACTGCCGTGAAAACCGAACGAGGTGAAGATGACCGGGATTGCGGAGAGCGCCAGCCCCTGTTGCAGCGGCAGCGTAAGCAGGTTCACTTTATGAATATGCGGCATTAACAGAGCCAGCATCGCCACCAGGAAGATTATCTTGGCACTGAATAGCAGACGGTTGAACAGATCGACCAGCGAGGTCCCCACGCAAACCACGCCACCGGCAACAAAGGTGAACAGCAGTACGCCTGTTGTCGGGGAAATATTTGTTCCGGTCCAGTCGCTGATGCTGGAAGCCAGCAGTTCACCTGCACCACTGATGTACGCCGCCGTCAGGGCATACATCAAAAACATCATGCTAAAGCCCGTTACCCATTGTCCGTAACGACCAAGATAACGTTTTGCCAGTGTACCCAGCCCGGTGTCTGCCGGGACATGTTGATACACTTCAAGCAGCAACAGCGCGGTGTAGCACATCAACGCCCAAAGACTGACTAACAATACCAGCGTGACGCTAAACCCCACGCCTGCCGCAGCCAGCGGCATTGCCAACATACCGGCACCAATCGTGGTTCCCGCCACGATAAAAATACTACCCAGGGTTCTGTTTTTCACGCTTTCCTCTGTCCCAGAGATAATCAATGGTTATATCTGCGGCGCAGATTAAGGCAAAACGCTATTTTCGTCAAATCACCGTTACAATGACTGTACATTAATGTTTACGATGTTTTGACCATTAAGATGTATAACAAATAACATTTATCTGCAGATAAACCTGCGTTAGCGCAAAGCGACGATGTGCGGTTCACATTAGGCTACGGACTTTATTAAGGAGGTAATATGGAATCTATTCACGGTCACGAAGTGCTTAACATGATGATTGAATCTGGTGAGCAGTATTCAAATGCCAGCCTTGAAGCGGCGATTACGGCACGTTTCGGCGAGCAGGCGCGTTTTCACACTTGTTCTGCGGCGGATATGACGGCAGGCGAGTTGGTGGCGTTTTTAGCGGCGAAGGGAAAGTTTATTGCAAAAGAAGACGGCTTCTCTACGCACGAAAGCAAGATCTGCCGTCACTGATTTCAAGGGGTAATGATGGCGGGCTGCCATCATTGCCCTAAAATATTAATTCTGTGTATCAAGCGTAGCCAGTTCTTTGTCGATGAAATAAAGACCTTCGCCACTTTTTCCTGCCAGCGACAGCTTATCAATAACAGATTTAAATAATTTCTCTTCTTCATGCTGCTCGGCAACATACCATTGCAGGAAATTAAAGGTTGGATAATCCTGGTGGGTCATTGCCGCGTGTGCCAGCTCATTAATTTTCTGGGTGATTAGCTGCTCGTGTTCGTAAGTAACACGGAACAGTTCATCCAGAGAAGCATATTCAGCAAAGGGTGAAGAAACGGTATTAATACGCGGCAAGCTGCCGGTATCGGTCAGGTAGTCGAACAGACGCTGCATGTGCGTCATCTCTTCCTGGGCGTGACGGCGCAAAAACGCGGCAGCACCTTCGAAGCTGTGATAGCTGCACCACGCGCTCATCTGTTGGTAGAGCAGAGATGAATATAATTCAAGATTCATTTGCTCATTCAGTTGGTCGATCATTTCTGTTTTCAGCATGGTTCTGCTCCACAAACGTTATTAAATATTGACGTGGCGCCACTATAATTTGTTATTTAATTATTTGCAAAAGGTAAAATAATAAATTTATTTATTAAAAATGCGAATGGGAATAAAACGCATTAACGATATTAAACGGAGGATATAAATAATAAAGTGGTAAAAGACCAGCAAAAATGAGCTGGTCGGAAATATTAATAATTGAAAGAAGGTGATTGGGGCACCGCGACACCATGACACTGCCAGGCGAGTGTAATTTTGGTATTTAAGCACAGAGAGCCTGCATACACGCTACAGGTTGACACCGGCTGGCCAAACGCTTCTGCGCTGGCATAGCCCAGGCGCTGACACTCTTTGGTGGCTGTCCCTTGGGTAACGTAGTCATCGGTACGTGCTGTTTGTAACATGGCCTGATTATAAGTCAGGCGAACCACACCAGTGATGGCGCTGGCTTCGCTGACCTGTGCCTGTTTTGTAATTGTGCATCCTGTCAGCATGAGCGGCAAAAGTGCCAGGATAAAAGTCTTCATGAGATCGCTCTGAAAGTTCGAAGATACACTATCATGGCATACAGAGACTCTCATCAATGGCTTGAATAGCCCGAAGATCACCTGCGATTAATCACAACGAGGTCATTTGTTTGAGGTGATTCTGAACTGTTCAGACAGGAATGTGAGCGCAACTTTGTTTTTTAAAACTAAATTTCATTAAATTTGAAAGTGCGATTGCAAAATAGTAATGTGGCTGAATGTTATGACTTTCAGCGGGCTACCGCAGCGCATTCAGGAGAGTACAGAATGAAAATTGCATTGATGATGGAAAACAGCCAGGCAAGCAAAAACGCCATCATCCATAACGAGCTTAAGGCCGTTGCGGATGAGAAAGGTTTTCCGGTCTATAACGTTGGGATGAGCGACGAAAATGATCATCATCTGACCTACATCCATTTAGGCATTATGGCCAGCATCCTGCTTAATTCCAAAGCTGTAGACTTTGTTGTTACAGGTTGCGGTACGGGCCAGGGGGCAATGATGTCACTGAATATCCATCCGGGTGTGGTGTGTGGTTATTGCCTTGATCCTGCAGATGCGTTCTTGTTCTCTCAGATCAACAACGGCAACGCGCTTTCTCTGGCATTCGCCAAAGGTTTTGGCTGGGGTGCTGAGCTGAATGTGCGCTATATGTTTGAAAAAGCGTTCACCGGGCGTAACGGTGAAGGCTACCCACCGGAGCGTAAAGAGCCGCAGGTGCGTAACGCCGGTATTCTGAATCAGGTGAAAGCGGCTGTGGTAAAAGAAAATTATCTGGACACGCTGCGCGCGATCGATCCTGAACTGGTGAAAACCGCTGTATCAGGCCCGCGCTTCCAGCAGTGCTTCTTTGAAAACTGCCAGGACAAAGCAATCGAAGCGTTTGTACGCGAGGTGATTGGCTAAATCCTGTTGGCCCGGCGGCGTTCACCCTCCGGGCTACCTGTTCTTGTTCGATACTGCGCTTCCTGCATCACGGGTGAGCCGCAGCGTATCCACCATACCTACCAGACAAATAATGGCAATAGCGACAAAGGCCAGCCGGAAACTAATCCCCGGAATATTGCCCAATGCCAGCTTTTCACTGACCACATCGCCAATGCGGATGCCAATAGCGGCTAAAGAAATGCCCAATCCCACCGCTAATTGTGTCGCCGTACTGAACAGCGTATTAGCGTAGCTCATTTGTGCCGCGGAGACGTCCGCGAAGGCAAGCGTGCTGACGCCGGTAAACTGAATTGAGCGGAACACACCGCCCAGATACAACACCAGCAAAATAACCCACACGGGGGTCTGCGGCGTAATTAATGCACAGGCCAGCAACGCCAGAACGTTAAGTGCACCGTTAATCAACAGCAGTTTCTTAAAGCCCAGCCAGCGTATCAACGGTGTGGTGGCAGGTTTAATCGTCAGATTGCCGACAAATACCGCCAGCACCAGCGAACCCGCGTGAAAAGCGTTCATGCCAAAACCTACCTGAAACATTAACGGCAGCAGAAACGGCACGGCGCTGATAGAGGCACGAAACAGCGATCCGCCATACATGGTGACGCGAAAAGTAGGGACGTTCATGGCATCAAGGCGAATCATTGGCCAGGCGGTGCGACGAAAATGATGCAGGGCAAACAGAAAGGTCAATGTTCCTAGCGCCAAAAGTCCGGCGGTCAGCCAGCCCTGAGGCTGTTGGGTTCCCAGTAACTCCATGGCATACACCAGGCTCACCATCGCAACAGAGGTTGCGATAAATCCTGTTATATCAAATGGGCGGCGCTCGTCGTCATGAATATCCGGGATAAAACGTAGCGCCAGCGCAATCGCCAGTATTCCGAGCGGTACATTAATGAAGAAGATCCAGCGCCAGTTGGCATAGCTGGTAATGAATCCGCCAAGGGGAGGGCCAATGATGGGCGCGACTAAAGCGGGCCAGGTCAGGGTCGCAATAGCGGTGATCAACTGATGTTTAGGCGTGGTTCGTAATACCGCGAGTCGGCCAACCGGAACCATTAGCGCACCACCTACACCCTGTAAGATTCGCATGGCGACAAAGCTCTCAAGGCTTTCGGACAAACCGCATAAAACCGAGGCGAGAGTAAATATCGCCAGTGCAAGGGTAAACACCTTTCTGGCGCCGAAGCGATCCGCAATCCAGCCGCTGGCGGGGATCAGTACCGCGAGGGTGATCAGATAGGCACTGATACCTATGTTCAGGTCAACTGCCTGCACGCCAAAACTTTTCGCCATGTCGGGCAGTGCGGTGGCAATCACCGTGCCGTCAATAAACTCCATAAAGAAAGCCCCGGCAACAAGTAATGCAGCCGGGGATAGACCGCGTTTGTTCTCAACCGCTAAATGTTCACTCATGTTGTGCTTGCCATCTAAAAGAAACTGACTGGAACTATTTTTATTTTCAGCGCATTCGGAAGGCATGCGCGGCTATCGTTTCGTTCGTTGAATGGGTACTATGACGACCTTTCTATAAGGAGCTCACTATGTCCCAAACACTGAATGCCGATCAGGAACTGCTCTCGGACGTTGTTGCCTGTCAGCTGGTTATCAAGCAGATTCTGGATGTTCTTGATGTTATTGCCCCAGTTGAAGTTCGGGAGAAAATGTCCAGCCAGCTGAAAAGCATCGACTTTTCCAGCCATCCTGCAGGTGCCGATCCGGTCACTATGCGCGCAATACAAAAAGCGGTTGCCTTGATCGAGTTGAAATTCACGCCGCAGAATGAATCTCACTAAAATAAACCGTTGTTTCAGGTTTTAGAAAGGTTTTTTTGCGCCTCGCAGAATGAGAGGCGTGAGCGTAGAGAAAATTAAGCACCAGCCGGATAAGGTGCGTCGCATCGTTATCCGGCATCAACACGATGAAAATTGAAGATTAGTGATGTTGATAGTTCACGACGTTCAGCAGGTGCTTATCGGTTTGCGCCATGCACAGTCCCGCACGTTTAGCGCTGCGGACTTCATCAAGAATCGTCTGTAACAGCACGCCATCCTGCTGCTGCTCTTTTTCCAGATCGTGAAGAAAATCAATGGTTGTTGCATCATTCAAGGCTTCTGCTTCATTGGTTAAGCGTGATAGCTTGCTGTAACGCTGTTGGTATTCATCCAGCGTTTTCTGAAACAGTTCTTCAAGGGAAGTTAGTTCATCACCCGGAACATCGATAGCCTTGACGATAGGGTTAGCCCCGGCACTTTTCATAAAATTAAACATACGCATCATTTGAGTCACGTTACCTTGCGCCTGAGTGCGTAGAAAGGTTGCGGTGCCAGTCAGGCTGTGTTCGTAGCACCATTCACTGAGATGCAGGTAAAGATTCGATGCGTAGAACTCGAGGTTCATTTGTGTGTTGAGTTTATGAACAATTCCAACTGCAGCCATATCAATATCCTTATTTCCAGAAAGGGGGATGTACGTTACTAACGTCAGTGCAACGGGCTGCCGCTACACGTCACCTCTACGTACAATTAAAACTGTTAGCAGAATAAATCCGTTCCGCCGGTCCTTTAGTGATCACGAATTATATTCGCTCCCGATCGAGATTCAGCATAACTCCAGTCCCGACATAAGAAAATCCTTAAATCTGCGTATTTATGATTTTTTACATATTGTCATAGCAATATTAGTGATTTTTCCGCTTGCGCATATAAACGCTGTGAATATAACAGATTGATATTTATAGAATTAAAGTGAAATATTGATAATGAAATGATGTTTCATATCACGAAATGGAATTTCACAATCAGGTATTGTCTGTCGCCAGATGATTATCTGGTCTTCGGATGAAGAAATTTCACCATTGACCCGCGTCTGTGAACGCTATCTGCTGGCTAATTTTTTTTGCGCCAGATCAGTTTTGTGGAAATTAATAAAGTTAAGCGCCTGAATGATTCGACATTTATTGTTTGGTGTATTTGGAAAAATCGAGGAGTGTGTATGAAAAAGGTTGCCGTGCTACTGGCACCTGGTTTTGAAGAGGCGGAAGCCATTGTTACCATTGATATTCTGCGCCGCCTGCAGATCGAAGTTGAAACACTGGCCTGCGCCGAGTCCCGTGCGGTGGTGAGCTACCATGACGTGCCGATGGTGACGGACAGCACGCTGGCTGCGCGTCAGACGGATCTTTATGATGCCGTTGTGTTACCCGGCGGGCCGCAGGGCAGCGTTAACCTTGCCGCCAGTGAGGCTGTCATCCAGTTTGTCGCTCGCCATGACGAGGCTGGAAAACTCATTTGCCCGGTGTGTTCTGCGGCGGCGCGCGTGCTGGGCGGCAACGGCCTGCTGAAGGGGCGTCGCTACGTGTGTTCGGGGGATCTGTGGCAAAACGTCACGGATGGGGAATATATTGATGCGCCGGTTGTTGAAGATGGCAACCTTATTAGCGGCAAAGGATTAGGGCATATTTTCGATTTTGCTTTCACGCTTTCAGCGCGTCTGCTGGAAGATGACATTCCGGTTCGCGATCACGCTGACCACATTTATTACAGATGGTAATCATTGTGCTCCCGAATGCTTCGGTATTCGGGAACAAGGATTCGTTGGCTGATGTTATGGACTAATCTGCTACCCCTCTTTTTTCCCGTCGACAAAACCGCGTTTTTTTATGTCATTTCCCGCTGAATTTATGTACGCAATTACTGTAATTCTGTGGTGTGATGCCGCTCTCTTATGGAGAATCAATTTCCCGCTAAAAATACTCTCAGCACTGGCATTGATCTTATCAATAAAAGGTAATGCCTTGTTTTACGTCCGAATTACAAAAAATCGTCTGATTTTACCCTACATAAAAGAACGTTAAAGCTGGAGTTAACCATGCACAAATTCACTAAAGCGCTGGCTGCCATCGGTCTGGCGGCCATTATGTCACAATCCGCTATCGCTGAATCCATGAAGCTCGGTTTCCTGGTCAAACAGCCGGAAGAACCGTGGTTCCAGACTGAATGGAAATTTGCCGATAAAGCCGGTAAAGACCTTGGTTTTGAGGTGATTAAAATTGCCGTTCCGGATGGTGAGAAAACCCTTAACGCCATCGACAGCCTGGCTGCAAGTGGAGCAAAAGGGTTTGTGATTTGTACGCCAGATCCAAAACTGGGGCCAGCCATTATGGCTAAGGCACGTGGCTACGATATGAAAGTCATTGCCGTCGACGACCAGTTTGCCAACGCTAAAGGTAAGCCGATGGATACCGTGCCGCTGGTGATGATGGCGGCAACCAAAATTGGTGAACGCCAGGGCCAGGAGCTGTACAAAGAGATGCAAAAACGCGGTTGGGATGTGAAATCCACCGCCGTAATGGCCATTACCGCCAACGAACTGGATACCGCACGTCGTCGTACTTCTGGTTCAATGGAAGCGCTTAAAGCCGCAGGCTTCCCGGAAAAACAGATTTACCAGGTCCCAACAAAATCGAATGACATCCCCGGCGCATTTGACGCCGCCAACTCCATGCTGGTTCAGCATCCTGAAGTCAAAAACTGGCTGATTGTCGGCATGAACGACAACACCGTGCTGGGTGGCGTACGTGCGACCGAGGGGCAGGGCTTCAAAGCACCAAACGTGATTGGTATCGGAATCAACGGCGTTGACGCGGTGAGCGAACTGTCAAAAGGCGAAGCGACCGGGTTCTACGGTTCACTGCTGCCAAGCCCGGACGTGCACGGCTACAAATCCAGTGAAATGCTCTACAACTGGGTAACGAAAGGTGCAGAGCCACCGGCATTCACTGAAGTGACAGATGTGGTGCTGATTACCCGCGATAACTTCAAAGAAGAGCTGGCGAAGAAAGGCTTAGGCGGTAAGTAACAGAAGTGCTGCGATGTTGTAGGCCGGATTAGGCGAAGCCGCCTTCCGGCGCAATGCCCGGTGGCGCTGTGCTTACCGGGCCTACGTCCGGCGGTTTTCCTGGCCGGTAAAATCCTGACTCACGGAGACGTTATGCAACAGTCTACCCCGTATCTCTCATTTCGCGGCATTGGCAAAACGTTCCCGGGCGTTAAGGCGCTGACGGATATCAGTTTCGACTGCTATGCCGGACAGGTGCATGCGCTGATGGGCGAAAATGGCGCCGGGAAATCAACACTCTTAAAAATTCTCAGCGGTAACTATGCGCCAACAACGGGATCTCTGACGATCCGCGGACAGGAAGTTTCGTTCGCGGATACCACTGCCGCACTCAACGCCGGTGTCGCCATTATTTATCAGGAACTGCATCTCGTCCCGGAAATGACCGTTGCCGAGAATATTTATTTAGGGCAGTTACCGCACAAAGGCGGGATTGTGAACCGCTCGCTGCTGAACTATGAAGCAGGAATCCAGCTGAAGCATCTGGGGATGGATATCGATCCCGATACCCCACTGAAATACCTCTCCATTGGCCAGTGGCAGATGGTGGAGATTGCAAAAGCGCTGGCGCGAAACGCCAAAATTATCGCCTTTGATGAACCAACCAGCTCCCTGTCGGCTCGCGAGATTGAGAATCTGTTTCGCGTTATCCGTGAGCTGCGCAACGAAGGACGCATCATTCTGTATGTTTCGCACCGTATGGAGGAGATTTTTGCTCTCAGCGATGCCATCACCGTGTTTAAAGATGGTCATTACGTCAAAACTTTCACGGACATGCAGCAGGTCGATCACGATGCGCTGGTGCAGGCGATGGTCGGGCGCGACCTCGGGGATATCTATGGCTGGAAATCCAGACCGTATGGCACAGAGCGTCTGCGGCTGCATGAAGTCAAAGCTCCAGGCGTGCGTACGCCAATCAGCTTATCCGTGCGAAGCGGTGAAATTGTCGGGCTGTTTGGCCTGGTGGGGGCCGGACGTAGCGAATTAATGAAAGGGCTGTTCGGCGGTACGCGTATCACGGCGGGCCAGGTATTTATTGATGAACAGCCTATCGATATCCGTAAACCAAGCCATGCCATTGAAGCGGGGATGATGCTGTGCCCGGAGGATCGTAAAGCCGAAGGGATTATTCCGGTCCATTCAGTGCGCAACAACATCAACATTAGTGCACGGCGTAAGCATGTTTTGGGGGGATGCGTGATCAACAACGGCTGGGAAGAGACCAATGCCGATCACCATATTCGTTCACTCAACATCAAAACGCCGGGAGCAGAGCAACTGATCATGAATCTCTCCGGGGGTAATCAACAGAAGGCTATTCTCGGTCGTTGGTTATCGGAAGAGATGAAAGTGATTTTGTTGGATGAGCCTACACGCGGCATTGATGTGGGCGCCAAGCATGAAATTTACAACGTGATTTATGCCCTCGCAGCGCGCGGTGTGGCCGTATTGTTTGCTTCCAGTGACCTGCCAGAAGTACTCGGTGTTGCCGACCGTATTGTGGTGATGAGAGAAGGCGAAATTGCCGGTGAGTTACTTCATGAACAGGCGGATGAGCGCCAGGCGTTGAGCCTTGCTATGCCTAAAGTCAGCCAGGCTGTAGCCTGAATAAGGAGAGTATGATGTCTTCCGTTTCTACATCGGGTTCTGGCGCAGCGAAGTCGGCGCTAAATCTGGGCCGCATTTGGGATCAATACGGCATGCTGGTGGTGTTCGCCGTGCTGTTCCTGGTTTGTTCCCTCTTTGTGCCAAACTTTGCGACTTTCATCAACATGAAGGGGTTAGGGCTGGCGGTATCGATGTCGGGTATGGTTGCCTGCGGGATGCTGTTTTGTCTGGCATCCGGTGATTTCGACCTGTCTGTCGCGTCTGTAATTGCCTGTGCTGGTGTTACCACTGCCGTAGTCATTAACATGACCGAAAGTCTGTGGATTGGCGTGGCTGCCGGGCTGCTGCTCGGTATTCTGTGTGGTCTGGTGAATGGGTTCGTGATTGCGCGGTTAAAAATTAACGCCCTGATCACTACTCTTGCGACAATGCAGATTGTACGTGGTCTGGCCTATATTATCTCCGACGGTAAGGCAGTCGGGATTGAAGACGAGCGTTTCTTCACACTCGGCTATGCTAACTGGTTTGGTCTGCCGGCACCTATCTGGATCACGGTCGTTTGTTTCATTGTCTTTGGCTTACTGCTGAACAAAACCACGTTTGGGCGTAATACACTGGCCATTGGGGGCAATGAAGAGGCGGCGCGCCTGGCTGGGGTTCCGGTTGTTCGTACCAAGATTATTATCTTTATTCTTTCCGGTCTGGTATCCGCCATTGCCGGGATTATCCTCGCATCGCGTATGACCAGCGGCCAGCCAATGACCTCAATCGGTTATGAGTTGATCGTTATTTCGGCCTGCGTGTTAGGGGGCGTTTCGCTTAAAGGCGGCATCGGAAAAATCTCATATGTGGTGGCCGGGGTGTTGATCCTGGGGACGGTTGAGAATGCGATGAACCTGCTGAATATCTCTCCGTTCGCGCAGTATGTGGTACGTGGCCTCATCCTGCTGGCGGCGGTGATCTTCGACCGTTACAAGCAAAAAGCGAAGCGTACCGTTTGATGATTTAAACCCCAACTTTTTAGTCTAGCTTCTGCCCGTCGCCAGCCGCTACCCGGCTGGCGATTGTTTTTTCAAATGGCGAGCATGGTCACACTGTCTATACTTATATCCGTCATACATCATCTATATGCCGCGATCCGCGTGGCGTTCTGACCATGATGAGGAGGATAACCGGGTGACAGCATCACTGACTTTACCCCCTGAACAATCTGCAAACTGTGCTTACTTTTTTGATCTCGATGGGACACTTGCTGAGATTAAACCTTTTCCCGACCAGGTCGTTGTCCCGAAGACAATCCTGCAATGTCTACATCGGTTAGCGACGCAGAATGCGGATGCGCTGGCATTGATTTCAGGGCGCTCAATGGTTGAGCTTGACGCACTCACTACTCCGTTTCGTTTTCCGCTTGCCGGAGTGCATGGGGCAGAACGCCGTGACATCAATGGTCAAACGCACATAGTAAACCTGCCTGAAGGTATCGAACGTGAAGCCGGGGCGTTATTACACGCAGCGTTGGTGACGTTACCGGGGACAACACTTGAAACCAAAGGCATGGCCTTCGCGTTGCATTATCGCCAGGCACCCGAACACGAAGCGGCGCTGGTTACGCTGGCTGAACGCATCACGCGCAGATGGCCGCAGCTTGCTCTGCAGCACGGAAAATGTGTCGTGGAAATAAAGCCTAAGGGCAGTAATAAAGGCGACGCGATAGCTGCATTTATGCAGGAAGCGCCTTTTGCTGGCCGGATCCCTGTGTTTTTCGGTGATGATCTGACAGATGAAACAGGGTTTGCTGTAGTTAACCGCGCTGGCGGTATTTCTGTAAAGGTAGGGAGCGGGCCGACGCAGGCAACATGGCGTCTGGATGGTGTCAGGGATGTCTGGCACTGGCTGGAGAAAAATAACTCTTCGCAGCAAGAACCGAAAGCAACGAATAACAGAAGAGGTGGCTATGAGTCGTTTAGTCGTAGTATCTAATCGTATCGCCTCACCAGATGACAAAGGGAGCGCGGGTGGGCTCGCGGTCGGTGTACTGGGCGCGTTAAAAGCTGCTGGTGGTTTATGGTTTGGCTGGAGTGGTGATACAGGTAATGAGGATAAACCGTTAAAAAAGGTCACGCGTGGCAATATCACCTGGGCCTCGTTTAATTTGAGTGAGCAAGATTACGAAGAGTATTACTGCCAGTTTTCAAATGCGGTTTTATGGCCCGCGTTTCACTATCGACTGGATTTAGTTCAGTTTCAGCGCTCTGCCTGGGAAGGCTACCAACGGGTTAATGCCTTACTGGTAGATAAACTTCTGCCGTTGCTTGGCGATGACGACATTATTTGGGTTCATGATTACCATCTGTTGCCGTTTGCCTGCGAGTTACGTAAGCGCGGCGTGCGTAATCGCATCGGTTTTTTCCTGCATATTCCTTTTCCGACGCCGGAAATTTTTAATGCGCTCCCGCCACATCTGGCGCTGCTTGAGCAAATGTGTGATTTTGATTTGCTTGGTTTCCAGACCGAAAATGATCGTCAGGCTTTTCTGGACTGTCTCGCAGCCCAGACTCGGGTGATCACGCATAAAGATAAGCAGCACCTGGCATGGGGAAAAGCGTTTCGCACTCAGGTCTATCCCATCGGTATTGAACCGGATGAGATTGCACGACAGGCGTCCGGTCCGCTGCCGCCAAAACTGGCACAGCTAAAAGCGGAGCTTAAAAATGTGCAGAATATTTTCTCCGTGGAGCGTCTGGATTACTCCAAAGGCTTGCCGGAGCGCTTTCAGGCCTATGAGGCCTTACTGGAACATTATCCGCAGCACCACGGTAAAATTCGCTATACGCAGATAGCACCGACCTCGCGTGAAGAGGTGCAGGCCTATCAGGATATTCGCCACCAACTGGAAACAGAGGCAGGGCGAATCAACGGCAAATATGGGCAACTGGGCTGGACGCCGCTTTACTATCTGAACCAGTATTTTGATCGTAAATTGCTGATGAAGATCTTCCGCTACTCTGATGTAGGGTTGGTGACCCCGTTGCGCGATGGTATGAACCTGGTGGCGAAAGAGTTTGTGGCCGCACAGGATCCTGCTAACCCTGGCGTGCTGGTTTTATCGCAATTTGCCGGGGCGGCGAACGAGCTAACCTCCGCCCTTATTGTTAATCCTTATGACCGGGATGAAGTGGCAGGCGCATTAAACCAGGCGCTGACGATGCCACTTACCGAACGTATCTCGCGCCACGCTGAAATGCTTGAGACTATCGTTAAAAACGATATCGACAACTGGCAGGCGACGTTCATTTGCGATCTTAAAACGGTCACGCCGCGTCGGAGTCAATGCCAACAGCCAGACAATATCTCTTCCTGTTCTAAACTCGCATGAAGTCGTGGCACTGTGGATTAATCTCCAGCTAGCGGAACCAGAAGAACGTCCACTTGGCTGGTATGAATCACGCTTTTCGCTGAACAGGATGCGCGCGAAAAAAAACTGTGGTTATGGTTGCCGTAAATGACCAGATCAACGGCGTGTTTGCGGCATACATCCAGGATATGTTCATTCAGAGCCCCATAGGTAATAAAGGTATGTTCAATGGGGTATTCTGCTTCTTTGCTAAGTTTGTCGATAAAATCCTGAGTCTCTTCTTGCATCACTTCACGCAGGTCTTCCAGCATGGGGGCAGCAAACTGGTTATACAGTTCGGGGTCTGAGACCAGCGTAATCAGGCTAATTCGGGCGTTGACAGGGCGAGCGATAGAAACCGCCTTGTCTAACAACTGCTGACTTTCAGGGGTGGCGGCAACAGCAACAAGAATGTGCGAATAGCTCATAACTCGCTCCTTTTTTTCAAGAATTATGAGAGGGCTTTTCAGCTTTACTCAGCTTACCCCATACTGCAACGTTTCCCGCCTCGATAGTGTGAATGTCATCATGATTATTCATTAATTATTCTTATAAATAGAATAATCGATTCATATTAGTTGCAGATATGTTCAGGTTACTTAAGTGAAACCCACCGCTAATGAAAACAATGTGTTAATAAAAATTAAACATATATTAACATTTGCAAGGTCGTCACATCGCGGTATTAATTAATCACTCTAAATATTTAACTTATTGTTTCTAAAGAATTTAATTAAAAAAGTTTTTTGAGTTAAATATGTGATCCAGCTCGCTATTTCACGGCGTGATATTAACGGATGTGAACAAAATACTATTCGGTTTTATTGCAAGAATATTCGTACATCAGGAATTGAAATAGATGATTGCGGATTAAAAAATAAGCAAAGTAAAAGCTGCGCTGATGGATTTATGTTAAGTGTTTGGCTGGTTTATGTGATCTTGATCACATATTCTTTAAATTCGCGGCATACCTCCGTTGTATGTGTAACTGACGGCGGGTAGAGTTGCGTCGAATTAGGAAAAATCTTAGACATTTGTAAGAATTGATGTGAGCTTGTAAGGGACGCTGCCTTCTTAAAAGGGAATGTTTAGACAACGCGTAAGTGTCGTCACGCTGCTATGTATTTGACCTTTTGCTTTTTTTTACCGGGCCTTCCCGGCGACATCACGGGGTGCGGTTTTACCGCATGAAAACAATGTTGGTTATTATGGATGCAAATAATGCATACATCCGAGTTGCTGAAACACATCTATGACATCAATTTGTCATATTTATTGCTTGCACAGCGTTTGATCGTTCAGGACAAAGCATCTGCGATGTTTCGCCTTGGTATCAGCGAGGAAATGGCGGACACGTTGGCAACATTAACACTTCCTCAAATGGTCAAACTGGCCGAAACAAACCAACTGGTATGTCATTTCCGTTTCGACGATCACCAGACTGTTACTCGCCTGACGCAAGACTCCCGCGTTGACGATCTTCAGCAAATTCATACCGGTATCATGCTTTCAACACGCCTGTTAAGCGACATCGATGATGCAGCACGTAAGAAAAGGGCTTGATGATGAGCGAAAAAAGCATTGTTCAGGAAGCGCGTGATATCCAGTTAGCAATGGAATTAATCACATTGGGCGCCCGTTTGCAAATGCTGGAAAGCGAAACGCAATTAAGCCGTGGTCGATTAATCAAGCTGTACAAAGAATTACGCGGTAGTCCTCCGCCAAAAGGGATGCTCCCGTTTTCCACCGACTGGTTTATGACGTGGGAACAAAATATTCATGCGTCGATGTTTTGCAATGCATGGCAATTCCTGCTCAAAACGGGTCTCTGTAGCGGCGTGGATGCCGTGATCAAGGCGTATCGGTTATATCTTGAGCAGTGTCCGCAGCCTGAAGAAGGGCCATTGTTGGCGTTAACCCGCGCGTGGACGCTGGTGCGATTTGTCGACAGCGGATTGCTGGAGTTGTCCCAATGCAATTGCTGCGGTGGGAATTTTATCACCCACGCACATCAACCCGCAGGCAGCTTTGCCTGTAGTTTATGCCAACCGCCATCACGGGCCGTAAAAAGACGTAAACTTTCCCAGAATGCTGCCGATATTATTCCACAACTGCTGGATGAACAGATCGAACAGGCTGTTTAACTGATACGGTGTGGATGAACACTCCAGCAGCGGTAAGCGATTACCGCTGCTTTTTTTTGTCCTGACCTTACGTTAATTGCCCGACTGCGCATCCTGTCATAGTCAATTGCGAAAGGATGATGTCGTGCTTATCTTATTAGGTTACCTGGTTGTTATTGGTACAGTTTTCGGCGGTTACATGATGACCGGCGGACACCTTGGGGCACTCTATCAACCGGCTGAGCTGGTGATTATCGGTGGTGCGGGTATTGGGGCATTCATCGTCGGCAATAACGGGAAAGCCATCAAAGGGACGATGAAAGCGATCCCGTTGCTTTTCCGTCGTTCGAAATACACCAAAGCGATGTATATGGATCTGCTGGCGCTCTTGTATCGCCTGATGGCTAAGTCACGTCAACAGGGCATGTTCTCGCTTGAGCGCGACATCGAAAACCCAAAAGAAAGTGAAATCTTCGCCAGCTATCCGCGCATTCTTGCGGATGCGGTAATGCTTGATTTTATTGTCGATTATCTGCGCCTGATCATCAGTGGCAACATGAATACGTTTGAAATTGAAGCGCTGATGGACGAAGAAATTGAGACTCATGAGAGTGAGGCTGAAGTCCCGGCGAATAGTCTGGCGATGGTCGGCGACTCACTACCGGCATTCGGGATCGTCGCGGCCGTTATGGGTGTTGTGCATGCGCTGGCTTCTGCCGATCGCCCGGCAGCAGAGCTGGGTGCGTTGATTGCGCATGCGATGGTGGGAACATTCCTCGGTATTTTGCTGGCCTATGGATTTATTTCTCCGCTTGCCAGCGTTCTGCGCCAGAAAAGCGCTGAAACAACCAAAATGATGCAGTGCGTGAAGATAACGCTGCTCTCCAATCTGAATGGTTACGCGCCGCCGATTGCCGTTGAATTTGGTCGTAAGACACTGTACTCCAGCGAACGTCCTTCGTTTATCGAACTGGAAGAACATGTTCGTGCGGTGAGAAATCCAACTGCGCAACAGACGACCGAGGACGCATGAAAAATCAGGCCCATCCCATTATCGTTGTAAAGCGACGCAAACATAAGAATCACGGTGGTGGGGCGCATGGCTCGTGGAAAATCGCCTACGCCGATTTTATGACCGCAATGATGGCCTTCTTTCTGGTGATGTGGCTCATTTCTATTTCCAGCCCTAAAGAATTGATCCAGATTGCCGAATATTTCCGTACACCGCTGGCCACCGCAGTGACCGGGGGAAATCGTATTTCGAATAGCCAAAGCCCGATTCCAGGCGGCGGGGATGATTACACCCAGCAGCAGGGCGAGGTGAACAAGCAGCCGAATATTGATGACCTGAGAAAACGTATGGAACAGAGCCGCTTGAGCAAACTTCGCGGCGATCTCGATCAACTGATTGAATCCGATCCCAAACTGCGAGCGCTGCGTCCGCATTTAAAGATTGATTTAGTTCAGGAAGGGCTGCGGATACAGATTATCGACAGCCAGAATCGACCGATGTTTAAGACCGGTAGCGCTGAAGTTGAGCCGTACATGCGCGATATCCTGCGCGCGATTGCTCCAGTGCTCAACGGGATCCCTAACCGGATCAGCCTTTCCGGTCACACGGATGATTACCCTTACGCGAATGGTGAGAAAGGGTACAGCAACTGGGAATTGTCTGCCGATCGCGCAAATGCATCGCGTCGCGAGCTGGTTAGCGGCGGTCTGGATGATGGAAAAGTATTACGTGTGGTAGGTATGGCCGCCACGATGCGTCTGAGCGATCGCGGTCCTGAAGACGCTATCAACCGCCGTATTAGCCTGCTGGTTCTCAATAAGCAGGCAGAAGAGGCCATTTTGCATGAAAACGCTGAAAGCCAGAATGAGCCGGTAAGTGTCTTACAACGGCCAGCGGAACTCCCGCCGGTAAGCGTTCCCACATCGCCACCAGCCAATCCGAGGTGATAGCGTGAGCATGGATATTAGCGATTTTTATCAGACATTTTTTGATGAAGCTGACGAACTGTTGGCTGATATGGAGCAACACCTGCTTGATTTGGTTCCTGAAGCCCCGGATTCCGAACAGCTGAATGCCATTTTTCGTGCAGCGCACTCGATTAAAGGCGGGGCGGGCACCTTCGGCTTTACCATTTTGCAGGAAACGACCCATCTGATGGAAAACCTGCTGGATGAAGCGCGGCGTGGCGAGATGCAGCTCAATGCCGACATTATCAACCTGTTTTTGGAAACGAAAGATATTATGCAGGAACAGCTCGACGCCTATAAAAGCTCAGTGGAGCCTGATGCCGACAGTTTTGAGTACATCTGCCAGGCGTTACGGCAGTTAGCGCTCGAAGCGAAAGGTGAAACCGCACCGGCAGTTGTTAACTCAGCAAAACTTAGCGTTGTTGACAGCGCCACGATGCAGGAAGAGGCGGTTGCAAAGCCTGAACCCGCCAGTGAAGAGATCAAGAAACGCATTACTCTCTCGCGCCTGAAACCCAGTGAAGTCGATCTGCTGGAAGAGGAATTGGGGAATCTGGCGACCTTAACCGATGTGGTAAAAGGAAGCGACACGTTATCAGCAACGCTTGATGGCAACCTCGCAGAAGATGACATCATCGCGGTGCTTTGCTTTGTCATTGAAGCTGACCAAATTGAATTCGAAACCGTCAGCGCAGCGCCTGTGGCAGTTGAAGCTGAAGAGGTGGCTGTTGTCACTGAACCGCAGCCGGTTGCTGTGGCACCTGCGGTGAAAGCTACCGCCAGTGAAGCACCACATAGCCGCGCGGAACGTGAAAAACCCGCCCGCGCCAGCGAGTCGACCAGTATCCGCGTAGCGGTAGAAAAGGTTGATCAGCTTATTAACCTGGTTGGCGAGTTGGTGATCACCCAGTCGATGCTGGCCCAGCGCTCTAACGAACTGGATCCTGTCAATCATGGCGATCTCATCACCAGTATGGGTCAGTTACAACGTAACGCCCGAGATTTGCAAGAGTCGGTGATGTCGATTCGTATGATGCCAATGGAGTACGTGTTCAGCCGTTTCCCTCGTCTGGTGCGCGATCTGGCCGGTAAGCTGGGTAAACAGGTCGAGCTGACGCAGGTAGGTAGTTCAACCGAACTCGATAAGAGCCTGATTGAACGCATCATCGATCCGTTGACGCACCTGGTGCGTAACAGCCTCGACCATGGTATCGAATTGCCGGAAAAACGCCTTGAATCTGGCAAAAGCCCAATCGGCAATCTGACGCTTTCCGCGGAGCATCAGGGCGGGAATATTTGTATTGAAGTGACCGATGATGGCGCTGGCCTGAACCGCGAACGTATCCTGGCTAAAGCTGTCTCTCAGGGCATGCCGATCCACGAAAACATGAGCGATGACGAAGTGGGTATGCTGATCTTCGCGCCAGGCTTTTCGACCGCCGAACAGGTGACGGATGTTTCCGGACGCGGCGTGGGTATGGATGTGGTGAAGCGAAATATCCAGGAGATGGGCGGCCATGTCGAGATCCAGTCTAAACAGGGACAGGGGACCACTATTCGCATTCTGCTGCCGCTGACGCTGGCGATCCTCGACGGGATGTCCGTGCGTGTGGCCGATGAGGTCTTCATTCTGCCACTGAATGCCGTTATGGAATCGCTGCAACCGCGCGAAGAAGATCTCCATCCGCTGGCCGGAGGAGAGCGCGTTCTGGAAGTGCGTGGCGAATATTTACCACTGGTTGAGTTGTGGAAAGTCTTTGAGGTTGAAGGTGCTAAAACTGAAGCGACTCAGGGCATAGTGGTCATTTTACAAAGTGCAGGGCGTCGCTATGCGCTGCTGGTCGATCAGTTAATTGGCCAACACCAGGTGGTGGTCAAAAACCTGGAAAGCAACTACCGCAAAGTGCCAGGTATTTCTGCTGCAACGATCCTCGGCGACGGCAGCGTCGCGCTGATTGTCGATGTCTCTGCATTGCAGGGGTTAAACCGCGAACAACGTGTGGCGATCACAGCCGCCTGATTGAGTGAGAAGGGAATTATATGACCGGTATGAGTAATGTAACTAAACTGGCCGGCGAACCGTCAGGTCAGGAATTCCTCGTGTTTACGCTGGGGGATGAAGAGTACGGTATCGATATCCTGAAAGTGCAGGAAATCCGTGGTTATGATCAGGTGACGCGCATCGCTAACACGCCTGCGTTTATCAAAGGCGTCACAAACCTGCGTGGTGTGATTGTGCCTATCGTCGACCTGCGCGTGAAATTTAGCCAGAGCGATGTGGATTACAACGAAAACACAGTGGTGATTGTGCTGAATCTGGGTCAGCGGGTGGTTGGAATTGTGGTAGATGGCGTCTCGGATGTGCTGTCGCTGACAACGGATCAAATCCGTCCGGCACCGGAGTTTGCGGTCACGCTGTCGACGGAATATTTGACGGGATTGGGTGCGCTGGGTGACCGGATGCTGATTCTGGTCAACATTGAGAAGCTGCTGAACAGCGAAGAAATGGCGCTGCTGGATATTGCCGCTTCCCACGTCGCATAATCGCCATAACTCATCCGGCCTACAATGATTGCTGTTGCAGGCCGGATTAGCGTAGCGCATCCGGCAGATTTCCCTCTTACGCTTCCCGCTCAACCAGCTCCGGTTCTTCTTCCAGTAAACCTTCATCCTGCGCCAGCATCGCCGTTGCAATCCCGTTACCTAATACGTTGATTGCTGAACGTCCCATATCCAGGAAGTGGTCAATTCCCATCAGCAACAGGATCCCGGCGACCGGAATGTTAAAGCTCGGGATGGTTGCAGCCAGCACTACCAGTGCTGAACGCGGCACACCGGCAATCCCTTTGGACGCCAGCATCAGCGTCAGCATCAGGACGGTGATTTCTGCGAAGGAGAGGTGAATATTATAGGCCTGCGCGATAAACATGGAGGCAAATGAACAATAGACCATGGAACCGACCAGGTTAAACGAATAACCGATAGGCAGCACGAATGACACGATGTTGGGTGAGCAGCCAAATTTAGTTAATTGCTCCAGCGTTTTCGGATAAGCAGCTTCGGAACTGCTGGTGGTGAAGGCGACCAGAACCGGGTCTTTCAGCATGCTCACCAGGCGGAATACCTCTTTTTTTAGCATCACATAACCCACAGCCAGCAGAACCAGGCAGGTCAGCAAAATAGCCACATAGTAGCCGCCGATGAACGAGGCATAGTTGAGCAGAATCCCCAAACCCTGGGTAGAGATAACAGAGGAGATGGCGGCAAAAATTGCCAGCGGCGCAACGTACATCACGTAGCCGGTCACTTTGAGCATAATATGGGAAACCACATCCAGCGCCGCAACCAGCGGGGCGTTGAATTTCTCACCAAGGGATGCGCCGCCAATACCGAAGAACATTGAGAACACCACAATTTGCAGGATCTCATTGTTAGCCATCGCTTCGGCGATGCTGGTTGGAATGGTATGTGTCAGAAAACCTTTCAGGCTCATGCCGCCCACTGCCAGGCCGGTGTCGGTGGTTTCCAGCGGGATCGCCAGGTTCAGCCCGCTGCCGGGTTGCTCAAGGGAAACCACAAACAGACCGACCAGGATAGACAGTATAGAAGAGCTGATAAACCAGATCATCGCTTTACCGCCCACGCGACCGATGGTGGACGTTTCTCCCAGGCGCATAATACCAACGGTCAGGGTGCTGAATACTAAAGGCGCGATCACCATTTTAATCAGGCGTAAAAAGATGTCGGTAAGAAGCGTAATGTTATCGGCCCAGGCGGTCACGACGCTGGGGGAGGCATAAGAGTGGATCACCGCACCCGACAGGATCCCCGCCAGCATGAAGATCACGATAAACAACGTGAGTTTGTTTGCATTTGCCACTAAAAAGCCCTCAGTAAGGATTTAACATTTATTGATCGGTTACTCATTTTTTATACTTATTAAGTGGTAACGATGTATTCATCATATAAATTGGATTAAAGCGTAAACGGATACAACTTTTTTTAATTTTTTATCCATTTTGTTGTGGTATTTACGATGCGTATGTGTGATCTCAATCACATAAAAATGCGTATTTCGGCCATTCTGACCGTGCTCACCGATGAAAATAAATGTTATTTACATGATAATTATGGTGTTTTTATGTGAATGATTTGTGGTTGCTGCGCACCCGTTTTATCTTCCCCTCGCCAGGCTTCACATCCCTTCAGGATTTCCTTTTCGCAAACGTAAAGTTATCTCAGCGAGTGCCGATAACGTTGATAACTCGTTTTCAGGAAGGTGCCTTATGTTTAACCGTATCCGCGTTGTCACAATGCTGATGATGGTGCTGGGGGTTTTCGCACTGCTACAGCTTGTTTCCGGTGGTCTGTTGTTTTCTTCATTGCAGCAGAATCAGCAAAGTTTTGTTATTTCTAACGATCTTCGACAGCAGCAAAGTGAACTTACCTCAACATGGGATCTGATGCTGCAGACACGAATCAATTTAAGCCGTTCTTCTGCGCGCATGATGATGGATGCGTCTAACCAGCAAAGCAGCGCCAAAAACGATCTGCTGAAGAATGCGAAAGCATCGCTGGCGCAGGCTGAAACGCATTACGTAAAATTTAAAAACATCACACCGTTGCCGGAAATGGCAGAAGCCAGCGGCAACGTTGAGGAAAAATATCAGCAGTACCATGCGGCCCTGGCAGAACTGGTTCAGTTTCTGGAAAGCGGAAATATGGACGCCTACTTCGCGCAGCCCACGCAGGGAATGCAAAACGCGCTCGGCGAGGCGCTGGGCAAGTACGCCAGCGTTAGCGAAAAGCTTTACGTCCAGGCATTTGATCAAAGCGCACGGGATTACCATTTCGCCCAATGGCAGCTTGGCGTGCTGGCCGTGGTGCTGGTGCTGATTCTGGTGGTGGTCTGGTATGGCATCCGTCATACCCTGCTTAATCCTCTGTCCCGTGTCATTGCCCATATCCGGGAAATCGCCAGCGGTAACCTGACCGCAACTCTCGCCGTTAGTGGCCGTAACGAAATCGGCGAGCTGGCCAGTACGGTTGATCATATGCAGCGCTCGCTGACGGAAACCGTCACTCTGGTGCGTGAAGGCTCTGATGCGATTTATTCCGGTACCAGCGAAATTGCCAGCGGAAACACTGACCTTTCATCTCGTACGGAACAGCAGGCGTCTGCACTGGAAGAGACCGCTGCCAGCATGGAACAGCTGACCGCAACCGTGAAGCAAAACGCGGACAACGCGCGTCAGGCCTCGCAACTGGCGAAAAGCGCGTCCGATACCGCGCAGCATGGCGGCAAAGTGGTTGATAGCGTGGTGAACACCATGCACGAAATCGCCGATAGCTCGAAGAAAATCGCCGACATCATCAGCGTCATTGATGGCATTGCCTTTCAGACCAACATTCTCGCACTGAACGCGGCAGTTGAAGCAGCACGCGCCGGTGAGCAAGGCCGCGGCTTTGCCGTGGTGGCGGGTGAAGTGCGTAATCTGGCAAGTCGCAGTGCGCAGGCGGCGAAAGAGATCAAAGCATTAATTGAGGATTCCGTTTCCCGGGTTGATACCGGTTCCGTACTGGTAGAAAGCGCCGGCGAAACAATGAACGACATCGTCAATGCCGTGACGCGGGTGACCGACATTATGGGCGAGATTGCCTCGGCATCTGATGAGCAAAGCCGGGGGATTGATCAGGTTGCGCTCGCGGTCTCTGAAATGGATCGCGTTACGCAGCAGAACGCCTCTTTGGTACAGGAGTCAGCTGCCGCAGCGGCCGCTCTTGAAGAACAGGCCAGTCGCTTAACGCAGTCGGTATCGACTTTCCGTCTTGCGTCACGTCCGGCCTCGACAAAACCACGCGATACACGATTACCAGCAGCCCCGAGCGCATCCTATCCGCGCCAGAGCATTGAACAAGATACGAATTGGGAAACATTTTGACTGATAGTTAAACCGCGGCCAGTGCCGCCCGATGGGAGCGTTGATGTTTAATCGTATTCGAATTTCGACCACGCTGTTTTTGATTTTAATCCTCTGCGGTGTTTTGCAGATTGGCAGTAATGGCTTGTCCTTCTGGGCATTTCGGGACGGTTTTCAGAACCTGAATCAGGTCGAACGGAGTAATCAGCAACGCGCTGCGCTGGCCCAAACCCGCGCTGTGTTATTACAGGCCAGTACGGCCCTTAATAAGGCAGGGACGCTGACCGCCCTGAGCTATCCGCCAGAGGACATCAAAACGCTGATGACCCTCGCGCGCGATAGCCTGGCGCAGTCTGAGTTGATGTTTAAACGCTTTATGGCGACGTCGGATTCGACGGAGCAAGGGAAGGCGCTGTTTGGCGCAACGGAGAATAGTTTCAGCCAGTGGCACAGCGCTCTCGCGCATCAGGCCACCTGGCTTGAAAATAATCAGTTGTCAGATTTTCTGACCGCGCCGGTGCAGGCGGCTCAGGATGCTTTTGATGCGAATGTGAATGCCTGGCAGAGCAACATCGACAGCGTGTTACAAACGGCAGGCGATCAGAGCCAGCGAAATTACCATATGTCGGGGGTGATTTTCGCCACCATGGTGGTACTGGCGGCACTGCTCACCAGCGGTGCGCTGTTCTGGTCGCGCAAGATGATCGTTCAGCCGCTGGCGATTATTGGCAGCCATTTCGACAGTATTGCCGCGGGGAACCTGGCACGACCGATAGCGGTTTATGGGCGCAATGAGATCTCGGCCATTTTTGCCAGCCTGCAGAAGATGCAAAAGGCGTTACGCGAAACGGTAAGTGACGTTCGTCAGGGCAGCTCTGCCATGCATAGCGGTATTTCAGAAATTGCGATGGGCAATAACGATTTATCTTCGCGAACCGAACAGCAGGCGGCCGCGTTGGCGCAAACGGCGGCCAGCATGGAGCAACTGACCGCCACCGTCGGCCAGAACGCTGATAATGCGCGCCAGGCGTCAGGAATCGCCAAAAGTGCGGCAGACACAGCGCATAAAGGTGGCGAGCAGACGTCCCGGGTCGCCAGCACCATGCATGAGATTTCTGCCAGCTCGCAGAAAATCGGCGACATCATCGGCGTGATTGACAGCATTGCCTTCCAGACCAACATCCTGGCGTTGAATGCCGCGGTAGAGGCCGCCAGGGCGGGGGAGCAAGGGCGTGGTTTTGCCGTCGTCGCTGGTGAGGTGCGCAATCTGGCAAGCCGTAGCGCACAGGCGGCGAAAGAAATTAAGGGACTGATTGAGGAATCTGTCACCCGGGTGCATCAGGGCTCGCAGCTGGTGGATATGGCGTCGCGCACTATGACGGAAATAGTCAGTTCGGTGACCCGGGTTAACGACATCATGGGCGAAATTGCCTCGGCATCCGATGAACAGCGCAGAGGCATTGAGCAGGTGGCGCAGGCCGTCAGCCAGATGGACTCCGTGACGCAGCAAAACGCCGGTCTGGTGGAAGAAGCCGCATCCGCCGCCGGACAACTTGCCACGCAGGCCGATCATCTTTCTGCTTGTGTCGCATTTTTTAAACTTGAAGAGCAAACCGTAGCAAAACAAGAGTTGGCGCAGCCTCAGGTTGCGCCCGTTGTATCCTGAATGTGATTGAGAAGGCGCTATGACATCATCTCTGCCCTCCGGGCAAACGTCATTATTGTTACAGATGACACAGCGCCTCGCGCTGTCTGACGCGCATTTTCGTCGGATATGTCAATTAATCTACCAGCGTGCGGGGATCGTACTGGCCGACCATAAGCGGGACATGGTTTATAACCGCCTGGTTCGTCGACTGCGTACCCTGGGGCTGGATGACTTTGGTCGCTATCTCAGCATGCTGGAAGCTAACCAGAACAGTGCTGAGTGGCAGGCTTTTATTAACTCCCTGACTACCAACCTGACCGCGTTTTTTCGCGAAGGGCATCATTTTCCGGTGCTGTCAGATCACGCTCGTCGGCGCAGCGGTGAATACCGCGTCTGGAGCGCGGCGGCGTCAACCGGAGAAGAACCCTACAGCATTGCGATTACGCTTGCCGATACCTTAGGTATGGCACCGGGCCGCTGGCGCGTTTTTGCCAGCGACATTGATACCGAAGTGCTGGAAAAGGCCAGAAACGGCATTTACCGCCTCGATGAGCTAAAGACGCTGTCACCCCAGCAGTTGCAGCGTTATTTCATGCGCGGCACCGGGCCGCATGAAGGACTGGTACGCGTTAGGCAGGAACTGGCAGGTCATGTTGAATTTTCCAGCGTGAACTTACTGGATAAGCAGTACAACGTGCCTGGCCCTTTTGATGCCATATTTTGTCGTAACGTGATGATCTATTTCGATAAAACGACACAACAGGACATTTTGCACCGTTTTGTTCCACTTCTTAAACCTGACGGGCTGCTGTTTGCAGGTCATTCAGAAAACTTTAGCAACCTTGTGCGCGAGTTTAGCCTGCGTGGACAGACCGTGTATGCGCATGCGCCAGGTAAGGATAAAGCATGAGTAAAATCAGGGTGTTGTCGGTAGATGATTCTGCATTGATGCGTCAAATCATGACCGAAATTATTAACAGCCACAGTGATATGGAAATGGTGGCGACGGCGCCGGATCCGTTGGTCGCCCGGGATTTAATCAAAAAATACAATCCCGACGTCCTGACGCTGGACGTGGAAATGCCGCGCATGGACGGCCTCGACTTCCTGGAGAAGTTGATGCGCCTGCGTCCAATGCCTGTGGTGATGGTTTCTTCACTGACCGGCAAAGGTTCAGAGGTCACGCTGCGGGCCTTGGAACTGGGGGCGATTGATTTTGTCACCAAACCGCAACTGGGGATCCGCGAAGGGATGCTGGCGTATAGCGAGATGATTGCTGAAAAGATCCGCACCGCATCGCGCGCAAAACTGGCGGCCCATAAGCCCATGGCGGCACCGACGACCTTGAAAGCAGGGCCGTTACTCAGTTCGGAAAAGCTGCTGGTGATTGGGGCGTCAACCGGAGGAACAGAGGCAATTCGCCATGTACTCCAGCCATTGCCACTTTCAAGCCCCGGTATTCTTATTACCCAGCATATGCCGCCGGGGTTTACCCGTTCATTTGCCGAACGTCTGAACAAACTGTGCCAGATAACCGTGAAAGAGGCAGAAGACGGAGAGCGCGTACTCCCGGGGCATGCGTATATCGCGCCGGGCGACAAGCATATGGAACTGGCGCGCAGTGGCGCGAACTATCAAATCAAAATTCATGACGGTCCGCCGGTTAATCGGCATCGGCCCTCAGTGGATGTGCTGTTCCATTCGGTGGCGAAACATGCGGGGCGCAATGCCGTCGGGGTGATCCTGACCGGTATGGGCAACGATGGCGCAGCCGGAATGTTAGCGATGAATCAGGCGGGAGCCTGGACCATTGCGCAAAACGAAGCAAGTTGTGTGGTGTTCGGCATGCCGCGCGAGGCCATCAATATGGGTGGCGTAAGCGAAGTGGTCGATCTTAGCCAGGTGAGCCAGCAAATGCTGGTGAAAATTAGTGCCGGACAGGCAATACGTATTTGAATCAGGAGTTTATTTTTATGGCGGATAAAGAGCTTAAGTTTTTGGTTGTGGATGACTTTTCCACCATGCGTCGCATCGTGCGTAACCTGCTTAAAGAGCTGGGATTCAACAATGTTGAAGAGGCTGAAGACGGCGTGGATGCGCTGAACAAGCTGCAGGCTGGGGGATTCGGTTTTGTTATTTCTGACTGGAACATGCCGAACATGGATGGACTGGAACTGCTGAAAACCATCCGTGCCGATGGCGGGATGGCTTCTCTGCCGGTGCTGATGGTCACGGCAGAAGCGAAAAAAGAGAACATCATTGCGGCAGCACAGGCAGGTGCCAGTGGCTATGTCGTGAAACCGTTCACGGCGGCGACGCTGGAAGAAAAACTGAATAAAATCTTTGAGAAACTGGGCATGTGAGGGTGTGATGATGATGCAACCACAAATTAAACCTGCTGACGAACACTCTGCAGGGGACATCATCGCGCGCATCGGCAGTTTGACCCGAATGCTGCGCGACAGCCTGCGTGAACTGGGGCTGGATCAGGCCATTGCCGAAGCGGCAGAAGCGATTCCTGATGCCCGCGATCGTCTCGATTATGTTGTACAGATGACCGCGCAGGCGGCAGAGCGCGCGCTAAACAGCGTAGAAGCTTCGCAGCCGCATCAGGACGCGATGGAAAAAGGGGCCAAAGACCTGACTAAACGCTGGGATGAATGGTTCGAAAATCCGATCGAACTGTCCGATGCTCGTGAACTGGTCACCGATACCCGTCAGTTCCTTGGTGATGTGCCTGGACATACCAGCTTTACCAATGCCCAGTTGCTGGACATCATGATGGCGCAGGATTTCCAGGATCTCACCGGTCAGGTCATCAAGCGCATGATGGATGTTATCCAGGAAATTGAACGTCAGCTGCTGATGGTTCTGTTGGAAAACATTCCGGAACAGGGCGCACGTCCAAAACGTGAAAACGAAAGCTTGCTTAACGGTCCGCAGGTTGACGCCTCGAAAGCCGGCGTAGTAGCAAGTCAGGATCAGGTTGACGACCTGCTGGATAGCCTCGGGTTCTGATGCGTATTTGCCGGATGTGAGGCGTGGGCCTCTCATCCGGCTTACGCGCAATTCTGCTTAAAGCCATAAATCCCGTCTTTTTTACCGCTTACTCTTCCCATTGCTGGATAGCTGTTCTGGCATCATTCTCGCCTATATCTCTATCCAGGGTCTGATGCGTGGCAGAAGAAAGCGACGACGACAAAACAGAAGCCCCCACACCCCACCGACTTGAAAAAGCGCGGGAAGAAGGGCAGATCCCCCGATCCAAGGAGCTGACCTCACTGCTTATTTTGCTGGTGGGTGTGTGCATTATCTGGATTGGTGGGGAGTCGCTTGCCCGCAGGCTGGCTGGCATGCTGTCGGCCGGATTACGTTTTGACCACAGTATGGTCAACGACCCGAATCTGATCCTCAGCCAAATCATCCTGCTGATTAAAGACGCGATGATTGCGCTGTTGCCGTTGATTACCGGCGTCGTTCTGGTGGCTTTAATTTCCCCGGTGATGCTTGGCGGCTTGATTTTCAGCGGTAAATCCCTGCAACCCAAATTCTCTAAGCTGAATCCGCTGCCGGGCATTAAGCGCATGTTTTCCGCGCAAACCGGCGCAGAACTGCTCAAAGCGATACTGAAGTCCACGTTAGTGGGAAGCGTGGCCGGATTTTATCTCTGGCATAACTGGCCGGCGATGATGCGTCTGATGGCGGAGTCTCCGATTACGGCGATGGGCAATGCCCTGGATTTAGTCGGTATGTGTGCACTACTGGTGGTGCTTGGCGTTATTCCGATGGTGGGGTTCGACGTCTTTTTCCAGATCTATAGCCATGTGAAAAAACTGCGTATGTCGCGTCAGGATATCCGCGATGAATTTAAGCAAAGCGAAGGTGACCCGCACGTTAAAGGCAAAATTCGTCAAATGCAGCGCGCGGCCGCTCAGCGTCGCATGATGGCGGATGTGCCGAAAGCAGACGTTATTGTCACTAACCCTACGCACTACTCAGTGGCGTTGAAGTATGACGAGAACAAAATGAGTGCGCCGAAAGTTGTTGCGAAAGGGGCCGGGCTGGTTGCGTTGCGCATTCGTGAAATTGGCGCAGAGCACCGTGTCCCGACATTAGAAGCGCCGCCACTGGCGCGTGCACTCTATCGCCATGCTGAGATTGGTCAGCAAATACCGGGGCAATTATACGCCGCCGTTGCTGAAGTACTGGCATGGGTATGGCAGCTAAAACGCTGGCGTCTGGCTGGCGGCAAGCGTCCACCACAACCTGAAAACCTTCCGGTGCCAGAAGCACTGGATTTTATGAACGAGAAGAATACTGATGGCTAATCTGGTCGCGATGCTGCGTCTGCCCAGCAACCTGAAATCCACGCAATGGCAAATCCTTGCCGGACCGATCCTCATCCTGCTGATTCTGTCGATGATGGTGCTGCCGCTGCCGGCTTTCGTCCTCGATTTGCTGTTCACATTTAACATTGCGCTGTCGATCATGGTGCTGCTGGTGGCGATGTTCACCCAGCGTACACTGGAGTTTGCCGCATTCCCGACGATTTTGCTGTTTACCACATTATTACGTCTGGCGCTGAACGTCGCGTCTACCCGTATCATTTTGATGGAAGGACACACTGGCGCGGCGGCGGCGGGGAAGGTGGTTGAAGCCTTCGGCCACTTCCTGGTGGGCGGTAACTTTGCGATCGGCATCGTGGTCTTCGTGATTCTCGTCATCATTAACTTTATGGTAATCACCAAAGGTGCGGGGCGTATCGCCGAGGTTGGCGCGCGCTTCGTGCTGGATGGTATGCCCGGCAAGCAGATGGCGATTGATGCGGATTTGAATGCCGGTCTGATTGGCGAAGATGAAGCTAAAAAACGACGCTCGGAAGTGACCCAGGAAGCGGATTTTTACGGCTCAATGGACGGTGCGAGTAAATTCGTCCGTGGAGATGCCATCGCCGGTATTTTGATCATGGTGATCAACGTGGTCGGCGGTCTGTTAGTTGGGGTGTTGCAGCATGGTATGAGCATGGGCAGCGCTGCGGAAAGTTATACCCTGTTGACCATCGGTGACGGGCTGGTGGCACAAATTCCTGCGCTGGTTATCTCTACCGCGGCGGGTGTTATCGTGACCCGCGTGAGTACCGACCAGGACGTAGGCGAACAGATGGTGACCCAACTGTTCAGTAACCCCAGCGTCATGTTGCTCAGTGCGGCGGTACTTGGGCTTTTGGGTCTGGTTCCGGGCATGCCTAACCTGGTGTTTCTGATGTTTACTGCCGCATTGTTGGCTCTGGCATGGTGGATGCGCGGTCGTGAGCAAAAAGCGCCAGATGAACCGCAGCCGGTGAAAATGCCGGAAAACAACTCCGTGGTGGAAGCCACATGGAACGACGTGCAGCTGGAAGATTCGCTGGGCATGGAGGTTGGTTACCGCCTGATCCCAATGGTGGATTTTCAGCAGGATGGCGAGTTACTGGGGCGAATTCGCAGTATTCGTAAGAAATTTGCCCAGGATATGGGCTTCCTGCCGCCGGTGGTACATATTCGAGACAATATGGATCTGCAGCCTGCCCGCTATCGAATTTTGATGAAAGGGGTAGAAATTGGCAGCGGTGACGCCTATCCGGGACGCTGGCTGGCCATTAACCCGGGTACTGCCGCCGGGTCGCTGCCGGGTGAGAAAACGGTCGATCCGGCGTTCGGACTGGACGCTATCTGGATTGAAAGCGCATTGAAGGAACAGGCGCAGATTCAGGGCTTTACGGTGGTTGAAGCCAGTACTGTTGTCGCTACGCATCTAAACCACCTGATTGGGCAGTTCGCCGCTGAGCTGTTTGGCCGTCAGGAAGCGCAGCAGTTACTGGATCGAGTGTCGCAGGAGATGCCAAAGCTGACGGAAGATCTGGTGCCGGGCGTTGTGACGCTCACCACGCTGCATAAAGTGCTGCAGAACTTGCTGGACGAGAAAGTACCGATTCGCGATATGCGCACCATTCTTGAAACGCTGGCGGAACATGCGCCGCTGCAAAACGATCCGCATGAGCTTACCGCGGTCGTCCGTGTTGCGTTAGGACGCGCCATCACTCAGCAGTGGTTCCCGGGTAATGAAGAGGTTCAGGTTATCGGTCTTGATACTCCGCTCGAGCGTTTGCTGCTGCAAGCGCTGCAGGGGGGCGGCGGCCTGGAGCCTGGGCTTGCAGACCGACTGCTGGCCCAGACTCAGGAAGCGCTGTCCCGGCAGGAAATGTTGGGCGCGCCGCCGGTCTTGCTGGTTAATCACGCGTTACGTCCGTTACTGGCGCGGTTTTTACGCCGCAGCATCCCGCAGTTGGTGGTGTTATCGAATATGGAGCTTTCCGATAACCGCCATATCCGCATGACGGCGACCATTGGAGGTAAATAATGCGTAAGTTACTGTGGTTGTTGTTTTTTCCTCTGGTGGCGCAGGCCGCCGGAGAAGGGGCCTGGCAGGCAAGTGGCATGGGGATCACCTTAAATCACCGTGGCCAGTCAGCCTCGTCTGATCCTTTGGTTCCCAGCCAGCCGGTCTCAGGCTTGATGACGCAGGTGGCCTGGCGCTATGAGCTGAATGGCCCAACGCCCGCAGGTTTGCGGGTGCGTTTATGTTCTCAGTCCCGTTGTGTCGAACTGGACGGGCAAAGTGGGACCACCAACGGGTTCAATAACGTTCCGGCCATTGAACCGATGCATTTTGTCTGGGAGGTCCCCGGCGGTGGTCGCCTGATCCCCGCGTTACGCATTCAGAGCAATCAGGTGATTGTGAACTACCGTTAACACCCTCCGTCATTCAGACCAGCAGTTGAAACTGCTGGTTGTTTCAACATTCCAGTCTCTCATTCAATTAAATAGAAACGCCGTTTTATAAAATAAGTGACGTACGTTGCCGGACTCTTTGTATTCTTGCCATTTCACGAATCCTTCTGGCAGAAATAGAAAGGTTTCACTTCCTGTTAGCTTTTACTGTGACCCTATAAGGATGCCCATTGTCAAAGCGAGGATTGCGGGGCCTCCAAAAAAGCTGCTGCGCCGTAACAGGGGCAGGTCACAGCATTGAATCCGACATTGACAGAGGTTTAGTAAATGATTGTTTACCCGGTTAAACATAGCCCGTTATTGCGCCAGCCAGAACATTTTATTGCCAGGGATGAATTAAAAACGCTGATCAAAAAGGTGACGCATAACCTGGTCAATATTCATGACGAAACCGGCGAGTTCTTGCTGCGTCTGGACGATGGACGCGTAATTGATACTAAAGGCTGGGCGGGATGGGAGTGGACACACGGCGTCGGCCTGTACGGGATGTATCAGTACTATCTGCAAACCGGCGATGAAACGATGCGCGATATCATCGATAGCTGGTTTGCCGATCGCTTTGCTGAAGGTGCAACCACTAAAAACGTGAACACCATGGCGCCATTTTTAACGTTGGCGTATCGCTATGAAGAGACGCGTAATCCAGCGTATCTGCCGTGGCTCGACAGCTGGGCTGAGTGGGCAATGCATGAGATGCCGCGTACCGAATTTGGTGGTATGCAACACATCACGCTGGCGGAAGAAAACCATCAACAGATGTGGGATGACACGCTGATGATGACGGTTTTACCGCTGGCGAAGATTGGCAAGCTACTCAATCGCCCGGACTACATCGAAGAGGCAACGTATCAGTTCCTGCTGCACGTGCAAAACCTGATGGATAAAGAAACGGGGCTGTGGTTCCACGGCTGGAGCTATGAAGGAAATCATAACTTTGCTAATGCCCGCTGGGCGCGTGGCAACAGTTGGTTAACTATCGTGATCCCGGACTTCCTCGAATTACTTGATTTCCCGGAAAGCAATGCTGTTCACCGCTATCTGGTACAGGTCCTGAACGCGCAAATCGCGGCGCTGGCGAAATGCCAGGATGAAAGTGGGTTGTGGCATACCTTGCTGGACGACCCGCAGTCGTATCTGGAAGCATCGGCAACTGCCGGATTTGCCTATGGGATCCTCAAAGCAGTACGTAAACGCTATGTTGGGCAAGAGTATGCGCCGGTAGCCGAAAAAGCCATTCGCGGCATTGTGCAGCATATTTCACCGGAAGGTGAACTGCTGCACACCTCGTTTGGTACCGGGATGGGACACAATCTTGATTTCTACCGCAACATCCCTCGGACCTCCATGCCTTACGGACAGGCGATGGCGATGCTGTGCCTTACCGAATACTTGCGAAAGTATTTTTGATATCGGTATTCGATGGCGATACCGTTATCGGTCCTGATTGTTCAGTCGTCACTGTTTGTACCGTATTGTCCTGCGGGGCAAACAGATGATCCATGATCTGACGCATAACCGGCGCGGCGGTGACACCATCGCTGCCGCCGTTTTCCAGAATTAACGCCACCGCGACCTTCGGGTTCTTATAGGGTGCAAATGCGGTATAGAACACGTGGTCGCGCAAGCGGACAGGGATCATCTTCGCATTGTAGGTCTGATTTTCTTTCAGGCTAAAGACCTGCGAGGTGCCGCTTTTTGCCGCAATGCCGTAAGGCGCGGTGTGAAAGAACTTATAACCTGTACCATTTGGTTCATTCGCCATGCCGAACATCGCCTGACGCACCAGTCCCCAGTAGGGCGATGAGGCTGAGGCGATTTGTGACGGTACTTCTGGAGCCTGATACGGCGTGATGGTTTTGCCGCTCTCTTCATCGAGCAGCAGGTGAGGGACGATAACCTTGCCGTTGTTAATCAGTGCGACCATGGCTTTTACCATCTGGATAGGTGTGGCAATCCAGTAGCCCTGACCGATGCCAACTGAAATAGTGTCCCCCTGATACCAGGCTTTTTTGTGCACTTTTTGCTTCCATTCGCGGCTCGGGAGCAGGCCGTTATACTCCTCATCAAGATCGATGCCGGTCGGTTTACCGTAACCAAACTGGCTGAGCATGCTGTTAATCCGGTCGATCCCCATCATATACGCCACCTGATAGAAGAACGTATCGGCAGACTCTTCTATCGCTTTGGTGACATCCAGCATACCGTGGCCCGTTTTTTTCCAGTCACGGTAATGTCGCTCGGTGCCGGGTAGCGTCCAGGTAGGGGCACCGAAGAAACTGGTCTGCGGCGTGATCACACCGTTCAGTAATG
This sequence comes from Citrobacter sp. Cpo126, assembly GCF_030332445.1. Taxonomy (NCBI): domain Bacteria; kingdom Pseudomonadati; phylum Pseudomonadota; class Gammaproteobacteria; order Enterobacterales; family Enterobacteriaceae; genus Citrobacter; species Citrobacter sp. Cpo126. The sequence continues at coordinate 86,807 of NZ_JAOWHT010000032.1, forward strand.
CCGACATCGCCATATACGGTTTGACCGTTGAAGCGGGAGGGTACAACCCCTGCGTGACGCGGTTGATTAATGGCAGGTCTTTATCCTGGAGTAGCTTGTTATAGTCCTGATAGCTGATGCCTTTGACAAACGGATTAGGGTCATAGCTGGGGTTTGAGACCATCGCCAGTACGGAACCGTCGTGTGGATCTTCAACCAAAACGGCGGCACGCTGGCCAGCCAACAGGCTCTCAATGTATTGCTGTAAATGTAAATCCAGCGTCAGATGGATATCTTTTCCGGCAACGGGCGGCACATCTTTGATCAGGCGTACGATGCGTCCGTGGTTATCTACTTCCACCTCCTGATAACCGGTTTTTCCATGCAGTTCGTTTTCGTAATAGCGCTCAATACCTTGCTTACCGATGTTGTGATCGGCGGCGTAGTTCTCCGCCAGGCCCTTTTGATCCAGTGCTTTCAGGTCGTTGTCATTGATTTTTGAAACATAACCCAGGACATGCGCCAGCGCCGCGCCATAGGGATACTGGCGGTCTTCGTAACTATTGATGTTGACGCCGCTAAAATGAAACTGGTTTACCGAAAAACGGGCGATTTCGACATCGGTTAGCGCATTTTTTAGCACCACAGGACGATAGCGGCTGCTGGCTTTCAGCTCATGGCGAAACTGGTCTATGTCATCAGGTGTGAGGTCAACGATCGGCGTGAGCTGCTGGAGTAACGCATTCATATCGCTGATTTTATACGGCGTAACGGAAATATCGTACCAGGTAACGTTGCGCACCAGCGGGATGCCGTTGCGATCGTAAATCATGCCACGCGTTGGGGCGACGGGCAGCATTTTGATGTCGTTTGCATTCGACCGGGTGGTGTAATACTGGTGCTGACAGATTTGTAAGTTATACAGATTGTAAATCAGGATGCCAAAACAGATGACTACCAGGCCAAAGGCCACCAATACACGCCGCTGGAAGAGCTTTTCTTCCGCCTCAAAATCTCTGAATGTCATTGACCCGTACCCGATTAATTCGCCGCCTAATGATACGGAGGCTTAGACGGGATGACAGGCAAAAGATGTTCCATATCTCTAGGGAAATGTGTCATTCCTTGTGGGTTGTTACAAATTACAGTAAGCGTAGCCGTTTCTTGTCGACCTGATTGCGCTGCCTACGAGGGCGGTCATTCGGAAAAATAAAAAAGCCCGCGACATAGCGCGGGCTTTCACATTACTTGAAGTGATTACATACGTTCTACGGTTTCGATACCCAGAGTATCCAGACCCAGCTTCAGGGTTTTCGCCGTCAGCTGTGCCAGTTTCAGTCGGCTGTTACGAATCTCTTCGTTTTCAGCGCTGAGAATAGGGCAGTGCTCGTAGAAGCCGGAGAACAGACCAGCAACGTCGTACAGGTAAGCACACATCACGTGTGGCGTACCTTCACGCGCAACGACGGTCAGCGTTTCTTCAAACTGCAGCAGACGTGCTGCCAGTTGAGCCTCGCGATCTTCGCTGATGACGACCTGAGCATTTGCCAGTGCGCTTTCGTCGATATCTGCTTTACGGAACACGGACAGTACGCGGGTATAAGCGTACTGCATATATGGCGCGGTGTTACCTTCGAACGCCAGCATGTTGTCCCAGTCGAAGATGTAGTCGGTGGTACGGTTTTTGGACAGATCCGCATATTTCACTGCGCCGATACCGACCGCATTTGCCAGTTTTTCCAGTTCGTCGGCAGGCATGTCCGGGTTCTTCTCCGCGACCAGACGACGTGCGCGCTCCAGCGCTTCATCCAGCAGATCGGCCAGTTTAACCGTGCCGCCCGCGCGGGTTTTGAAGGGTTTACCGTCTTTGCCCAGCATCATACCGAACATGTGGTGTTCCAGCGGCACTGAATCCGGCACATAACCGGCTTTACGTACGATGGTCCAGGCCTGCATTAAGTGCTGATGCTGGCGAGAGTCGATGTAATAAAGAACGCGATCGGCATGCAGGGTTTCGTAACGATACTTGGCGCAGGCGATGTCGGTTGTGGTGTAGAGATAGCCGCCATCTTTCTTCTGAATGATAACGCCCATCGGTTCGCCTTCCTTGTTCTTATACTCATCAAGGAATACGACGGTAGCGCCTTCGCTTTCAACAGCCAGGCCTTTCGCCTTCAGATCGGCGACGATGCCAGGTAGCATCGGGTTGTACAGGCTTTCGCCCATGACGTCGTCACGGGTCAGGGTAACGTTGAGGCGATCGTAGGTTAACTGGTTCTGCGACATGGTAATGTCGACCAGTTTGCGCCACATCTCGCGGAAGTATTCGTCACCGCCTTGCAGTTTCACGACATAACTACGGGCGCGTTCAGCGAAGGCTTCATCTTCGTCGTAATGTTTTTTCGCATCACGGTAGAAACCTTCCAGGTCAGCCAGCGCCATCTCTCCGGCATTTTCCTGCTGCTGTTTTTCCAACCATGCGATGAGCATACCGAACTGAGTACCCCAGTCGCCGACGTGGTTAGCGCGAATAACATTGTGACCGAGGAACTCCAGCGTACGCACCGCCGCGTCACCGATGATGGTGGAACGCAGGTGACCAACGTGCATCTCTTTCGCTACGTTAGGCGCAGAGTAGTCAACCACGACGGTTTGTTTAGCCGGTTGAGTGACGCCCAGACGATCGGAAGCCAGCGCCTGCTGAACGTGCTGCGCCAGAAATACCGGATCGAGAAAAATATTGATAAAGCCCGGGCCTGCAATTTCAACTTTGCTGGCAATCCCGTTGAGATCCAGATGAGTCAGCACCTGCTCAGCCAGTTGTCGCGGCGCCATACCCAGTTTTTTAGCGACAGCCATCATGCCGTTAGCTTGATAGTCGCCGAACTGTACTTTTGCTGACTGACGAACCTGCGGTTCGCAATCTGCAGGCGCGCCTGCAGCAATCATGGCCTGACTGACTTTTTCTGAGAGAAGAGCCTGAATATTCACCGGAATACCTTACATTTATGAAGCGGCCTAAAATTCACCGCACCAGTTTAAGAATTAAGGGCGGGAGTATACTGCAAATGCCCGTTGCCGTCAGCATTGTGTGTACCGCCAGTAGCCTGAAATATAAACAATGCAATGGCGTAAATTTATTCATGATGTGTTCGGAGAAAACAGCGGTTGGATGGCGCAGCGCAACAGAGTAAATTAGCGACTTTGAACATGGATATGAGCTTTTAATATGGCGAACTGGCAAACCGTTGCAGAACTACAGGATATTTCTGCAGATTTACCGCATTTCACGCAGGCATTAACGGAACTTTCTACCCGTCTTGGGCTGGATATCACAGGCCTGGAAGCCGATCACATTTCCTTGCGTTGCCATCAAAATACCACCGCAGAGCGCTGGCGTCGTGGGTTTGAACAGTGCGGTGAATTGTTGTCAGAAAACATCATTAACGGCAGACCTATTTGTCTTTTTAAACTGCATGAGCCGGTTTGTGTGCAACATTGGCAATTTTCCATCGTCGAACTGCCGTGGCCGGGCGAAAAACGCTACCCACATGAAGGCTGGGAACATATTGAAATTGTTCTGCCGGGAGAGGCGGAAACGCTGAATGCGCGAGCGCTGGCGCTGCTTTCCGATCACGGTCTGAGTCAACCGGGCATTTTTGTGAAAACCAGCTCGCCAAAAGGTGAGCATGAGCGTTTACCGAATCCGACGCTGGCGGTTAGCGATGGTAGCGTGACGATAAAATTCCATCCGTGGTCGATTGAAACCATTGTGGCAAGCGAACGTCAGGAGTGAGCATGGCTATACTGGAAATCTGCTGTTACAGCATGGAGTGCGCGCGCACGGCGCAGCAAAACGGCGCGGATCGTATTGAACTATGCTCGGCACCCAAAGAAGGGGGCTTAACGCCGTCACTGGGCGTCTTGCGTTCCGTTCGCCAGCACATTTCGATTCCCGTCAATCCCATTATTCGCCCACGTGGAGGCGACTTTTGCTACACCGAAGGTGAATTTGCTGCAATGCTGGATGATATTGTGATGGTCAGGGAGCTGGGATTCTCAGGGCTGGTGACCGGCATTTTAGATGTGGATGGCAATGTCGATATGCCGCGCATGGAGAAAATAATGATTGCCGCCGGTTCGCTGCAAGTCACTTTTCATCGGGCCTTTGATATGTGTGCTAACCCACTCAATGCGCTTAAAAAATTAGCTGATTTGGGCATTGCCAGAGTACTCACTTCAGGGCAAAAATCAGATGCGGCGCAAGGTTTAACAAAAATAATGGAACTTATTGCGCAGCCCGGTGCTCCAATCATTATGGCCGGAGCGGGGGTTCGCGCCTCGAATTTGTCCCTGTTCCTTGATGCTGGAGTGCAGGAAGTCCACAGTTCTGCCGGAGTATGGCTGGCTTCACCAATGCGTTATCGCAATTCGGGGTTGTCGATGTCTTCGGATGCGCAGGCGGATGAGTATTCGCGCTATGCGGTAGACGGGACGGCGGTTGCTGAAATGAAAGCAATCATTGCACACCATCAGGCCAACTGATTTTACCGTTGCATCATGTCGCCCAATATGATGCTTGCTCGTACCAGGCCCCTGCAATTTCAACAGGGGCCTTTTTTTCTCCTTCATATTTCAAGCCGCAGCAGCGTTGGCCGCCTCGCGCACCCCGGTCACGTAGTTATCTACGCTCCCGGGGATTTGCTGCGTTGCCGCCTTGCTGCAACTTGAACTATTTTGGAGAAACGGTGCTATACGTAACGGTCATTCGGCAATCTATTACGGCTTACGCGCAATCAATACTGCACGTAATGGGGCGGGGTAGCCTTCCACCGTTTTGCTGTGGTCGTTCGGATCGAGGAAGTCGGCCAGCGACTCGGTTACCATCCACTCGGTGCGGCGTTGCTCTTCGGTGGTGGTGACGCAGACATCGGCGATGCGCACATCAACAAAACCGCATTTTTCCAGCCAGTTTTTTAAAGCCAACGCAGATGGAATAAAGTAGACGTTACGCATTTGCGCGTAGCGATCGCCCGGCACCAGAACGGTATTTTCATCACCTTCGACGACCAGCGTTTCCAGCACCAGCTCGCCATCTTTAACCAACTGATCCTTCAACTGCCACAGATGTTCCAGCGGCGATCGGCGGTGATAAAGCACGCCCATGGAGAACACGGTGTCAAAGGCGTTTAGCGCTGGAAGTTGCTCAATACCCAGCGGCAGCAGGTGAGCACGCTGGTCATTGCCCAGCAGTTTACGTACCGCCTCAAACTGGCACAGAAACAGTTGCGTAGGATCGATCCCAACCGCCAGATGCGCTCCAGCGCCAATCATGCGCCACATGTGATAACCACTGCCACAGCCAACATCAAGAATGGTACGGCCGGTGAGATCAGACAAGTGCGGCAGAACGCGATCCCACTTCCAGTCGGAACGCCATTCGGTATCGATGTTGACGCCGTACAGCGAGTACGGTCCTTTACGCCATGGCATCAGGTTACGCATCAGGGTGTCGATACGTTTAAGCTGGCCTTCGCTGAGCGGTTCTTTACTTTCTGCGGTAACGCTGTGTAGTAAATCCAGACGATGCGGCGTCAGCTCGGGCAGAAACTCGACGGCGTTTGACCATTGTTTAAATAAACCATGCTGATCGCGCTGCCAGGCAGCGATTTGCGCCGGAAGCGTTTCCAGCCAATGGGACAGATGATTTTTGGCAATCAACTGATAAAAGTTACCAAAATCGATCATGCGCCAACCTCAGCTTTCAACGCCACCAGAGAGCCAAAATTGAAGCACTGGAACCACAATTCGCTGTGCTCAAAGCCAGCCTGATGCAGTCGCGCTTTGTGCGTTTCTACCGAGTCGGTCAGCATCACGTTTTCCAGCATGCTGCGTTTCTGACTAATTTCCAGCTCGCTGTAGCCATTGGCCCGTTTGAAGTCGTGGTGCATGTTGAACAGCAGTTCGCCAACGTTAGCGTCTTCGAAACTGAATTTTTCAGACAGCACCAGCGCGCCGCCGGGATTCAACCCTTGATAAATCTTATCCAACAATGCCTGGCGCTCAGGTGGCTCAAGGAATTGCAGGGTAAAATTCAGCACCACCATCGAGGCGTTTTCGATAGTAATGTTGCGAATATCGCCTTCGACAACCTCAACCGGAGTCGGTGCCTTATAGGCATCAATATGACGACGGCAGCGCTCAACCATCGCCGGGGAGTTATCGACGGCAATAATTTTGCAATTCTCGTGATGAATATTGCGACGCACCGAGAGCGTCGCCGCGCCCAGAGAACAGCCCAGATCGTAGACCTGCGTGTTGGGTTGTACGAAACGTTCGGCCAGCATGCCAATCATAGAAATGATATTGGAATAGCCAGGAACGGAACGCTGGATCATATCCGGGAAGACTTCAGCTACCCGTTCATCAAAGGTCCAGTCACCCAGACTGGCGATAGGCGCAGAAAAAAGCGTGTCGCGGTGAGACATAACGTAAAAATCCGGGAAAAATAAAGTGGCGTATTGTGCGCTAATGCAGGGAGAAAACCAACTCCCAGGGCATATACCAAAGATTCGCCAGCACCATTAGCAACAGCGAACACCAGGTTGCGCTCATGCCTGAACGGCGCCAGCGGAAGAGCCGGTGGTGGAATCCGTAATAATGCATCAGCCGTCCGGCAATCAACATCAGCCCGCAAATATGCACCATCCACGTCTCTGCGCCGTTCATTTCCATAAATAACAGCAGCACTAACGCGACGGGAATATATTCCACCGCATTACCGTGAATACGGATAGCGCTTTGCAGTTCACTAAAACCTCCATCGCCATAGGCAACACGATATTGCATGCGCAGGCGAACGACGTCAAAGGAGAACTTTATTAACAATAACGCACCCAATACGGCATAAAGCGCGCTTACCATACAAACTCCCTTTTAAAATGGCTGCTGGCACTGACTATGATAGGTGGCATTTTCAGAAAAGAGAAGATTGCTGTGGAATAGAGGGTGCTGATCCGATCTCTGGCAGGGCGCTGCGTAAATCTGCCCATAGCGTATCAACAAGCTCCGGGGCCTGCGCGATGTCCGGCGTATGCAAAAACAGATACGGCGTCGTGGTGCGTTGCCATAGCGACAGCTTGGTCAGCCAGACGGCAAAAAGCTCGCTGTTTTGTGCCATATTATCGCTACCGATAAAGCGTACCATCGGATGGTTTGCCGTCATTACCGCATGCACCGGAACCTTCGGTTTCTTGCGCTGGGCGTCGCGTATTGCTTCAGTATGCGGGATTGCGGCATGCACCGGGCGGCTGTCCAGAATCACCCGGTTTACTCCACGCTCGTGTAAACCGCGATTAAATAGCTGCTCGGCTTCGCCTTTGGCAAAAAAGTCTGGATGGCGAACTTCCACACCGTAGGTAAAGGATTTCGGGATCGTATCGAGAAACTGCCACAGGGCAGGCAGATCGCGTGGGCTAAAAGTCGCAGGTAATTGCAGCCAGTATTGTCCAATGCGCGATTCCAGCGGCGACATGCGCGTAAAAAATTCCTGTACCAGGTCATCACAATTACGCAGCGCAGCCTGATGCGAAATGGTCGCCGGAAATTTAAAACAAAATCGAAACGCATCGGTGGTCTGTGCCTGCCAGCGGGCAACAATATCGGATTTAGGCAGCGCATACAGCGTGGTATTGCCCTCCACGCAGTTAAAGTGGCGGGCATACTCTTCAAGGCTGGTGATCCCCAGACGCACCCATTTTGGATGCGACCACTGGGGTAAACCGATATAAATCATAGCGCTTGCAGAATCTCCTCCACGCTGCGAACGCGCGCAATGCGCGGGAAAATGTGGGTCATGCTGCCCTGGTGTTGCTCAGCACTGGCGGCGCTACAGGCATCCTCTGCAATGATAAGACTTAAACCCAGCTCCCACGCATTTCGCGCCGTCGACTCAACGCCAATGTTCGTCGAGATGCCGCACAGGACGATGGTATCAACACCCCGGCGACGCAGCTGCAATTCCAGATCGGTACCATAGAAGGCTCCCCACTGGCGTTTAGTCACTTCGATATCGCTGGCGCATTTCCCCAGAGCCGCCGGGTAATCCCACCAGTTTTCAGGCAACGCTTTTGCCGGAGTCTGAGCATCTACGGGTTGTTTCAGCGCTTCGGCGTAATCGTCAGACCAGCCGACGCGCACCAGTACCACCGGGGAACCGTGGGCACGGAATTTTTCCGCCAACTGCGCTGCGCGGGTAACCACATCATGTGCCGTATGAGGGCCGCCAGCGAAAGGCAGGATCCCTTCCTGTAAATCAATTACGACAAGGGCGGTTGTTTTAGCGTTCAATTCCAGCATGGTCACTCCAGTAATAAAAGAATTCCGTTACACCTTAATCGCGAATCAGTGTGAAAGGGGCGACAATTTTTGTTATTTTTTGTGAGATTACGCAATGCCCGTCCAGGAAACAGGCGTACAGTCAGTACCGGACTGAGAGTCTATCCCAGTAGGCTCTTATCGTGCGGCAGAATTTCCAGTATAATAGCCGCCTTTTTTCATTCAGTTGTGACATTCAGCTAAAGCTGCGACTTCGTCATCTGCGAGACAGGTGACAATCCGCCTGCGGCAAAGTTAAGGGATATCTCATGCGTACAGAATATTGCGGACAGCTACGTCTGTCCCACGAGGGGCAGCAGGTGACTCTGTGTGGTTGGGTCAACCGTCGTCGTGATCTTGGTAGCCTGATCTTTATCGATATGCGCGACCGCGAAGGTATCGTGCAGGTATTTTTCGATCCGGACCGTGCGGACGCGTTAAAGCTGGCCTCCGAACTGCGTAATGAGTTCTGCATCCAGGTTACGGGCACCGTGCGTGCGCGTGACGCGAAAAACGTCAACGCCGATATGGCGACGGGCGAAATTGAAGTGCTGGCCTCCGATCTGACCATCATCAACCGTTCAGACTCGCTGCCGTTGGACTCTAACCACGTCAACACCGAAGAAGCGCGACTGAAGTATCGCTATTTAGATCTGCGTCGCCCTGAAATGGCGCAGCGCCTGAAAACGCGTGCCAAAATCACCAGTCTGGTGCGTCGTTTTATGGACGACCACGGCTTCCTCGACATCGAAACACCGATGCTGACCAAAGCGACGCCGGAAGGCGCGCGCGATTACCTGGTACCTTCTCGCGTACATAAAGGTAAATTCTACGCGCTGCCGCAATCACCTCAGTTGTTTAAACAGCTGCTGATGATGTCTGGCTTTGACCGCTACTATCAGATCGTTAAATGCTTCCGTGATGAAGACTTACGTGCTGACCGTCAGCCTGAATTTACCCAGATCGACGTTGAGACTTCCTTCATGACCGCACCGCAGGTGCGTGAAGTGATGGAAGCGCTGGTGCGTAATCTGTGGCTGGAAGTGAAAGGTGTCGATCTGGGTGATTTCCCGATCATGACCTTTGCCGAAGCTGAGCGTCGTTACGGTTCCGATAAACCAGACCTGCGTAACCCGATGGAGCTGGTTGACGTTGCCGATCTGGTGAAAGACGTTGAGTTCGCAGTGTTCTCTGGTCCGGCAAACGATGCGAAAGGCCGCGTAGCTGCTCTGCGTGTACCGGGCGGTGCTGCGCTGAGCCGTAAGCAGATCGACGATTACGGTAACTTTATCAAGATTTACGGCGCGAAAGGCCTGGCTTACATCAAAGTCACCGAACGTGCGAAAGGTCTGGAAGGTATTACCAGCCCAGTTGCTAAGTTCCTGAACGCAGAAATTGTGGAAGCGATTCTGGCACGTACCGGTGCACAAGACGGCGACATGATTTTCTTCGGTGCCGACAACAAGAAAGTGGTTGCCGACGCGATGGGCGCGCTGCGTCTGAAACTGGGTAAAGACCTGAACATCACCGACGAAGCCAAATGGGCGCCGCTGTGGGTTATCGACTTCCCAATGTTCGAAGACGATGGTGAAGGCGGGCTGACCGCAATGCACCACCCGTTCACCGCGCCGAAAGATATGACGGCCGCTGAGCTGAAAGCTGCGCCGGAAGACGCGGTTGCCAACGCGTACGATATGGTCATCAACGGCTACGAAGTAGGCGGCGGTTCCGTGCGTATTCACAACGGCGACATGCAGCAAACTGTATTCGGTATTCTGGGCATTAATGAGCAAGAACAGCGTGAGAAATTCGGCTTCCTGCTGGATGCGCTAAAATATGGTACACCGCCGCATGCGGGCCTGGCGTTTGGTCTGGACCGTCTGACTATGTTGTTGACCGGTACTGACAACATTCGTGACGTTATTGCTTTCCCGAAAACCACGGCTGCAGCGTGTCTGATGACTGAAGCGCCAAGCTTTGCCAACGCAGCTGCGCTGGCGGAACTGAGCATTCAGGTTGTTAAGAAGGCCGAGAATAACTGATATGACATATAAACAGCCTGTCTCGGTGTTAGTCGTGATTTATGCAAAGGACACCGGGAGAGTGCTGATGTTACAGCGACGCGACGATCCTGATTTCTGGCAGTCGGTCACCGGCAGCCTTGAAGAAGGTGAAACCGCGTCGCAAGCCGCTATGCGCGAAGTAAAGGAAGAGGTCGCCATTGATGTTGCATCTGAGCAACTGACCTTAATTGACTGTCAGCGCACGGTGGAGTTTGAGATTTTTAGCCATTTACGTCATCGCTATGCACCGGGAATTGAACGTAATACTGAATCCTGGTTTTGCCTGGCACTTCCCTCAGAACGAGAGATCGTGTTCACCGAACATCTGACCTATCGTTGGGTTAATGCGGTTGAAGCCGCCCAATTAACCAAGTCGTGGAGTAACCGGCAGGCGATTGAAGAGTTTGTAATTAACGTCGCCTGAAAAGGCGCGCTTTTTGGAGATATTATTTATGGCAGGTCATAGTAAATGGGCCAACACCAGACACCGTAAAGCAGCGCAGGATGCTAAACGCGGTAAAATTTTCACCAAAATAATTCGTGAGCTGGTGACGGCGGCTAAACTGGGCGGCGGCGATCCGGATGCTAACCCGCGTCTGCGTGCAGCGGTTGATAAAGCGCTGGCTAACAACATGACCCGTGACACCCTGAACCGTGCAATCGCGCGCGGTGTGGGTGGTGATGAAGATTCCAACATGGAAACCATCATCTATGAAGGTTACGGTCCTGGCGGTACAGCCGTTATGATTGAATGTCTGTCTGACAACCGTAACCGTACCGTTGCGGAAGTGCGTCACGCGTTCACGAAAACGGGTGGTAACCTCGGTACCGACGGTTCCGTGGCTTATCTGTTCAGCAAAAAAGGCGTGATCTCCTTTGAACAGGGCGACGAAGACGCCATCATGGAAGCGGCGCTGGAAGCAGGTGCTGAAGACGTTGTGACCTTCGACGACGGCGCAATTGACGTTTACACCGCGTGGGAAGAGATGGGCAAAGTGCGTGACGCGCTGGAAGCGGCTGGTCTGAAAGCGGACGCAGCTGAAGTGTCTATGATCCCATCCACCAAAGCGGATATGGATGCAGAAACAGCGCCGAAGCTGATGCGTCTGATCGATATGCTGGAAGACTGCGACGACGTGCAGGAAGTTTACCACAACGGTGAAATCTCCGATGAGGTTGCTGCCACCTTAGAATGATGTGGTTAAGCCATAAAATAACAGGAGATGCGTGATGTCTATTATTCTCGGCATTGACCCGGGGTCTCGCATCACCGGTTATGGCGTTATTCGTCAGGTCGGCAGGCAGTTGACCTATCTCGGCAGCGGCTGCATTCGCACCAAAGTCGACGATCTCCCGTCACGTCTGAAGTTGATTTACGCGGGCGTGACGGAAATCATCACCCAGTTTCAGCCGGACTATTTTGCCATTGAGCAGGTTTTTATGGCGAAGAACGCCGACTCGGCGCTAAAGCTGGGACAGGCTCGCGGCGTGGCAATCGTTGCGGCGACCAATCAGGATCTACCGGTCTTTGAATACGCGGCCCGCCAGGTAAAACAGACCGTGGTGGGGATCGGTAGCGCGGAAAAAAGCCAGGTCCAGCATATGGTACGCACGCTGCTAAAACTCCCGGCGAATCCGCAAGCAGATGCCGCGGATGCACTAGCGATTGCCATTACCCACTGCCATGTCAGTCAGAACGCCATGCAAATGAGCGAGTCGAGGCTGAATTTGGCGCGAGGTCGGTTACGTTAGTGACAAATGAGGCTGGATATCTATCCAGCCTTTTTTTATGATAGCGCATTACCTTTTAGCCCTTAACGCAGGAGCGTCACGTGATAGGCAGACTCAGAGGCATCATTATTGAAAAACAACCCCCGCTGGTCCTTCTGGAAACGGGCGGGGTAGGCTATGAAGTGCATATGCCGATGACCTGTTTCTACGAGTTGCCGGAAGCCGGGCAAGAAGCGATTATTTTCACCCATTTTGTGGTGCGAGAAGATGCTCAGCTATTGTATGGCTTTAACAACAAGCAAGAGCGCACGCTGTTTAAAGAGTTAATCAAAACCAATGGCGTGGGGCCGAAGCTGGCGCTGGCGATCCTCTCCGGTATGTCTGCTCAGCAGTTTGTTAATGCCGTGGAGCGGGAAGAGCTGGGCGCGCTGGTGAAATTACCGGGTATTGGTAAGAAAACCGCAGAACGCCTGATTGTAGAAATGAAAGACCGCTTTAAAGGTTTGCATGGTGATCTCTTTACACCAGCGGCGGATCTGGTCCTGACGTCTCCGGCAAGCCCGACAACGGACGACGCCGAGCAGGAAGCGGTTGCTGCGCTGGTGGCGTTGGGCTATAAACCACAGGAAGCCAGCCGCATGGTGAGCAAAATTGCCCGCCCTGATGCCAGCAGTGAAACCCTGATTCGTGAAGCGCTTCGCGCGGCATTGTGAGGTAAAGGATGATTGAAGCAGATCGCCTGATTTCGGCTGTCAACACTACCCCTGAAGATCTGGTGGATCGTGCGATTCGCCCAAAATTGCTGGAAGAGTATATTGGCCAGCCTCAGGTTCGTTCGCAAATGGAGATTTTTATCCAGGCGGCGAAGCTGCGCGGTGATGCTCTCGATCACCTGCTGATTTTCGGTCCTCCTGGTCTTGGTAAAACTACGCTTGCCAATATTGTCGCCAATGAAATGGGCGTTAATCTGCGCACCACGTCTGGTCCGGTACTGGAAAAAGCGGGTGATCTGGCGGCAATGCTTACCAACCTTGAACCCCACGATGTGCTGTTTATCGATGAAATTCATCGTCTGTCACCGGTGGTGGAAGAGGTGCTGTATCCGGCGATGGAAGATTATCAACTGGATATCATGATTGGTGAAGGGCCGGCTGCCCGTTCGATTAAGATCGATCTGCCGCCGTTCACGCTAATCGGGGCGACGACGCGCGCCGGGTCGTTAACGTCTCCGCTGCGTGACCGTTTTGGTATTGTGCAGCGCCTGGAGTTCTATCAGGTGGCAGACCTGCAGCACATTGTTGGGCGTAGCGCACGCTTTATGGGCCTGGAAATGAGCGATGAAGGCGCGCTGGAAGTGGCACGCCGCGCCCGCGGTACGCCGCGTATCGCCAACCGTTTATTACGCCGGGTACGCGATTTCGCTGAAGTGAAGCATGACGGCACGATTTCGGCTGATATTGCCGCCCAGGCGCTGGATATGCTCAATGTGGATGCGGAAGGATTCGATTATATGGACCGTAAGCTGCTGCTGGCGGTTATCGATAAATTCTTTGGCGGACCGGTAGGACTGGATAACCTGGCAGCGGCGATTGGGGAAGAGCGTGAAACCATTGAGGACGTGCTGGAGCCGTATCTGATTCAGCAAGGTTTTCTACAACGTACGCCGCGTGGACGTATGGCAACCGTGCGCGCCTGGAACCATTTTGGCATTACACCGCCACAGATGCCTTAATGCCTGATGTCGCGACGCTCATCAGGCCTGGGCGATTTTGTGGGCCCGGTAAGCGCAGCGCCACCGGGCAACGCATGCTTAGCTCGCTTGCTTTTTCATCATGCTGAAAATAAACAGCAGCGCGGCGCACAGCACCACGGAAGGACCTGCCGGGGTGTCATAGAAGGCCGAGAAGGTCAGCCCGCCTGTAACTGCTATCATTCCCACTCCAACGGCAACCCCTGCCATCTGCTCCGGCGTACGGGCAAAGCGACGGGCGGTCGCCGCAGGGATGATAAGCAGTGAGGTGATAATCAGCGCCCCGACAAACTTCATCGCCACGCCAATCGTTAACGCCGTAACCAGCATCAGCAGCAGCTTCACGCGTTGCAGCTTCACGCCATCGACAAATGCCAGATCCGGACTGATGGTCATCGACAGCAGGTTACGCCACTGCCAGAACAGAATCGCCAGAACAATAACCACGCCGATGGCGATGGAGATAAGATCTTCTGGCGTCACGGCGAGCAAATCACCAAACAGGTAAGCCATCAGATCCACACGGATGTTGGACATCAGGCTGACAACAACCAGCCCCAATGACAATGCGCTGTGCGCCATAATACCCAGCAAGGTATCGATCGCAAGGTGAGGGCGCTTCTCCAGCCATACCAGACCGCCAGCCAGCAACAGGGTGACGGCGATAACCGCATAGAAAGGGTTTACATCCAGCAGCAGGCCAAAGGCGACACCCAGCAGCGAAGCGTGGGCCAGCGTATCACCGAAATAAGACATTCGACGCCAGACTACAAACGAGCCGAGTGGGCCAGCAGCACAGGCCAGCATGATCCCAGCTAACCAGCCGGGTAATAACAATTCAATCATGAGTGACCATTTCCCCGGCGTAAAACGATACGACCCTGTAAATCGTGGCGGTGATTGTGATTATGACGGTAAATTCCGAGTTGTTCGGCGCCGCGTTGCCCGAACATTGAGATGAATTCCGGGTGCATAGAAACCACTTCCGGCGCACCGGAACAGCAAATATGATGGTTCAGGCACAGTACCTCATCGGTTTTGGCCATCACCAGATGCAGGTCATGGGAAACCATCAGTACGGCGCAATCCAGTTCACGTCGCAACTGGTCGATAAGGTCGTACAGTGCGACCTGCCCATTGACATCCACGCCCTGGGTTGGTTCATCGAGCACCAGTAGCTGAGGTTTATTCAATAAAGCACGGGCCAACAGGACGCGTTGCGTTTCCCCGCCAGAGAGCTTTTGCATCGGCGCATCCATTAGATGCCCGGCCTGAACTCGCTTCAGTGCCGGAAGGATATCCTCTTTTTTGGTGCCGGGACGTAAGCGCATAAACCGACTTACCGTCAGTGGCAGCGTAGTATCGAGGTACAGTTTTTGCGGTACATAGCCAATCCGCAATTGACCATTACGCTTGATTACTCCCTCATCAGCCGCTACCAGCCCTAATACAACGCGCACCAACGTAGACTTCCCGGCGCCATTTGGGCCGAGAAGCGTTAAAATTTTACCGGGTCGAAGTTCAAGCGATACGTCAGACAGGACGCGGCGTTGACCATAAGAGACCGAGACATTTTCCAGTGAAACCAAAGTCGTCATATCAATTTTAGTCTTGCAGAAGTTATAGAATGTTATAATATCACATTTCTTACATTCATTACGATGATTGGTCGCATTATGTTACATAAAAATACGCTTCTTTTCGCAGCATTATCCGCTGCTCTTTGGGGTAGTGCAACACAGGCAGTAAATGCCGCTGTGGTGGCCTCGCTCAAGCCGCTGGGGTTTATTGCTTCAGCCATTGCAGACGGGGTAACAGACACTGAGGTTCTCCTGCCTGACGGGGCTTCCGAACATGACTATTCACTGCGTCCATCAGACGTAAAACGCTTACAGGGCGCGGACTTAGTTGTTTGGATTGGGCCTGAGATGGAAGCGTTTATGGAAAAGTCAGTCAAGAATATTCCTAACGCGAAACAGGTAACGATTGCGCAGCTCAATGACGTGAAACCGTTACTCATGAAAGGTGCTGATGACGACGATGACGATCATGGACACAATGATGCTGGCAGTGAAAAAAGTGACGAGCATCACCATCATGGCGATTACAACATGCATCTTTGGCTTTCCCCAGAGATAGCGCGGGCCTCAGCGGTTGCAATCCATGAAAAATTAGTGGAACTTATGCCGCAAAGTCGAGCCAAACTTGACGCCAACCTGAAGGATTTTGAGGCACAATTAGCCGCAACCGATAAGCAGGTAGGTAACGAGCTCGCACCGCTCAAGGGAAAAGGTTATTTCGTTTTTCATGACGCCTATGGCTACTACGAAAAACACTACGGACTAACACCGCTTGGTCACTTTACCGTGAACCCTGAGATTCAACCTGGTGCGCAGCGTTTACATGAAATAAGAACACAGTTGGTTGAGCAAAAAGCAACCTGCGTTTTTGCTGAGCCACAGTTCAGGCCAGCGGTCGTTGAAGCCGTCGCGAGAGGGACATCCGTTCGAATGGGAACGTTGGATCCGCTCGGAACGAATATCAAACTGGGTAAAACAAGCTATTCAGCGTTTTTGAACCAATTAGCCAACCAGTATGCGAGCTGCCTGAAAGGAGATTAATGAGGAAGTGAATACGTGCAACAGATAGCCCGCTCTGTCGCTCTGGCATTTAATAATCTGCCGCGACCCCATCGCGTTATGCTGGGGTCGCTTACCGTACTGACATTGGCCGTCGCCGTCTGGCGGCCTTATGTTTACCATCCCGATTCTGCACCCATCGTTAAAACTATCGAGCTGGAAAAAAGCGAGATTCGTTCACTGTTGCCTGAGGCCAGTGAACCTATCGATCAGGCCGCGCAGGAAGACGAAGCCATTCCGCAGGATGAACTGGATGACAAAACGTCTGGTGAAGCCGGCGTGCATGAGTATGTCGTCTCCACAGGCGATACGCTGAGCAGTATTCTGAATCAGTACGGCATCGATATGGGCGACATCAGTCAGCTCGCTGCTTCCGATAAAGAACTGCGCAATCTGAAAATTGGTCAGCAGTTATCCTGGACCTTAAGCGCGGAAGGTGACCTGCAGCGTCTGACCTGGGAAGTGTCCCGCCGTGAAACCCGCACTTACGATCGCACTGCGACAGGTTTCAAAATGAGCAGTGAAATGCAGCAGGGCGATTGGGTTAACAGCCGTATCAAAGGCACGGTGGGCGGAAGCTTCGTCGCCAGCGCCAAAGAGGCCGGACTGACCAGCTCTGAAATCAGCGCGGTGATTAAGGCCATGCAGTGGCAGATGGATTTCCGCAAACTGAAAAAAGGCGATGAGTTCTCAGTGCTGATGTCTCGCGAAATGCTGGACGGTAAGCGCGAGCAAAGCCAGTTGCTGGGCGTGCGTTTACGTTCTGAAGGCAAAGACTATTACGCCATCCGTGCTGAAGACGGTAAGTTCTATGACCGTAACGGTACCGGGCTGGCGAAAGGCTTCATGCGTTTCCCGACGGCGAAACAGTTCCGCATCTCCTCGAACTTTAACCCGCGTCGCCTGAATCCGGTGACTGGACGCGTAGCGCCGCACAAAGGTGTCGACTTTGCGATGCCGCAGGGGACGCCAGTACTGTCGGTAGGCGATGGTGAAGTGGTCGTAGCGAAGCGTAGCGGCGCTGCCGGATACTATGTTGCGGTTCGTCATGGTCGTACCTACACCACCCGTTATATGCACCTGCGTAAGCTGTTGGTGAAACCAGGTCAAAAAGTGAAACGTGGCGATCGTATCGCGCTGTCAGGTAACACCGGGCGTTCAACAGGTCCGCATCTGCACTACGAAGTGTGGATCAACCAGCAGGCCGTGAACCCTCTGACGGCGAAACTGCCGCGTACAGAAGGTCTGACCGGCTCGGATCGCACCGATTATCTGGCGCAGGTGAAAGAAGTTATGCCTCAGCTACGTTTTGATTAATTAGCACACTGATAAAGCCGGTACGCGATGCGTGCCGGCTTTTTTATTTTGTACGGCGCATCGTGCGCCGCTACACTATCAGCAGATCTACTTTTCGCCGCACCAGACACTGGAAGAGCATGGAAACGAAAAAAAAGAATATTGAGTATATCCCTGAGTTTGATAAATCATTTCGCTATCCGCGCTACTGGGGCGCCTGGCTGGGTGTAGCGGCGATAGCTGGGATTGCGTTAACGCCGGCGTCATTTCGCGATCCTATTCTGGCAAAGCTCGGACGGATGGTTGGACGCTTGGGAAAAAGCTCACGTCGCAGAGCGCTGATCAATTTATCACTTTGTTTTCCTGAACGCAGCGAAGCTGAGCGCGAAGCCATTGTTGATGAGATGTTCGCGACCGCCCCTCAGGCGATGGTCATGATGGCGGAACTCGCCCTGCGAGGGCCGGAGAAAATTCAGAATCGGGTTGACTGGCAGGGCCTTGAAATCATCGAAGAGATGCGCCGCAACGATGAAAAAGTGATTTTTCTCGTTCCTCATGGCTGGGGCGTAGATATCCCGGCGATGCTGATGGCTTCCCAGGGACAGAAAATGGCAGCAATGTTCCACAATCAGGGAAACCCGGTATTTGATTACGTCTGGAACACGGTACGCCGTCGTTTCGGAGGTCGATTACATGCGCGTAATGATGGCATCAAACCGTTTATTCAGTCTGTACGTCAGGGATATTGGGGATATTACTTGCCGGATCAGGACCATGGACCTGAGCACAGCGAGTTTGTCGATTTTTTTGCTACCTATAAAGCAACGTTACCGGCAATTGGTCGCTTGATGAAGGTTTGCCACGCGCGTGTAGTGCCGCTGTTTCCGGTGTATGACGGTAAAACTCACCGCCTGACGATTAAGGTCCGTCCTCCGATGGATGACATCCTGACAGCGGATGACCACACCATTGCCAGACGAATGAACGAAGAGGTGGAAATTTTTGTCACGCCTCATGTCGAACAATATACCTGGATACTGAAACTGCTTAAGACGCGTAAACCCGGCGAGATTGAGCCCTATAAGCGCAAAGATCTCTATCCGAAGAAATAAAAAAAAGCCTCTCAAACGAGAGGCTTTTTTACATCAAACGCTGGTGTTACTCGACGGTCAGGATACGCGTGGTGTTAGTTGAGCCAATAGTGCTCATCACATCGCCCTGTGTCACGATCACCAGATCGCCGGAAACCAGATAGCCTTTATCACGCAGCAGGTTCACTGCTTCATTGGCGGCAACGACGCCATCTGTTTCGCTGTCAAAGTGAACCGGGGTGACACCGCGATACAGAGAGGTCAGATTCAGCGTACGTTCATGACGAGACATCGCGAAAATTGGCAGACCGGAACTGATACGAGAAGTCATCAGCGCAGTACGACCGGACTCCGTCATAGCAATGATAGCAGTGACCCCTTTAAGGTGGTTAGCAGCGTACATCGCTGACATCGCAATCGCTTCTTCAACGTTATCAAACTGCACGTCAAGACGGTGTTTAGAGACGTTGATGCTTGGGATCTTCTCTGCACCCAGGCAAACGCGCGCCATTGCCGCGACGGTTTCCGCCGGGTACTGACCTGCTGCTGTTTCGGCAGAGAGCATCACGGCATCGGTGCCGTCGAGGACGGCGTTAGCCACGTCCATCACTTCCGCACGAGTCGGCATTGGGTTGGTGATCATCGACTCCATCATCTGTGTGGCGGTGATGACCGCACGGTTTAGCTGACGCGCACGACGAATCAACGCTTTCTGAATACCTACCAGCTCAGGGTCACCGATTTCAACACCCAGGTCGCCACGGGCTACCATCACTACGTCAGAAGCCAGGATGATGTCATCCATCGCATTCTGGTCGCAGACGGCTTCTGCACGTTCTACCTTGGCGACAATTTTCGCATCGCAACCGGCGTCGCGCGCCAGACGGCGGGCATAGTTTAGATCTTCGCCGCAACGCGGGAAGGAGACAGCCAAATAGTCAACGCTGATTTGCGCTGCGGTAATGATGTCGGCTTTGTCTTTTTCGGTCAGGGCTTCAGCAGAGAGACCGCCGCCCAGTTTGTTTATGCCCTTGTTATTGGACAGCGGGCCACCGACAGTGACTTCGGTGAAGACTTTCATGCCCTGAACTTCCAGCACTTTAAGCTGTACGCGCCCGTCGTCGAGCAGCAGGATATCGCCAGGCACGACGTCTGCAGGCAGTCCCTTATAATCAATGCCGACTTTTTCTTTGTCGCCTTCGCCTTTACCGAGGTTGGCGTCTAACAGGAACTTGTCGCCAACATTAAGAAAAACTTTACCTTCTTTAAAGGTAGATACGCGGATTTTAGGTCCCTGCAGGTCACCCAAAATAGCTACATGACGTCCCAGTTTTGCGGCAATTTCACGGACCTTATCCGCCCGCAGTTTGTGATCTTCTGGAGAGCCGTGGGAAAAGTTCATACGTACGACGTTCGCACCCGCGGCGATAATCTTCTCAAGGTTGTTATCGCGGTCAGTTGCCGGGCCTAACGTGGTAACGATTTTGGTTCTGCGAAGCCTTCTGGACATGTAATACTCCGTTGACTGAAACAACTAGGTGTTGCGTGAACATTAATCCGGCCGTTCTCAAACATTAACGGTAAAATGAACGACCCGGATGATAAAAGGGTAGAACATTGTTATTGCTTTTAGCGGTCATCACTCTTGATGAGTAATTCTTTATCAAAACGCGATTCCTTGAGCGCTTCCTTGACACGCTTCAAGTTATCTCTAAATTTTGCCCCTCGGCGCAAAGTAAATCCTGTAGCCAGCACATCTATCACGGTCAGTTGAGCAAGTCGAGAGACCATGGGCATATAAATGTCAGTATCTTCCGGTACATCGAGGGTAATAGCCAGCGTGGCTTCACGCGCCAGTGGCGTCCCGGGAGAGGTGAGGGCGATAACCATAGCGTCGTTTTCCCTTGCTAACTGCGCCAGTTCAACCAGACTTTTGGTTCTTCCAGTATGAGAAATAAGCACAATGACGTCGTCGTCGCTACAATTCATACAACTCATACGTTGCAGGACAATGTCGTCGGAATAGATTACCGGTACGTTAAAGCGGAAAAATTTGTTCATCGCGTCGTGCGCTACCGCGGCGGAAGAACCTAAACCAAAGAAGGCTATTTTCTTTGCCTGGGTTAACAAATCTACCGCCCGGTTTACCGCCGCGTTATCCAGTGACTGACGAACGTGGTCAAGGCTTGCCATCGCCGATTCGAAGATTTTCCCCGTATAAGATTCTACGCTGTCATCCTCATCCACATTGCGATTAACATAAGGGGTACCATTTGCCAGACTTTGTGCCAGATGCAGTTTAAAATCAGGGAAGCCGCGCGTATCCATGCTACGACAGAAACGGTTCACCGTCGGTTCGCTGACGTTGGCTTCTACAGCAAGCGCAGCGATGCTTGAGTGAATTGCCTGCTCGGGAGAGGCAAGAATAATGTCGGCGACTTTACGCTCTGACTTGCTCAAATGTTCCAGTTTTAACTGGACTTTTTCCAGCATATTCATGATGTAGGTAGACTCATGGGTCATGGGCAAAAACGATTTCAACGATAAGGGGAAATCGAGTGGTAACTCTGGTAGATAGTACCCCTGCTAGTGCAGCAACGGGGCAAAATGGACAAAATAGTTGTTGTTTTTTTTCATTACATGATCGGAGTCGGATTTTCATACTTCTTCATGGGTACGAAAAAGACGACTTTTTTATCCATTTTGATGGGTTATACGCCAATAAAGCGGCTGTTCGCGGTAACAGCACGGCTGGATAAGCGTTTACGGTTTCCGGATTCACGTAAAAGCAGTACAGTGCACTGTAATAAAATTACAACCAGTGTCTGGCAAAAGCACCAGGCACTTAATTGAGGAGAATGACATGGCGGTAACGCAAACAGCCCAGGCATGTGATCTGGTCATTTTCGGCGCGAAGGGCGACCTGGCGCGGCGGAAATTGCTGCCTTCCCTGTATCAACTGGAAAAGGCCGGCCAGATTAACCCGGATACCCGCATCATTGGGGTTGGGCGTGCCGACTGGGACAAAGCAGCCTATACCAAGGTTGTGCGCGAAGCGCTCGAAACCTTCATGAAAGAAAAAATTGACGAAAGTTTGTGGGAAACCCTCAGCGGTCGTCTTGAGTTTTGTAACCTGGACGTCAACGATACCGCCGCGTTTAAGCGTCTGGGCAAAATGCTGGATCAAAAATCACGTACCACCATCAACTATTTCGCAATGCCGCCGAGCACCTTTGGCGCGATCTGCAAAGGTCTGGGTGAAGCAAAGCTGAATGCTAAGCCTGCCCGCGTGGTGATGGAAAAACCGCTGGGAACATCACTGGCAACATCCCGTGAAATCAACGATCAGGTTGGCGAGTATTTCGAAGAGTGCCAGGTTTACCGCATCGACCACTATCTCGGCAAAGAGACGGTACTGAACCTGTTGGCACTGCGTTTTGCCAATTCCCTGTTTGTGAATAACTGGGATAACCGCACTATCGACCACGTAGAAATTACCGTGGCGGAAGAAGTGGGCATCGAAGGGCGCTGGGGCTACTTTGACCAGGCCGGTCAAATGCGCGACATGATCCAGAACCACCTGCTGCAGATCCTGTGCATGATCGCGATGTCTCCGCCGTCCGATCTGAGCGCCGACAGCATCCGTGATGAAAAAGTGAAAGTCCTGAAATCACTGCGTCGCATCGATCGTTCGAACGTACGTGAAAAGACAGTTCGTGGTCAGTACACCGCCGGTTTTGCCCAGGGCAAAAAAGTTCCGGGATACCTGGAAGAAGAAGGCGCGAACAAGAGCAGCAACACGGAAACGTTTGTGGCGATCCGTGTGGATATCGATAACTGGCGCTGGGCGGGCGTACCGTTCTACCTGCGTACCGGTAAGCGTTTACCGACCAAGTGCTCTGAAGTGGTGGTTTACTTCAAAACGCCTGAGCTGAATCTGTTCAGAGAGTCCTGGCAGGATCTACCGCAGAACAAGCTGACCATCCGTTTGCAGCCTGATGAAGGTGTCGATATCCAGGTACTGAACAAAGTGCCGGGTCTGGATCACAAGCATAATCTGCAAATTACCAAGCTTGATCTGAGCTATTCAGAAACCTTCAACCAGACGCACCTTGCCGACGCCTACGAGCGCCTGCTGCTTGAAACGATGCGCGGCATTCAGGCGCTGTTTGTGCGCCGTGATGAAGTTGAAGAAGCATGGAAGTGGGTCGACTCCATTACCGAAGCCTGGGCGATGGACAACGACGCGCCGAAGCCGTATCAGGCAGGCACCTGGGGACCGGTTGCTTCTGTGGCCATGATTACCCGTGATGGTCGTTCCTGGAACGAATTCGAGTAAAATATCATCTAGCCCATAGGTGTTATTTTACCGGTAACATGATCTAACACAGATTGTAGAATAATTTTTGCACTTTTAAGCTCCGCGTGGATTCACCCGCGGGGCTTTTTTTATTACACTGCCTGAAACGATTTTGCCCCTGAGCTACGGCTAACAAGCGATTCAGCTGCTTTTAACCCAACTGAAACACATTGTTGATCCAACGCTCTGACAGATAAATTTTAGGAGCCTCTATGAATCCGAATTTGTTACGCGTAACAAAACGTATTGTCGAACGTTCTCGCGACACGCGTTCCGCCTACCTTGCCCGTATTGAACAAGCGAAATCGACTACCGTTCATCGTTCACAGCTGGCGTGCGGTAACCTGGCGCATGGTTTTGCTGCCTGCCAGCCGGATGACAAGGCCTCGCTGAAAAGCATGCTGCGTAACAATATCGCGATCATTACCTCCTATAACGACATGCTTTCCGCGCATCAGCCGTACGAACATTATCCGGACATCATTCGTAAAGCGCTGCATGAAGCCAATGCGGTAGGCCAGGTCGCTGGCGGTGTTCCTGCGATGTGCGACGGTGTGACCCAGGGACAGGATGGGATGGAGCTTTCGTTGCTGAGTCGCGAAGTGATTGCGATGTCGGCTGCTGTCGGCCTCTCACACAATATGTTCGACGGCGCGTTATTCCTTGGCGTGTGCGACAAAATTGTCCCGGGTCTGGTGATGGCGGCACTGTCATTTGGTCATCTGCCTTCGATCTTTATTCCCTCCGGCCCGATGGCGAGCGGTCTGGCGAACAAAGAAAAAGTGCGTATCCGTCAGCTGTATGCTGAAGGCAAAGTCGATCGCATGGCGCTGCTTGAATCCGAAGCGGCGTCTTATCACGCACCGGGGACCTGTACGTTCTATGGCACCGCAAACACCAACCAGATGGTGGTGGAGTTTATGGGGATGCAACTGCCAGGGTCCTCATTCGTACACCCGGATGCCCCGCTGCGCGAAGCGTTGACCGCCGCGGCTGCTCGTCAGGTAACGCGTCTGACCGGCAACGGCAATGAATGGATGCCGATCGGTAAAATGATCGATGAAAAAGTAGTGGTGAACGGTATTGTCGCGCTGCTGGCGACCGGGGGGTCAACCAACCATACAATGCACCTGGTTGCGATGGCGCGTGCAGCCGGGATTCTGATTAACTGGGACGACTTCTCCGATCTGTCCGATATCGTGCCGTTGATGGCGCGTCTGTATCCGAATGGTCCGGCAGATATTAACCACTTCCAGGCAGCGGGTGGCGTGCCGGTGTTAATGCGCGAACTGCTGAACGCGGGTCTGCTGCATGAAGATGTGAACACCGTTGCCGGGTTTGGTTTATCGCGTTACACCATGGAACCCTGGCTCAACGATGGTGAGCTGGACTGGCGTGAAGGGGCGGCGAAGTCGCTGGACAGCAATGTGATTGCTACCATCGATCAGCCATTCTCCCACCACGGCGGTACCAAAGTGCTGAGCGGTAACCTCGGACGTGCTGTGATGAAAACGTCGGCGGTTCCGGTAGAAAATCAGGTAATTGAAGCGCCCGCGGTTGTTTTTGAAAGTCAGCATGATGTATTGCCGGCCTTCGATGCGGGACTGCTCGACCGTGATTGCGTAGTCGTTGTGCGCCATCAGGGACCAAAAGCAAACGGAATGCCAGAATTACATAAACTCATGCCGCCACTTGGTGTATTATTGGACCGTTGTTTCAAAATTGCGTTAGTTACCGATGGACGACTTTCAGGTGCTTCAGGTAAAGTGCCTTCAGCAATCCATGTAACCCCAGAAGCCTATGATGGCGGGCTACTGGCAAAAGTACGCGATGGCGACATCATTCGTGTGAATGGACAGACAGGTGAATTGACGCTGCTGGTTGATGAAGAGGAACTTGCTTCTCGTCAGCCTCACATTCCTGACCTCAGCGCATCGCGCGTGGGCACAGGCCGTGAAATGTTCAGCGCGTTGCGTGAAAAGCTGTCCGGTGCGGAACAGGGCGCAACCTGTATCACTTTTTAAGACTTATTTTGTAATCAGGCGAGAGAAAACTCTGATGAAAAACTGGAAGACAAGTGCAGAAGCAATCCTGACCACTGGCCCGGTTGTACCGGTTATCGTGGTTAATAAACTGGAACACGCAGTGCCGATGGCAAAAGCGCTGGTTGCAGGCGGCGTGCGCGTTCTGGAAGTGACCTTACGTACCGCATGTGCGATGGATGCCATTCGCGCGATCGCAAAAGAAGTTCCGGACGCTATCGTTGGTGCAGGTACTGTACTGAATCCGCAACAGCTGGCTGAAGTAACCGAAGCCGGTGCGCAGTTTGCTATCAGCCCGGGCCTGACCGAGCCGCTGCTGAAAGCCGCAACGGAAGGCACTATTCCGCTGATCCCTGGTATCAGCACCGTGTCTGAACTGATGCTGGGTATGGACTACGGTTTGAAAGAGTTCAAATTCTTCCCTGCTGAAGCAAATGGTGGCACCAAAGCGCTGCAGGCAATTGCGGGTCCGTTCTCTCAGGTGCGTTTCTGCCCAACCGGCGGTATCTCTCCGGCGAACTACCGTGACTACCTGGCACTGAAAAGCGTGCTGTGCATCGGTGGTTCCTGGCTGGTTCCGGCGGATGCGCTGGAAGCGGGTGATTACGATCGTATTACCAAGCTGGCTCGTGAAGCAGTAGAAGGCGCGAAGCAGTAAGCCGTTAATGCGTAAACCGTAGGTCGGATACGGCATCAATGCTTTATCCGGCCTACGGGTCTGGTTTTTATCCTGCGACTTTCACCTGTGCGGCTGCGTCTTTCGCGCGTATCACCGCATCTTCAATGCTCTGTGCTGTGGCCAGCACAACGCCCAGACGACGGCTCCCGTCGATTTCCGGCTTGCCAAAGAAACGCACTTGCATACCCGCACCTACAGCGGCTTGCACGTTATCAAACGTGATATTCTGGCTGGTAAGTTGCGGCAGAATAACGGCGGAAGCAGAAGGTCCATACTGGCGGATTTCGCCAACGGGCAGACCGAGAAATGCACGTACGTGCAGGGCAAACTCAGACAGATCCTGCGAAATTAAGGTCACCATACCCGTGTCGTGAGGGCGAGGGGAGACTTCGCTGAAAATCACCTCATCACCGCAGACAAACAGCTCCACGCCAAACAGTCCGTGACCGCCCAGCGCCAGTACCACCTTGCGGGCAATCTCCTGCGCGCGCGCCAGCGCCAGGTCACTCATCTGCTGCGGCTGCCAGGACTCGCGATAATCGCCATCTTCCTGGCGATGACCTACCGGCGCGCAGAAATGCACACCATCAACGGCGCTGACGGTTAGCAGGGTGATTTCAAAATCAAAATTCACTACGCCTTCGACGATAACGCGTCCGGCGCCTGCCCGGCCTCCCTGTTGAGCATAGTTCCACGCCTCGGTGAGCTGATCGGCTGAACGGATAAAGCTCTGCCCCTTGCCGGAAGAACTCATTACCGGCTTCACAATGCAGGGATAGCCGATTTCGGCAACGGCTTCACGAAATCGTGTTTCGGTGTCTGCAAAACGGAAAGATGATGTGGGTAAAGACAATTCTTCGGCTGCGAGGCGACGGATTCCTTCCCGGTTCATGGTCAGTTGGGTCGCTCGTGCGCAAGGCACAACGTGTTGACCTTCCTGTTCCAGTTTGATCAGCATATCCGTGGCAATCGCCTCTATTTCCGGCACGATGTAATGTGGTTTTTCACGTTCGACAAGCTGGCGTAATGCCTCGCCATCCAGCATGTTAATTACGTAGGAGCGATGGGCAACGTGCATGGCTGGCGCGTCGGGGTAACGATCCACGGCAATGACTTCCACACCCAGGCGTTGGCATTCAATCGCCACTTCTTTACCCAGTTCACCTGAACCTAATAACATCACTCGCGTTGCTGCGGGACGCAGCGCTGTGCCTAATAACGTCATAAATTAATCCCCTGTTTTATCTGGGCGCAGTATATACGAAAACGTTTGCGTCTGTCTTTATTACCAGGTTGATTTCAGGGCTTAAAAAGAATATACTGTACATAAATACAGGTAATTTAAGAGGCTGCAAAAATGGCGGTTGAAGTTAAATACGTAGTCATTCGGGAAGGTGAGGAAAAAATGTCGTTTACCAGCAAAAAGGAAGCCGATGCGTATGACAAAATGCTGGATACAGCAGATCTGCTCGACACATGGCTGGAGCAATCGCCGGTAGCGCTCGAAGACGAGCAGCGTGAAGCGCTTTCCCTGTGGCTGGCTGAGCAAAAAGATGTGCTGAGCGCCATTCTGAAAAACGGCAAGCTGCCTTCGCCACAGGCTGTCGAAAACGATGCACACACTGAGGATGATACTCAGGCTGCCTGAAACGACTTGCGCTCCTGACGTTTTGTACCATGCTTTTCCCTGAATCATTGTGCAATCCCTGACGTAATTTCACGTTGCCGCAGGCAACCTGAAGGATGAAGGGGAGATTAAGGAGAAAAGAATGTATAAAAAAAGAGCGTTATTGAGCCTGCTGTTATTGTCTGCCAGCGTATCGGTATTTGCGGCAAATATGGAAAGCAAGAATGTTCAGTTCCCCAAGTGCGAAGGACTGGATGCTGACGGTATTGCGGCAAGCGTGAAACGTGACTATCAGCAAAATCGCATCGCGCGCTGGGCTGACGATCAAAAACTCGTCGGGCAAGCCGACCCTGTCGCCTGGGTCAACACGCCCGATATTACGGGCAAAGACGGGAAATGGTCAGTTCCCCTGACGGTTCGCGGTAAAAGCGCGGATATTCACTATCAGGTAAAAGTCGACTGCAAAGCCGGAACGGCGGAATATCAGCCGCAGTAACTCAGGTATTTGCACATCTTTTGATGACCTGAACACTTCCTGACATCCCCTCGGGTACGCTTTGATGATTATTCGTCTGTACTTGAGGGGCAAAATGGCTAATTGGCTGAATCAACTACAATCTCTTCTTGGGCAAAAAGGATCCTCCACGTCATCTTCTGGCGAGCAAGGGCTGAGTAAACTTCTGGTTCCAGGCGCGTTAGGCGGTCTGGCAGGATTACTGGTTGCCAACAAATCTTCACGTAAATTACTGAGTAAATACGGCACCAGCGCGCTTCTGGTGGGCGGCGGTGCGGTTGCTGGTACCGTGTTATGGAAC
The DNA here is from genome assembly GCF_030332445.1 of Citrobacter sp. Cpo126. Lineage (NCBI taxonomy): Bacteria > Pseudomonadati > Pseudomonadota > Gammaproteobacteria > Enterobacterales > Enterobacteriaceae > Citrobacter > Citrobacter sp. Cpo126. Next base: position 115,255 of record NZ_JAOWHT010000032.1, read on the forward strand.
AAATACAAAGATAAAGTTCGCGCTGCGCATCAGGATGAGCCGCAGTTCGGCGTACAAAGCTCACCGCTGGATGAGCGAACCGAGCGTCTGATCCTGGCGCTGGTTTTTGCGGCGAAAAGCGACGGTCATATTGATGCTAAAGAACGAGCGGCCATTGAGCAGCAGCTTCGTGAAGCGGGCGTGGAAGAGCAGGGCCGCGTTCTGATTGAAAGAGCCATTGAACAACCGTTAGATCCCCAGCGCCTGGCGCAAGGGATCCGCAACGAAGAAGAAGCGCTAGAAATTTACTTCCTGAGCTGTGCGGCGATTGATATCGACCACTTTATGGAGCGTAGCTATCTCAATGCGCTGGGCGATGCGTTGAAGATCCCGCAGGATGTTCGTGAAGGCATTGAACAGGATCTCAAAGAACAAAAACAGGCTTTACCGGGTTAATTACTTACCGCTAAGGCGCATGTTTCGCTTGCATCATTGCTGTCTTTTGCCACCCTTATAGGATGTTTAAGCAAAAGAACAATGACATGCTACCAAAAGCTTCTCGTATTCCCCGCGCCATGACGCAGCATGGCGATACTCGTGTTGATAATTATTACTGGCTGCGAGATGACACCCGCTCGCAGCCAGAAGTGCTGGATTATCTGCAACAAGAAAATGCGTATGGCCGCCAGGTTATGGCCTCGCAGCAGGCTTTGCAGGATCGCGTCCTGAAAGAAATTATCGACCGTATCCCGCCTCAGGATGCTTCCGCCCCCTATGTGAAGAATGGTTATCGCTACCGGCATATTTATGAACCGGGGTGCGAATATGCTATTTATCAGCGTCAGTCTGCTTTCAATGAAGAGTGGGATGATTGGGATACTCTGTTGGATGGGAACCAGCGCGCGGCACACAGCGAGTTTTATACGCTGGGAGGACTGGCGATATCTCCGGATAACACCATCATGGCGCTGGCAGAAGATTATCTCTCTCGCCGGCAATATGGCGTGCGTTTTCGCAACCTGCAAAGCGGTAACTGGTATCCGGAAGTGCTCGAAAACGTCGAAGCGGATCTGGTCTGGGCGAATGATTCTCAGACTTTCTATTACGTGCGCAAGCACGAAACAACGTTATTGCCGTATCAGGTGTGGCGACATACGGTTGGCTCGCCATCGTCACTGGATGAGCTGGTGTATGAAGAAGCCGATGATATGTTTTATGTCAGCCTGCATAAAACCACCTCGCTACACTATGTGGTTATTCATATCGCCAGCGCGACCACCAGTGAGGTTTTACTGCTTGACGCAGAACTGGCGGATGCCGAACCGTTGGTCTTTTTAGCGCGACGCAAAGACCATGAATACAGTCTCGATCACTATCAACACAATTTTTATCTGCGCTCCAACCGTCAGGGGAAAAATTTCGGCCTGTATCGTACCCGCGTTCGTGATGAGCAAGCCTGGGAGACGCTGATCCCTGCGCGCGACAACGTGATGCTGGAGGGCTTTACGCTATTCACTGACTGGCTGGTGGTAGAAGAGCGTCAGCGCGGCTTAACCAGCCTACGACAGATTAATCGTAAAACGCGCGAAGTGGTCGGGATCGCCTTTGACGATCCGGCTTATGTGACCTGGCTTGCCTATAATCCAGAGCCGGAGACATCGCGCCTGCGCTATGGCTATTCCTCCATGACCACCCCGGACACGTTGTTTGAACTGGATATGGACACCGGGGAACGTCGTGTGCTTAAGCAGACGGAGGTCCCCGGATTTGATGCGGCGAATTACCGTAGCGAACACCTATGGATAACTGCGCGTGATGGCACCGAGGTTCCGGTTTCGCTGGTTTATCATCAAAAGTATTTTCTGAAAGGAAAAAATCCGTTACTGGTTTATGGCTATGGATCATATGGCGCCAGCATGGATGCCGATTTCAGCAGCAGCCGTTTGAGCTTACTGGATCGTGGCTTTGTTTATGCTATTGCCCATGTGCGTGGTGGTGGTGAATTAGGACAACAGTGGTACGAGGACGGTAAGTTTCTGCACAAGAAAAATACTTTTAATGATTACCTCGACGTCTGTGATGCGTTGCTAAAAATGGGCTATGGCGCGCCTGAGTTATGTTATGGCATGGGCGGAAGCGCCGGAGGCATGTTAATGGGCGTCGCCATTAATGAGCGCCCGGAACGCTTCCATGGTGTTATTGCTCAGGTGCCGTTTGTCGATGTGGTAACCACAATGCTCGATGAATCAATTCCCCTGACGACCGGTGAGTTTGAAGAGTGGGGTAATCCGCAGGACGAAGAGTATTACACCTATATGAAAAGCTACAGCCCGTATGACAATGTAACCGCGCAGGCATACCCACATCTGCTGGTCACGACGGGATTACACGATTCCCAGGTGCAATACTGGGAGCCAGCAAAATGGGTGGCAAAACTGCGTGAGCTGAAAACGGACGATCGTTTGCTGCTACTTTGCACGGATATGGATTCCGGACACGGCGGTAAATCCGGGCGTTTTAAATCTTACGAAGGCGTGGCCCTTGAGTACGCTTTTTTGATTGGACTGGCGCAGGGAACACTGCCTGCTCAGGCGTGATCCAAATAGTGTTTTAGCGTTAATCGCAGTTCCGGGCTCATATTGTCAAGGTTATTAAATAACCAGCGCAGATAGCCCGGATCGCGTTCAGCTACTTCTGATACCGGTTTTCCGCGGTACTTACCAAAAGTGAAAGTAGTGAGTAACGCGGGACGGCCGGTAATATCGACCATTTGATCGGCTGTCCAGCCTGACGTCTGCATGATGTCGATCAGCAGTGCCGCAGTAATGTAGCAATCGTACAGGGCGCGGTGATGGTGGAGACCTGCTGGCGTCTGGACGCTCAGCTTGCGCGATTTATACAGCGCCATGTTGCTGTATTTGATCCCCGGCCACAACCGACGGGAGAGCTTCATGGTGCAAATCCATTCCCCGGGCATATCGGGCAATACGCGGCGGTCAAAGCTGGCATTGTGCGCAACGTACCATTCGCTGCCGTAATACTGTGGGATGACGTCTTCAATCCATGGCTTATCGGCCACCATTGCTTCAGTAATGCGATGTATAGCCATCGCCTGTGGGCTGATGGGGCGGTCAGGGCGTACCAGGTGGCTCATGGGGTTGACTATTTTTCCGTCAACCACGTCGACAGAAGCAATTTCAACAATGCCTCCCTGTAGACCACAGGTTTCTGTATCTATTATGCGCAACATGCCATGCTCCTGACCCAAAACGACTAGCGTAATGGAATGATATCACCTTGCCAACCCCGTGGCGTGCGTTGGCCGGTTAACAGCAACGAACCGCTGTCTGCGCGAACAATCAATCGACCTCGTTCATCCCATAACGCACTGCTACCCCGCGCATTGGCCATTAATACCGCGATGGCAAATTTATGTGAGAAACTTTGTAGGCGAGATGTAGAGGAGAGCAGTTCCGGTTCACTGACTGACTGGCAGCTGGTGAATAGCGAATAAGCCGGGTCGATATCAATGCCTTCCGGTTGGCTATCTACAACGCTGATGGCATTTCGCTGTCTGGCAATACAAGCCCCGTGGCTCTGATGGAAGGTTAATGGCGAAGTCATCCAGGGAGAGAAAAGCGCAATACCTTTCACGAACCGGTTGTTATGTTCTACCGGTAGTCCCGCAATTATCGTCATGCGATAAGTCGCGGCGGCATGTGCGAGAGGTTCTAACAGCGCTTCATCGGGTGGGGCAGGAAGCGCGTCATTCTCATCAACACAACCCAGCAATGAGAGGGAAGGGAAGACCAGCAATTCACATTGGCATTGAGCTGCCGCATGAATGAATTGCAGGTGATGCGCGACATGTTCGGTAACTGAGGTGTGAAGAGGTTCGTATTGTGCTGCTGCGATTTTCCAGTATGACATAATGATTTCCTTTTCATAGTGTCTACAACCATCCTTAATGTGTGGATTAAGAATATGCTTATACTGTAGCAGGCGTCATGTAAGGAATCGTAACGTAATATAAGTTTTATTTAACTTTAGGCTCGTATGGTAAACGTGAAAGCGAAACGGATGCCAGGCGGTGCGCGATGAGTCTTTCGCGGAACCAGTCGCGTAAATGCTCTGGCTGTTCGCGTTCAACAACTTCTGCAACAACGGGCATATTGTATCGCTCCTTAAATGCCACTCCAGCCGCAGCCAGATCGACATTGACCTTATCCATTTCCGCTTGCTCAAGTTTGGCCAGATTGATGTTCATGGGCTTCTCCTTTTCTCTGTCTTTCGGCGCGCAAAGTTACTAAGAGTGTGCGTTAATGGCAAGACAGAAATGATGATTCTCGACTCGACCATTGTAGAAGGTTATTCTCTACAGGTTAGACATAACAAAAAGGAATAGTTGAAATGGCTTCATCTGCATCTATGCTTCGCAACGCGCTCATCGTACTCGCCAGCGTTCTGGCAACACCTGCGGCATTGGCGCATGCCCACCTCACAAAACAAAGTCCGGCGGCTAACGCTGAAGTGACGGCATCTCCTCAGGCGTTGACGCTGAATTTTTCTGAAGGCGTAGAGCCGGGATTCAGCGGTGCAACGCTGACCGGTCCTAACAAAGAACAGATCAAAACGGGCAAGGCATCGCGCAGTGAGCAGGACAAAACGCAGCTGATTGTTCCGCTTGATCAAACGCTTGAAGCAGGAAAATATACGGTCGACTGGCACGTTGTCTCCGTGGATGGTCACAAGACGAAGGGGCAATATACCTTTAGCGTGAAATAACCAATGCTGGCATTTACCTGGGTTGCGCTACGGTTTATCCATTTTACCGCTTTGATGCTGGTGTTTGGCTGTGCGCTTTACGGCGCATGGCTGGCCCCCGTTTCGGTTCGTCGTTTAATGATGCGTCGTTTTTTACGTCTGCAACGGCATGCTGCGACGTGGAGCTTTATCAGCGCGACGCTGATGCTGGCGATTCAGGGTGGGTTAATGGGCTCAGGCTGGCGGGATGTTGTCTCTACTGATGTTTGGCTCGCCGTGTTGCAAACGCAATTTGGCGGCGTCTGGTTATGGCAGATTATCCTCGCGTTGGTCACGCTGGTGGTGACCATCATGGTGCCGCGTAGCATGCCGCGACTGCTGTTAATGCTGACAATTGCGCAGTTTATTTTGCTGGCTGGCGTCGGACATGCGACGCTGCACAGCGGTATCCCTGGCGCAATCCAGCAGGTTAACCACGCCTTACATTTGGTATGCGCTGCCGCCTGGTTCGGCGGTTTGCTGCCCGTACTTTACTGTATGCGAATGGCGCAAGGTCGCTGGCGGGAACAGGCCATCAGTACCATGATGCGCTTCTCACGCTATGGGCATCTTTTCGTTATCGGTGTTTTACTAACCGGTATTATGAATGCGCTGTTTATTGTCGGTTTTTCTGTTCCCTGGCACATGGCTTACGGGCGACTGCTTTTGTTAAAAGGTGCCCTGGTCATGTTAATGGTGGCGATTGCGCTGGTGAATCGGTATGTTCTGGTACCACGCATGCGGCAGGATAACCGCGGCATGACTCTCTATTTTATTTGGATGACCAAGCTGGAATGGGGCATAGGAGCCGTTGTGCTGGCGATTGTCAGCTTGTTTGCAACCCTTGAACCTTTCTGATTGATGGACTGGCGAAACGCATGAAAAAAATCATTATCTCTTTATTACTCCTGGCAAGCTCCGGAGCCGCGCTGGCTGCGCCGCAGGTCATTACCGTCAGCCGTTTTGAGGTTGGCAAAGATAAGTGGGCGTTTAATCGGGAAGAGGTGATGCTGACCTGCCGTCCAGGTAACGCGCTGTATGTCATCAATCCCAGTACGCTGGTGCAATACCCGTTGAATGATGTCGCCAGACAGCAGGTGGAGAGCGGAAAAACCACGGCAAAGCCGATCGAGATTATCCAGATTGATGATCCGGCGAAACCGGGCGAAAAAATGAGCCTGGCACCGTTTGTAGAGCGTGCAGAAAAGCTCTGCTAATTGTCAGATGTAGCGCTCTGATTTCCAATAAAAAACCGCAAGGATCTCGCAGGAGAACTTGCGGTTTTTGCGTTTGGATGCGTAACAAACGTCCTTTTTTTCCGGCCACTTTAGTCGCGGACTGGAAAACCTGGCGCTGTCATCTATTCTTAAATGGCAGGGTAACTTAGCCTGCATTAATGCCAACTTTTAGCGCACGGCTCTCTCCCAAGAGCCATTTCCCTGGACCGAATACAGGAATCGTATTCGGTCTCTTTTTATGTGGCGAATGCGATGCCATCCAGGGCAAAACACGGCGTATCGCATGCTGCATTCTCCATAAACCATACCATACTCCTGCCCACGATCGTCCAGGCTTTTTTGCCATCATTGCTAAAATTATAACCAGGTACCCTTGTATTCTGGAGGCGACATGGGACGACCTGGCAATATCTATCAACGAATCGACGGTACGCAGTGGCGCCACGTTTGGGTGGTTGGGGATATCCACGGATGCTTCTCGATGCTGATGGCTAAACTTCGCCAGTACCGTTTTGATCCCTGGCAGGATTTGCTGGTTTCAGTGGGGGATGTTATCGACCGTGGACCAGACAGTTTGCGTTGTCTGAAACTACTGCGTAAACGCTGGATTGTCGCGGTCAGGGGGAACCATGAACAGATGGCGCTGGACGCGCTGGCGACGGGGGATCAATTCATGTGGTTTATGAATGGAGGCTCGTGGTTCGAGCAGGCGGAGCAACCGGCAGCGAAATTTGCTCTTGAAGCGTGTTGGCAGTTACCCTGGATTCTGGAGCTGCATTGTCAAAACGGTATACACGTTATTGCTCATGCCGATTACCCGGATGATGATTATCAGTGGCTAAAAGAGATCGATTTACAGCGCGTGCTGTGGGACCGCTCGAGGCTGATGCGCAATGGTTGTGGGATTCACGGCGCGGATCACTTCTGGTTTGGCCACACGCCGTTGCGCCATCGGCTGGATCGCGAGAATCTACACTATATTGATACCGGTGCTGTATTCGGCGGCGAGTTAACGCTGGTACAACTGCAATAATCAAAAATCGCTGTATTCCTGGGCCGGATGCCAGAAACTGTCGATGTAGTCGTCCGCAGGTAAACATCCGCCGTTACGAATACGTTGATCGTCCATCGATATCAGGCACTGCTGCTCAGTTTTGTAGACATCAACCACGATATCTTCACAACCGCCATCCAGATAGCACACAAAAAGAACCAGCGTGAACATTCCATCCTCAAATGGTAAAGCCATACCTGTAGTGTAGAAGATGTTGATAGATGAGGGAAATTAACCAAGAAATAACCCGTCTGGCGACGGGTTCTTTTTGAATCAGGCAAGGCGCATGATCCAGGCATCTGACTTACGATCGTAGTGTTCGCGAAATAGTACTGAATGTTCTCCGTTCAACAGGGCCGGGACGCTGGTGTCGGCATCCCAGGCATCCAGTTGCATACATAAATCCGGATCGGATTTACACGGAATGGTTAACGTTCGGTCCCCCGGCGATTCGCCATGTAACTCGGCGTCGTCGATTTCAAAAGCGCCAATGCGCACACTGGTTTTCATCATCGTGCTCTCCGTTAATTTGCTGGTTGTGGTACGACCAGTTAGGCCGTCCATTTTTCAGCGTAGTCAACGTTAGCAAAAGCGCCAGTAAAAACGTGCGTTATCCCGTAAAGAGTTTGCCATCCCGGACAAGATCGCGCGGGTAACTATTCTTCAGTCGCGATCCAATGCGTTTTGCCAGACCGATCGGCTGATGCTGGAACGTAACCAGTACGTCGTCACTCGTCGGTGCGGTTTGCGGGTAAACATCTCTACCGCGATACCACTCTTCCGCTTCGGCAAGGGTCAGTTCGAATGCATGGCTGTGGTTCGGGTCGGCGAGGGCGATAACGGCCTCATGCTGCCAGCGATACCCTTTATTGTGGGTTTCGGCCAGTTTGATCCCGAGTCGAGAAAAGCGAACCTTGCCAATCAGAGGTTCAATTTCAGTCGGGAACAGCCAGATCTCTTTATCGCGCTGCCACAGGCGCAAATTATCTTCCCACTGCAGTCCACAAGCGCTCGCGGCTTGCGTGACAAGCGCAGATTCGCGTCCTTTAAGCGGGCTAAACGGGAAGTTTCCGACTTTGTACTTCGGCGCAGGTAGTGCAGGGATTGCAGCTGTTTTGCGTAAACGCGCAACGAAGAAACCTTCGCAATCGTAAATCTGCGGGAATACATGCAGGAATCCTTCCGGCGTCAGGGCGCGTTCGGCCTGCGGAAATAAATCGCCCAGAGGTAAAAACTCGACGGCATCAGGGTAGGTCTCTATCAACCACTGCATGATATTTTCATTTTCGTCACGATTAAGCGTACAGGTCGAGTAAACCAATGTGCCACCGGGACGCAGGGCGTGGAAGGCGCTGTCGAGCAGTTCGCGCTGGGTTGCGGCAATTTCCAGATTACTTTCTACGGACCAGTTTTTTAGCGCATCGGGGTCTTTACGCACCACGCCTTCACCGGAACACGGTGCGTCGAGCAATATGGCATCAAATGATTCCGGCAACGCAGCGCCAAATACGCGTCCGTCAAAATGGGTCAGGGCGACGTTGGCTATCCCGCAACGGCTGATATTGGCATGCAGGACTTTGACGCGACTGGCAGAAAACTCATTCGCCAGAATGGCGCCTCGATTATTCATTTTTGCGGCAATTTGCGTGGTTTTGGAGCCGGGGGCTGCCGCAACATCCATTACGCGTTCCGGGGTATTGCCTTCGGCGAACAGTGCTGCGACTGGCAGCATTGAACTGGCTTCCTGAATATAAAACAGGCCACTTAAATGTTCTGCGGTGCTGCCGAGCGGCACTGACTCTTCATCATCACGCTCGATCCAAAAGCCTTCAGCACACCAGGGAACCGGAGTGAGAGACCAGTTGTAAGGTGCTGTCAGCGCGAGGAAATCGGCAACGGAGATTTTCAGCGTATTGACGCGAATGCTGCGGCGCAACGGGCGCTGACAGGCAGCGAGAAATTCATCGAATGAGAGCGTGGAAGGCATTGCTTCACGCATTTGAGTCAGAAAGGCGTCGGGAAAATAAGCCACTTGGTACCACCGGCAAAAAAACAGGTGCGCAGTGTAGCATAAGTGCTCCGGCGCGCGTACGCCGGAGCAAGTGGAGAGGTTAACGTGGCAGGGCGGTTCCCCATTCACGCCACTCTTTAGGTTCACTTTCCAGCAACAGGAAGTGTTTACCTGCCTGCGCTTTCGGAGCCAACGGTGTACCCGGTGGAGTCGCGAAGGCGATGCCGCCGCGGATGAACTGATTGAAGGTACCGGTCTTCACGACACCGCCGGTCAGGCCGAAGTCGAGATTGTAGCCGGATGCCAGCCAGAACACGGAGTTGTTGCGTACCAGATGCTGATAGCGTTGGCTAATGCGCATGGCAACCATCACACGATCGGAAAGCGAGCCCAGCGTCAGCCCGGTGACGGTCCCCACTTCAATACCTCTGAACAACACCGGGGTTCCGATATTCAGCGAACCTGCTTCTGGTGCTTCAACCACAATACTCAGACCATCGAGGTAACGAGAGTCGGTAATGGTGGCTTCCTGCAGCTCAAAATCACGGCGCGGATTACCGCGTCCTGGTTCAACGTTGATATATGGCTGCAGGATTGTATCCAGATGCTCCACGCCCGCTGCCGAAATTTGCGGGGTGATCACGGAGAAACGGGTACCGCTTCGCGCGAAGGTCTGCACGTATTCCGGGTACAGAACCGCTTTTGCCTGAACTTCATTACGGGCGGTGATCAGCTCAAGCGTCTGGATCTGTCCGATATCGATTCCCAGGTAGCGAATTGGCATGCCAGCAGCGAGTTTACCGGCATCGAACGCATGCAGCGTTATCTGGCCGCCGACCGCACGCGCGGCGGTTTCCGAAGCATACAGAATACGCTTGTCACCTTTACGTTGACTGGCGCTGGCTCCGCTTAAATTATCGAAGCTAATCGCCCCTTTCAGCGCGCGTGAAAGGGGAGATGCCTGTACGGTTAATCCGCTGCCGTTAAGCTGAACTTTTGCTCCGCCTTCGGCCCAGAACACGCTGTTGCTGGTCAACAGGTTGCGATATTCCGGTTTGATATGCAGATCGATATCAAACGCATCGGCGCGAGGACGAACGCTAATCACTTCACCGACCTCGAATTTGCGGTAAAGCACCACCGAGCCAGCCTGTACATCAGGTAGCGTTTCGGCGCTCAGGCTGACCGTAGTGGTTGGCAGATCGCTCAGACTGTTTTCAATCGCTTTCTCCAGGTTAGCGTAAAGCGGGTAGCTTTTTTTCATTTCACCTTTAGTACCGGGCAAAATACGAATGCCGCCGCTGAGCCACTCACTGGCGCTGGCGCCAAGGAACTCCACGCCATCAAGTCCGACTTTGACATCCACGCGGCTGTTCACCACGAACTTACTGTCACCCTGCACCAGGTCACGATGCTGTGGTTCAACAGCAACGGTAAATGAGACGCCTTTGCTGGAAAGCGTACGCTCAATCACCTGACCGACCTGTACGCCGTGAAGAATTAGCGGTTGGCCAGCATCAATACCGTAACTCTCCGGCGCGGTCAGCGTAAACGTCATGACGCCTGGGTCGTGTAACAACGACTTCTCAGCGGGAATAACGACAAACTGGTTACGCGGCTCGCCTTCGCCAGGTACTAGCTCGAAAGTTTTACCTGTTAGCAGCGAACTGAGATTCACATCGCTTAACGATAATTTAGGGCTGTGTAACTCAATTCGTGTGTTGTCACGCAGCAGCGTTACGACGCTGGGATCGACTGTCATTTCGCCGGTGACTTTACCGCCTGGGTTTAAATCCAGTTTTGTGAGCTGACCGACTTCTAATCCTTGATACATCAGCGATGTTGAGCCTGCTTTGAGTCCATCTCCGCTGGGTAAATCAAGCTTGACGATTACTCCACGCTGGCTGTGCGCGAGATCCTGATATAGACCAAACGTGTCGTCTGCCGCAGCAGGTTTTGAGTCTTCGGGTGAATCAAAAGCAATGGCACCGTTGACCAGCGCCGCCAGACTCTCCAGTTTTACCTTCGCACCGCTAAGGCTGACATCCGCATTTACACCGGAGACGTTCCAGAAGCGGCTGCCTTTTTTCACCAGATTGGTGAAGCGACGTTCAATCAATACATCGATGGTTACGCCCTGATGGTTCGGGTTGATGGTGTAGTCATAGACCCTGCCCACCGGAATCTTACGGAAATAAACCAGTGAACCGCTATTAAGCGATCCGAGATCAGGGGCGCGCAGATGCAGCATTAAATCGCCATTATCCAGACGATACTTGGGCTGGGTGTCGAGGGCGACGAAATGATCCTCGGCCTCGCCAGTACCGGGCATCATGCCGATATAGTTGCCGCCAACCAACGCATCCAGACCAGAAACCCCAGCCAGCGACGCCTTCGGCGTGACCAGCCAGAACTGGGTATCTTTGCGCAGAGCATTTTTCATGCTCGATTTGATGCTGACGCGGACTTCAATTTTGCGCAGATCTTTGCTGAGGTTGATATCCTGCACCGTGCCCACTTCAACGCCCTGATAACGAACGGGAGTACGGCCTGGCACAATGCCGTCCGCAGACATAAAGTCAATGGTCACGGTATTGCCGCGATCTTCATAGCTTCCCCAGATAAGCCATCCTGCGATCATCAGCGCGATGAACGGCAGCAGCCAGAACGGGGATATACGGCGTTTTGTTTTAATCTGCGCTTCAGTCTGCGAAGCGGGCGTTTCCTGACTCATGTGCATCCCAAAGTAAGCGGCTGTCCAGCCATTCCACAGCAAGAATAGTCAATATTACCGCTGCGCCGAAATAAAACGCAGCCGGTCCCATAGTGAAAGCAAGTATCTGATCGCGATTTATCAGCGACATGGTTAACGCGATAACAAAGAGATCGAGCATTGACCAGCGGCCAATCCAGGTCACCATACGCAGTAGTTTTATACGGGTGCGCAACCCTTGTTCACAATTAAAGTGGATGCTGAATAGCAACGTAAACATCACAATCACTTTGGTGAATGGCACTAATATACTGGCGATAAACACGATCGCCGCTACGCCGACATTACTGTTTGCCAAAGACATTATGCCTGACAGGATTGTGTCTTCCTGCCGGCCGCCGTTGACATAAATTATCGAGATGGGCAGCAGGTTAGCGGGCAAAAGCAGGACAATCGAGGCCAGCAGTGCCGCCCAACACTTTTGGATACTTTGATTTCTGCGCCAGCGCAACGGGATATGGCAGCGAGGGCAGCGACCGCGGGCATCCGGATAACCTGTAAAATGGCAGCCGAGGCAGACGCGGAGCTTTTCATCGGGCCGACGAGCCGGTCTTTGCGGGTAGAAACGGTCCCAAAGCTGCTCAACGTTAAGATGCGACAGCGTCAAAATACTGAGGATCACCAGCGCAATAAAAGCAAACAGCCCCACGCCAGGCTGCAAAAAAGCATAGTCCTGAACCTTGATTGATGCGACGCCGATACCCACCAGGTAAATATCGAGCATCACCCACTCTTTGAGCCTTTCCAGCATCAGCAGCACCGGGCGCAGGTTCATCCCGAGAATATTACCAAACCACAGATAAGCGATTGAGGTCACGAGAATTAGTGGCGCACCAGCGACGCAAAAAAGCACGAAGGAGGCGGTGAGGGGATCACCTTGTCGGGTCATTTGCCAGATGCCTTGCATCACATTGGCATCAATGCGCACACCTAATAAATAGATGTGCAGGAGTGGCTCTCCCCAGGCAAAGGGCATCAGCAGCAACATGGTGAAAGCCATTGCCGCCAGTCGCGTTAACGACCAGTCGCGTCCGTCACGAATTTTTGCCTGGCAGCGTGGGCAAAAGGCACTTTGGTGCGAACGAATTTTAGGCAAGCTAAATATCAGGTCACATTCAGGGCAGCGATGATAATGTGCACGAGGTAGTGCCTCACCGATGGACCTGATGGCTATTTTTTTAGTTGGCGTGATGCGTGGTGTCGTTAAGGCCATGTATCGCGAATCAAATTGTTGAAGTAATGTTATCTTAACTCATGACGGGAATGATCTTGAGCATTAACGCATTTAATGTTTATTTTAGTAGGCTGCAGTTTTAAGTAAGACAACTAAGTGATTATATAATGAACAAAATAGAGCTATACACGGATCTGAACCGTGATTTTCAGGCATTGATGGCAGGTGAAACCAGTTTTCTGGCAACGCTGGCGAATACCAGCGCATTGTTGTACGAGCGTCTTGCAGAAGTGAATTGGGCCGGTTTTTACCTGCTTGAGGACGATACGCTGGTGCTTGGTCCCTTCCAGGGCAAAATTGCCTGCGTGCGGATCCCGGTAGGGCGCGGTGTGTGCGGTACCGCAGTGGCGCAGAACCAGGTTCAGCGTATTGAGGACGTACATGCTTTTGATGGGCACATCGCCTGTGATGCCGCCAGCAACGCTGAAATCGTCCTGCCGATCGCTGTCGACAATCAGATAATCGGTGTGCTGGATATTGATAGCACGGCATTTGGCCGCTTTACTGAAGAAGATGAACAAGGTCTGCGTACGCTTGTGGCACAGCTTGAAACCGTGCTTGCAACGACGGATTACAAAAAATTCTTTGCGCGCGTCGCAGGATAATCAACGGATAACGTAGCAATTACTGATGACGTCATTATAATGTCGCCTGTTCATGCCTGCGCTTGTTGGCTACGTCCGTTGTAATCAGGAAATTTCATGGAAAATCAACCTAAGTTGAATAGCAGTAAAGAAGTCATCGCGTTTCTGGCCGAACGCTTCCCGCAGTGTTTTAGTGCGGAAGGCGAAGCGCGCCCACTGAAAATTGGCATTTTTCAGGATCTGGTAGAGCGTGTTGAGGGTGAAATGAACCTCAGCAAGACGCAGCTCCGTTCTGCCTTACGTCTCTATACTTCAAGCTGGCGCTATCTGTATGGCGTTAAATTGGGTGCAACGCGTGTTGATCTCGACGGCAACCCTTGTGGTGAGCTGGATGAACAACATGTTGAACATGCTCGCAAACAGCTGGAAGAAGCTAAAGCCCGTGTTCAGGCGCAACGCGCAGAGCAACAGGCGAAAAAACGCGAAGCGGCCGCTGCCGCCGGTGAAAAAGAAGACGCCCCGCGTCGCGAGCGTAAGCCGCGTCCTGCACCGCGTCGTAAAGAAGGTGCTGAGCGTAAACCTCGCGCTGAAAAACCAGCAGCAAAAGCACCGCGTGCTCCTCGCGAAGAACAGCATACCCCGGTATCTGATATTTCAGTACTGACGGTAGGGCAGTCTCTGAAGGTGAAAGCAGGAAATAATGCGATGGATGCCACCGTATTAGAAATCACCAAAGATGGCGTCCGTGTACAGCTGAATTCGGGTATGTCTTTGATTGTACGCGCAGAACACCTGTTGTTCTGAAACGGAGGCCAGGCCTGGCATGAACACTTTTTTTAGGCTTACTGCGTTAGCTGGTCTGCTTGCATTAGCAGGCCAGGCACTTGCTGTGGAAGACATCACGCGTGCCGATCAAATCCCCGTTTTAAAGGAAGAAACCCAGCATGCAACGGTAAGCGAACGTGTGACGTCGCGTTTTACGCGATCACACTATCGCCAGTTCGATCTGGATCAGGCGTTTTCGGCAAAAATTTTTGACCGCTATTTGAATTTGCTCGACTACAGCCACAACGTGCTGCTGGCTAGCGATATCGAACAGTATGCAAAAAAGAAAACGGTCCTCGGCGATGAACTGCGCACCGGCAAGCTGGATGTCTTTTACGATCTCTATAATCTGGCGCAAAAACGCCGATTTGAACGTTATCAGTACGCATTAAGCGTACTGGCACGTCCAATGGATTTCACCGGTAACGACACCTTTAACCTCGACCGAAGTAAAGCGCCGTGGCCGAAGAGCGAAGCAGAGCTTAATGCGCTGTGGGACGGCAAGGTTAAATTTGACGAACTCAGCCTGAAGCTGACCGGTAAAACCGATGCGGAAATCCGCGAAACGCTGACGCGCCGCTACAAATTTGCGATTCGCCGTCTGGCGCAGACCAACAGCGAAGATGTGTTCTCACTGGCGATGACAGCGTTCGCCCGTGAAATCGACCCGCATACTAACTATCTCTCTCCGCGCAATACCGAGCAGTTCAATACTGAAATGAGCTTGTCTTTGGAAGGTATTGGCGCGGTTCTGCAGATGGATGATGACTACACCGTCATTAACTCCATGGTAGCAGGTGGTCCGGCAGCCAAGAGCAAAGCGATCAGCGTTGGCGATCGTATTGTCGGCGTCGGGCAGACGGGCAAGGGCATGGTCGATGTGATTGGCTGGCGTCTGGATGATGTCGTGGCACTGATCAAAGGGCCTAAAGGCAGCAAGGTACGCCTTGAAATTCTGCCTGCCGGTAAAGGTACCAAGACACGCACTGTGACGCTAACGCGTGAACGTATCCGTCTCGAAGACCGTGCCGTTAAAATGTCCGTGAAAACCGTTGGCAAAGAAAAAGTCGGCGTACTGGATATTCCTGGTTTCTATGTTGGTCTGACTGATGATGTCAAAGTCCAGCTGCAGAAACTGGAAAAACAGAACGTCAGCAGCATCATCATCGATCTGCGTACCAACGGCGGTGGAGCACTGACTGAAGCGGTTTCGCTTTCCGGTCTGTTCATTCCATCCGGCCCGGTGGTTCAGGTTCGTGACAATAACGGTAAAGTGCGTGAAGACAGCGATACCGACGGCGTTGTGTACTACAAAGGCCCGCTGGTGGTATTGGTCGATCGCTTCAGCGCCTCAGCATCAGAGATTTTCGCTGCGGCAATGCAGGATTATGGCCGAGCGCTGATCGTTGGTGAACCAACCTTCGGTAAAGGCACAGTTCAGCAGTATCGCTCCCTGAACCGTATTTACGATCAGATGCTGCGTCCGGAATGGCCAGCGCTGGGTTCTGTTCAGTACACGATCCAGAAATTCTACCGCGTAAACGGTGGCAGCACGCAGCGTAAGGGTGTTACGCCAGATATCATCATGCCGACAGGTAATGAAGAAACTGAAACCGGCGAGAAGTTTGAAGATAACGCGCTGCCGTGGGACAGCATTGATGCGGCGACCTACACCAAGTCAGATAATCTGACGCCGTTCGGACCTGAATTGCTGAAAGAGCACAATGCACGTATTGCGAACGATCCTGAGTTCCAGTACATCATGAAGGACATTGCGCGTTTCAATGCGATGAAGGATAAGCGCAACATCGCTTCTCTGAATTACGCTCAGCGTGAAAAAGAGAATAACGAAGATGACGCAATGCGTCTGGCGCGTATTAACGATCGGTTCAAGCGTGAAGGCAAACCGCTGCTGAAGAAACTGGACGATCTACCGAAGGATTACCAGGAACCGGATCCATACCTGGATGAAACGGTAAAAATCGCGCTCGACCTGGCGCATCTTGAAAAAGAAAAGCCAGCGGAACAGCCCGCAACCAGTCAATAACCTCGAACAGGCACAAGAAATTGTGCCTGTTTTTTTAACAAGTGCATGAAGACGTCAGTCTGATACGATAAAATGTAAAGTTGTGTCTTTCTGGTGACTTAGCACCTATGGATGCTTGAAAATAGTCATAAGACCCATACGATATGGGTAATCGCATAGTGCGTTTTGTTAAATTGAGGTTAAAAGAAAATTATGATGCGAATCGCGCTCTTCCTGCTGACGAACCTGGCTGTGATGGTCGTTTTCGGGCTGGTATTGAGCCTGACAGGGATTCAGTCAAGCAGCGTTCAAGGCTTGTTGATCATGGCACTGCTGTTTGGTTTTGGTGGTTCCTTCATTTCGCTGCTGATGTCCAAATGGATGGCGTTAAAGTCCGTTGGCGGGGAAGTGATCGAACAGCCTCGCAATGAAAGAGAACGCTGGCTGATGAATACAGTCGCGAACCAGGCCCGCCAGGCCGGGATCGCTATGCCGCAGGTTGCAATCTACCATGCGCCAGATATTAACGCGTTTGCTACCGGTGCGCGCCGGGATGCCTCGCTGGTGGCTGTAAGTACTGGCCTGTTGCAAAACATGAGTCCGGATGAAGCCGAAGCGGTTATCGCGCATGAGATCAGCCACATTGCTAATGGCGATATGGTTACCATGACGTTAATTCAGGGTGTGGTGAACACTTTCGTTATCTTTATCTCACGTATTCTGGCGCAGATTGCCGCTGGGTTTATGGGCGGCAACCGCGATGAGGGAGAGGGTAGCAACGGTAACCCGTTAATCTACTTTGCGGTAGCGACGGTACTGGAGCTGGTATTTGGTATTTTGGCGAGCATTATTACGATGTGGTTCTCACGTCATCGTGAATTCCATGCGGATGCAGGCTCAGCGAAACTGGTGGGTCGTGAAAAAATGATCGCCGCGCTACAGCGCCTGAAAACTAGCTATGAGCCGCAGGAAGCGACCAGCATGATGGCGTTCTGCATCAACGGTAAATCCAAATCGTTGAGTGAGCTGTTTATGACTCACCCGCCGTTGGACAAACGTATTGAAGCGCTGCGCAGCGGTGAATACCTGAAATAATTGGCAGCAGACTTAAAATAAAAAGCGCGTCGACAGACGCGCTTTTTTTATGCCTGAACTCGCGGTTGTGTGATACGTAAGCCACTCACGATTGCGGCTAGCGAAGCCAGAATACCCGCTGTTATCAACGAGACGTGTGTTCCGCTGTCGCCAAACTGATTTAGCATCAGCGCAACCAGTGCGGCCCCGGTACTCTGGCCCAGTAAACGTGCCGTTCCAAGCATACCGCTCGCGCCTCCGCTACGATCACGCGGCGCGGAGGTGATGATGGTGTGATTATTCGGTGACTGGAACAAGCCAAAACCCGCACCGCACAAAATCATTGGCCAGATGATATTAAAATCAGAAGGTGATGCGGGCAGCAACACCAGCGAAAACAGCCCACACGCCATTACTGCCATGCCCAGCGCGCCCAGCAGACCCGCATGAACACGTTCAATCAAATATCCCGCCAGTGGGGCCATCACCATGGTTGCCAGCGGCCACGGCGTCAGCAGCAGGCCCGTTTCAACCTCGCTGCGCCCGAGAACCGTTTGCATGAAAAAGGGGAGAGAAACCATCGCCAGCATCTGTGCGCTGAATGAACAGATTGAGGTACAAATAGAGAGTGAAAACAGCGGAATGCGTAGCAGATCAACCGGTAATAACGGTACTGGCAATGCGAGTTGGCGGCGGATAAAGAAAAACCCTACAACGAGAAGCCCCACAAGTTCAGCGCCAATCAGTTTTAGCGACTGTCCCTGTGCAAATCCGCTTAGTGCCGTGATTAACAAACCAAATGTTAAGGCGTTCATCACTGCGCTGGGCAGATCGAAGCGCGGTTTATTGCTACGTGATGAATTGGGTGGCAAAAAACGCATAGCCAGTAGCAGGGCGATGATCCCCAGCGGAACGTTAATCAGGAATAGCCATTTCCACGAGGCAATAGAAAGAATAGCCGCCGCAATAGTCGGACCCGCTGCCGAGGATACAGCCACGATAAAGGAGTTAATACCCATTCCGCGGCCAAGCTGGCGCTGAGGATAAATGAGTCGGATCAATGCCGTATTAACGCTCATCAGCGCCGCGCCGCCAAACCCCTGAGCCACGCGCGCTAACGTCAGCATATGCAGCGAGTCTGATAATGCACAAAACAGCGACGCCAACAGAAACACGACCAGACCACACTTATAAATGCGTCGGTAGCCAAACATATCACCTAAAAAAGAGAGCGATAACAGCGAAACAACGATCGCAATTTGGTAGGCGTTCACAATCCAGATTGAGCTGGCGGGTGAGGCCTGAAGATCGGTGGCGATAGTGGGGAGGGCAACGTTCGCTATTGCGCCGTCGAGTACTGCCATAGAGATGCCAATAACAATGGTTAAAATTGCGCCATATCGCTGGGGCAATGGCAGACCATCGGTCTGAGTTTTTTCCATAGGAAGTCAATATTGTCGGAATTTATGATGAGAATAATAATTTTAGCATTGATATTCAGGCGTTAGGTCGCAGATTTGTAACTAAGTAAGCAAAGAGCGATTGCGAGGGCTGATACGTGAAATTATAATAAAAACCGGTTCTGATTTTTATAAAACACTCGAAAGGGGTGATAAATGGCAATCGCAGATCTGGATAAACAACCTGATTCTGTATCTTCCGTGCTGAAGGTTTTTGGCATCCTGCAGGCGCTGGGTGAAGAGCGCGAAATTGGTATTACCGAGTTGTCGCAACGCGTCATGATGTCGAAAAGCACCGTTTATCGCTTTTTGCAGACCATGAAAACGCTGGGCTATGTGGCACAAGAAGGGGAGTCTGAGAAATACTCACTGACCCTGAAACTATTCGAGCTGGGTGCTCGCGCGTTACAAAACGTCGATCTTATCCGTAGCGCTGATATTCAGATGCGCGAACTTTCGCGCCTGACCAAAGAGACAGTACACCTTGGCGCACTGGATGAAGACAGCATCGTCTACATTCATAAAATCGACTCCATGTACAATCTGCGCATGTATTCTCGCGTAGGTCGCCGTAATCCACTGTACAGCACGGCTATCGGTAAAGTTCTACTGGCATGGCGTGACCGCGATGAAGTGAAGCAAATTCTGGATGGTATTGAGTACAAACGCAGTACCGACCGTACTATTACCAATACTGATGAATTGCTGGTACTGCTGGATAAAGTCCGTGAGCAGGGCTACGGTGAAGACAACGAAGAACAGGAAGAAGGTCTGCGCTGCATCGGTGTGCCGGTGTTTGACCGTTTCGGTGTGGTGATTGCAGGCTTGAGTATTTCATTCCCGACGCTGCGTTTCTCAGAGGAACGTTTGCACGAGTATGTGGCGATGCTGCATACGGCTGCGCGTAAAATTTCAGAACAAATGGGTTATAACGACTATCCGTTCTAATCTGGCGTAATAGCGTCAACTTAAAAACCCCAGGTATTTTTGTATCTGGGGTTTTTTATGAACAGTCATAACGTTAGTTGATGCAAATAACGTAGCGTATGTATTGTTGCTATATTAACCGTTATCAATAATGACCGTACTTTTTCTTAACAAGGGACAATCCGACAGGCCAATGATACCGCTGTTTGTGTGGACGTATTGTGCGGTGCTGGTTCCGCGGGCGGTCAGATATTGGCATTGCAAGCCCAGACCCGCTGCATTCTCCTTACTTCCAATCAAAATTCCGTAGCCGCTCAGTAATAAACCGATCCAAACCAGAGCTAACAACACAATAGCGCGGATTATCAGACGCATTACAACCTCTTATCTTTTCTCGTTATTATTAGATTAGCCTGTACATGGGATGAAACAAGTGAATCATTCCTAAAAAGATTGAATGCCGATACAGTTAACGCTGGGTTTAGGTAACGCATGATAATTTATAGGCATAAGATGTAGATTCGAAGAGTGGAGCTGGAGTGAAAAAAATTCGCTGGGTAGTGCTGATAGTTGTCGTGCTGGTATGCATACTGATGTGGGCGCAAGTGTTCAACATCATGTGCGATCAGGATGTACAATTTTTCAGCGGTATTTGTGCCATCAATAAATTTATTCCCTGGTAAGCGCATTTTTGCCACAGTTGATTACCTTCTTGTGCGGCAGTGGTAAACTACGCTGTCTACATTGAGGTGGTGAAATGAACGAAGTTTTGAATTCTGGCGCGTTGAGTTTGGCGTCTTTGGCTGTATCGGTGGTGATTCTGGTTGTCGGGCTTGTACTGTGGTTTTTCGTCAATCGGGCAAGTTCGCGTACTAATGAGCAGATTGAGCTGCTTGAAGCATTGTTAGATCAGCAAAAAAGACAGAACGCATTGCTCCGTCGCCTTTGCGAAGCTAACGAACCTGAAAAAGCAGCAGAGCCTGCTGCGGTCACAGCGAAGGATGAAGATGATGACATCATCCGCCTGGTAGCTGAGCGGTAAAAACGGTATGACAGGGTGAGGATCTGTTGCTTTTGTTCTCAGATGTTTCATCCTGTCACCAACGTGCCAGATTATTTTCTTCTGTACATGTCGTGTAATTAGCACTCTGATACGCGTGTAAACTCAGTATTTTCAGATGCTCCAACCAATTAATATCTTATCCCCGGTCTGATATAAATATAATTTCCCATACGATAAAAATATGATTATGTCATTTTTGTGATAGCGATCGTTTTATTAACAGCGAAACGTTTCTCTTACTTTTTTTGTGCATTGTCATCATTCTTTCATTATTTTGGTGCAAAAGCAGAAGGCGGATCTCATTTTTACGCTTGTGACATTTTATGCATTACTAAGCATAAAAAATGATATCCGGCACACCCTGTAACAGCTAATCTGGAACAACCGAAGCTATTGAGCTATGGTAGAAATGTCCCGGCTATGGTGCAAGCCAGGCGGGGGATGGGGCGAGCGGCGGGAATATAACACTACTCGGTGTGGCGCATAACTGTGCAGTTGCTGTTTGATGAACGACGGGATTTGTGCGACCGATCGAGACACGTTTAAAAATGGCTTGCCATTATTAACGTTGTATGTGATAACACGTTTTGGGTTAAACGAGGTACAGTTCTGTTTATGTGTGGCATTTTCAGTAAAGAAGTCCTGAGTAAACACGTTGACGTTGAATACCGCTTCTCTGCCGAACCTTATATTAGTGCCTCAAGCAGTAATGTCTCAGTTTTATCTATGTTATGCCTGCGGGCGAAGAAAATACTCTAAGGAATTTTGCAAATGGCAAAGATTAAAGGTCAAGTTAAGTGGTTCAACGAGTCTAAAGGTTTTGGTTTCATTACTCCGGCTGATGGCAGCAAAGACGTGTTCGTACACTTCTCCGCTATCCAGGGTAACGGCTTCAAAACTCTGGCTGAAGGCCAGAACGTTGAGTTCGAAATTCAGGACGGCCAGAAAGGTCCGGCTGCTGTTAACGTAACAGCTATCTGATCGACACCACTGATTTGAAGCGCATATGCGCAACCATCTCAGATATAAAGCCTCGCCTATGTGGGGCTTTTTAATTCAAAATACGTCTAAATATTTCTAAATGCCCTTCCATTAGCGCTTTGTTGCAAAGGCGTGATGTTCGTAGCATAGTTTTCCCCGCTTTCTTACGACATTTCTCGTTAAATCAGACACCTGAAAAACTATCTTGCTGGAGACCAGGTGAAAAAGAAAAACGACGGCGACGCGCGCAATTTTACTCCCGTACGTTTTGCCCTGCTTTGTGTGGCAATATTATTGAGTCTGGGATTGCTGCTGGGTCGGGTTGCGTGGCTGCAAATTGTCACGCCGACGAGTCTGGTGAAACAGGAAGACATGCGTTCGTTACGTGAGGTAACTATTGCCTCGCCGCGCGGGATGATTACCGACAGAGAAGGGCGACCGCTGGCGGTAAGTGTTCCGGTTAACGCCGTATGGGCCGATCCTAAGACCATCATCAGCAAGGGAGGCGTGGGTTACAACGAACGCTGGCAGGCTCTGGCAAGGACTCTGCATTTGTCACTGAGTACGCTGGCGGAACGCGTTAACAGTAATCCTGGCGGACGTTTTATTTATCTGGCACGACAAATTTCCCCTCAGCAGGCTGAGTGGGTCGATGATCTTAATCTCCCGGGCATCAACCTGCGCGAGGAATCCCGCCGGTTCTATCCCGCAGGCCACGTAGCGGCGAATCTCATTGGTTTTACCAACATTGATGGACAAGGCATTGAAGGGCTGGAAAAGAGCTTTAATAACCAGCTGATGGGTAAACCTGGCTCCCGTCTGGTACGTAAAGACAAATTTGGCCATGTCATCGAAAATATCACCGAAGTTACGCCTGTACCTGCACACGAATTACAGCTCAGCATCGACGAGCGTCTGCAGACGGTCACCGAAGATGCGTTGGACAATGCCGTTACGTGGAATAAAGCAGAATCAGGAGCCGCAGTGCTGGTCAACATTGCTACCGGTGAAATACTGTCCATGGCGAGCTTTCCTGACTTCAACCCCAATAATCGTGATGGCGCGGTACTGGATGATTTTCGTAACCGTGCAATTAGCGATACGTTTGAACCCGGTTCAACCGTTAAACCGCTGGTGATCATGACTGCACTCCAGCAGGGGATAGTACAACCCGACAGCGTGATTGATACCCATCCTTTTTACCTTGATGGACATCGCATTCGCGACGTCGGATTTTACCCGGAACTGTCGCTGACCGGGATTTTACAGAAATCGAGCGATACCGGCGTGTCGCACCTTTCATTGGCTATGCCTGTCCAAAAATTGCTGGATACCTATAAAAGCTTTGGTTTTGGCGATCCAACCGGACTGGGATTAACCGGTGAAAGCAGCGGTTTGATGCCTCAGCGCCGCTACTGGAGCGATTTGGATCGCGCGACCTTTGCATTTGGTTATGGGTTAATGGTAACGCCGCTGCAGTTGGCGCACGTATATGCAACCATTGGTAGTTTTGGTATCTATCGGCCCCTTTCGATTACCCGTATTGACCCGCCGGTAATCGGTACCCGAGTGATGCCGGAGGCGCTGGTTCACCAGGTTGAACATATGATGGAAAGCGTTGCGTTACCCGGTGGTGGGGGAACTAAAGCCGCGGTCAGGGATTATCGCGTGGCGGTTAAAACAGGAACGGCAAAGAAAATTGGTGATGACGGTAAGTATGTCGATAAATACGTGGCCTACACGGCAGGCGTTGCACCAGCGAGCGACCCGAAATTTGCACTGGTGGTCGTCATCAATAATCCGCAAAACGGTGCTTATTATGGTGGGGCTGTCTCTGCGCCTGTCTTCAGCCAGATAATGGGTGATGTCCTGCGTCTGGAGAACGTTAAACCGGATGGTATGCCTGCTGACTCCGATCATCTGCTGGTGATGCACGGCAGCAACGTATCCTCGCCGTCGTTGTAAGTTATTTTCCCAGGGCGCAATTCGCGTTACACTTGCGCCCTTAAGTCACCTGCCGGAGTTGTCATGTCGTTTTCCTGTCCTCTTTGCCACCAGCCTCTTACTCAAGCGAATAACAGTTTTGTCTGCCCCGGGCGGCACCAGTTTGACGTGGCGAAAGAAGGGTATGTCAACTTACTGCCGGTTCAGCATAAACGATCGCGCGATCCGGGTGACAGCGCTGAGATGATGCAGGCGCGACGGGCATTTCTTGATGCCGGGCACTATCAACCGTTGCGTGATGCGATTGTGAATGTGCTGAAAGAGAAGTCGACTTCAGAAGATGCAGCAATCCTGGATATTGGCTGTGGGGAAGGGTATTACACCCATGCGTTTGCCGACGCGCTGACAGGTTGTACAACCTTTGGTCTTGACGTCTCCAAAGTGGCAATTAAAGCTGCAGCCAGACGCTATCCGCAGGTGACCTTTTGCGTTGCCTCCAGCCATCGTCTGCCGTTCGCAGATGAGTCAATGGATGCCATCATCAGGATCTACGCGCCCTGTAAAGCGCAAGAGCTGGCACGCGTGGTTAAACCGGGGGGATGGGTTATCACCGCCACGCCGGGACCGCGTCATTTAATGGAACTGAAAGGGCTTATTTATGATGAGGTGCGTTTGCATGCGCCGCACACAGAGCAACTGGACGGTTTTGTTCTGCAACAGAGTATTGCGCTGGGGTATCAGATGCAGCTTCAGGGCAGCGAGGCCGTTGCGTTACTGCAAATGACGCCGTTCGCCTGGCGGGCAAAGCCGGAGGTGTGGGAAACGTTAGCGGAGAAAACGACGTTTGACTGCCAGACCGACTTTAGTATTCATGTCTGGCAGCGTCTGAATTAACCGTGGAAGTGTGCCCAGAGGATCTGGGCACCGATACCAATCAGCACCACCCCACCCAAAATTTCTGCTCGTTTGCCCAGCATCGGGCCAATGAAACGACCAATCATCATGCCGAGCGTGGACATAATCAATGTGGCGCAGCCGATGGCCAGCGCAGTGGCAATAATATTGACCTGCAGGAAAGCCAGACCCACCCCGACGGCCATTGCGTCGAGACTGGTGGCAATGGCGGTGGTAACCAGCAGCCAGAAACCATGACGGCGCTGCGGTTCTTCATCCTCATCACCGTTATCGCGAAAACCTTCGATTATCATTCGCCCGCCTAAAAAGATCAGCAGAATGAAGGCGATCCAGTGGTTCCACTCCAGCACGAATTTGCTGGCCAACATACCCATGCCCCAACCAATCAGCGGCGTAAGCGTTTCAACTGCGCCGAATATCAGACCTGTGCGCAATGCTTCAGAAAATTTGGGTTTATGCAGGGTGGCACCTTTGCCAATTGATGCAGCGAAAGCATCCATCGACATGCCGAAAGCGAGAAGAACGGTAGCGGTGAGATTCATAACAGCGTCCTGACCGGGGTATCCATAAAACACATCACTGCCCCCAGTAACCATGCATACAGGCCGGAATCACTGTAAATACAGCGCCATTCAGATATGCATTGCAGTTGATGTGCCTATGGTCTCGCCTGACTGAACCTGTAAATTCAGTCCGTACGCGCCACGTTTTTCAACGAGTATGTTGACACGTACATTTCCGGAGTCTGGAAATCGGCTACTCCCCAACGACGGGCGCAACCTTAACATATTTTGAGAATATAAAACAAGAAACGCAGAAATAATATTTGACTTCTAATTGAAAACGATTTTCATTTAGATTTATTTATAAATAAAACGTTAAAATAAATAACATTGTGGACAATTAAATATAGCCTTGGCTATGTTAGTTTTTATACTGATATATAAAAAACATAGTTCAGGCTATATTTATAAGTTATTGATTTGAAATTAAAAGTTTATATATCTTCTCAAGAACGTCTATATTTCGTACGCGGATCAACAATCTTCGATGTTCTAATTGCATCACTAATACACCGTCTTCAGATAAATTCATCTCTTTAATGCGGTTATATTCAATCCAGACGTTGGCGAAGAAAAAACCTTTCTGCTTGAAGATGATTTTTGGCGTACGGATCCAGAACAGATACAACCCCATCAATACCAGTGCACATAATAACCATGTGGTAAATTGCGCGCCGTGGCTGGTGATGTTGTTGTAGATAAGAATAGCTACCAAGCCAAGGAAGATAACGCTGTCGACTCTGCTGCGGGGAAGCAGGGCGACAGTAAGCAGAGTAGGGCCATTACGGCGGGGCATGATGAACTGATCGTAAATGGCATACGCCAGCAGCGAAAAGATAAATAGAACCAGCACCAGGTCCGTGATAGTCATGAATCCTCAACCCTCTAAATAGAAAAACCGGGGGCAAGCCCCCGGTGATGTACAACAGTCTTACAGGCCGAGCAGTCCGACAGCGTAGCCCGCGATACCGATGACGAAGAAGCCAACGATGATCCACAGCGGGTTCACTTTCTTACGCAGCAGCCACATACAGGCGAATGTCAGCAGCAGAGGAACCAGACCCGGCATCAGTTGGTCAAGGATAGTCTGCACGGTGGTAACACGAGTCTGACCATCCTGACCGGTGATAGTGGAAACCACCAGCGGGATGTTTACGTGCGTCCACTTGTTAACCAATGCCCCCATGACAAACAGGCCGAGGATTGACGCCCCCTCGGTCAGTTTCTGCAGGAAGCCGCCGCCCATATCTTTAACGATATCGACACCTTTACGGTAGCCATATGCCACACCGTAGTAGCGGGTTGCCAGACGAACCAGGTTAAACAGGATGAAGAACAGCAGTGGCCCCAGCAGGCTGCCGCTCATCGCGATACCTGCGCCGAGTGCGGCGAAGACCGGACGTACGGTACCCCAGAAGATCGGGTCACCGACGCCTGCCAGCGGACCCATCAGACCAACTTTGATACCGTTGATGGCACCATCGTCAATCTCTGCGCCGTTTGCACGCTGTTCTTCCATTGCCAGCGTAACGCCCAGTACTGGAGCCGCTACGTACGGATGGGTGTTAAAGAATTCCAGGTGACGCTTAATCGCTTGCTTACGTGCATCGTTGTTTTCCGGGTACAAGCGGCGGATAGCCGGTACCATGGAGAAACAGAAACCCAGCGCCTGCATACGTTCGAAGTTCCATGAACCCTGAAACAGGTTAGAACGAATGAACACGCCACGAATGTCACTCGGAGTGAGTTTTTTCTCGGTGGTAGTTTTAGTCATATCAACCATTTCGCTCACCTGCTAGTCCAGTTCGTTATCGAGATCGTTATTGCCAGCCGCCGCAGCAGGTGCACCGGCTATGCGGTTATATTTCGGGCTCAGCTGAATGTAGAGGATGGCCATGACTGCGCCAATCACACCCAGAGCAACCAGGTTGAAGTTAGTAAATGCCGCGGTGACGAAGCCGAGGTAGAAGAATGGCATCAGATAGCCTGCGCGCATCATGTTGATGACCATCGCATAACCAACCACTACGATCATACCGCCAGCGATGTTCAGACCACCGGTCACGACTTCCGGAATGGCGTTAAGCATGCTCTGAACTTCACTGGTACCAACAGAAATCGCTACGATTACCGCCGGGATAGCGATACGCATAGCCTGCAGGAACAGCGAGGATACGTGCAGCCAGGAGAGCGCAGTCAGGTTACCGTTTTCGGCTGCCTTATCCGCTGCGTGCTGGAATGCTACGGTGATTGTACGAACGATAATGGTCAGTACCTGGCCTGCTGCTGCCAGTGGGATAGCCAGCGCGATACCGGCACCAATGCTTTGGTGACCCGCGATAACCAGAACGGTAGAGATAATTGAGGCCAGTGCGGCATCTGGTGCAACCGCAGCACCGATGTTCATCCAGCCCAGGGCGATCATTTCCAGGGTACCACCGATGATGATACCGGTTTTCATATCCCCGAGAACGGCACCAATCAGCGTACAGGCCACCAACGGACGGTGGAACTGAAATTCATCGAGTACCGACTCCATACCCGCGATACATGCGACGATGAACACCAGCACAATCTGAAGAGTGGTAATCTCCATTGTACTTCTCCTATTGCTATACAGACTTAAGTGTGAAAACTAAGTAAATGCCAGAGAATTATTTCACCTTGGCAATCAAATCCATCATTTTCAGTTTCTGATCGGTAGAAACCTTACGGGCCTCAAGCTCAATACCGCGTTCGTTGAGTTTCTTGAAGGCTTCGATGTCTTTGTCATCGACAGAAATTGCGTTGTTTACCTGCGTTTTACCCTGACGGAAAGCCATACCGCCAATGTTTACGGAGGTAATTTTCACACCACCTTCAACGATACGTTCTACGTCGGTTGGGTTGGTGAACAACAGCATCACACGCTCACCTGCATATTTCGGGTTGTTGTAGACGCGGATCATTTTCGCGACATCAACCACATGCGCCGTCACACCCGGAGGTGCTACCTGAGTCAGCAGCGTTTTACGCACGGTATCGGCGGCAACTTCATCACTGACGACGATAATGCGCGTTACGTTGGTTTCTTTGGTCCAGCGAGTTGCCACCTGACCATGGATTAAGCGGTCATCAATACGCGCCAGGCCGATCTGCATATAATCGTTCGGCCCCATCGGTTTCGCGGGGGTTGCTGCTTTCGGTGCCGCGACGGGGGCAGGAGCGGCTTTTTCCACCGGTTTTGCTTTCAGCGCTTTCACGCCTTCGCTGCCGGTTTCAACGGCCAGTGCCACTAATTCATCAAAGCTTGGGTTGTCATCACGCGCCATGAAGGTCTCAACCAGCATGGGAATGTTCACACCGGCGATTACTTCGTAATGCTCTTTATCGACGACAATGCGGCTCGCAGCGTTAAACGGGCTGCCTCCCCATGTGTCAACGAGAAACAGCACGCCTTTACTGGTATCGAGTTTTGCCAACTGAGCGTTGTACTTTTCGATCAGCGTTTCAGCATTTTCGCCTGGAACGAAATCGATCCAGCCGACGTTTTCCTGCTCGCCTAACAGCATCTCTGCCGTCTTAAGTAACTGCTCTGCAGCCCAACCATGTGTGCCTATTACAATAGCAATGGTCACTTGCTACCTCCTTTATTATCGTTAACACATCAACGTGAAGATGTATTTGAATCGTCGTCCGCAATCGAATCGATTCAGATAAGGGTTACAAAGAAAAACCTATGATTTTCGTGAATTATTTTAGATATCGAAAAAAATATTTTATGTGATGAAGATCCGTAATTTAACTTCCGATAAAAAGAAATTTCGAAGGGTAAAATATCTCCGAAACAACTTATTGCAAAGGAAGGTAAATCTTTGCTAAAAACAGCTTCTCTCTGTTATGTTTAGCATCTGTTTAATTACTCAGGAGTATAGGGCAGTAGCCCACCATATGGATCGTCACCGACGTCATTTCACCTTCAGGCCGTATCAAGCCTGTCAGATTGGCACTTTTTGCCACAAATTTTCTCTGCATATCGCTTTAACGCCTGAGATCCTCAGCGCGCAGTTTGGTCATTCCTTAAGCAGGAGCTTGTCATGGAATTATTAATGGACCCGCAGATTTGGGTGGGTTTGCTCACGCTTGTCGTTCTCGAAATTGTTCTGGGTATTGATAACCTGGTCTTCATTGCGATCCTGGCTGATAAGCTGCCGCCGAAACAGCGTGATAAAGCGCGTTTAATCGGTTTGTCACTGGCACTGATTATGCGTCTGGGCTTGTTGTCCGTGATTTCGTGGATGGTGACGCTGACAAAGCCGCTGTTCGCGGTAATGGACTATGCGTTCTCGGGGCGCGATCTGATTATGCTGCTGGGGGGTATCTTCCTCTTGTTCAAGGCTACGACAGAGCTGCATGAGCGGCTGGAAAACCGTGAACATGATACCGGGCAGACGAAAGGGTATGCGAGCTTTTGGGTTGTCGTAACGCAGATTGTCATCCTCGACGCGGTGTTCTCGCTGGATGCCGTGATTACAGCGGTCGGTATGGTCAACCATCTGCCAGTGATGATGGCGGCAGTAGTGATTGCCATGGCCGTGATGCTGCTGGCCTCTAAGCCGCTGACACGATTTGTGAACCAACACCCGACGGTGGTGGTGCTGTGTCTGAGCTTCCTGTTGATGATTGGTCTGAGCCTGGTTGCTGAAGGGTTTGGCTTCCATATTCCCAAAGGTTATCTGTATGCGGCGATTGGTTTCTCGATCATCATCGAGTTGTTTAACCAGATTGCCCGTCGTAACTTTATTCGCCACCAGTCGACGCTGCCGCTGCGTGCACGTACTGCCGATGCAATCCTGCGTCTGATGGGCGGTAAACGCCAGGCCAGCGTGCAGATGGAATCCGATAACCCGGTGCCGGTTCCTGTCCCGGAAGGCGCGTTTGTGGAAGAAGAACGCTATATGATCAACGGCGTCCTTTCCCTGGCGTCGCGTTCGTTACGCGGCATTATGACGCCTCGTGGTGAAATCAGCTGGGTTGATGCCGACCTGAGCGTGGCAGAAATTCGCGAGCAGTTGCTCTCTTCACCTCACAGCCTGTTCCCGGTGTGTCGTGGCGAACTGGATGAAATCATCGGTATCGTGCGTGCTAAAGAGCTGCTGGTGGCGCTGGAAGACGGTGTGGATGTGGCGGCGATTGCCTCTGCTTCTCCGGCTATTGTTGTTCCGGAGACGCTGGACCCGATCAATCTGTTAGGCGTACTGCGTCGTGCCCGCGGTAGCTTCGTTATCGTCACTAACGAGTTTGGCGTAGTACAGGGTCTGGTCACGCCGCTGGACGTATTAGAAGCCATTGCCGGTGAATTCCCGGATGCCGATGAAACACCTGAAATTATTGCTGATGCAGGTGGTTGGTTGGTCAAAGGCGGTACCGATCTGCATGCGTTGCAACAGGCGCTGGACGTGGATACGTTAGTGAATGAAGACGAAGACATCGCCACGGTGGCAGGTTTAGTCATTGCGGCTAACGGCCATATTCCACGTGTCGGTGATGTTATCGAGGTTGCACCGCTGAGCATTACGATTGTCGAAGCGAATGACTATCGTGTGGATTTAGTTCGCATTGTTAAAGAACAACCCGCTCACGACGAAGACGAGTAATCGGGTTTAGCGAAACGGCATGACGGGCATACTGTGTCGCCCGTTATGTCGGGTGGGCGGCGGCGTGCTGCCCGCCAGCCATTTTGGGAAATCACGCAGCGGCATTGGCTTTGCGTACAAAAAACCTTGCAACAAATGTACGCCGTGTCGGCGCAAATGCTGAGCCTGCGCCTGGGTTTCAACGCCTTCCGCCACCAGTTCTATATTCAATTTTTTCCCCAAAGCGATAATGATGTCTGTGACGGTTGAGTTCACGGCGTCTGTTCCTATTGCCGAAGTAAATGATTTATCGATCTTCAGCACATCCGGGCGGAGTTTTTCCAGCCAGGAGAGCGAGCTATTGCCGGTGCCGAAATCATCAATTGCCAGTTTTACGCCAAGACGATTTAATTCGCGTACGACCCGATAATCCACATCCAGTAACGCATCGCGTTCGGTCAGTTCGATAACCAACTGCTGGATTGGGTGCTGGCTGAACCAGTACTGATTAAGATCTTTTAGCAGCGTGCCGTTACGAAAATGGCTGGCGGCGACATTAATCCCAATATGAAACTGACTGCTCATCGGGAAAACGTGTCTTTGCTGAATGGTTTCTGCGATGACATGACGGGTTAGCGGCACAATCAGGTTGTGCTCCTCAGCGATGGGAATAAACACTTCCGGAGAGATCCAACCCTGGCGTGGGTTATTCCAGCGTAGAAGAATCTCCACGCCCATGCATTGCTGGGTTTGCGCATTAAGCAGCGGCTGGCAAAACAGCTCGAATTCCCGAGCAGCAAGGGCCAGATTAATCTCCCAGGAAAAACTCATTCTGCTGGCAGTCGCCAGCCATGCCAGGTAACCCACTAATAAACTTAGGATCACCGCCAGCGGCAGCTGTGTTGGCAGATGTTTAATCGCCAGTTCACTGGGACCGGGGCCGGTGACGCTAATGGTAAACGGGAAATGTTGAGATGACAGCTGGTAGCGTTTTTCATCATTTAGCTTAGGCAGAGTATCGACCACACCTTGATCATACAGTAGATGCCGATTACCAACGGTTAAGCTGGCATCGGTGATCTGCGGCGGCTGGGGTTCAAGCAACATAGACGACAATAAATCAATATTGACGATTTCCAGCACGCCATCTTCACCATCGGCAGAGGATGGATACCATTGCGTCAGAATCGGGCTGCCTTTTATCAGCGAATGGTCAGTAGACAGCAGCAGTTGCGGTTCCCTGCTGGGTAATTCGGGCTGTAGTTGACGAATGGGGACATTGCGATACCCAAAAATGCTGGAGCAATAGAGGATCCCGCTTTGAATCAGATTAATAGAACGCACCGTTTGCAGTCTTGCGGCATGTTTGCTTAACGGTAAACGTGCCACTGAGCAGGGGAGGCCAATTAACGGCAGCAATACATCACGTCCGGTCTGCAAGGGTAAAAGTACGTCATCCAGTTCTTCTACAGCATGGTTGGCAAAGGTGACGATATTTCGGTGATTTAAATTACGCTCCGAAATAAATCGAACAGTTAATGTGAGGATGAGCGTCAGTAGTGCACATACTGTGCAAACGATTAAGCGATTCCGGCGATAATTTTTAATGATCCGTTGTGCTGTTTGCATGCGGGCCGCCCGATAAGCCGTTGGTCACAGAAGCCAACAGCAACAGAGCAAGTGTAGTGGGGAAAATTACAGTAGACGAGGGAGAGGGGGCAAATTCGCCCATCCGTCGCAGATGGGCGAAAACTAAGTATTAGTCACATTGAACTTTGATTGCCAGGCCACCGCGTGACGTTTCGCGGTATTTGGCGTTCATGTCTTTACCTGTTTCGTACATGGTCTCAATGACTTTATCCAGCGAGACGCGCGGCGCGCTGGTACGGCGCATTGCCATACGCGCAGCGTTTATCGCCTTCACTGAAGCAATGGCGTTACGCTCAATGCATGGAACCTGTACCTGACCGGCAACCGGATCGCAGGTTAAGCCGAGGTTATGTTCCATGCCGATTTCGGCAGCAACACACACCTGCTCAGGGCTCGCGCCCAACAGTTCAGCCAGACCAGCGGCAGCCATGGAGCAGGCTACGCCCACTTCACCTTGACAACCTACTTCTGCACCCGAGATTGAGGCGTTCATTTTGTACAACGCGCCAATTGCACCGGCCGCCAGGAAATAGCGGGTATAGATATCCGGGCTGACGGACTCGATGAAATGATCGTAATAGGCCAGTACCGCAGGCACGATACCGCAGGCACCGTTGGTTGGCGCTGTCACTACGCGACCGCCCGCGGCGTTTTCTTCGTTAACGGCCAGGGCGAACATGTTCACCCAGTCGATCACGTTCATCGGATCGTTGGACAGCTTATCGCTGGAAACCAGCATACGACGCAGAGCCGAAGCACGACGAGGAACGCGCAGCGGACCCGGCAACACACCTTCGGTGTTCATGCCACGATCGATACAGGCCTGCATGGTTTGCCAGACGTGGCCAAAGTACTCTTCAATCTCTTTTTTGCTGTGCAGAGCAAGTTCGTTCTGCATCGCCATGCCAGAGAGAGACAGGCCGGTGCTGTTGCAGTACTCCAGCATTTCAGTCGCGGATTTGAACGGATAAGGCACGCTGACCTCGCCCGCGGCATCCTGACCAAAATGTTCTTCATCAACGATGAATCCACCGCCGATTGAGTAGTAGGTTTTGCTATAAATGACGGTTTCGCCATTGTACGCATGGATCTGCATTCCGTTTTCATGCAGCGGCAGGTTGCCGTTGTGAAAACGCATCCCGTCATTCTGCGGGAAATCCACTTCGTGCTGACCTTGCGCAAGCAGCAGGCGTCCACGCGTTTCTACGTCGCGGATAAATCCGGGGATGCTATCAATATCCACGGTAGCAGGCTCATTGCCCGCCAGACCCATAATAATGGCGATATCGGTGTGGTGACCTTTACCCGTGAGCGACAGTGAACCATACACGTCGACGGCGACACGAGTAACGCTGTCCAGTAATCCTTTTTCGACCAGGTCATCGACGAACTGTTTACCCGCCTTCATAGGCCCTACGGTATGGGAAGATGAGGGACCAATCCCCACCTTAAACATGTCGAATAGACTAATCACGATAATACTCCTACAGGGCGACTGGGCTTTCCAGTAACGATGTTATAACTGCGCATAGTGTAAGAGGGAACGCGGCGATCGGCTTAACTATTCACATGAATTAAACTAATAGATAACCGCGGTTTTACTAATGTTGTGACCTGAGTTTCAAGTTGTCTATGGAGTGCGTAAAGATAAGTATAGTCAGGGCTTGACGCCAATTTGCAGCGCCAGCTCACGAATTATTCCGGCGGTCATTCCCCAGACGAAATATTGCTCATACCAGGAAAGCCATACACGATGTGAATCGCCGCGGCGGTAGATATCCAACGGGTGATAACGACCTAAATGCAGGGCCTGCGCCAGCGGCATTTCGAACACGGCGGAAACTTCGTCTTCACTTGCGCGATACGGCAAATTTGGCGGGATAATCCCTACCACCGGTGTGACCTGGAAGCCGGTCACGCTGTCGACCGGTGGCAGAACGCCAATCACCTCAACGCAAGAAGGGGGGATCGCCACTTCTTCCTGCGCTTCGCGAAGGGCGGCGGCAATCAACGAGGCGTCGCTGCTATCCACCGCGCCGCCGGGAAAGGCGACCTGTCCGGCGTGCTTGCGCAGATGAACGGATCGCTGGGTTAACAGCAACCCAGGCTGTGGACGACGCACGACGGGGATCAGTACGGCGGCCTGGCGCTGGTTTAACGCGGCATGGTTGACCTGCGGGCGCAGGAGTTGGAAGCGCGATAAAAAATCATCAAGCGTCAGGCTGCTGTATTCCACGTCTCAGTTCTCCAGTTGGTGCAAAATACGATTCACTTTATCAAACGTTTCCTGATATTCAGCGTCTTCCTGACTGTCCGCCACTATGCCGCCGCCAGCGGAACAATAAATTTGTCCGTTTGTGGCTGTCAGCGTGCGAATGGTGATGCAGGTATCCATATTGCCGCAGAAACTCAGATAACCGATGCTGCCGCACCAGGCATTACGTCTTTGTGGCTCCAGTTCGTCAATAATTTCCATCGCCCGCACTTTCGGCGCACCGGTAATAGAGCCGCCAGGGAAGGCGGCGCGCAGCAGGTCGGTGGCGTGTAATGACTCTGGCAGACGCGCGGTAATGGTGCTGACCAAATGATGAACAGCAGGGAACGGTTCGACCACAAACAGCTCCGGAACCTGTACCGAACCCGGTACGGCAACGCGGCCAATATCATTACGCATCAAATCGACGATCATCAGGTTCTCCGCACGATCCTTCGGCGAATTCGCCAGCCGCCGGGCCTGCTCACGATCGGCATCGGCACCTTCAAGCCTGGGCAACGTACCTTTAATAGGACGGGTCTGGATATGCTGGTTCTCCAGCAGAATAAAACGTTCTGGCGAAAGGCTGAGGATAACGCCTTCCTCAAGACGAATAAACGCGCTGAACGGGGCGCGGTTAGCGTGATTGAGTTTGACAAATGCCTGCCACTCATCCCCCTCGTAATGCGCTTGAAAACGCTGCGCGAGGTTGACCTGGTAACAATCGCCGCTGTGCAGATAGCCCTGTACCTGGCGGAATTTTTCGCCATACCGGGCGCGGCTCATATTGGACTGCCACGCCGAGGTCAATGTAAACGGCTCACGCGTTGGCGGTTGTTGCGCGTCGAGCCATTTCAGGCGAGCCTCGACATCGGTATGGCTGAGCAGCGATACGGTCTGCAACTTGTGGTCAACAATCAGCGCCCAGTCGTAAATGCCAACGGCCATATCCGGTAGCGTAATATCGCGCTCAGCAATAGTCGGCAGAGATTCAAAGCGTCGGCCAAGGTCGTAGCCAAACAGACCTAACGCGCCGCCCTGAAACGGCAGATCCGGGTGATACTCGGGGTGAATCTTGTGTGCAGCTAGCGCGGAATGTAATACCGTCATTGGATCATCAAGCGAGCGCGTGATTGCGTGCCCGTCCTGCACTACGGTCTCTTCAGCACGTGTAACCAACGTGGTGACGGGATCCGCCACCAGAATATCAAAGCGGTTATGCGGATGGTCGGCTTGACCTGAATGCAGCAGCATCGCCCAGGGCAGATGGCTTAATGTTGAAAAATAGCGTTCAGCGGCGTCCTGACGCCAGGGTAATGTGATTACTGCGGGAGATAACGTCTTCATCAGTCCTGACTCGTTGCTACTCTACTGGCTAACTGCCCGGTAGCATGAAATAATTAGCGCAGACAATTTAGCAGGAGTTAACAATGTTTGCAGGTTTACCTTCACTCAGTCATGAGCAGCAGCAAAAAGCGGTAGAGCGTATTCAGGAGCTGATGTCGCAGGGGATGAGCAGCGGACAAGCCATTGCTCTGGTTGCTGAAGAGTTACGCGCCAGTCATACCGGCGAGCGGATCGTGGCGCGTTTTGAAGATGAAGACGAATAACGCCGCTTAAACTGCAGCGATTATCTTAATCTCAACTTTGTATTTCGGGTTCATCAATCCGGCCTGAACGGTACAACGTACCGGCGCGTGGCCAGCAACGACCCACGCGTCCCAGGCTTTGTTCATGGCGGCAAAATCGTTTTTGTCTGCCAAAAACAGGGTGGCATCAAGAATACGTGACTTGTTGCTGCCTTGTTTTTCCAGCACCGCATCAATTTGCGCCAGCGTATTTGCCGTCTGCTCAAAGGCGTCTGCATCCAGATTTTCCGGCACGCCGGTGTAATACAGCGTGTTGTTGTGGATTACCACGTCAGACCAACGCGCTTCGGCATCAATGCGCACAATCGTCATAAATCATTCCTCGTTTACGTTTTTTCATAATAGCTTTGGGTTGCGCCAAGACTGCCATAATGTTGTGCCCACGTCACCTCTTCAACTGGCGAAAGACCCGCTGGCCTGACATAATCCCTGTTCAAATGAACAGGGGGCAGTGTGACGGACGATTTTGCAGCAGACGGTCAGTTGGCTAAAGCGATACCGGGTTTTAAACCGCGAGAACCACAGCGGCAGATGGCCATCGCCGTCAGTCATGCCATCGAAAAATCACAACCGCTGGTGGTAGAGGCCGGAACCGGAACGGGTAAAACCTACGCTTATCTTGCCCCAGCGCTGCGTGCCGGAAAGAAGGTCATTGTCTCCACGGGCTCGAAGGCGTTGCAGGATCAGCTATACAGCCGCGACCTCCCGACCGTCGCGAAAGCACTGAAGTTCACAGGTAAACTGGCGCTGCTGAAAGGGCGTTCAAACTATCTGTGCCTTGAGCGTCTCGAACAGCAGGCGCTGGCGGGTGGCGACTTGCCGGTACAAACGTTAAGCGACGTCATTCTGCTGCGCTCCTGGTCAAATCAAACTCTTGATGGGGACATCAGCACCTGCGTCAGCGTGGCGGAAGACTCTCAGGCCTGGCCGCTGGTGACCAGCACTAATGACAACTGTCTGGGCAGCGACTGCCCGCTGTATAAAGAGTGTTTTGTAGTTAAAGCGCGTAAAAAAGCGATGGATGCGGATGTTGTCGTGGTTAACCATCATCTGTTTCTCGCCGATATGGTGGTAAAAGAGAGCGGGTTTGGCGAACTGATCCCGGAAGCTGATGTGATGATCTTCGATGAAGCGCATCAGTTACCGGATATCGCCAGCCAGTACTTTGGTCAATCACTCTCCAGTCGCCAGCTGTTAGACCTGGCGAAAGACATCACCATTGCCTATCGCACCGAGCTGAAAGACACTCAGCAGCTGCAAAAGTGCGCCGATCGCCTTGCACAAAGCGCTCAGGACTTCCGCTTGCAGCTTGGTGAGCCGGGCTATCGCGGAAACCTGCGGGAACTGCTGGCCGACCAGCGCGTACAGCGCGCGTTTTTGCTGCTCGATGACACGCTGGAGCTGTGTTATGACGTGGCGAAGCTGTCTCTTGGGCGTTCGGCATTGCTGGATGCCGCGTTTGAGCGCGCCACGCTTTATCGTGCGCGTCTGAAGCGCCTGAAAGAGATCAACCAGCCAGGCTTCAGCTACTGGTATGAATGCACCTCCCGCCATTTTACCCTCGCGCTGACACCGCTTACGGTGGCGGATAAATTCAAAGAAGTGATGGAACAAAAGCCGGGCTGCTGGATTTTTACTTCCGCGACGCTGTCGGTAAACGATGACCTTCATCATTTCACTGCACGACTGGGTATTGAAGATGCCGAGTCGATGCTGCTGCCAAGCCCATTTGATTACACGCGCCAGGCGCTGCTGTGCGTACCGCGTAATCTCCCGCAAACCAACCAGCCGGGGTCTGCGCGTCAGCTGGCATCCATGCTGCGACCTATTATCGAAGCGAACAACGGTCGCTGTTTTATGCTGTGCACTTCGCACGCGATGATGCGCGATCTGGCGGAACAATTCCGCGCTACTATGACGCTTCCCGTACTGCTGCAGGGCGAAACCAGCAAAGGACAACTGCTACAGCAGTTTGTCAGCGCAGGTAATGCGCTACTGGTTGCCACCAGCAGCTTCTGGGAAGGCGTGGACGTGCGCGGCGATACCCTGTCGCTGGTAATAATCGATAAACTGCCGTTTACCTCGCCGGACGACCCGCTGTTAAAAGCCCGAATGGAGGATTGTCGACTGCGCGGCGGCGATCCGTTTGAAGACGTCCAGTTGCCGGATGCGGTAATCACCCTGAAGCAGGGGGTAGGGCGTCTGATACGTGATGCTGACGATCGCGGCGTGCTGGTGATTTGCGACAATCGTCTGGTTATGCGGCCATACGGCGCCACCTTCCTGGCGAGTCTTCCACCTGCGCCGCGGACGCGTGACATCGCTCGCGCGGTTCGCTTTCTTGCCATACCAACGACTGAGTAATTTGTTACGGAGTGTGGTAAGATGCGCGCCAAATTTATTGATCTGATCACAAACACCCATGCGAATTCTGGCTATCGATACCGCCACAGAGGCGTGCTCTGTTGCCCTGTGGAATGACGGTACTATCAAGGCTCTCTTTGAGCTTTGCCCACGAGAACACACCCAACGAATTTTACCGATGGTTCAGGAAATCCTGGCCGCTGGCGATCTCACGTTAACCGATATCGACGCCCTGGCGTTTGGTCGCGGTCCCGGCAGTTTCACCGGCGTGCGTATCGGTATTGGCATTGCTCAGGGGCTGGCGTTAGGCGCAAACTTACCGATGATCGGCGTCTCCACCCTGGCAACCATGGCGCAGGGCGCCTGGCGTAAGTCGGGCGCGACTCGCGTGCTGGCGGCGATTGACGCGCGAATGGGCGAAGTCTACTGGGCCGAATACCAGCGTGATGACAACGGTAACTGGCACGGTGAAGAAACCGAAGCGGTGTTAACCCCCGAGCAGGTACATGAGCGCTTATTGCAGCTGTCTGGCGACTGGGTGACGGTCGGGACGGGCTGGCCGGCATGGCCTGAGCTTGGTAAAGACAGCGGGCTGACGCTCAGCGATGGTGACGTGCTGCTTCCAGCGGCTGAAGACATGCTGCCCGTCGCCACGCAAATGCTGGCTGCGGGTGAGACCGTAGCGGTCGAACACGCTGAACCGGTTTATTTACGTAACACCGTGGCGTGGAAGAAACTTCCCGGTAAAGAATGAATCTTAGTAGTAGAACCCCGGCTAAGACGTACAGTCGTCAGTGCACAGCATTGTGAACAGGCCGGGGCAGAAGCTAAGAAAAGGGAGTCACAATATGGCGGTGCAAAAGCAGTTATTGAAAGGTGTGTTGGCGGGGGCCTTAGCGTTAATGCTTAGCGGCTGCGTCACCATCCCGGATGCGATTAAAGGTTCGAGCCCGATGCCGCAGCAGGATCTGGTGCGGGTGATGAATGCGCCGCAGCTGTATGTCGGACAGGAAGCGCGTTTCGGCGGCAAAGTGGTGGATATTCAGAACCAGCAGGGAAAATCCCGTCTGGAAATTGCCACCGTTCCGCTCGATAGCGGTGCACGCCCCGTGCTGGGTGAAGCCTCTCGTGGGCGGATTTATGCTGATGTAAATGGCTTTCTCGACCCGGTAGATTTCCGTGGTCAG
This sequence comes from Citrobacter sp. Cpo126, assembly GCF_030332445.1. Taxonomy (NCBI): domain Bacteria; kingdom Pseudomonadati; phylum Pseudomonadota; class Gammaproteobacteria; order Enterobacterales; family Enterobacteriaceae; genus Citrobacter; species Citrobacter sp. Cpo126. The sequence goes on from NZ_JAOWHT010000032.1 coordinate 155,428, forward strand.
TTGGTCACCGTCGTCGGCCCGATAAGCGGTACGGTGGACGGAAAAATCGGTAATACGCCGTATAAATTCATGCTGATGCAGGTAACTGGTTATAAACGTTGGCATATTACTCAGCAGATTGTCATGCCGCCTCAGCCTATCGACCCCTGGTTCTACGGTGCGCGTGGCTGGCCTTACGGCGGCTACGGCGGATGGGGCTGGTACAATCCCGGCCCGGCACAGGTTCAGACCATAGTAACAGAGTAACTCTTTGTTTTATTGGTAAAAGAAACAGCGGCTCGTCCGCTGTTTCTGCATTAACGTGGATATAAGAAAAATAAATAGTGACGTGCTTCGCAACCTTGTCGTTGTGTAATAAACAAACTGGTACGCTGAGTTAATATTATGTTAACAGTTTGTTTGTTGCCTGGGGTTGTGATGACGACGAATACGCATTTTAGAGGTGATGTATTGAAAAAGGTTTGGCTTAACCGTTATCCCGCTGGTGTTCCTGCGGAGATCAATCCTGACCGTTATCAATCCCTGGTGGAACTCTTTGAACACTCAGTAAGACGCTATGCCGATCAGCCCGCGTTTGTAAACATGGGGGAGGTGATGACCTTCCGCAAGCTTGAAGAGCGTAGCCGTGCGTTTGCCGCTTATTTACAACAGGGGCTCGGGCTGAAAAAGGGCGATCGCGTCGCGCTGATGATGCCGAATCTGCTGCAATATCCGGTCGCACTGTTTGGGATTTTACGTGCCGGCATGATCGTCGTGAATGTGAACCCGTTGTATACGCCTCGCGAGCTGGAACATCAGCTCAACGATAGCGGCGCGTCGGCGATTGTCATCGTGTCCAACTTTGCCCACACGCTGGAAAAAGTGGTCGACAAAACGTCGGTGCAACACGTGATCCTGACGCGTATGGGCGATCAGCTGTCGACCGCCAAAGGAACGCTGGTTAACTTTGTCGTGAAGTACATCAAGCGCCTGGTGCCGAAGTATCACCTGCCGGATGCCATCTCGTTTCGCAGTGCGCTGCAAAACGGCTATCGCATGCAGTATGTGAAACCCGAAGTGGTGTCGGAAGATCTGGCGTTCCTGCAATATACCGGCGGGACAACCGGCGTGGCGAAAGGCGCGATGCTCACGCACCGCAACATGCTGGCTAACCTGGAGCAGGTTAACGCCACCTACGGCCCGTTGCTGCATCCGGGCAAAGAACTGGTGGTAACGGCTCTACCGCTGTATCACATTTTTGCGCTGACGATGAACTGCCTGCTGTTTATTGAGCTGGGTGGTCAAAACCTGCTGATTACTAACCCGCGTGATATCCCAGGACTGGTCAAAGAACTGGCGAAGTATCCGTTTACCGCGATGACCGGCGTCAATACGCTGTTTAACGCGCTGCTGAATAACAAAGAGTTTCAGCAACTGGACTTCTCGTCACTGCACCTTTCAGCAGGTGGCGGAATGCCGGTTCAACAGGCAGTGGCTGAGCGCTGGGTGAAGCTGACAGGGCAGTATCTTCTGGAAGGTTATGGCCTGACGGAGTGCGCGCCGCTGGTGAGTGTTAACCCTCACGATATTGACTACCACAGCGGAAGTATCGGTTTACCGGTTCCCTCCACTGAGGTCAAGCTGGTGGACGACGACGACAACGAAGTGCCGCCGGGAGAACCGGGTGAGTTGTGTGTGAAAGGTCCACAGGTGATGCTGGGCTACTGGCAGCGACCGGACGCCACTGACGAAATCATCAAAGACGGCTGGCTGCACACCGGCGATATTGCGGTGATGGATGATGAAGGCTTCCTGCGTATTGTCGATCGTAAGAAGGACATGATCCTGGTATCCGGCTTTAACGTCTATCCGAACGAAATTGAAGACGTGGTTATGCAACACCCTGGCGTGCAGGAAGTGGCTGCGGTTGGGGTTCCGTCCGGCAGCAGCGGTGAAGCGGTGAAAATTTTCGTAGTGAAGAAAGATGCCTCGTTAACCGATGAAGCGCTGGTCACTTTCTGTCGTCGTCACCTGACGGGCTATAAAGTACCAAAGCTGGTGGAGTTTCGCGATGAGTTGCCGAAATCTAACGTTGGTAAAATTTTGCGACGAGAATTACGTGACGAAGCGCGTGCCAAAGTGGACAATAAAGGCTGAGCGTTAAGTCAGCCAGTAGAAAACGCCGGGAAATCCGGCGTTTTTTTTGGCGCAAACCTAAGAGAGCACGATTTGAATTATCAAATGATCACCACGGACGACGCGTTGGCCACGCTGTGCGAAGCCGTCCGTGAATTTCCGGCGATAGCCCTGGATACAGAATTTGTTCGCACGCGTACCTATTATCCGCAGTTGGGGCTGATCCAGCTGTTTGATGGCAAACACGTTGCTCTGATTGATCCGCAGGGGATCACCGACTGGTCGCCGCTGCGCGATATTCTGCGTGATACTGCCATCACCAAATTCCTGCATGCAGGTAGCGAAGATCTGGAAGTGTTTCTCAACGCTTTTGGCGAACTGCCGCAGCCGTTGATTGATACACAAATTCTGGCTGCTTTTTGCGGTCGTCCGCTGTCGTGGGGGTTTGCCGCGATGGTGGAAGAGTTTACGGGGGTGGCGCTGGACAAAAGCGAATCCCGCACCGACTGGCTGGCCAGACCGCTGACCGAGCGTCAGTGTGAGTACGCGGCGGCTGATGTCTGGTATCTATTACCGATCACCACAAAACTGATGGTTGAAACTGAAGCCAGCGGCTGGCTGCCAGCCGCACTGGACGAATGTCGCTTAATGCAGCAGCGTCGCCAGGAGGTTCTGGCGCCTGAAGACGCATGGCGCGATATCACTAACGCCTGGCAGTTGCGTACTCGTCAGTTGGCCTGCCTGCAACTGCTTGCCGACTGGCGACTGCGTAAAGCGCGTGAGCGCGATCTGGCGGTGAACTTTGTGGTGCGTGAAGAACACCTGTGGGCGGTCGCTCGTTATATGCCAGGGAGTCTGGGTGAACTGGACAGCCTCGGCCTTTCCGGTAGTGAAATTCGCTTCCACGGCAAAACGCTGATTTCTCTGGTAGAAAAAGCGCAGGCTTTACCGGAAGAATCACTGCCGCAACCGCTGCTGAATTTGATGGATATGCCTGGATACCGCAAAGCGTTTAAAGCTATTAAGGCGCTGGTTGCCGAGGTGAGTACTGAGCATAATCTTAGCGTCGAACTGCTGGCTTCACGCCGTCAAATCAACCAGCTACTCAACTGGCACTGGAAATTAAAGCCGCAGCAGACCCTGCCGGAGTTGGTTTCCGGTTGGCGTGGCGAACTGATGTCCGATCGTCTCAACGCGCTGCTGCAGGAATATCCGCAGTAAGTCACCAGGCTCGCCGGGTTGCGCCATTGCTAACCCGGCCTGCGCAACACTACAAATCAAGCACCAGGCGCTTACCTTTGGCGCGTGAGCAGCAAATAAGCATGCTTTGCTGGCTGGCTTTTTCGTCGTCGCTGAAATACTGATCGCGGTGATCCGCTTCCCCTTCAAGAATCGTCGTTTCACAGGTGCCGCAAACACCTTCCCGGCACAGGCACTCAACGCGCGCGGCTTTGTTATTTTCGATAACCTGCAAAATGGTCATCTCTTCCCGGACCACAAACTCGCGTCCGGAACGCGCCAGAATCAGGGTAAAGGCATCTCCGCTTTTATCTTCCAGCGCAAATTGTTCGAAATGTAGCGTATTGCTGTCCAGTCTATGGAGGGAAGCCGCTTCTCTGACGGCATCGTTGAGCACTGCTGGCCCGCAGGTGTAAATATGTGTGCCGGGTTCGACATCGGCCAGCAGGCGAGATAAATCAAGGCGGGTCCCTGCGCTTGACAGATGCAGATGAATACGATCGACGCTGGGGTGCTGCAGGAGTTCGTCATAAAACGCGCAGTTGTCCTGACTGGGAGAGCAATAATGCAGTTGCCATTGCGCCTTAGAATGTTCCAGCTCCGGGATATGCGATAAAAACGGTGTGATGCCGATACCTCCAGCAATCAACAGATGTTGTTGTGCCTGAGGAGCGAGGGCGAACAGATTGTTTGGTGTGGAGATCGTGAGCGTATCGCCGGGTTTCACGTTTTGATGCAGATATCGTGAGCCGCCTTTGGATGCTTCCTCCAGTCGTACGGCGATTTGCCAGGCGCTCGTATCAAAGGGTGAACTCATCAGCGAGTAAGCATTGCTGTACAGATTCTCGCCATCGCGCATCTGCACGATAATATGGCTGCCACCCTGAAACGCGGGCAACGGCTCGCCTGATGTCGCCGTTAAGGTAAAGCGTTTTACCTGCGCTGTAATCGTCTCAATCCGGCTGACCCGGACTTCTTGCATTTGATAATCAGACATTGCGGCACTCCCTAAAAAATCTGTCCGGCGCGGCTTGACGATGCGCCGGAACCTGTCGTTACAGCCTCTGGTTATTCCTGAAACACCTGCGCGACCAGATTATGGAAATGGGCAATGCCATGTTCGGAGATACCGCTGCCGCTGGTGTCGGCCATAATGCGGCCCTGACCGCGATACCCGCGCGATTTCAACCCTTTTTGGACGCTTTCAACCAGACGTAAATCTTCAGGGCGGAAGACGTTGCGATACCATTCGATCAGTTGTTTCTGCTCTTCGGTCAGCTCTTCGTTGGTGAAGTAGATGTCATAGTTTTGCAGCGTAGTTTCTGCATCCACTGGAAATTCGTAGATAACGGTCATCATGCCTTTGATTGGCGTAACGTTGAGCATGGTGCACGGCCACAGCCAGAAACCGTGGAAGGCGGCATCAACACCTTCTTCGAACTTAAATGACTGCTCTGACGGTTTGGCGAAACCGTATTGTAGCGTCCAGTTGCCGTGCATAGTATGCCAGTAACGATCAACCTGAACCGAGTCGGAAAAACCAGGGTGAGCCGGGCCGCAGTGGTAGCACTCCAGATAGTTATCGACAATATTCTTCCAGTTGGCTGGAGTTCGGGTCGTAAAGCGCGCCGCCAGCTTCAGGTCATGCACATCAGGGCAGGCTTCGATAACTTTGTCTGCAAGACCTGGGAGTTGCTCTTCCACGCTGCCCGCGTTCGGATCCATGTTGATAAACACGAATCCGGCATATTCTTCCAGCCGTACCGGGGTGAGATGTGCTTTCTCACTGTCGAAGTTGGCAACGTTTTCGCAGTTACGTGCATGCGCCAGGTTACCGTCAAGCTTGAATGCCCAGGCGTGGTAAGGGCAGGTAATCACATTTTTCGCTTTCCCTTCGCCGCTCAACAGCTGATGACCACGATGCGGGCAAACGTTGTAGAACGCGCGCAGCACGTTATCGCGACCACGTACCAGCACGATGTTCTCGCCAATCACTTCCCGGGTTACATAGTCATTGGGTTTCGCCAGTTCGCTACTGTGGGCGACGCAAATCCAGCTCTTAGCGAACACTTTCTCCTGCTCGTGCTCGAAGGCCTGATGGTCGGTATAGAACCGGGCAGGGATAGTCCAGGCGTCCTGTGGGTTGGCACAGAAATTTTGCGGCAGAATAAACTCAGGGCTCAGATTGCTCATTGGAATACCTTTAATTTGTGAGTAAGAGGATTTTTTACTGGCGCTTAATTGTCGCCTTTGAGTAATGTCCCGGCCGGTGGTGTGACGGGGACGTCCACTGGCGTTTCGGGGAGATGACCTTCAATTTGATGTGCAGGAACGTGGGCATAGTCCTGCCGTACCCAACGAAGAAAACCGCCAACCTTCACCAACAGAATGGCGAGGAAGGGAAGTGCGGTCAGAACCACCGTGGTCTTCATGGTTTCCAGGGACGCGCCGGTGAACAAAATTGATAATGGGATCAGGGTGATGACCACGCACCAGAACAGACGTAAGCTACGCTGCGGATCTTCCCCTTCCTGCAGGTTACGCGTGCTGGTGGCCGCCATGGTGTAGGCGACGGCATCCATATGCGAGGCGAGAAAAATAATCATGATCGCCAGATACGCCACCAGGAACAGTTTCCCGGCAGGCAACGACATCAACACTTGCTGTACGGCTGTTTCGCCGCCTAACGTGGCCATAACCTGCGGTACGTCGATCACACCGTTCACAAATTGGTGAATGGAGTAGCTTTCCATCACGCCAAAGAAGAACCAGCAGCCAACGGTACTACCCAGGATTAACGCCCAGATAACCTCTTTGATTTTGCGACCACGGGATACGCGAGTGACAAACATTGCCACGCCAGGGGTGTAGGAGATCCACCACAGCCAATAGAACACCGTCCAGTTGCGGGTGAACTCACCGTTGCCGAGCGGGTCGGTGAACAGACTCATCTGCAAAAAGTTTTGTGTCGTCAGACCGATGGCGTTAATGATGTTGTTGGTGATGAACTCGGTCGGGCCGACAATCAGCACCAGCAGCGGCAGTAAAAACGCCCCCCAGCCGACCATTTTGCTCAGACGTTGCAAGCCGTTGTTGATGCCAATCCAGGAGCTCAGACAGAAAATGCCGCCAGAGAACAGGATAACAAACGCCTGTACGGTGAAGTTGTCCGGTAAACCCGTGAGAGCAGATAAACCACGGGTAAAGGTGGCGGCGGTGACAACCAGAGAGATGGTTAACGCGCCAACTGTGGCGATCAGGAACATCAAATCAACCAGCCGGCCCCAGACGCCCTGCGGATGCACGCCGGTGATAGCGGCGATTATTCCGGACAGGCTCAGCCCTTTGTTTTTCCGCACATGAAAGTGGTAGGCCATGGTTAATGAAGCCAGCGTATAGGTCGCCCAGGCGCTGATTCCCCAATGGAAAAAAGAGTAGGGTAAGCTGTATTCCAGCGCTTTTTGCGAGTGCGGAGCGATATTCAGACCCGGGGTCTGGTAATAATAGGCCCACTCAGCAACGCCCCAGTAGAGCGTGGAGGATCCTAGTCCGGCACAAATAAACATAAACAGCCAGGACAGCGTGCTGTATTCCGCTTTTCCTTCTCCCAGACGAATGTTGCCGTATTTGCTGGTGGCCAGCCAGACGACCAGACCCATCGCCATCAGAACGAGGATCTGCACGGCGGAACCCAGCATCCGGGTAACGCCGTTAAAAAGGGTATTTGCGACTTGTGCAGACTGCTGAGGGAAGAGACTAAGTGTGGCGGCGATGAAAAGAATAGCCACCAGACTGATGGCTATCAGCGGCATGTCTTTTTTCTTAACGTTGCTCAACATGGGATCTCCTGGGCACAGTTGCCCGCGTATGGCATTAGCCTGTCGTTGTTATCATGCTGTAGGGAATCAGTGACTTTGTATTTAACAATTTTATTATTTGTTCTTTACATGAATTAAACAATTGCTCGATGCGTGAAGTAATAAAACACGGAACGGAAATAATAAAAGGTGAATTGGCGCAGGTTATTGGCGCCATAAAAAGCATAAAAAAGCCGCGTCAGTGACGCGGCTCATATTCCGTGGTTTGACCTCTAACGCAATGCCCGAGAGATGGCCTCACCAACCTGTTGCGTGGTGGCAGTGCCTTTCATATCCGGTGTTTTCGGGCCGCTGGCAATAACCTGCTCAATTGCCGCCAGAATACCGTCGTGGGCGGCTTTATAGTTAGCATCACCGTTGCCAAGGAAATCGAGCATCATGGCGCCAGCCCAGATAGTCGCTATAGGGTTGGCGAGGTTCTTGCCGTAGATATCGGGGGCCGAACCGTGTACTGGCTCGAACAGAGACGGGAAGGTGCGTTCCGGGTTTAAGTTGGCTGAAGGCGCAATGCCAATCGTTCCGGTACAGGCTGGACCGAGATCGGAGAGGATGTCGCCAAACAGGTTGGAGGCAACCACCACGTCAAAACGCTCCGGCTGCATCACAAAGCGGGCGCAGAGTATATCAATATGCTGTTTATCCCAACGGATCTCGGGATAGTGAGCCGCCATTGCTTCCACGCGCTCGTCCCAGTACGGCATGCTGATAGCCAGGCCGTTGGATTTGGTCGCCGAGGTCAGGGTTTTGCGCGGGCGATTTTGTGCCAGCTCGAAAGCGTAACGCAATATACGATCGACGCCGCGACGGGTGAAGACCGACTCCTGGATAACCACTTCGTGTTCTGTACCTTCGCTTACGCGTCCGCCGAGTGAAGAGTATTCTCCCTCGGTGTTCTCGCGCACCACGTAGAAATCGATGTCGCCAGGCTGCTTACCTGCCAGTGGGCAAGGTACGCCCGGAAACAGGCGTACCGGGCGCAGGTTGACATACTGGTCGAATTCGCGGCGAAACTTAAGCAGCGAGCCCCATAATGAGATGTGGTCCGGTACGGTTTCCGGCCAGCCAACGGCACCAAAATAGATAGCATCGAAGGATTGTAACTGCTCGTGCCAGTCATCCGGCATCATCTTCCCGTGATGGGCGTAGTACTCGCAGCTGGCCCATTCCATTTGCTCAAAGCTGAGTGACAACCCCCAACGCTCGGCGGCTGCCTGCAACACCTGAATGCCTTCAGGCAGGACTTCTTTACCAATGCCATCTCCGGGGATAGCGGCAATACGACAGGTTTTCTTCATAGCAGCTCTCACTTGTACGCCATCAAAATTGACTTTCCCCGTATCCTATAATTGACTGATTAATAGTTAATCCCCCTAACTGGTGAAACATAAAACACAGATCATGAATAATCTGCCTCTGCTAAATGATTTACGCGTCTTTATGCTGGTTGCCCGTCGTGCGGGATTTGCCGCCGTTGCCGAAGAGCTGGGCGTATCTCCGGCTTTTATCAGTAAGCGCGTTGCCCTGTTGGAGCAAACGCTGAACGTGGTGCTGTTGCACCGAACAACGCGGCGCGTAACCATCACGGAAGAGGGGGAGCGGATCTACGAATGGGCACAGAGGATCCTGCAGGATGTCGATCAGATGATGGACGAGCTGTCCGATGCCAGGCAGATCCCGCAGGGGATGCTACGAATTATCAGTAGCTTTGGTTTTGGCCGCCGGGTGGTCGCTCCGGCGCTGTCTGCGCTGGCAAAAGAGTACCCGCAGTTAGAACTGAGGTTCGATGTTGAAGACCGTCTGGTCGATATGGTCAATGAGGGCGTCGATCTCGATATTCGTATCGGGGATGATATCGCGCCGAACCTGATTGCCCGCAAGCTGGCGACTAACTATCGTATTCTGTGCGCCTCGCCGGAATTTGTGGCGCGGCATGGAGTGCCGAAACAACTGAACGATCTTTCTACTTTCCCCTGCCTGGTTATTAAAGAACGTGACCATCCGTTTGGTATCTGGCAAATGCGTAATAAAGAGGGCGCACACTCAATAAAGGTTACGGGGCCGCTGTCGTCTAACCATGGCGAAGTGGTACATCAATGGTGTCTGGATGGGCAGGGAATTGCTTTGCGTTCGTGGTGGGACGTTTGCGACAACATTGCCAGCGGACATCTGGTGCATATATTGCCTGAGTATTATCAACCCGCCAATATATGGGCGGTTTATGTCTCCCGGCTGGCGACGTCGGCAAAAATCCGTATTACGGTTGAGTATTTACGCCGCTATTTTGCCGAAAACTACCCAAAGTTTACTTTGGAATAAATGCTCGATAGGTTAGTCAGAGACAGAAAATAAAAAAGGCAGAATAATCTGCCTTTTTCGTAACCATGATTTAGCGACAAAAGAGCTTATTTAGACTCTTCCGCTTCAGGTAATGTCACGTTAAGTTCGAGGATCGAAATATCGCCGTCTTTTTGTTCAAGTTGTACTGTGACCATTTCGGGATCAATTTGTACATACTTGCAGATAACGTCGAGAATATCCTTGCGCAGCTGCGGTAAATAATGTGGCTCGGCGTCACTACGACGACGTTCCGCAACAATAATCTGCAGTCGCTCTTTAGCGATGTTCGCTGTGCTCTTTTTCCGCGAGAGAAAAAAATCCAGTAATGCCATAACTTATCCTCCGAACAGGCGTTTGAGGAAACCTTTCTTCTCTTCTTCAATGAAGCGGAAAGGACGTTCTTCTCCCAACAGACGGTCTACGGTATCAGCATAGGCTTTACCGGCATCAGCATTGATGTCGAGAATAACCGGCTCACCCTGGTTAGACGCGCGCAGGACTGACTGATCTTCAGGAATCACGCCAACCAGCTTGATTCGCAGAATTTCCAGTACGTCTTCCATGCTCAGCATGTCACCTTTATTAACGCGGCCAGGGTTGTAGCGCGTCAGCAACAAATGCTCTTTAATTGGATCTTCACCGTTTTCCGCGCGACGAGATTTCGACGCCAGAATACCCAGTATACGGTCAGAGTCACGTACAGAGGAGACTTCCGGGTTGGTGGTAATAATCGCTTCATCGGCAAAATACAGGGCCATCAGCGCACCGGTTTCAATACCCGCCGGAGAGTCGCAGACGATGAAGTCGAATTCCATCGTTTTCAGATCGTCCAGAACTTTCGCGACGCCTTCACGCGTCAGCGCGTCTTTATCGCGAGTTTGTGAGGCCGGAAGAATAAAGAGATTTTCGGTACGCTTATCTTTGATTAGCGCCTGATTTAACGACGCATCGCCCTGAATAACGTTGACGAAGTCGTAAACGACGCGGCGTTCACAACCCATAATCAGATCAAGATTACGCAGGCCGATATCAAAATCAATAACGACAGTTTTCTTTCCCTTCTGGGCCAAACCTGTAGCGATGGCCGCGCTGGAGGTGGTTTTGCCAACGCCCCCTTTACCCGAAGTAACAACAATAATGCGTGCCATAGAAATTCCTTGTTAAAAAGGGATCAATTCAACGGTTGAACTGTCAAAGCGTTCTCTGCTAATTGCAGACGTGCCGCTTTGCCATAAAATTCTGCTGGGATTTTATCACTCAGCCAATAAACACCTGCGATAGACACCAGTTCTGCCGTCAGATGGGTACAAAAAATTTGCGCTTCCCGGTCACCGCTTGCGCCTGCCAACGCACGGCCTCTCATCATTCCATAAACATGAATATTGCCATCAGCGATAAGCTCTGCGCCTGCACTGACGTGGCTTGTAACAATCAGATCACATTGTGGTGCATAAATGCGCTGACCGGAACGAACCGGCACATTTATTAATCGTGTTTTTGTGATGGGAGTAACGTTTTGTGGCGGAGCGAAGGGAGCCGGGGCCTCAACGGGCGCAGGACGAATAGCTTTTTCTTTACCTTCAGTCAGTAAAGGAAGACCCATTTCGTCGATTTCAGCCTTGAGTCTGGCGTCTTTGCATCCGCTAACGCCGATAATGCGCAATCCGGTAGACGCGACAACCTTCTGCAGCGCTGACCAGTTTACCGGGCTTTCAAGACCACTCACGTTAACCACTACGGGAGCATGTTTTAAAAAAGCAGGTGCCTGCGCGATTTTGTCTTCCAACGCCTGACGAATAACCTCGGGTTCTGCTTCATGTAAATGAACCACTGATAAGGTGAAGCTACTGCCTTTAAGCTCGATTGGCGTGTTTGACATCCTGGCCTTACTCAATTTGCTATTTATCATCCCCAGCGCGGGGTGATATTCCGAAGACTATAAGGCATGTTATAGTCAGTATTATATTGAGGCAAGCCACCATTCCGTGAATTCAGAGTAAAAGATATGTTTTGTGTGATCTACCGAAGCAGTAAACGTGACCAGACCTATTTATATGTCGAAAAAAAAGACGATTTCTCGCGAGTTCCTGAAGAACTGATGAAAGGATTTGGTCAGCCGACGCTGGCAATGATGTTGCCGCTTGATGGCCGTAAAAAGCTGGTTAATGCCGATCTGGAAAAAGTAAAACAGGCACTCACCGAGCAGGGCTATTATTTACAAATACCACCGCCGCCAGAAGATTTACTTAAACAGCATCTGGCCGCGACGAAACAAAATACACCAGACGATAAACGTTAAACTGCATCCGGCAGCAGTACGCCCCATCGATGCAGTACCTGAAATTGATAACTACGTTAGGGGAAAGTAATGTATCAACATCATAACTGGCATGGTGCTCTGCTGGATTATCCGGTGAGTAAGGTGGTTTGCGTAGGGAGTAACTATGCTAATCATATTAAAGAGATGGGCGGAAGTACCCCGGAAGAGCCGGTGCTGTTTATTAAACCGGAAACCGCGCTGTGCGATTTACGCCAGCCGCTGGTGATCCCATCTGATATGGGTTCGGTTCACCATGAAGTTGAGCTGGCTGTGCTAATTGGCGCGACCCTACGTCAGGCGACGGAAGAACATGTGCGCAAAGCCATCGCGGGCTATGGCGTCGCGTTGGATCTGACCCTGCGTGATATTCAGGGCAAAATGAAGAAGGCGGGGCAACCGTGGGAAAAAGCGAAGGGCTTTGATAACTCTTGCCCGCTGTCAGGGTTTATTCCGGTAGCGGAATTTAATGGTGATCCTCAGGATACGATGCTCGGGTTAACGGTTAACGGTGAGCAGCGCCAGCACGGCACCACGGCGGATATGATCCATCACATCGTGCCTTTGATTGCCTACATGAGTCGTTTCTTTACCCTCAAAGCGGGCGATGTTGTGTTGACGGGGACGCCAGCGGGCGTTGGGCCGTTAAACAGCGGTGATGAGCTGGCTATCAGTTTTCATGGTCAAACGCTGACGACACGCGTGCTGTAATCTCTTCTTGCCGCCTTTTCGGGCGGCAAAACTTGCATCAGCGTGCCAGACTGGTTATAAGGTGCAGCTTTATTGCAATAGCGGATACCCTGATGAGCGACATACCTTTCTGGCAAAGTAAAACCCTGGATGAAATGACCGATGCCGAGTGGGAGTCATTATGTGACGGGTGTGGTCAATGCTGCCTGCATAAGCTGATGGATGAAGACACCGACGAAATCTATTTTACTAACGTCGCGTGTAAGCAGCTCAATATCAAAACCTGTCAGTGCCGTAATTACGAACGCCGATTCGAGTACGAGCCTGACTGTATCAAACTGACGCGCGATAATCTGCCTACCTTTGAATGGCTGCCGATGACCTGTGCGTATCGTCTGCTAGCGGAAGGTAAAGGGCTGCCGGAGTGGCATCCACTGCTGACGGGATCAAAAGCGGCGATGCACGGTGAACGTATTTCAGTACGTCATATTGCGGTGAAAGAATCGGAAGTGCGTGACTGGCAGGATCATATTCTGAACAAACCTTCATGGGCGGACTAAACCGCCCATCGATTAGCAGGCGTTTAGGCTTAAGACTTTTTCGCCTGATACATCTCATCGCCATGGTTGTCATCTTCAACCCAGAAATTGATGTTGAATTGGGCGTCGTCGCTTAATTCAACGCGATGCCAGTACTGCGGCGGACTGGTCGCAAACTGACCGGCATTAATCACCACTTTTACTTCAGGCTCTTTTGCGTCTTCATTGGCAAAGCCGTAATACGTTACCGTACCTTCCATCACGCAAAGCTGGCCAAAAACGCCTGCAGCAGTGTTATGGTGAGAAAGAAGTGCTGCCGGGACGTTGTCTTTCGTGAAGAAGGGAGTAGAGCGTTTAACTTTCCAGTTTGCCGGGATGCGTAAATGGGACATAAGACATCTCCTTGGTGTGGCATCTATAAGATGTATTTAATATACATCTTATAGATGCCAGCAGGCAATGAATTTAAGGCAAAAAAAAACGCTCCCGAAGGAGCGTCTCTGTTAGCGACCGAAGAGGTCACGTTTTTTCGGTTTGAACGGCTGTGCTATCACTACCAGCACGGCGACTACCAGGTAGGCGGCGAAGATCCCCAACAGCCACTGCGGCATTTCCAGGGTTAAAAAAGACCACTGGCGCTCAGCACAGTCACCGGACGCTAAAAACACCTGCGGCAGCCATTTGTCCAGCGGCAGCCAACTTGGAAAGCGTGCGGCAAAATCACAGGTCATAAACGGGGATGGGTGCAGCTGAATCATGGTGTGCTCATACGCTAACTGAAGTCCGCGCCAGGCACTGTAAATCCAGATTATCATCGCCACATAGCGCAGCGGTGTTTTTGGTGCGATAGCACCCACCAGCCCTGCACCCATCACGCCAAATAATGCGCTACGTTCGTAAATACACAACACGCAAGGTTTTAGCAGCATGACGTGCTGGAACCACAGCGCGACGAGCTCCAGCGCAAAGGCGGTTAACGCCAACAATAACCATGCTCCACGACCTCGGGAGCACTGGTTTAAAAATCGCAACATAATCATTTCCCTGCAACATGCGTAGAGACCGCAGTTTAAACCAATTCACTTTATGCGCCACTAGCGGGAATTGAAAATTTGCGTAATCGGATATTTATCATGCAAAAAGTCAAACCGGGCAGTGATTTGCCCGGTTAATTGTTATGAAAGTGTAGCTAACCAGCCCGTTTGGGTCATCCACTCGGTCACCGGAACTAGTGTGAACTCGACGCAAAGCAGGCCGACGAGCGTCAGGACGAGAGTATAAGGCAGGGCCATCCACACCATGCGACCATAAGAGAGGCGAATCAACGGCGCCAGTGCAGAGGTCAGCAGGAACAGGAATGCAGCCTGGCCGTTTGGCGTGGCCACCGAAGGCAGGTTGGTCCCGGTATTGATCGCCACCGCCAACAGCTCAAATTGGTTAAGGCTGATGGTCCCATGTTCCATCGCGGCTTTGGCTTCATTGATATAAATCGTACCAACAAAAACGTTATCAGAGATCGAAGATAGCAGGCCGTTGAAGAGATAAAACAGCGTCAGTTGTGCATGTTCAGACGACTGCAAAACAAACTGAATAATCGGCGAAAAGAGCTGTTGATCGATAATCACCGCGACAATAGAGAAGAACACGGTCAGCAGCGCGGTGAAGGGTAGCGACTCGGTAAAGGCTTTACCTATCGCATGTTCGTCGGTGACGCCGGTCAACGAGGTTGCCAGAATGATGACCGACAAACCGATCAATCCGACTTCTGCCAGATGCAGGGCCAAAGCAACGACCAGCCAGACGCCAATAATCGCCTGGACAATCAGTTTGATTTTGTCTTGGCGGGTACGTTGTTGGCGGCTCTGATCGTCAAACTGTTGCAGGACATCACGGACGGTCTCCGGCAGCGTTTCGCCATAGCCAAACCAGCGCAATTTCTCGACCAGCACACAAGTTAACAGGCCGCAAATCAGTACCGGGACGGTAACTGGCGACATACGCAGGAAGAAGTCGCCAAAATGCCAGCCAGCCGCTTTGGCGATAATCAGGTTTTGTGGCTCACCCACCATGGTCATCACGCCGCCTAACGCCGTACCGACCCCCGCGTGCATCATCAGGCTACGCAGAAAACCGCGGAACTGCTCAAGAACGACCTTATTGTGCTGATCGATATGGCTGTCATCGAGCATGTTGTTGTCTTCCGCGCGAGAAGAAGCAACGCGATGGTAGATACCATAAAAACCGACCGCAACGCTGATTACCACGGCAACGACGGTCAACGCATCGAGGAACGCAGAGAGAAAAGCGGCTGCAACACAAAAAGACAGTGACAGCAGCGTCTTGGAGCGAATAGTGAGCAGCAGACGAGTGAAAATAAACAGTAATAGCTGCTTCATAAAGTAGATGCCTGCCACCATAAACATCAGCAGCAATAACACCTCAAGATTTGCGGCAACCTCTTCACGCACATGCGTGGCGCTGGTCATGCCAATAATTACAGCTTCAATAGCCAACAGCCCGCCTGGCAGCAGTGGGTAACATTTTAACGCCATCGCCAGCGTGAAAATGAACTCGGCCACCAGCAACCAGCCGGCGATAAAAGGGTTGATGAAAAAAATAATCGGGTTAACGACTAAGAAGACAAGCAGTGCAAGTTTGTACCAGTCTGGTGATTGGCCTAAAAAATTGCGCCACATAGCGCGGCCCCATGATAGCTCCATGGTGATTTCCCTACCTTTAAAAATGAAATCATGTTTTTATGTTTGACCGCAAAGCTTAGCGGGAGGAGGGAGTACAGGCAAGCTATTCACGAGACTGGCAAGTTTGGCTGTGCTGTAGCGTTATTTGGAAAATGAAGCCTTGATCCACTTTTTCTTCATTGCGTCAGCTATCAGCTAAGATACCCATCTGGTATGATGTGTGTAACTATGTTTTGCTGTGTAATGGAATTTTTACTATGGTCATTAAGGCGCAAAGCCCGGCTGGGTTCGCGGAAGAGTACATCATTGAAAGTATCTGGAATAACCGCTTCCCACCTGGCACTATTTTGCCCGCTGAACGTGAACTCTCCGAACTTATTGGGGTGACACGTACCACGCTACGCGAAGTATTGCAGCGGTTGGCGCGAGATGGCTGGTTGACCATTCAACACGGCAAACCGACGAAGGTGAATAACTTCTGGGAAACCTCCGGGCTGAATATTCTTGAAACGCTGGCGCGTCTCGATCACGAGAGTGTCCCGCAGTTGATTGATAATCTGCTGTCCGTGCGTACCAATATTTCGACGATCT
Source organism: Citrobacter sp. Cpo126 (assembly GCF_030332445.1). NCBI lineage: Bacteria > Pseudomonadati > Pseudomonadota > Gammaproteobacteria > Enterobacterales > Enterobacteriaceae > Citrobacter > Citrobacter sp. Cpo126. Next base: position 171,833 of record NZ_JAOWHT010000032.1, read on the forward strand.
TTGTTCGCACTGCGTTTCGCCAGCATCCTGATAAAGCACAGGAGGTTCTGGCGACGGCAAATCAGGTGGCCGACCACGCTGACGCATTTGCCGATCTGGACTATAACATTTTCCGCGGCCTGGCATTTGCCTCCGGCAATCCGATTTACGGTTTGATCCTCAACGGTATGAAAGGATTATATACCCGCATTGGTCGTCATTATTTTGCCAATCCGGAAGCGCGCGCGCTGGCGCTGAGCTTCTACCGTAAACTGTCAGAACTCTGCGAGCAGGGCGCTCATGAGCAGGTGTATGAAACGGTGCGCCGCTATGGTCACGACAGTGGCGAAATTTGGCATCGCATGCAAAAGAGCCTGCCGGGCGATTTGGCGATTCAGGGACGTTAATCGCTCAAAGCCGGATGGCGACGCCAAAGCGTCTTATCCGGCCTACAATACGTGCACTTCGTAGGCCGGATTAGGTGTTTACACCGCCTCCGGCAATAAGATTTACAGACCGTTCATCCTTGGCGGGCAACGCTCCAACAGCTCCACGCTGCCATCTTCATTCTGTTGCTCCAGCATCACGTCAAAACCCCAAAGCCGGTGTACGTGCTTGAGCACTTCTTTGCGTCCTTTATCCAGCGGTGCGCGGTTATGCGGAATATAGCGTAAGGTGAGCGAACGGTCGCCACGCAGATCGACATTCCAGATTTGAATATTCGGCTCCAGGTTGCTGAGGTTGTATTGCGACGACAACCTGTTGCGGATCTCACGATATCCTTCCTCGTTATGAATCGCTGAAATCTCCAGATAGTTGTGACGATCGTCATCCAGCACGGTGAACAGACGGAAATCACGCATCACCTTTGGTGACAGGAACTGGCTGATAAAGCTCTCATCTTTGAAATCGCGCATCGCAAAATGCAGGGTTTCCAGCCAGTCAGAACCCGCTATGTCCGGGAACCAGTATTTGTCCTCCTCGGTCGGCGACTGACAAATACGTTTGATATCCTGGAACATGGCAAACCCCAGGGCATAAGGGTTTATCCCGCTATACCACGGGCTGTTGTAGGGCGGCTGAAATACCACATTGGTATGGCTATGCAGAAACTCCAGCATAAACCGTTCGGTGACTTTACCTTCATCATAAAGGTGGTTCAGGATGGTGTAATGCCAGAAAGTGGCCCAGCCCTCGTTCATCACCTGCGTCTGTTTCTGCGGATAAAAATACTGGCTGACCTTGCGTACAATGCGCAGGACTTCACGTTGCCAGGACTCCAGCAGCGGGGCGTTCTTCTCCATGAAGTACAGCAGGTTCTCCTGTGGCTCAGAGGGATATCGCCGGGCTTCCGCCACGGTTTTCTCTTCCTCTTTCTTCGGCAGCGTGCGCCACAACATATTTACCTGGCTTTGCAGATACTCTTCACGGCTTTTCTGACGGGCTTTCTCTTCCTGTAGGGAGATTTTTTGCGGGCGTTTGTAACGGTCAACGCCGTAGTTCATCAGCGCATGGCAGGAGTCGAGCAGCTTTTCGACTTCATCCACGCCGTAACGCTCTTCACACTGGGTAATATAGTTTCGCGCGAAGATCAGGTAATCGACAATGGAACTGGCATCCGTCCAGCTTCGGAACAGGTAGTTGTTTTTGAAAAAGGAGTTGTGTCCGTAGCAGGCATGCGCCATCACCAGCGCCTGCATGGTGATGGTGTTCTCCTCCATCAGATACGCGATGCACGGATTGGAGTTGATAACGATCTCATAGGCCAGCCCCTGCTGACCATGCTTATACAAGCGCTCGGTTTCAATAAACTTTTTACCAAACGACCAGTGAGGATAGTTGATCGGCATCCCGACGCTGGAATAAGCGTCCATCATCTGTTCGGAGGTGATCACCTCGATTTGGTGCGGGTAGGTATCCAGTCTGTAGAGTTTCGCCACGCGGTCTATCTCTGCCAGATAGACATCCAGCAGATCAAACGTCCAGTCGGGTCCATCGCTTAACCGTGTGCTGTCCTTGTTCATGGAATCAATCGTAGCCATTCGCGCACCCTCATTGTTGGCGGCACTCTCTGTCTGGAGTACCTCATGTCAAGCATAGATCATGGTGTTAAAAAACGTGCTGCGGCAGAAATTTTTTCTTTGCGATTTCACGTTAGCGAGGCGTCGAAAAATGGCATGGCCGCAAAATTTTATGCTGGATAAAAATAACGCACAGCAGGAGATGCCAAAGCGGAGAGTCCCCAGCCATCACCGCTATATGTGAGGTAAGTCACCATAAAAAAGCCATATGTTGAATAATATTTTCAACTGAGTTATCAAGATGTAATTAGATGATTGTTCTTTTACTGTTAACGGAGTGGCTATGCGAGTTGTCATACTGGGAAGTGGTGTCGTTGGCGTGACCAGCGCTTGGTACTTAAGTCAGGCTGGACACGATGTCACCGTCATTGATCGTGAGCCCGGTCCGGCACTGGAAACCAGTGCGGCGAACGCGGGGCAAATCTCTCCAGGTTATGCTGCACCATGGGCGGCACCAGGCGTACCGCTAAAAGCAATTAAGTGGATGTTTCAGCGCCACGCTCCGCTGGCCGTCCGTCTTGACGGAACCCAGTTCCAGTTGAAATGGATGTGGCAGATGCTGCGCAACTGCGACACCAGCCACTACATGGAAAACAAAGGACGCATGGTGCGACTGGCGGAATACAGCCGTGATTGCCTGAAAGCGCTGCGCGCCTCTACCGGTATCGAGTACGAGGGGCGCCAGGGCGGAACCCTGCAACTTTTCCGTACCGCTCAACAGTATGAGAACGCTACCCGCGACATCGCCGTGCTAGAAGATGCGGGCGTGCCATATCAACTGCTGGAAGCAAACCGTCTGGCGGAAGTCGAACCCGCACTGGCAGAAGTGGCGCACAAGCTGACCGGCGGTCTGCGTTTACCGAATGATGAAACCGGCGACTGCCAGCTGTTTACCCAGCGTCTGGCGCAGATGGCGGAGCAGGCAGGCGTTAAGTTTCGCTTTAATACCCCGGTCGATAAGCTGCTGAGCGATGGTGAGCAGATTTATGGCGTCCAGTGCGGCGAAGAGATAGTTAAAGCCGATGCCTATGTGATGGCGTTTGGTTCGTACTCCACGGCAATGCTGAAAGGGATCGTTGATATCCCGGTCTATCCGCTCAAAGGCTATTCGTTGACCATTCCGGTGGCGCAAGACGACGGTGCGCCGGTTTCTACTATCCTTGATGAAACCTACAAAATCGCTATTACCCGCTTTGACAATCGTATTCGCGTTGGCGGCATGGCGGAGATTGTCGGCTTTAATACAGAACTGCTACAACCTCGTCGTGAAACGCTGGAAATGGTCGTACGCGATCTCTTCCCGCGCGGCGGTCATGTGGAGCAGGCAACCTTCTGGACCGGACTGCGTCCGATGACGCCGGACGGAACGCCGGTGGTGGGGCGCACCCGCTTTAAGAATCTGCTGCTCAATACCGGCCACGGCACGCTGGGTTGGACCATGGCCTGCGGCTCCGGTCAGCTGCTGAGCGATATCCTTTCTGGCCGCACGCCAGCCATACCTTATGACGATCTGAGCGTGGCGCGTTACAGTCCGGGGTTTACCCCCTCCCGTCCACGGCATTTACATGGCGCACATAACTGATAAGGACGTGAGATGACCCGCCCGATACTGGCCAGCATTGACCTGCAGGCGTTGAAACAAAATCTGACCATTACCCGCCAGGCCGCGCCGGACGCTCGCGTCTGGTCGGTGGTGAAAGCCAATGCGTACGGACACGGCATTGAACGCGTCTGGAATGCGCTGGGCACAACCGATGGTTTTGCCATGCTCAATCTTGAAGAGGCGATAACCCTGCGCGAGCGCGGATGGAAAGGCCCGATACTCATGCTGGAGGGTTTTTTCCACGCCGAAGACCTGACGGTATATGACAATTATCGACTCACCACCTGTGTACACAGTAACTGGCAGCTAAAAGCATTGCAGAATGCGCGCCTGAAGGCACCGCTCGATGTTTACCTGAAGGTGAATAGTGGTATGAACCGCCTTGGTTTTTTACCGGAAAGAGTTCCCACGGTCTGGCAACAGCTGGGGGCTATGCCCAACGTCGGCGAAATGACGCTGATGTCGCATTTTGCCGATGCAGAGCACCCGGAAGGTATCCAGGAGGCTATGGCGCGTATTGCGCAGGCGACTGAAGGGCTGGAGTGCAGACGGTCACTATCGAATTCGGCCGCCACGCTGTGGCACCCTGAAGCGCATTATGACTGGGTTCGTCCGGGCATTATTTTGTATGGTGCGTCGCCTTCGGGACAATGGCGGGACATCGCCAATACCGGCCTGAAGCCAGTGATGACGCTGAGCAGTGAGATCATCGGCATACAAACGCTGAAAGCTGGCGATCGGGTGGGCTACGGTGGACGTTACACTGCCAGCGGTGAGCAGCGCATTGGCATTGTAGCGACCGGCTATGCAGACGGTTATCCACGCCATGCGCCAAGCGGAACGCCTGTGCTGGTGGATGGTGTACGTACCGGGACGGTGGGGACAGTCTCAATGGATATGTTGGCGGTAGATCTGACACCGTGCCCGCAGGCAGGGATCGGCACGCCGGTAGAGCTGTGGGGCAAAGAGATTAAAATTGACGATGTGGCCACCGCCGCAGGTACGGTAGGCTACGAGTTAATGTGTTCTCTGGCGCTGCGCGTGCCAGTTGTGACGGTGTAACTTTATATTGCATTGCCTGATGCTGCTGCGTTTATCAGGTCTTCAGAGTCAGTGCATTTTGTAGGCCGGGTAAGGCGCAGCCGCCACCCGGCAAAACATCCGTTTTACTCATCCTCATCTTCAGCAACGCGAACACCGACCTTCAGCACTGCATTATCTTCCTTCTCGGCCACAGTCCAGATCATACCCGCGAATTCCACCTGGTCACCGACGACGGGCGCGGCACCAAGCAGATGCTGGACAATTTCACCCAACGTTTGCTGCTTATCACGATACTCGGTGCCATCTTCCAGGCCATAAATCAGCGCCACATCGGCATATTTTGCGCTGGCTTCAAGAATAAAATCACCGAAGAAGCGCTGGTCTAACGACACAGGTGGCGACTGGCTGAACAGCTTGCCAAGAGCCGGGAGATCGCGCTCGCGGCCAATAACACACAATACATCGCCTTCGCGAAGACGCGTACTGCCGGAGGGGTGAAACAGCACGTTGTCACGAAACAGGGCGGCTATTCGCGTTTCTTCCGGCATATGCAGGTCGCGCAGTGCGGCGCCCACACACCACTTATCCGCGCTGAGCTGATAAACAAACTGCTCCCACGGGTTATCCGGATGAATATCCAGACCAATGCGCGACACGGGCCAGCCGACGGGAGGGACCACCACTTTGGCTTTTTTAGCAGCCCATGAAAGCGACGTTCCCTGAAACAGCAACGAGATAAGTACCACGAAGAAGGCGACGTTAAAGAACAGGCGCGCGTTCTCCAGACCCGCCATCATTGGGAAGACGGCGAGGATGATGGGTACCGCACCGCGCAGACCCACCCAACTGATGAAAATGCGCTCGCGCAGATTAAAGCCACGAAACGGCAGCAGTCCCGCGAAGACCGAAAGCGGGCGGGCAATGAATATCATCCACGCAGACAAAATCAGTGCCGGGATTGCGATAGGCAGCAGGTCGGATGGCGTAACCAGCAGTCCGAGCACCAGGAACATGGCGATTTGCGCCAGCCAGGCCAGACCGTCGAAGTTTTGCAGAATGCCAAACCGGTTGCGAATAGGGCGATTACCCAGCAGGAAACCACACAGATAAACCGCCAGAATACCGCTGCCTTCCAGCGCAGTGGTCAGGGCAAAAATCAGAATCCCACCGCTTAACGCCAATAGCGGATACAGTCCGGCAGGCAGGGAAATGCGGTTAATCATCTGCTGGAGCATATATCCACCGCCCAGACCGATAGCGATGCCTAAGCCAAACTGCTGGATAATGTGCACCGCGAACATCCAGCTTAAACCGGTTTCGTGGTTTTGGATCATGGCGATGAGCGTGATGGTCAAAAATACGGCCATCGGGTCATTACTGCCGGATTCAATTTCCAGCGTAGAGCCAACGCGTTCGTTAAGCCCCTTACCGCCAAGCAGGGAAAAGACCGCCGCGGCGTCGGTTGAACCAACAATCGCGCCAATCAGGAGTCCTTCGATAAGATCCAGATGAAACAGCCACGCGGCCATCATGCCAGTGAGTCCGGAAGTAATCAGCACACCGACCGTCGCCAACGATAGCGCCGGGCCTAACGCAACGCGAAAAGAGCTGGCCTGGGTGCGCATCCCGCCGTCGAGCAGGATAACTGCCAGTGCCAGGTTACTCACCATGTAGGCGAATGGATAGTTATCGAAAGGTATGCCGCCTATACCATCTACGCCCGCTAACATACCGATAGCGAGAAATATCACCAGGATAGGGATACCAAGGCGTGATGAGAATGAACTGAGTAAGATACTGCAGGTGACGAGAACGGAACCCAAAATAAAAAGGCTAATAATTGCTGCGGCATCCAACGTTCGGTTACTCCTGAATTACGCTGTTTCGTATTAATAAACCCTACCATAATAACGACAGAAACAGCGTTTTGCTTAGCCCCATTAGCCGCTTTTTTTACGATTTTAGTACCGGATGCCCACTTAAGGTGAGCTGAGTGCCGTTTTTATCATTTTTCAGCACCGCATTGGCTCCCAAAGGCAGGGTGACAGTGCGTTGTTCATGGCCAAAATCGAGGCCGCAGATCAACGGTACTGACAATCTGGCGCGTAGAAAATCACAAACTGAATCAAGATTGTAACCGGCATCGTAATCATTGGGAGCGCTACCGCTAAAACTGCCGAGAATAATGGCGTTTTGCTGGGCCAGTATTCCGGCGTGGTACAGCTGCAGCAGCATGCGCTCGACACGGAATGGATGCTCGTTAATGTCTTCCAGCACCAAAATGCCGTTTTTGATGGCCGGCATCCACGGTGTACCCATCAACGAAATGATCATCGCCAGATTTCCGCCCCACAGTGTACCTTCAGTTGCGCACTGTGGACCGTCACCCTGCCATTCGAGGGTAAATTGGGCATTACGCAAAGCCTGCCAGAAATGGTGCTCGGTGAATGCGTTCATTTCTTCGGCGCCGAAGTTCGCCGCCAGCATCGGGCCGCTGAAGCTAATCACATTCCCCTGTGTCAGCAGACCACACTGGATCGCCGTAAAATCGCTGTGTCCGCACAGCAGCAGCGGATCTTGTTGCTGGCGGGCTGCCAGCCCCTGCCAGTCAATTTCTTCCAGTAAACGGCTCGCGCCATAGCCGCCGCGTACCGCCATCACAATGGTATCGGGGGTTTTCAGATTAACGAGCGAGTTCACATCAGCAAGCCTTTCTGCCTCTGTCCCCGCAAAACGCTGGCAGCGGCGTGCAATGACCGCTGAATTGTCGACCTGATGACCGGCCTCAGTAAGACGCGCAAGCCCACGTAAGGCAGCCTGCTGATTGATACAGTAGCCCGACGGGGCAATTAAGTGAAACCGGGACATGGCATTTCCTTGCTACAACTAAAACCAAATGTATATCATGCCGCGTAGGTATGTCGTTGTCACCTCAGCGACAGGTTCCGGCTATAAGGATAGATGACGTGAAATTGAGATGGTTTGCTTTTTTGGTTGTATTACTTGCGGGCTGTAGTTCAAAACAGGATTACAAAAACCCGCCGTGGAATGCTGAAGTTCCGGTTAAACGCGCAATGCAATGGATGCCGATCAGTGAAAAAGCCGGTGCGGCCTGGGGTGTCAGTCCACAATTGATTACCGCTATTATCGCCATTGAATCAGGCGGAAATCCGAATGCGGTCAGTAAGTCCAATGCGATTGGTCTGATGCAGTTGAAAGCCTCAACTTCAGGACGCGATGTTTATCGCCGCATGGGCTGGAGCGGAGAGCCGTCGACCAGTGAGTTGAAAAACCCTGAGCGCAATATCTCGATGGGGGCCGCATACCTGAGTATTCTCGAAACCGGGCCGCTGGCCGGGATTGAAGATCCGCAGGTGATGCAGTACGCGCTGGTAGTATCGTACGCCAACGGTGCGGGCGCACTGTTACGCACGTTCTCATCCGACAGGAAAAAAGCGATCAATAAAATCAACGACCTCAGCCCGGATGAATTTATTGAACATGTTGCGGACAATCATCCGGCGCCGCAGGCCCCGCGCTATATCTGGAAGCTTCAACAAGCGCTGGATGTGATGTAGTTCGTGTGAGTTTACTCGCGCACCTTATTCGATTTTTCCCGGGCCTCGCGTTCAAGGGAAAAAATAATCCGCTGTAAGTTCCGCTCCACCGCCGGGCCGACGTTGAGAAAACGAAAGCTCAAGCGGGGAGTGGTAATCGTTTCGTTTTTCCCATCGATAACCTTGCGCTCACTAATGGAAATAAGCTGGGCGTCAACGTGATACACCCCCCATTGCTCCATATTTAGTTCAACCTGCGAGAAGCGCATACCTTCTGCCAACCCCTCTGGTTTTGCCACTTCTAACAGCCCGCCCATGCCACCGAGAGACAGATCGAATAAGCGAAAATGCAGAATGCTGTTGTCTGGCATTTTTGCCGTGCAGCGATAGGGAGGATGCAGCGGAGCGCCGATGCGGAAATATTCCCGACGCTGCACAAACCACAGAGAAGGCGGCAAGGATGAAATAAAGGCCGGCAGTTGCTGATACTCGCCTTTTTTCAGCTGTGGCAGGGTGAATTCTACTTTGGCTCCCTGCGTTTCGGCGATAATTGAGATCTGGCTGGCCCGCTGTACGGCCTGGTTTTCATATTCCTGGCTGCCAAAATCCATGATCAGTTCATCGGGACTGACGGTCAGAATTTTGCTGATGAACTGGCCGCCTGACCAGGAGATACGCAGTGGAACCTGCTGCGACTTCAAGTCCCGAAGTACACCTAACACCGCTAACGGATTTTGCTTCAGGAACTGCTCATTGTAGTTACTCACACCTAATGACTCCTGGATGCCTGGTTTGTCGTTGGGTTATCGGCATTAATCTACGGAACTTAATACAAATGGATGAAATTTTTTACCAAACCCAATGAATTAAGTCTGAGTGATAAAAGCATGTCGCGATGGCTTGCCTATACTTTAAGTGCTGGCGCAGGAATGTCTTGCGCGTGCGTTCACTGGAAAGAGGGCCTGAAAATGGGAATTATTGCCTGGATTATTTTTGGTCTGATTGCGGGGGTTATCGCCAAACTGATTATGCCGGGGCGCGATGGCGGGGGATTTATCCTGACTTGTATTCTGGGTGTCGTCGGTGCTGTGGTCGGTGGATGGCTGGCAACGATGTTTGGTATTGGCGGCGATGTCAGCGGATTTAATCTCCATAGCTTCCTGGTGGCCGTGGTCGGCGCGATTGTTGTGCTGGGTGTCTTCCGGCTTGTACGACGAGATTAATCGAACGGCCCCTGTGCGGTAATGCCGTTCAGTTAAGCATGTAAGGTGAACATGTGATTCTTGTTCAGGGTTCCGTTCACCTCAACGGTGTCATTTCTCTGAAGCGCAGATACCCGTGAACGTGCAAGGGAGGCTTGCCGCCGCCTCCCTTGCAACCCAGGCTCCCGGCGGGATTGTAAAGGGCGTGACGGAGAACGCCCTTTACACGTTCACAGGAATCGGCGTTTCAGAGAAACTATGAACAGGAGGTGAACGGAACCCTTTTTCTGAGAGTGCATATTCAAAACTTCTACCCACACCGGCGATACTTTCTGAAACTAAGGCGTTAACTGAAGAGCATTACTCCGAGTGGGGCCGTTTCTTTGCATCGTTAAATCAGAACTGATACTCAATCCCCGCCCAGTAATTACGGCCTTCTTCGATAAATCCTTCGCTGTACACGTATCGTGTATCGAACAGGTTATTGACCGAAGCGTTGACGCTAAACCCGTGACCGATGGCGTAGTCGGCGCGTAAATGGGTAATGGCGAAACCTGCGGCTTTCTGCGAGCCGTCGCTATTGCTATAGCTCGATGAGCGGGCCTCTTCAGACAGCGTAATGCTCAGCGGATCCCACGGTTTCAGCGTCATCCATGCGGTGAGGGTTTGCGTCGGCAAATCGGTTATTTTGCCAATGTCGCTGCGTTTGACGTCCGCATGAATCAGGCCATAGCTCAGCCCAATATCCAGCATATCAAAGACTTTACCTTTAACGCCTGCATCCAGACCGGTGTAATCCACCCGGCCGCTGTTCTGATTCTGGATGGTATCGGCATCAATATTGTGTGAAAGAATGGCATCGCTGATGCGGTTGTAATAGACGCTGGCTTCGAATCCCCAGTCTTTACCAAGTGAACCATTCCAGGTCAGATCCACGCTGCGGGCGCGTTCCGGTTTAAGCTGCGGATTGACCAGCGCCACCTGGTTATAGGCCGGTTTCGAGGTGGTGTAGCGCTCTTTCAAAGTCGGGAAACGTGTTCTGTCAGAGTAGGACAGCGCTAATGTGTCTGAATTTTCAAAGTGATATTTGGTCATCATCTGCCAGTTGAAAGCTGACTGATTGTTGTCATCATAGTGGGTGACGCTGCCATTTTTCTCGTGCTTCATGCCTTCCAGACTGTCGCGCCAGTCATAGCTTATTCCCGCCACGACATCGACGTTATCCGCCGCTGCCCACTGGTATTCGCTGGCAACGGACCAGGTGCGGTCTTCGTAGCGATCGTAAGCCGCATTCGGAGCGCCTTTCTCGCGGTGAACATCATCTTTCCAGTTCACGGCGAAAGAGAGCAGGTCGTTTTCTCGCATTTCCGCAGCGAGCTGCAGGCCAGCGCCATCGCTGTAGTCTGAATAATGACTGTAGTTGCCTTTCTTGTTTTTCAGATCGGCAAGTGAGTTGTACATCATCAGCGTATTTTCAAAGGTGTCGCGATACAGACGGCTTTTCAGGGTGAAACGATCGCCCAGATAGGTGGTGCCCTGATAGTAATAGCTTTCTTTATCGTACTGTGGCCATTGCCAGTAGCGTGATTTCTGACTGCTGGCTCCAGCGTACGGCGGGTTATCTTTTTCACCGTCCTGATTAATATAGGTCAGCACATATTCGTCATTACCACGTGGGGTAAAGCCCAGCTTCACGATACCGCGTTTGTCATCGGCGGAGGAGTTAATCATCTTGCCGTTGCTGCCCGCAATAGGGTTGTCCACACCGTGCGGTAAGCCAAGGAAATCCTGCTTCAACTGACTGCCGCTGAGCTGGATGTAGCCGAGATCGTTGCTGGCGCCAAATGAAGCGTGCATATCGTGGGCATTGTCTTTGCTACGACTCCAGCCCTGGCGATAGCCAATGCTGCCTTCAATCGGTTTGGTGGGCTTTTGGGTGGTGATATTGATGGCGCCGCCCATCTGGTTCGGCCCTTGTAACAGCGACGAGTAGCCTTTGGAGACTTCAACCGAAGCGATATCGGAGGTCAGAAAACGGCCTAAATCGAGGTTGCCATCATAGGGGATGTATACCGGCACGCCGTCAAAATAGACGGGAACCTGACGGCTGTCAAAACCGCGAACTTTCACCTGCTGTTCATTGCGGTTGCCTGACTTTTGCAGCACGACGCCGGGGACAACGCTCAGTGCCTGCGCCACGTTTTGCTTATCCAGTTGCTGCATCGTTTCCTGGCCGAGAACCGTAGTGGTTGCGGCGGAGGCCGGACTTGACCAGACGGTCATGGTTTCGCTTTCCTGCCCAGCAAAAGCACTGTGCGCGAAAGCAAACGACAGGGCTGTGTAAAGACAACTTTTGTTGAAATTCATTATTTTTAGTCCATTTATTAATGTTATATGCCACGTGCGTCCGGGCTCAGGCTAACTTTGATATCCGCGGGCGGAGCGTAGTAAGGCGCGGAAGTGATGAAAAGTCTGATGCCACAGTCGAGATAACTCGCCAGCGAGGCGAGGGTAATGCCGCCAGTCAGCGCCAGCGTACAATGGGGGGCCAGAGAAGGGGCCTGGCGGACAATTTCTGTTGCTTGCTCAGGGGTAAATTTGTCGAGTTGCAGGACATCGGGCGCGGCGCGTAGCGCGGCTAATGCCTCATCTGGCGTATCTGCTTCAACCACGATCTTTTTTTCTGGCGCATGGCTGCGTAAGCGCGCAATCGCGCCTGTCCAGTCGTTTGGATTGGTAAGAAAATGGCGGTGATTAGCAAACAGCAGTACCGTTTCGGCGCATCCTCCGCGATGGATAATGCCTCCCGCGGCGAGTATTGCCTGAGTCGCCAACAAACGCGTGCCGGGAATGGCTTTTCGGGTACAGGCAATCTGCCCATCAGGATAGCGTTGGCGCAGTTGGCTCAACATGCACTCAAGATAGCCCGAAACCCCACAGCTCCACTCCAGGACATTTTGTACCGCTTTCCAGCCCTGGTGCAGCGCCGCCGCATTCCCATGTGCGCAAATCAATCGCTGTCCTGCACTTACCTGTTCACCATCGGCAACCATGTCGCTGATGGTCAGCCCTAATGAGGCGAGCATTTGCCTGGCGACGGCGGTGCCGCTAACGCACCCGCCCTGGCGATGGTAAAATTCCATAACGCCCGGCTGTGCGCCAATACCCAACGCGCGGGTAGTCAGGTCGCCGCCCTGAATATCTTCCAGCAGCAGCGCGTCGGTTTGCGCCTGCGAAAAGTAGATCATCGCAGCGCCTCCCGCGGAACGCTGTCCCACCAGATAAGCGCCCAGTCACGGCTGGCGGGGGCAATCGCGCGTGGATCCTGCTGTTGATACCAGGTTTCCAGACGTTCGACCTCGTCGGCGCTCAGTTCACCCATACTCCAGCGCACGTTTTCCAGAAAACGTGTCCAGGTGCTGTTGTCCTGCTGGCAGTTGGGTCCGCGGATAAAATCAACATGCGCGTGGATCCCCATCTGATACAGGACATTAAGCGCATAGATATAGTTGGGAAGCTCAATCACTTCGCGGCCCAGTGCACGCTGAATGGTGGGGGAAACGAAAGATGAACTGACGAGATGAGTGGTGTAAACCCGCAGTCGGGCCTGATTATTCAGTTTGGTCATCGCCTGGCGCATATCGGCAACCAGCGTAGAGCGCGAAGCGACGGCGATATCGCACTGGGGTAAATCATCCCAGTGTTCCTCCCAGGCCCGCTGCACCCACTGCACGTGACGGGCGTTCATTTGCGCAGCGCGGCGGGCAGCTACGCTAAGCATGCCCTGGCTATAATCTACGCCGTAAATTATTGGCATCTTTTTAGCCAGCGCCAGCGAGACGGTACCGGGACCGCAACCCATGTCAAACAGCGACTCCGCCCCTTTCAGGTCGATTTTCCCCAGCAGTTGCAGCAGATAGCTGTCGGTTAATGAGGCGCAATTTTCCGCCATTTTTTCCGCACGTTTATCCCAGTGCTCCGGCTTTTTCTCGGTTCTGTTCGCCAGCTGTAACTGTTTACGGTAAAGATCGGCAAAATCAATGTCGTCAATGAGCATTCTTATTCCTTAGTTATGTGAGCCAAAGAGATGGTGAGCGATTTGTGACGGTGTAACGCGATACAGTTCCGCCAGACGATCGGCAGCAAGCTGATGTTCAGGAAGCCCTTGTGACACTTCGCCATCCGGTTCAACGCGTACCACGCTGTCGGCGATTGCCCGGGCGTGCAACGGATGATGCGTCGACATTAGCAGGGCCATACCTGAATTTTTCAGCGTCACCAGCGTGTCGAGCAGACGGATCTGATGCCCAAAATCCAGGCTGGAAGCAGGTTCATCCAGCAACAAAAGGCGTGGGCGTTGCGCCAGCGCGCGGGCAATTAACACCAGTTGCCGCTCTCCGCCGCTCAGCGTGTTCCAGCGTCGGGGCGCCAGGTGAGAGATTCCCAGCATCGTCATCTGCTGGTGCGCATTTTCACGCTCTTTAGCGCCGGGAACCGCAAATGCCGCCAATTGCGGGGCCAGCCCCATCATCACCATGTCCAGCGCAGTGAAGGCAAACGCGCCGTCATGTGCCTGAGGAACCCAGGCAATAGCGGCGGCGCGTTGCCGATCGCTGAGATGATTTATGGCGACGCCATCAAGCAGAATGTCACCGTGAAGCGGCGAAAGAACGCCGAGAATGGTGCGCATCAGGGTGGTTTTTCCACTGCCGTTGGCCCCAATCAGACAACAGACGGAGCCGGGCGAAACCTGAAATGAGACATCGCGTAACACGGGCTGGTGACTGTGGTATCCCAACGACGCATGGCGGAGGGTCAGAAGCGTCATGGGCGATTTCCTCGAAGCAAAAGCAGCAAAAAGAACGGTGCGCCAATAAATGCCGTCAGGATCCCCAGCGGGATTTCTGTGCTGCTCAGCGTGCGGGCAAGAGTATCGGTGAGCAGCAGCAAAATGGCGCCGATCCCCATAGAAACGGGCAGCAACTGCTGGTGGTTATTGCCACTGAGGAGTCTGCCGATGTGCGGTACAACCAGCCCAATCCAGCCGATAATGCCCGCGATGGCAACGGTACAGGCGGTGATTAACGTTGCGCAGACGATCAGTCCCAGTCGTAATCGCGAGACGTTGATCCCAAGCGATCGTGCTTCATCATCCGACAGGGTGAGCAGGTTCATGCGCCAGCGCAGCAGCAATAGCGGGATCAGTCCTGCGAAGATCAGCGGTGCCGAGAACCACAGATCGTGCAGCGTGATCGTCGATAAACCGCCAAGCAGCCAGAAGGTGATAGACGGGAGTTGGGTATACGGGTCGGCCAGCGTTTTGATGAGCGAAATTCCCGCACCGCATACCGTACCCAGCGCAATCCCGACCAGCACCAGCGTTAACACCGGGTCGTGACGCTTGACTCGCCGGGTAATCAACCAGACACCGGCGACCACGAATAAACCGCCCATGAACGCATACAGCTGAATGAACAGGATCGGTAAACCTAACAGGATTGCTAAACAGGCACCTAAACCCGCACCCGCCGCCACGCCGAGAATATCCGGCGAGACCAGTGGGTTGCGGAACATGCCCTGATAGGTGGTTCCTGCGCCCGCCAGCGCCGCGCCGAGCAGCAATGCAGCCAGTATGCGTGGCAGGCGGATTTGCCAGAAGACGATTTTGTCCTGCATTGGAACGCCATCTGTACCGGCCACGAGATTCAGAACCTGCTGTGCATCCAGGCGATACGCGCCTGATACCGCAGCGACGCTCGCGCAAAGCACCACCGCAGCACTCATCAGAAAACCGAGGGTTGATGTTTTCATCAGACTGCCACCAACCTTTGATACTGTGCGTCGCTTAGCGTGGTGTGCCAGAACAATTCACTGTAGCGCTGCATATCGGCTTTAAAGCTCGCGTTAACCTGAGGATCAAGCCAGGCATGCAGGCGGCGTAACCCCAGTAAACGGTTGATGCCAGGAGGTGCATCCAGCCAGCCAAACGGCAGACCGCTGAGAAACAGAATGCGCCGGTCAGCAACAGCTTTGACCCCTTGCCAGAGCGGATCTTCTCGTAGGAACTGCGCTGTCACCGCATCCTGCACCAGGATAATATCCGGCTGCCAGCTGAGAAGATTTTCCATTGAGACCTGTGTGAGCCCCTGTCGTCCGGGGATGTGCGCCACATTGTGCAACCCCAGTAGTTCTGCTGCTTCGGTATGCAGAGAACCTTGTAAACCAGTCTCCAGTCCTCTGGCACCGCGCGCGGCATAAAAACGCAGATTCGCCGCGGGTGAATGCGAGAAAGCTATTGCATCATCGATAAATCGACGGGCCAGCGCGGCCTGCATTGCGGTTCGCGAGACGACGCCCAATACTTCACCGACTGCGCGCAGCTGTTCTGGGGTATGGCGCAATTCGCCGTTAATCAGCAGCCAGGGAATCTGTGTTTGTGTGCTCACTTGTCTGGCCTGAGAAAGCCAGGTTTCATCGGCATTACCGCAGTCAATAACCAGGTCAGGTTTAAGCGCCAGGAGTGCTTCAAGCGAGAGCGTGCTGGCGCGCCCCGCCAGCCTGCCGAGTTTCGGCAAAGTCCGAATGTTATCGTTAAACGGGATGGCGGTCTGGCGAGAGAAATCAAAGGAGGAAAGCCCCACCAGTTTTTCCGGTGCGACGGCCAGCAGCAGCATGTCAGCAGGTGCGCCCGCGCTGACCACGCGTTGGGTCGTTTCTGGCTTAGGAGAGTCTCCAATGGCCACAGTCAGCGAGGTTTGAGCAAACGCGGGAAGATGGCGTAGCAGCAGTGCAGATGCCACGAGTTGGGCAAACATCCGTCTTGTCAGTGGCATTATTGTTATCCTGAAGGTTACAAAATCGCTATATATTTACATATATAGCGAATAAAAACATGTTCAGAATCAATTTCTCACGGATGAAAACCCCGGATACCCCATAAGGGCTAGAGGCCATAGAGACAGCTGGAAGGGGGAAATATAAGAAAGAAAAATCCGCGACGAAGCGCGGATTCAGGAAGTAAAACGGCTCAGGCTATGATGTTATGGCGTCGGTTGAGTCTGTTTTTTAGACTCGACTGGCGCTGTACTTGCCGGGGTAGGTCGTGATGCGGGTACGTTGTCACAGGGCTTTTCTTTGGCGCAAATCAGGTCGAGCATTTTCAGCGTTACGCCGTTGGTCCAGCCGAAACCATCCTGCAACGGATACTCACCGCCGCCACCGCCGGTTCCAGTGGTGCTCACGTCATACTTCTCAACCAGCTTTTTCTCGCGATCGTAGGTGTGTTGAACATTCGTGAGGAATCGCCAGGTCACGTCCATGGCGACAGTATCCTGACCGTAATTCTGTAACCCGGATGCTGCTACCCACTGGAGCGGGGCCCAGCCATTGGGGGCATCCCACTGCTGGCCGCTTTTCACCGACGTGGTAGCAAGGCCGCCCGGTTGCAGCAGATGTGCCTGGGTGGCCGTGGCGACTTTACTGGCGCGATCTTTTGCCGCTGCATTGACATATAGCGGGAACAGGGCGGCAGCCGTGAGCTGGTTGCGTACTTTGTGGCTTTTCAGATCGTAGTCGGCATACCAGCCTTCTTTGTCGTTCCACAGGTACTTCTCGATCCCTTTTTGTCGGGCATTAGCGAAGCCATCGTACTGCGCCGCTTTGGCATCATCACCAGCAGCCTTGCTGGCGAGGGAGATCATTTTTTCCATTTTGTACATCAGCGCATTGAGATCGACCGGAACGATGCTGGTGGTGCGCAGAGTGCCCAGCTGATTAGGATTGTCCATCCAGCGGGAACTAAAATCCCAGCCGGACGCGGCAGCTGAACGCAGGTCGCGGTAGATTTCTGTGGCCGGGCGGTTTGGGTTGCTTTTAGCGGTGGCGATATCCTCTACCCACGACTCTGGCCGAGGCGAATCGCGCTCATCCCAGTAGCGGTTCAAAATGGTGCCGTCATCCAGTTTAACTACGCGCTTATTTTGCTGACCGGGCTGGAGTGTTTCGACGCCTTCCATCCAGTAGCTGTACTCTTTGAGCATCTGCGGGAGGTATTTTTTCAGCGCGTCATTCCCGTCGTGCTGCGCCAGTAGTTCAACCATAAAGGCAAAGAACGGCGGTTGCGAACGACTCAGGTAGTAGGTGCGGTTGCCGTTAGGAATGTGTCCCCAGGAATCAATCTCGTAAGCGAAGTTTGCCACCATATCCGAGACCTTATCCCAGTGATTGCTCTCGGCAAGCCCCAGCATGGTGAAATAGCTGTCCCAATAATATATTTCGCGAAAACGCCCGCCAGGTACCACATACGGTTCCGGGAGCGGCAGCAGCGAATCCCATTTTTCAGCGTCGGTTGTCGAACGGGTGAGTACCGGCCACAGGCCATCGATATGTTCGCGTAATGATTGCCCGGCCGGGGGCACGTATTTCTCGCCGTCTTTCGGCAAGGTGAAATTCACTTGCACAAAATGGCGTAAGTCGAATCCGGACTGGTTTTTCTGCATCCGGTAATCGGCAAGGATCATTAATGGATCGCTGTTTGGCACCGCGTCCGCAAAGGTTTTCTGGTCAGGAAACAGTTTGGCTGTTTGTACATCGTTAAACAGGGGGCCAAGCAGAATATCAGGCGGCGCAGGCGTAGCGGCTGGTGCGTCCTCGGCGTTGACGGTAAAAGAGGAAAGGGCAAAAAAGGTGCTTGCGAGCGTCAGTTTTATTGAAACAGAGAGCAGGCCAGGATGGCGAGTTGCTGGCGTTATCATCGGTTAATCTCCTTAGCGGCGTGCCGAAGTAGCGGCATTTACCATGAGAAAACCTTAGTTCAGGAATGACCGTTGCGCGTGATCGGCTCCCCATTTTGCGAATAAACAGACATTTCCCGACGCGAATAGAGAAGAAGCACACCCTTTGTTGGAAAGGGTGTGCTTCGGAATCAGTTTGCGCGGGTTATCCGCTGTGTGACACAGTCAATGGTCAGAGTATCGCCCATCTTGATGCTATCGAGAGCCGCGCCTTGCTGACACATCCAGCACAGACCCATTTCACGAGCGATAATCGCCGGATGCGAGGCTTCGCTGCCGTCCCGCAGGCAGATACCTTTGATGGTCTTCGGATCGAGTTGCAGGACCGTAGACGGATAAATGACATCAGCGACCAGGATAGTGGGGCGCAAGAACGCGGGAATTTGTGCGCTCTCTCCCGTCAAATGCTGCAGTGAACGGGACAGCAAATCTTCAATATCAATGTATCGCGCCTGCAGATAAGGATCATCGAGCTGTAAATACTGCTGGCTGAGATCGCTCAGCACCTGATGCCAGGCCCAGGCGGCGCTGCACTGCTTTTCGCGCATTACATCGCAGGCCATTTCAAACAGTTCAGGATCGTCCAACAGCGTATGGTGACCGGAGAAGATGGCGGCGATATCTGCGGAATATCGTTCTTCAGCAAGTGCGGTGAGTTCGCTCAGATCGTTCAGCGTACTTTGGATGGCGGTCTGTAATCGCTGCTGCTCAGCCTGGAGTGATGCGGCTGGCTGCGGGTTTACCTCGGGTGAGAACGGCGTGTAACAGAATGCCGTCCCCGTGACTTTTGAGGGAGCCTGAGCTGCCTTGTTATCAGCATTAGCGGACTCGAGCGATTCACCAAAATTCTCTGCTGCCAGCTGTTTAAATGCGGCCAGCGCATCCTCTGCCTGTTCGCCTTTGGCAATCAGGCGCAGCGTGTCATTACAGCGTACCTGCAGCAGAGCTATCTGATTCAGGCTATCAGGAACCACACACTTGCCGTTTTTCTCCAGCCACATGTCGGCGTTAAAACCAGACAACGCGGAAACCAGCCGCGAAGCCGGGCGAACGTGGATGCCGTTAGGGTTTTTCACCACAATGGCAACAGAACGGGCATCTGCATCGGGAGACAGTGCAGCAGATGCGGGTTTCGCTGCGGATGGCGAAGGTAAACCCAGTTGCTCACATTTGGCGTCGAGGGCGTTCATGGCATCACGGATGACCCGATCGATATCAGCACCCGCGGCGGCGCTAACCGTCGCGGCCAGTGTGCCTTCAACCAGTGGTGCTGCGCACAAACGCACTTTGGCGGCAATGCCAGGGTCGAGCAGTTCCAGCGCGGTTTCCGCACTCAGTAATGCACTACCGATATCCATCATCACCAGCACGTGGTCCGTATCGGCCACGGACTCGATGGCTTCCATCACCTTGATCGGATCGGTGCCAATCGGATTCTCAGGATCATCAATGCCTGCGGCAATGGCGATTTTGCAATCACCGCCCATTAACATCTGCCGGGCCAGCGCACCGACGCCTTCGCCCAGTTGGGCGCTGTGAGAAACAATAACCAGGTTTACCATCGCTTTATCCTTACTCTCTGGACGCCTGAGCTAGCATTTGCATCATAAACATGACCGACGTTGCGCCGGGATCCTGATGCCCAATACTGCGCTCACCAAGATAGCTGGCACGGCCTTTGCGGGCCTGCATGGTGATGGTGCTTTGCGCTGCGGCTTCCGCTTGCTGGCTTGCCGCTTCCAGCGCTGCCTGTACGCTTAACTTTTGCTCGCAGGACTGACGTAAGGATTCGACAACCGGTAGCCAGACGTCGCACATGGTTTTGTCGCCAGGTTCAGCCTTACCGCGGCTAATCACACCTTCTGCGCCATCACGCATCATTTGATACAACTCTTCAAGCGTCAGGCTTTGATGAGCCTGAGTCACCTGGGCGGCGCGAATAAAAAAGGTGCCAAACAGCGGTCCACTGGCCCCGCCGACGCTTGAGAGCAGCACCATACCGGTGTTTTTCAAAATAAAGCCGATGTCTTTGTCTGCGATGGACGGCAGCTTTTCAACGACTTTGCTGAAACCACGATGCATGTTCAGACCGTGGTCGGCATCGCCGATCTCCCGGTCAAGTCCGGTGAGAAAATCACTTTCTGTGGTGAAGATCTCGCCGCAACGATAGAGCCAGTTAACAATTTGCGTTCTGTTGAGGGACATCATGAATCTCCTTATTTACCCCAGTTGAGGGCAGGGGTGTGAACCGGTGCATCCCATAAGCTCAGCGTTTCGTCATCTACCTGTAACAAGGTGATCGAGAAACCGGTCATATCCAGAGAGGTACAGTAAGAACCGATCAGGTTGCGCTCAATGACGATGCCTGCATCCTGACAACGGCTTTCCAGGCGGTTATACACGCCGAAGAGTTCAGACAACGGCGTCGCGCCGAGATTATTGACCAGCGCAATAACGCGATCGCCACTTTGTAACGCACGCTTGCTTTCTTTACCTTCCTGCCACGCGCCCTGGACGTTGTCCCAGTGGCGGAGTGTACGGCTGTAGTTACCGTTTTCCAGCAGGGTATCGAACATTTCATCAACGGTCTGATCGAGAGAGGTGAAGGGGCGACGGTCAATGCCGGGTTCCCCGTGGATACCTACGCCAAACTCCATTTCGTTATCCTGCAGCGTGAACGACGGTTGTCCAGCGGCTGGAACGGTACAGGCGCCAATGGCTATGCCAATGGAGTGGCCCTGGTTATTCAGCTTACGGCCCAACGCCGCACAGGCTTCCAGCGAATCACCGCGTTCGGCGGCCGCGCCGACCAGTTTTTCGATCAATACGGTATTCGCCACGCCACGTCGACCGGCGGTATACAAACTGTCTTTCACCGCCACGTCGTCATCCACCACCATGGTGGTGACTTTGACACCGCTTTCATGCAGCAGCTCGGTGGCGGTTTCGAAATTAAGAATGTCGCCGGTGTAATTTTTGATTATCAGCAGCACGCCTTCGCCACCGTCAATTTGCATGGCGCATTCGAACATTTTATCCGGCGTGGGTGAGGTAAAAATCTCACCTGGACAGGCGCCAGAGAGCATGCCCTGACCAATGTAGCCGCAGTGCATAGGTTCGTGTCCGCTGCCGCCACCGGAAAGCAGAGCCACTTTGCCCATCACCGGCGCATCTGCGCGGGTGACATATACCGGATCCTGATGCAGTGCCAGGGAAGGATACGCTTTCGCCAGTCCGGCGAGTTGTTCATTCAGTACGTCTTCAACACGGTTAATCAATTTTTTCATTATTTATGCTCCGCAGACAGTCCTGGATGGCTGCCAAATTCGGGCAGGCATCTGATGTAGGGTATCGGTTGGTTCAACGTCACGGCGACCGCTCGCTGCCGATAAGGTAATTTTGCACACGGGTAGTCAAAAGAAAATTGATGTGATTGGTGTTTCAATACGGAACATTAGCATCTTTTAATGTTCCATATTGAAACGTGGTGGTGCATAAAACAGCGGAAGTGAGAGATGCGGCAAAGTTTATGCTGACGGCATCATGAGTAAAACGTTATTCCTTACTCTTCTTTGCCATTAAAATCGAAAAACCAGAACAAGATAAAACCAATAAAACCAAAAATTAGCAGAATAGCCAGGGTATAGACTTCATATCGCGCGGCATCTGCAGCAATCGCCTGTAACTTGTCCATTGCTGGGGCTGGCTGCTCTTTGAATAGCATGAGTTGCCATTCATAAAGGTTTGTTGTTTTTATCTCTTTAATCGGTTCCCAAATATGGTTAGCCGCCGCGCCGAGTGCTAAAGCAGAAAACAGTGCGCCGTAAATACGTTGGCGTTTTTCCTGACGCTGACTAATAGCCTGGCGCATGAGCTGATCCAATTGCTCTATCTGCGTCATGAGCTCCTGACGTTGCTCAGACAATCCCCACTGCCGAGAGAGATCTTCACTCAGCTGGTTATGTAGGGCATCGTTGCCGACTAAAGCACCTTTATTCATGGCTTTTAGCGCCTGGGCTTTGGTTTCCAGCATCATTTCGGACCAGTCAGATAGACGACGAATTTTTCCCTTTCGGTTGTGTTTTTGCTGCGACTCGAGCAGATCCTTGAGCCACTGTTCAATCTGTTGGGCTGAGTTCGCCAGAAAATTTTCATACTCATGGCTTACATCCGCTACAGAAATGGCCGCTTTAATCAGTATCGCCAGATGTTTATCCTCTTCTTCGCGACAGAAGATTGTGACGCCATGACGGTGAGCGACAACCAGAATATTGCTGTACCATTGGCAGTGGTACTCGCTGGTGGGGGGGAGATCCGCAGGACTCCTAACGACGCGCGTGCTATCGCTCTGTGCTGCCAGCCAGGCATGAAAGGTGGGGGTATCGATCATTCGCATCAGCGGGACGATCGTAATATCACCACCCTCCGGGATGCGATGCTGATAGACACGAATGCATTTACCTTTTGTGCGGCAATCAAGTTCGGGTAAAGCTATTGGCACAATGGCGTTATCAAGATAACGGGTAAAATAATTTTCCCAGATTGCGGGCAAAACGTCTTTTTGCCAGGTCAGTTTCGAGCCGGGCTCTCCGGGCGCAAGCTGCTTCGGTGCCGCAATTAGCGTCATTCTGCCTTGATCGTCGTACCAGGGTTGGTTCGGTGCGCCTGGGATCAATTTATCGCTTCCGGCCAGGCGATAGCTTTCGAGAAAACGCGGAGTATCGTGCGGGCGTAGTCCTTGCCAGGCCACATCTTCACGTTGTTCCAGAGCGGACCACAGGGCATCAAGGCGTGTCCCCTGAATCGGGTTGAGCGAAATAACGATATCATTTCCCGTACCCACTTCTCGTGGTCGATAAATGGCCAGCAACCCAAATCCATTGTGCGTCCAACTGCGTTCTTTATCGCAGCGCGCGAGAATTTTCAACATCCCAGAAGGGAGCGTTTCGGTAATAAACAATGCATCAACCACCGTTTGCCGCCGGCCTGTGCCGAGATCCAGCAGGAGTTGGCAGGTAACCGAACGCTTGATCACGTGTTGGTAAATCTGTTGCTCATACGCCAGACTTGCGACCGCACTTGCATAACATTGCGTGTGCATGGGCATAATGCCTGCGGTGGGGTCTGGGTTGGCTATCATCATATCGCTCAACAGGCGAAGGCAGGCCAGCATGTTGTGGCGAACAACGACAGTATCATCCATGGATTGCTCGCACAGGCCGCTATGCGCGAGTGCGGATAACAAGCAAGCGGCAGAACGAGTTGTATCATCACCGTCCAGATAAATACCGCTTTCCCATGCGGTGACGTATTCCAGCCACGGATGTGTTGATAGCGACAGCGAACCAGCGGCATCGAGATGGTTCAAAAACAGCAACAGCGTAAAACAGGTATCCAGAGAGAAATCTTCGATAACGATTCGTTGTATTCCCTGGACACTTGAGAGTTTACTGCGCCATATAGACCATTGACGATCGTCGGCATTTGCCACCAGTTCACTCACCGAATTGTAGTGACCTGCACGGTATCCTTTGTTATTGAGCGCGACACCCTTATGGCTTTCCGTATCATTGCCGTCGCCCAATCCGATCAGTAGGCTGCCTGCCGGTGCATCACGCTGCGACGGATTGAACTCGAAAGTAAACAGCGGCCATGCATTATTGAATGCGAGCATATAATTCTCTTTCGATGAATGTGTTGTTGGATCGCTCATTATTTGACTACGTTATAAATGACCCGTTGTGAGCGACTCCAGTTATCGCCAATCGCAATATTGGGTTCATGGTTTTCTTGTTTTACGCAGTAGTTCTTAACCAGGCTTTTTAACTCTGCCTCGTTGAGTGTGCCGAACATCAGACGCGTATTCAGTTCTTTCAATAACACATCATGGAGTGAATAAGTGGTCGGTCTTTGCAGTGAAAATTGCGACGCGTCAGCCAGTAACTCACGCGCATTATCGGCCATCAGACGGCGCTCACAGCGACCTGCAGGTTCATTTTTGGCCATTTCTTCATCGTAAGCTTTCTTCTGGGCTTTCTCAAAATTAAGCGCTCTGTCGAGTTCCGCTTTAATACCCTGAACATCCTTGGCAGAAGAACAGAATGTTTTTAAATAACGAATCTGTATGGGGGTCAGCGTGCCATTGTGGTCCGCTTGCTGACGTAATTTACTGGCCATTCTGAGGCAGCCGTTTTTTTCATCCATCAACGATGCTGATTGTAATAGGGCATTCAACGTTTCCTGGCGATCTTCCAGTAATGCGGCTTCGGCATAATACAGTTTCCAGCGCATGCCTCCGGCAAGAAACAGATTGACAACCTGGGTATCACCGCGATCGATAGCGGCGCGAAGATTTTTTTCATCCCAGGCAATGCCGATATTCGCCAGTTCTTTACGCGGATCGTTACTGGTTTCTTTTTTCGCCCCAGCAACCGTTTTACCCACTTCCCCGAGATCGCTACGGATGGACTCCGTATTCACCAGCGTCTTGGTTGAGGTTCCGAAAGTCAGTACTGAGCCAACAATAATGACGACGATACCGCCCAGCACCCAGGCTACTCGATTGCGAATGATGCGCGTATCAATTTTGATTTTTCCAATATCCTGAGCCTGAGCCACCAGATCATCCTTTATTTCCTGAACGTCACCGCCGAGATCTTCAATTTTTTTGGCTGTCTGTTCGAAATAGTGAGCAACCTCAGCATTGCTGTCATCAAAAAAGCGATCAGGGTTAACTTTTACCCGGCCTTCGTCGAAGGCCTCCTGTACCGGCTCAGTAATTTCTTGGTAATAGTAATTCACCAATGTTGTTTGGACGGAGGTTACCCGCTTATGATGCGCCAGACGGTTGCGAATTACGCGAATATCGTCAAGAAAGGTATTCAGTGTTCTACGTTTATCGTTAACAAAGCTGAGCAAAGGGGTATATTGATAAAGTGGAGAGTAGTGGATGGGATATTCGTCTTTATCAATAAATAGTGAGGCGAGTTCACTGAAAAGGGTACCGCTCAATACGTCATCACGATCGGCAACGTTGAGCCATTTTTTTACACGTTCCTGACCAAATAGTTTGTTTAGGTGCTCAAGTAGGGCTTGTTGGTTATTGTACGCTTCATTAATTAAACTACGAATGGTCAGCTCTAATGCTCGTACCTGCTGCAAACTACGTAACTGCTTTTCTTCGCCTTCGTTATGCAGCGTCGTTGAATAAGTTAATTGAGGCTGTTTTTCTCGCAAATATTCGAGCTGCCACAAAAAACGCAACGCGGCAATGGTCAGATTTCTGTCGGCAGGCTGGCCATCTGTATTTCTGCCGAGCCATTTGTTCAAGGTGCGTAATGCCGCAAGAAAGCTCGCCATTTCCTGCTCATTATAGTTAAACCGGGCCGCTACACTGCTCCAGTTGCCCAATCTCTCTCGGGCTTTATCAAGTGAATAATAAAACGTATCAGGCGAAAGTTGCGTGGGGGCTGGCATATCCAGCAGGGATAAGATTTGTGGAAATGCGCTGTCGAAAAGAGACAGGCAACGAGTAAAATCGTTGTGCTCAGAAGCAGATGAATGATCGACCATTATATTCTCACGTGGTTATTCGCTGAGTTTTCCCGGCCCGATCTAATCGCACTGTGTCAGGCAACTTTCCCTGCAGCCAGAATGCCATAATTCGACAATTATTCGGGATTTTTAATCAGTTCGTCAATATATATGGGGGGCGTAATATTGGTAGTAGACATTGCAACCAATAATGCGTTGCTATGGGTTCTTAACGCAAATTATGGTTGCAGCGATGGAATTTAATGTTTATTGGCTAACAAAATGCGCAGATATTGGGTAAGTAAAACGCAGAAAGCGGGGCAGATGAATCAGGCTACTACACGCCAATAATGCCACAAATAATGCAGCATTATTGGCGTAACTCACGACTGGCGTTTATCGTCGGTCAAAAACGTTGGCGTATCTGCCGTCGTATTAGCCCGGATAAATTCCGCGATCTTTACGTGCCAGCAGAATGCGTTCGCAGGCAACAATGTAGGCTGCGGTACGCAGGGAGCAGGATTTCTCAGCTGCTTTTTCCCATACGTGCACCATCGCATCAGTCATGATTTTGTCCATGCGATTGTTGATCTCTTCTTCACTCCAGAAGAAGCTTGCCATGTCCTGGACCCATTCGAAGTAGCTGACGGTTACGCCGCCTGCGTTACATACGACGTCAGGTACCACGATGATACCGCGGCTTGCCAGCATATCATCGGCATCCGGGTAAGTCGGGCCGTTAGCGCCCTCAAGTACCAGTTTGCAGGTCAGCATTTCTGCACGCTGACGGGTAATCTGTCCTTCCAGCGCGGCAGGGATCAGGATATCCATTTCCACGCTCCAGAAGGCTTCGCTGGCGATGGTTTCAGCGCCTGGGAAACCGGCAATCTGTTTGTGCTCCAACTGCCAGGCAGACAGCGCGGTCATGTCGATACCCGTGGAGTTAAACAGCGTTGCGGTGTGATCCTGAATAGCGACGACACGCGCACCCGCTGCGGCGAACAGGCGGGCGGCTTCGCTGCCGACGTTACCGAAACCTTGTACCGCCACGCGAGCGCCTTCAACTTCAATGTTCGCACGACGCGCGACTTCCAGACCACTGACGAAAACGCCGCGACCGGTGGCTTTATCACGGCCTAACGAGCCGCCGAGGTGAATAGGTTTACCGGTGACCACACTGGTCACGGTGGTGCCGTGGTTCATGGAGTAGGTATCCATCATCCAGGCCATGACTTTTCCGTTCGTACCTACATCCGGCGCAGGAATGTCTTTCTGCGGCCCAATGATAATGCCGATTTCGCTGGTATAACGGCGGGTTAAACGCTCCAGTTCACCTTCAGAAAGTGAGAACGGATCGACGCGCACACCGCCTTTGGCTCCGCCGTACGGCAGGTTCAACGCTGCGCATTTGATGGTCATCCATGCAGACAGGGCCATCACTTCATTAAGATCAACATCAGGATGATAACGCACACCGCCTTTGCCCGGACCGCGGGAGAGGTTATGTTGCACGCGATACCCTTCAAAATGACGGATAGTGCCGTCATCCATCTGCACCGGGATATCGACAATCAGCGCGCGTTTTGGGTGGCGCAGGGTATCCACCCAATGGGAAAGTTCGCCCAGGTAAGGGGCCACACGCTCGATTTGTTGCAGGTAGGTATTCCAGGCAGATGTGCTGCTATCTGAAGCGTAAGATAACTTATCCATGATAAACCTTAGTTTTAAAAGTAATATGTTCTTAATTTGGCCGTGGTATACAGTGAATCTCACCATATAAACCTAAATTTAACATTTTTTTCATAGAACAGCCTGTCTGGCTAACACGGATTATCAGTATGAGTAGTGTGGGTTTTGGCTTGGTGGTGAATAGTTATTCTTAGTTTTGGCTTTCATCGCGGTTGTTTTGCGGTTTGTGTAGTTTAATATGCATAAATTGTAAAAATCGCAATTTGTCAGATTTATGACGCACCTCTAAAAGTAAATAATATGATAATAAAATGTGTTTGCTTTATTGCTGTTAAGCTGGGCGTCAGTAGGTCACTGCGATGGTGACAGTATCGGCATAGTTGTCTGGCGTGTAGTTTGCGCTGGGAACGGTGGCGTAAACCGGGTAGGTAGTCGTTGTCCCCGTGCCGCTGCCCGCAACGGTATTGAGCGATGTATTGCCCCACACCATACCGGAAGGACCTGGCGTCGAACTAAGCTGGTAGGGGACTTTATCCGTATTTGACCCCGAGCCTGCCATCACGCCGCTGCCTGCCGTATTGCCGTTGGAGGGTTGAAGTCCGATGGTGTAAGGCGTGTTATTGGAACAGGCTACGCCTACGTTATTTGACGCCGTGAGATTACGACCCGTTCCGCTGGTGGGAGCAAAGCTGATGTTAGTCGCGGAGGTGATATTACACTGTTTGCTGACAGCAGCTGTGACGGTGAAAGGAAACCTGGCGGCAACGGTATCACCACAGGTGGTTGGCGGGAAAAGCAATCCGGGATTGAGGGTGACAAGGGCTGTTGCCGTCGTATAGCTATCCTGATAATTTCCGGGGACGGCTGCCGTTTGTGGCGTGACGATCTGCGCCGATACCGTGAGTGAACCCGTCACTGGCGTCAGATTCAGCAGGTTAAGCTGTACCATGGGAAAAGTGGTTCCTGACTGATACTGGCTGCCCCAGACTTTGGTGCGCCCGCTATCCTGGTAAAGCTGGTATGCCAGCGTTCTGGCGGGGTTTCCGCTTAACGACATATTTCGGGTTGTCACCTGGCCACTGACGGCCGAGGCGCCAATATTAAAACAGAGATTGATCCCTGCCAGCACGTCACCAAGCTCTTTGGTGCAAGTGTAACTGAACGTCATTGATGACGTTGCGCCTGTCGCAGACAGTGGATTGACCGAACCTAAATTTATGGGTTGCACATTGCTCACCGAACAGGTTACCGCATGGCTAATTGCCGGACAAAAAAGTACGGCAGCGATGAGTAGCAGATGTCTTAACCTCATGAGCGCACTCCTGTTAGTGTGGGCGACAAACCAGTGGGCCTATTTGCACAATCCCCTTTGCTGACGCGGGATAATCAAATTGCACGCGACAACTACCGGTGTCCGTATCAACGCGCAGCGTGTTGTGCTGCTCAAGAGTGTCGAACCATGTCATTCCATCAAAGCCAACGACAGACGATTGTCCTTTTTCGTTGATGGCGTAAGCCATGCTGCCTTCAGGAATTGGCTTACCCTGATTGTCGACGAGGATAATCTGCGCAGCGCGGACGGGGGTGATGCCAAAGCTAACCAAAGTACCGGAACGATCGGCTGGCGTGGCATTCGTCTCAACGCGTGCGATCCGCATATTGGCAGGGAGATCCATCGGGTCAATACTGATCAGGTTTTTTTGATAACTGTTGAGCGGTGTGACCAGCAGTAGTCCCTGGTCATCGCTGCGACCGATCAGGTTATTTTGCAATTTGACCGGAACATCAGGCACGCCGTCAGTTGAGACGACGGCAAAACCATTATTGATTTCTCTTGCTGCAAACAGGCCGCCTCCCATGGTCACCAGCGATCCGGTTGCGCCGGCATAACCGTAATGGTTATCCGGTAAACGGCTGAATCCCGCGTACGCTTTACCATAACGTCCCAGATATCCCACTTCTCCTTGGCCACTTTGCCGGGAAGCCTGCTGACTGGCAGCCAAATTCCAGCCCCAGCCGCCGTCGGCAGGGGGCGTCAGGCTGGCGTTGAGCTGGTAACCGCTTTCGTCGTTGGTACGTTGTAGGGTGCTGCTGGCGCTCAGATTGTTGTCGGTCGTGATGGTCACCATCAAATAGAGACTGCGATCGCGGTTGTCGTCAATGTTCTGGTTGAATCCGGCATTCAGTGAGATGTTGTCGGTGAGAGATTTAAACCAGCTGGCATTGGCGTAGCGCACCGCATTTTCGTGTGGATAACGAAACTGCAAATAGCTCAGGCTGACATTTCCAGCTGCTTCCAGCGAATAACCAATAACCGTGTTGCTGTTAAGCGTGGGGGGCGGCTCACCGTAATGGGTGGCGACATCGCGATAATCGCCGGAAGTTGCCGTGGTACTGGTACTAAAATTAAACCGTTCGCCGGACCAACGGTAACCAAAACTGTACAAAAACCCGTTCTTTCCTGAGTCGGTACTTGCGGCAAGTGAGGTCGAAAACGTGCCGCTGCGGGTTCCTGGGATCCAGTCGTTACTGAAGCCCGCGTTAATCAGTCCATCGCTGGTTTCCGCGTGAGTCCCGGCGGTGAACGTATTGCTAAACCCGCGACGCCACGTAGCGCTCAATACTGGTGCGCTGGCATAATCAAAAGAGGAGTAACCATAATTTTCGCGTACCGTGCCTAATTCTGCCGACCAGGCGGTTAATCCTTCCCGCAGGAGTTGCTGATCGTTGTAGAACGAGAAATTTTGTACGCTCGTTCTGCCCAACGCATCTGTCATCATCACCTGACCCGTTCCCGCGCCGCTGATGTTAGGCATTGTGTTGATCTGAAAGCTACCTGCGGGGACTTCTCCGTTGTAGTACCTGACGCCGTCGACGTACAGCTCAACGTTTGACGGTAACGTCGCGGATCCCAGATATGCTGGAAGCGGGGTGGTTGGCATATAGGGCTGTAACCCAAAATCGGTGCCTATCTGAATGCCGCCGATTCGCGTCGGTCGGGACCAGATGAGTGAACTAGTCAGGGTATCGCCAACGGTTAACGCCAACATCGAATCAGGAAATGACGTACGCCAGCTGGTGTCGAGGCGCTCAACGCTGTTATCGGCATATTCCTCGGTAGAGTACTGCGTCAACTGAGTGGTGCTGAGCACGCCGGTCGCATTGAAGGCGCGAATTTCGCTGAAGGTATTGATTGCGCTTTCATCCCCCTGTTGCGTATAGATATCATAATTGAGCAGCGCCCCGCGTGATGTTGTTGCCGTTGGCGCGGTTTCGGTGGGCGAGTTAAGCTGCGTGGTCGCAAGATCGAGTGAACTGAGCGGCGCAGTAAGCGAGAGCGTTTGCAACTGAACGTTGTAGTCAATGGTTAGCTGGGGGATATCGTTCAGGCAGACGGCGTTAGTGGCGTCTGGAGCAAAGCGAAAGCCCATTTTACGCAGAGTATCTGCTCCTGCATAAAGCTTTCCATTATCGTAGCCAAAATGAACCAGCCCAACGGGATTCCCATTTAAGGTGACGTCGAGATACAAATCGACTCCCGTAATCTGCGAGGCGCTATTAATAACACCATTTTCGTTCTGGTTATTATTCAGCGTTTGTGCGCAAACCATTCCCGATATTAATACTCCATTGAGAAAGCAATATTTCACCAGAAGCCAGGATCTGTTACAGATCTTGTACTGTTTTTTGGCCATTGATTGTGACTTCAACTTTCCCGCCGTAATGATTATTCCTGGCTGACGGGGAAACTATCCAGCGCATTGTTGATCCGGGTAAAACGTAGCCTAATAGTCCGGGTGTAATGACTTTTTTAGTACCGTCAGGGCTTATAAATGTTGCAGCAGATAACTGTGCATGCCCATTTCCCTGATTACTGACTTCAATAAATTTTTTGCCATCCAGTTGCTGTAATTTCCATTGCAGTTTTGCCTGCGTTTGTGCCGCTGATGTTGGTTGAATGAAAACGGGAACAGAATAATGCAGCACAAACTGAAGCTTGTTTTTTTCTACTTTTGCAGGCGGTAACTCATCTATCGACAAACGATAAGCGTCTTCGGCATGTGCCGAGGGAGGGCTTGTACGAATAACACGAATCAACTGACGTTCTCCAGGGGCTAATGCTAACATCGGCGGGCTAATCACCAGCCCCTGAGAGGGAGAAAGTTTGTCGTCATAAGCGCTTTGACTCCAGCGAAAAACCCGAACCTGGGCATTGAGCACATTTTCACCCGCGTTACTCAGCCAGATACCATCGGCATTTTGCGTCGCTTGCAACGTTAACGTGACCGGGGCTATTTGCAGTCCGCTGGCGGTGGCAAGATTGACGCTCGCAACCATCCCTAGCAGGCATGCGCAGGCACACTGCTTTACAGGCAGTTTTACTCTCATATGGCTTCCTGAAGTTAGTAGTTAACGTTAACCGTTACCGTGTCGGCATAGTCGTCAGGAGTGAAGTTGGCGCTCGGTGCGGTGGCATAAACAGTATACGTTTGCGCCAGACCTGTACCCGTCGCCGCTACCCCATTTCCAGGTGCGGTGTCGGTGGCGGTATTCCCCCACACCGGACCTGTTGCTGATGTACGATTTAGCTGATAGGGCACTTTGTCGGTATTGGTGGCAGCGTTAGCTACGGAGGACATGGCGCCAGATCCTGTTGTCGTCCCTCCATTGGCAGCCGACGGTGCCAGACCGATAAAATAGGGCGTGGTTTTTGAGCAATTAATTGAAATAGTGTTGCTTGCACTGGTATTTGTCGCCGTGGTATTCACCGGACCAAGTGTAATATTTGAAGCCGAACCGGCAGTTACGGTACAGGCCTTTTGAATCGTCATCAGCACCTGAAATGTTCCGTTAACGGTTGCTGCATTTGCCACAGAAATAATGGAAAAGGCGCAGCAACAAAGAATTAAGCGTTTGTCTAAGACTAGAGCCATATCCTTTACCTTTTTCAAATAACCACATTTATTACTTTAGAAAAACAATAATGTGGCACAAGAAGACATAATTTAACCCTAGAATAAGTATTAGACGTACGCCAGTTGATCTAATGAATTTTACTTAGGAAAAAGGTGATGTCGTCTGCAAAAAAATAATACCAATGGGTTAGTATATTGTTTTATTTTTATGCTATGGCCGGGGTTAAGTCAGGAGGATAGAGGGCAACATATTCCTTGGGTGGTACTCAAAATAACCAGCCAAAAAATGAGAGTTGTATGATTTATCTTACACGTATTACGTGTAGGTTACGGGCTGTGGAAGATGACCTTATAACCTTGTTCATTCCAGTGTTGGAGCAGTTCATTTTGTCTGCGGGTTGGCGTAATACCGGTCCAGACAAAAAGGGTTTGCCCAGGGAAAAGTTCAGGTCTTGGCGATTCAATGGGTTCAGCCAGAACGGCAATATGCCAACCAGATTGCGATAAGCGCCAGGCTTCGAGCCACAGACGGGTTCTGTCTTCAACATCCCAGGCCATCAGGAGGGCATCCTTTCCTGACTTGCGCCGCGTTTCAGACAGCAGTGTGGCAACATATTCAATCAATGCGCCATCAAGCATGCTGTTCATTATGCGGGATGTATTATGGTCAAGTATCAGCCGTTGACGTACGGGAAGATAAACGTGATCGATCAGCGCATCTACGGGGTGAACGCGACCGAGTGCAGTAATTTTGGCTCGCAGCTTCGGTGGATGCGCCATGCGAAGAATGCTCATCATCTCTTCTTGTAATTGATTCCAGTCGTCGTCAGCTTGACGGGTACTGGTTTCCAGCAATGCCTTAACTTTCCCAACAGGTATGCCATTGCTAATCCAACGTTTTATTTCTTCAATACGCTGAATATCTTCTTCATCAAAGAGTCGGTGGCCACCTTCACTGCGTTGAGGTTTGAGTAAACCGTAACGTCGTTGCCATGCCCGAAGGGTGACAGGATTTATCCCGCAACGTTCTGCGACATCCCCAATGCTGTAATAAGCCATAGTTCCCCCGGACACTCCTGATTCTCCGTCACCGATATGCGGTTCCTGTTACTTTGTACAACATGCATCAAATTGTACAAAACATACAGAGGATTCTAGCAAAATTAAGATTTACTTTACTATCACGCAGGGAGTAAATGCTGAATTTTTATGTTCAGCATGAGGGCGGTTGTGGTGATTGTTTATTTATAACAATGCGTTAGTTATTTTGACGCTGAGAAATCATTTTTCTCTGGCCATGCAACAGACGGAATACCATTCAGGCAGGCTTGTGCAAAAAGGTTACCCTGGAAGATTTCAATACCTGCGGACTCAAGCCACATCCACTCTTCAGGTTTTTCAACGCCGACTGCGGAAATCATGATTTCCAGTGAAGTGCAGCATTTTATAATTGCCTGAATGATGGCCTGTCTTGGTCCACTTTTATGCACATCCGTGATCAGCTCGCGGCTTATCTTAATTCGGTCGGGTTGAAAACGAGACAGAAGCTGAAGCCCGGCAAAACCTGCCCCAAAATGATCTATCGCCACACAGATCCCCGCAGCCTTGAGTGACTTTACGGCCTGCGCGAACGTATCAAAGCGCGATATAACTTCGCTTTCGGTAAACTCTACAATGATTTGTTCAGGCACCAGTCCGTGCGCCGCGATTTCGTTTATCAGAAAGCTGACTGCATCGGGTTTGTTTACCAGGGTCATAGGGAGCAGATTGACTGACAGCATTTTGTCGTTAAGTCCCAGCGCGCTTGCCATTGCAAAAGCAGTCTTTTTGCTCTGCAGATCCGCGGTATACAGTTCTTCAGGATTTAAGTTGCCAAAATAAGTTGCGGGCGTTTCACCGTCTCTACCACGAATAAGTGCTTCCAGAGCAATGACGCGCTGCGACATAGGATCGATAATGGGTTGAAAAGCAAAGCTGAAATCGATATTGGACTGGAGTGTGCTTCCATCCAGGAGAGTACAAGAGTTGTCGGCAATAAAACTCCAGTAATCAGGCGCAGGTATTTCAAAATAACTCGATTTTTCCGTCGCAAGGACAAATGTGCGGAAAAACTGTAATGCCCGGTCATCATAGGTGAGCTGAAATTTTGATGTTCCCTTGTTAAGTACCGCTTGCAGGACGTCATTGCGTTCATGTTTTTGTAAATCAAATAACTCCATTCCCACCTTTCCGAATCTTCTCGCAGGCGCGTAATCACACATCAGCTCAACGATATTGTGGTGCCGTGGGTCGTTACATATACAACGATAAATCTCTTTTACCTGCTCCTCAGGTCCTTCAAGCAGTTGGAAAAAGTGGCGGCCATTAAAGAGTAAAATTCCCGTAACATCGGAGCGCCGGTTTTTTAGATTTGCGGCTGTCACCATATCCTCAAGCGCTCTGAGGGGGGCGTCATCACGTAGATGGCTACGGTAAATAATGGTCGTGAGCATGGACAGTCCGGGATCAAGGGAAGGGAAGATATATGGACAGTATCAAACAAACCATCTTATGTCCTGATTTTAATACATTATTCTAACTTTATTTTTACAAACAAAGGCCCTTAAAAAGATCGAATTCATTCGTTAAACGAAGTGGATTGTACAACTGAATTTGATTTTATGTAGTTTGGTATTGATATAAATTACTGATTATATTGATTTAGCACTTTTTGATAAAAATTGATGGTTCGCGTTGTACACATTTTTGGTACAACTTTGCTACTGTTATAAAACTTAATATTCACCAGCATTTTGTTACAGGAGCATGACATGCA
The DNA here is from genome assembly GCF_030332445.1 of Citrobacter sp. Cpo126. Lineage (NCBI taxonomy): Bacteria > Pseudomonadati > Pseudomonadota > Gammaproteobacteria > Enterobacterales > Enterobacteriaceae > Citrobacter > Citrobacter sp. Cpo126. Next base: position 207,044 of record NZ_JAOWHT010000032.1, read on the forward strand.
GCAGCATACCGTTCGCACTGATACTGCAAGCGCGATTTCTCGTTACTTTGCGAAGGCGCATCTGCCAACTCAACAGGAAACATTGGGAGAAATCGTCACTGAGATACTCAAGGATGGACGAAATCTGAACCGCAAATCACTTTGCACCAAGCTTCTGTGTCGTCTTGAAAAAGCATCTGGGGAGAAAGAACAGAAACATTACAATGCGTTAATTGGTCTGCTTTTTGAATAAAATAAACCCCTTACTTATAGGGGTAAGTAGTGAAGGAGTTATGAAGAAAACTGATAGTGAACGCCTGAAACATGAAATTACAGGTTTGGCTGTGCTAGAAATTTTGCGAATGCATACAGACGTTTCGTTAGCCGCAGTGATTAAGCAATTGCGACTTATGCAGGCCAGTGAAATAGATGGCACACGCAAGCAATTAATTGACAGCGTTATCAATGATTTTACAAACATTAATCCGGGGAAGATAAGTAGAAAACCGGATAAAACCAGAGATGAGAGTGCTTTCAGTGCCAGCAAAAACCCTAAATTACATTAAAGATAATCTTCCAGACTATACAAGCGAGGTTACCATGCTTCATGAAATTAATGTCCACAGTGTAATGACGGATAAAGCTTTATCAAGTTACTTCCATAATGCAGGTGAGCTATTAGCAGATGAGTCTGTGGTATTGGGACAGGCGGTAACAAATGTAATTCTGGCAGGTGATAATGTTAATAATAAAAACATCATTTTAAGCCTGATTAGTTCTCTGGAATCAACAGTCGACGTTGTCCAGGCAGATGTTATCAGAAAAACCCTGGAAATAGTGCTGCGCTACACAGCTGACGACGTCTAAAAGTCTTCATGTTAATATAATATGTACAGTACCTTTGTTATATGCTGAAAGCACTCATGCTGAGCATTTTTTTGATTAAGACTATACATAGCACCCTCTCTAGAACAATTGTGATTTTTCATTGAGGCCATAATGATGAACATCGTTCAGGAACACACTGGAAACGCAGATTTATGGATTGATGATATTTTTATCAGGCAAGGGCTAAAGAATATTCTTGCAGATATTGTTTTCGAAGATGATAAGACGCATCTGGTTTTTTTCACCGCCAATCACTTTGAGGCGGTAAAAAGGCAAAATTACGATCTGAAAACGCATCGTCTGGTACTGCTGATTGATGGTCATCTGTACAGATATCTCAATGATTTATCACTTTACAGACTGCCAATAGATGTTAGCGTTGCCACATTCAAAAAATTTATTATTGATATTACTCGTTCTGGCGGTATACACGACAATCAGTCAGAACTAAATATTTCGCTGACTGCGCGAGATAAATATATTCTAACGCAGTTAGGAGAAGGTCGAACTATTTTTGAGATATCCGCCTTGTTAAATCTACATTTGAAAACGATTTACCAGGCCAGGCAGAATCTGATCAAGAAGCTTGGTTGTTCTGGGCTGATTGATTTTCAGGGAATACTGCGAGCGAAAATATTCCGCAACTGGCTGGAACATGCCTGAATAAATCGACAGTTCGTACTTACTTTTGGGGGATACGGCAGGGCCAATGGCCCTGTCCGATATATTTTAAACTTCGCTACTCTGTCACCAGTTCATTTCCCATCTTCTGCTGATGATGTTTTTTGCTCAACGAGAAGTAGCCAAATATTAGCGTTATTACCACAATGCTGGCCATAATCAGGAAGATTTCCTGATAGCCCACTTTATCAAACAACTTACCGACAGGCAGTGACAGCACGATAATGCCAATGGAACTGGCGATATTGAAGCCAATAAGATATATCGTTGATGACAGGCGTTTATCAAAATTTGCTACGCTGAATTTAAACACTGAAATAACAAACAGTGGGACTTCCAGCGCATGAAGCATTTTAATCAAGGAGATAATATAGATATCGGTGAACAGTGCTGAACCCAGGATTCGACAGGTCATGATTGTGCCACCCAGCAGCAATGCGGATTTAGGCCCGATGCGGTTAATCAGGAATGGAACCAGCGCCATACCGACGGCTTCCATAAAGACCTGTACCGAGTTGAGGTAGCCGTATACGCGTGGTGCCAGTTCGGGATCGTCAAATAAGCTGGCGTAAAACACCGGGAACATCTGCTGATCGTAGATGCTATAGAACGACCAGGTGCCGACGACAAAGATAACGAAAAACCAGAACTGCGTATCTTTAAAGATAGTGAGAAAATCATTTCGGGTCAGCGCGTCAGGTTCAGGAGAACGCGTTTTTACAGAAGATGGGGCGGGTGAGTTGGTTTTGAACAACACGTTAATCAACAGGAATAACACCCCCATTACCGATACGCACCAGAAGTTAATGTGTGGGTTGATGCTGAAGAAGATACCGCCAACAAATGTCCCTGCGGCGTAGCCAAGCGATCCCCACAAGCGGGCGGTGCCGAATTCAAAGTTGAATTTGCGGCTCACTTTTTCGACGAAGCTTTCTACCAGACCACAACCCGCGAGGTAGCCAAGGCCAAAGAAAATGGCTCCCAGCGCCATACCAAGTTTGAAGTTGGAGGTCAGCAGCGGTTCGTAAACATAAATCAGGAACGGGCCGCTGAGCGTGATGACTATCCCCATCAGCCAGATAAGGTGTTTACGGGTGCCGAGCTTATCCTGCAGAAAACCGTAGACCAGCATAAACAGCATGCTAAAGAACTGGTTTACGGCATACAGCATTCCCAGCTCCGTTCCGGACAGGCCAAGTTTATTTTTTAGCCATATCGCATAAAAAGACCACCACAACGACCAGGCGGCAAAGAAAAAAAGCAGATACCCGGACGAGTACCGATATTTGTCATTACTGAACGGCATATTTATCTTCATGATTTTTCCAATCCAGATCAGGTCATTGTAAGGTCTTTCTGATACGACGTAACGAGTGCGCTTTATTACGGGGTAATCGTCCTCCGTAGCGACGGTTGTGACTGAATAAAGCTGCTCAGGTGTTGGTTGTCGGGAAACGCGCTTAGCGCGCCACGCCGGGTGGTCGCCAGAGCACCACAAGCGCTGGCCTGCTCGATAAGTGGAAGTAGCGTTGACGTCGATTTGGGCCAGCCTTCCTCGGCGAGTGCCGCCAGCAACCCGGCCATAAAGGCATCACCGGCGCCAGTGGTATCGATACTTTCGACGTTATAGCCGCTTAAAGTTAGCCTGCTGTTTTGCCAGAAAGCGATAGCGCCGTCGGCACCGCGGGTGACGATTTTCAGGCGTGCAGGAAAATCAACCAGACGTTCGCAGGCGCTACTGAGACAGTTGGTCTGCGTTAGCCACAGCAGCTCTTCTTCCGACATCTTCAGAATGTCGCTCTGCCGGGCAAACTCGTTGACAAGGTCAAACATCTGCATCTCGTTGCTCCACATCTGCGGACGCAGATTGATGTCAAAGCTCAGAGTGCCGCCGGTCTGTCGCAATGCGGCCATAGCCTGGGCGAGGGTGGCGCGGCAGTCAGGGGCAACCAGCGCCAGCGAGCAGAAGTGCAGAATATCGGCGCCAAAGTCGGGCAGGCTCGCCGGGCTGAGAAATTGATCGGCAGACGGATTGACCAAAAACTCAAACTGCCGCTCGCCGTTGGGAGCCAGTGAAACCAGTACGGTACTGGTGTGCTGATGTGCATCAAACTCCAGACTTCCTGTATCCACCTGCGCTGTTTCCAGAGTCTGATGCAGAAATCGACCAAAAGTGTCATTGCCCACACGGCCAATAAAACCGCTGGCGCGGCCAAGGCGAGCCACGCCGAGTGCCACATTGAAGGGAGCGCCTCCCGCGCAGGCTTCAAACTGCATATTGTCGCGCGGCAATAAATCCACCACAGCGTCTCCGAGCGTCCAGATAGTCATTATTTTTCCCCAAAGCAGTAAGACGGATGTTTATTTGGCGCTGAGCGGCCAGGCATGCCCTTGATTAAAAATGGCGTGTCCGTTCAGGCTGAATAAGGTCAGTTGGCGATCGTCCGGTTCAGGATAAATACGACTGCTAAGGGTATATTCACCGTGATTGACAAATACCTCTACCGAGGAGCTGTCGATAAATAAGCGCAGATCCAGCCGGTCACCAACTGGCAGCGGCACGCTGCGATAACCAGAGAGACTATGCTGCGGGTAGCGGCGATCCAGCACCAGACGCTGTGCCTGAGCATCGACGTAGACCCGTAGTCCATCACCCAGCGCGATACCATATTCTTCAGCACTGCTGCGGGCGATATCGATGCTCAGTTCGACTTCAATAGCGTGCGCCTGCTCCTCTACCATCAGGATGCGATTGTGCAGTTCGCTGACCGGCCAGACATGAAGCTCACCGCGTAATAATTCCAGCTCTTTCACCGGGTTCATACGCAGCCGCTGATCGGTATCGAGCGTCACCTCGCGGGGGAGGGTAAGCATGCCCGCCCAGCCTTCGGCTTGTTCTGGCATTGGCGATTCCCACATCGACAGCCAGCCAATCACGATGCGGCGCCCATCCGGGGTGGTAAATGACTGGGGGGCGTAAAAATCATGCCCGTGATCCATCTCCTGGAAGGCGTGGGTGACGTGAAAATGGAGATTATCCTGCCATTCGCCGACCATATAGCCGCTCTGGAACAGGTTACGGCAATCGTATCCGTCTGCGGCGATGCCCTGAGGCGAGAACATGAAGACGAGCTTATCGTTGAGTGGGAAGAGGTCTGGGCACTCCCACATGTAGCCCATGCCGTCATCGGCCCTGCCGAGCGTGCTGGCAAACTGCCAGTGCTGTAGATCTTGCGAGCGATAGAGCTGCACTTCGCCCACGTCATCGACCCGGGCGCCCACCACCATGTACCAGTTGTCTCCCTCTTGCCAGACTTTCGGATCGCGAAAATGGTGTACGCCTCGCGGGGTATCCAGAATCACGCCCTGGCGTTCAAAGTGAATCCCGTCGGTGCTGGTGGCCAGGCACTGTACCTGATACAGGTTTTCATCTTTCGCCTCGCCGTCAAACTTATGTCCGGTGTAGATCAGGGCCAGCTTATTACCTTCAACCACCGCTGAACCGGAAAAACAGCCGTCTTTATCTTCCGGCCCTTCTGGTGCCAGTGCGATGGGTAAGTGCTCCCAGTTCACCATATCGCGGCTGCGCGCATGGCCCCAGTGCATTGGTCCCCAGACCGGCTGCCACGGATAGTGCTGATAGAACGCATGGTAGTAACCATCGAACCAGGACAGACCGTTGGGATCATTCATCCAACCCGCCGGTGGCGCCAGGTGATAGCGTGGATACCAGCGCGGGTTTATAAGGTCTTTCTGCTGGCTTAAGGCTTCGTTGGCTTTGGAAAGTAGTGACGTCATTTGCTTGTCCCTGTAAGTGAATTGTTCAAAAGATAACGTTAACATTCTCGGTTTTCTCGCAGATTTGATGGTAATATCGATGTTAATCACAAAAGTTAACGTTAACATTTTGCAGGTGTTATCGAGATCGCATTTTCAGACCCCGGCAAAGTGAACACCGGCGAAGGAGAGGGTATGGCATCTTTAAAGGATGTGGCGCAGCGGGCTAACGTCTCGTTAATGACCGTATCGCGGGCGATTAACGAGCCCGAACGGCTACGGCCTGAAACCTATAAAAAGGTGATGGAAGCGGTAGATGCGCTGGGGTATGTCTCCGATCTCTCCGCTAAAAAAATTCGTGGCGCGAAAACCACGGCTAACACGATTGGGGTGCTGGCGCTGGACACCATGACTACGCCATTTTCCGTGGAGATAACGCTCTCTATCGAAGAGACCGCGCGGGCACACGGTTGGAATAGCTTTGTGGTGAATATGTTCAGCAATGACAAGCCAGAGAAAATGGTTGATCTGCTGCTGGCGCATCGTCCGGACGGTATTATCTACACCGCGATGGGGCTGCGCCAGGTACCGGTACCGGAAAAGCTGCATAAGTATCGCTGCGTGCTGGCGAACTGCGAAAGCACAAGCGGCCCTTTCCCCACCTATATTCCCGATGATGAACAAGGGCAATATCTTGGCGTGAAAGCGCTGCTGGCCGCAGGCTATCGCCGACTGCTGTGCATCCACCTGCCGAAAGGAATTGTGGCGACCGATCGCCGTCGGGCGGGAATGGAAAGGGCTTGTCGTGAAGCGGGTGTCGACCCTGATGCAATGTTCCACCACTATCTTCCGCCGGGCGAGCGCCACCATATTGATGCGGCGGAGATTGTCGGGCATTACCTGAGCGGCGCGCGCCCGATGTTCGATGCGGTGGTGTGCGGTAACGACCGCGTGGCTTTTGTTATCTACCAGCTCTTGCTGGGGCGAGGGCTGCGCATTCCGCAGGACGTCGCTGTGCTGGGCTATGACAATATGGTGGGCACCGGCGAGCTATTTTTGCCGCCGCTCTCAACGGTACAGCTGCCGCACTATGAAATCGGTCGTCTTAGCGCGCTGCATCTTATCCAGGGGCTCGATCACCGGGATACCGTGCGGGTAGACAGCCCCTGGCTTCCGCGCGCCTCAATATGATTAACCTAACTGCTTCGTTTCATCAACCGGAGGGATGTGTGAATTATGTGGGGGGGGTCGCTAATTTGCTGGTGGATGTTACAAAACTGAAACGTGGGGGTACTGCTAAGTCACGGTTTAGCGCGCAAGGCTCAAAGTTGGGGCGTGTATTAAGCTCTCGTCGTAATTTAGGGTTTCAATAAAATAACCGTTATTTATTAATGTTAACGTATCAATACATCGTAACTTACGAAACGTTTAGATTTTAGTTCGTACTTACCCATCTATCGCTCTTCTCTGCTCATTCTGCTTCTGTAACTTCAGCGGGACGCACAAGCGTCCACCACATTAACCACATGCAATAGTTCAGCTCAGTGACATCGGATTCTACGGCGGTTATAGGCTTTTACGTCCCTTTTTTAGCCTACAGATAAACCGTGAAAATTGTGATCCCGTACTCAGATAGTGCATTCCGTGGTTGCCTTTTAACCACAGACTTTTATTGTATTCTCATTGTATACAATTAAAATACAGGAGGGTGAGTATGAAAGTGATTGATACCCATAACCATGTTTGGCATTGCCAGGGAGAGCATTTTGCCTGGATCACAGACGATCTGGCGGCAATTCGCCGTGATTTTCTTATTGACGATTTGCAGGCCGTATTGGCTGAAAACCACATCGAAGGCGCCATTTTAGTACAAGCCATCCCTTCAATTGAGGAGACCGAATGGCTGCTGGAAATAGCTGAGCATCACGATGAAGTAAAAGGTGTTGTGGGATGGGTGGATATAAACCGCGGGGCTGGGATCGCAGAGGATTTGCAGAGACTGCAGAGAAAATCCCGCTATCTGAAAGGGATCCGCTATATGTCTCAGGGCTTGCCTGAGAGCCATTTAGTGACCCCGCAATTTATCCAGGGGGTACGTTGCGTTGGAGAGCAGGGGCTGGTGTATGAACTGCTGGTTACGCACCAACAGCTGGAGGCGGCAAGCCAGCTTATCTCTGTTTGTCCGGAAGTGACCTTTGTTATCGAACATGCGGCAAAACCCGCAGTTCGCGACGGAGAAATTACCCGCTGGCGTGAACAGTTAATGTTGATTGGTGAGGCTTACAGCAATGTTTTTTGCAAACTATCAGGCCTGGTCACGGAAGCAGATTATGCCCGCTGGACGGGACCTGGGCAGGCGAGCCAGGAGCTTGAACCTTATTTTAGCTCGGTTTTTGCCGCATTTGGTGATGAGCGAGTAATGTATGGATCCGACTGGCCTGTTTCTCTACTGGCATTACCGTATGCCGACACTTTAGGGCTTTACCAGAACTACCTGCAATCTCACCAGGCTCTTTCCAGCGATAACTTTTTTTATCGCGTGGCAGAGAAGGTTTACTCATTAAAGTAACAGGGGGGCACTTATGGAAGTCGTTCAATATATCCTCGGATTTGGCCCGGCAGTGGTCATTCCAATGATTATGTTTTTATTTGCCGTGCTATTTGGCGCGAAACTTGCCGATGCGGCGAAAAATGCAATGACGGTAGGTATTGGTTTTCTCGGTCTTTCGTTGCTGATCGGTTTTATGGTGACATCACTTAGCAGTTCGACAGAAGCGATGGTAAAAAACCTCAATCTTCATTATGAAGTATTGGATCTGGGCTGGCCGTTAATTAGCGCCTTCAGTCTGGCTGCGCTTTCTCTCCCGATTGTTTATGCGTTATGTTTTGCCACTAATTTGTTGATGATTTCAACCAATACCACCAAAACTCTTAACGTTGATTTTTGGAATTACTGGCACTTTGTATTTGCCGGAATCATCGTTGAACAGGTGACGGGTTCATTTTGGATGGGGATTTTTGCAAGTTGGATCACATTTATTATTACGCTAAAAATCGCCGATTACATTGCCCCACATGTGCAGAAATTCTGTGACACGCCAAACGTGACCATTACTCAGGCGGAGATCGTCGCATGGGCTCCGCTGGCATTTTTAATGGACCGTGTAATTGATCGCATTCCGTTGATTAACAAAATTGACCTTAATCTCAGCAAAATTGAAGCCAAACTAGGGTTTTTTGGTAGTCCGTTAGCGATGGGGGCCATTCTTGGGGTGATCATCGGTATGCTTGGCGCGCTACCGTTCAGCGATATTATTAAGAGTGGAATGAATTTTGCTGCGGTCATGGTGTTATTACCGACGATGGCGGGAGTGCTGGTCAGTGGTCTGGTACCGATTACTGAAATTGCTTCTGAATGGGTAAAGAAACGTTTTCCAACAAAGTCACTTTATTTTGGTATCAGCGGTGAAATTGCTTTTAAAAATCCTGCGGTATTGTCTGTAGGTATTTTGATGGTGCCACTCACGATCCTGATTAGTACTATTTTGCCTTTTAATACCATGATGCCATTCGCCGATATTCCTTATCTGCCGATATTTGTTGTCTTTGGCACGGTTGCATGCAACGGAAACATGTTCCGCGGATTAATTAATGGCATTGTCATCGTGTGTGGGATCCTGTGGTTTGGTTCGGATCTCGCGGTTGTGTCGCAGGCTTTGGCCGAAAAGGCGCAACTGAATGTGCCAAAAGAGATGATGGCCTCATCAATTGATGGTGGCTCACACGCTATATCTTATATCTTCTACAAAATGTTCGAGCTGTTAAAAGGAATGAATCCTGCACTCTTGTGTCTTTTTTCTATCGTAGTGACTGGGATTATTATTTATGTGCTGAAGTTGATTTTTAATATTAATAATAAATCAACGACCGCGGCCTCATTAACTGCTAACAAAGTTGACTAAGAATACTGATAAACATCAGGGGAATATTATGATCACTCAGAATACAATTAAAAGTGTAGGGCTTAGTGTACCTTCTTTAACCTTCGGCGCAGCCAGCCTGGCTAATTTATTCAGAACGCTGAGCAATAACGAAGCCATGGACATTGTTGATAAGGCCATTCAGGTTGGCTGGCGCTACTTTGATACTGCACCACATTATGGCAGCGGACTTTCTGAGTTGCGTTTAGGTTTGGGATTACGTGGACTGGAGCGTAGCGAATATGTTTTGTCCACCAAGGTTGGTCGTCTGCTGCAATCCCGGAAACAAGAGCCAGGCCTTGAAGCAGGAGAATTTTTTTATGATGAGAACCCTTTTAACCGACAGGCTGATTACTCCTATGAGGGCATCATGCGCTCATACGAAAACTCTATCCAGCGGCTGGGAACCCGTTATATCGACATTCTCTATGTACACGATCTCGGCACTTATACCTACGGCAATACGGAACTGGAACGCAAACATTTTAAAACCTTCTGTGAGTCAGGGCAGAAAGCACTAGAAGAGCTTAAGCGCAATGGCGATATCAAAGCCTGGGGCGCAGGCGCGAATGAAGAGGCAATCCTGATGGAGGTGATGGATAACGCTGCCCCGGATATCTTAATGCTCGCCAACCGCTACAACCTGCTGGAAACAGACCGCCAGGCGTTCTTTGCCAAATGTGAAAGCAACAATGTTTCGGTGGCTGTTGCTGCACCTTTCGCTACCGGAGTTTTAGTCGCGAAAGATAAATCTAAGGCGTTGTATGAATACGGTTCCGCGCCAGCGCAGGTTATTGAAAAAGTAAATGCGATAGAAGCGCTATGTGCAAAACATGCCGTGCCGATTGGTGCTGCGGCGCTGCAATTCCCATTAAGAAACCAAAATGTGGTCACCGTAACCTGCGGCGTTCAATCCGTAGAACAAGCGTTGACTAATTTTGCCTGGGCTAACTGGGATATTCCGCAGGAATTGTGGGATGAACTGGCCAGCATTGGTATTCAGTAAGCATCATTTGTAACTTTGCGAAAAAATTAACAGATATTGAGGATGTAATGAAAATAGTTAAAGCCGAAATCTTTATGGTTGATTTGAAACCTAAAGTAAAACGTGTCGATGCGATTCAGTCTTTTGTCTCACAAGAGACGCCGATTATTCGTTTAACAACATCGAGTGGAGAAATTGGTGAGGGCTATACCTACACAATTGGCACCGGCGGCTCATCTGTGGTTGCGCTGTTACGAGATCACCTGTTACCGAAATTGATTGGTCAGGATGCGACGATGATTGAGGGCATCTGGGAATCATTGCTGTTCTCAACTCATGCGACCTCGGTTGGCGCCATTACGTCTCTGGCACTGGCAGCCATTGATACCGCATTATGGGATTTGAAGTGTAAGCGCATGAATTTGCCGCTGTATAAAGTCGCAGGTGGTGCGAAGTCGCGCATGAAGTTATACACCACCGAAGGGGGCTGGCTGCATTTAAGCACTCAGGAATTAGTTGATGATGCGCTGGCTGTTAAGGCGCAGGGATTCTGCGGTTCTAAAATCAAAATTGGTTCTGAAAATCCGGTGCGTGATATCGAGCGTTTGACTGCTGTACGTGAAGCGGTGGGTGATGAGTACGTGATCATGACTGATTGCAACCAGGCGTTTAAATTCTCGGAAGCCAAACAGCGCGCAGCGTTGTTGGAACATATTAATCTTTCATGGATTGAAGAGCCGTTTCTGGCACATGATGTTGATTCTCATCAAAAATTGTGTGAGTCAACCACCATTCCTGTCGCGGTGGGTGAGTCCATTTATTCTATCCAGCACTTCAAAGAGTATTTACAGAATAATGCCGCAGATATTATTCAGGTTGATGTGGCTCGTATTGGTGGTATTACACCATGGCTTAAAGTTGCACATATGGCGGAATGCTTTAATAAAATTGTCTGTCCGCATTTCTTGATGGAATTGCATATATCATTATGTTGCGCCATTACTAATAGCCGTTGGTTGGAATATATTCCACAGCTCGATAGTGTTACTCTAAATAAAGTGAATATTCGCGAAGGATATGCTTTCCCACCAGAAGAACCTGGTTTGGGTATTCAGTGGGACTGGCAGAAAATACAGGCTGATACTGTTGTTTACCATGTCATTGAATAAAACAATTTTTATTTTCTCAGGAATATATTATGTCTGAAAATCATGCTCAATTTCACGGTGCATGGTGCCCATCAATTACGCCTTTTGATCAACAAGGAAATATTGATTTATCGGCACTGCAGCAGCATTTGCGACGTTTGGAAGAGGCTGGGACTCATGTCGTATTGCTAATGGGAAGTATTGGGGAGTTCACCGCATTAACGCTGGATGAACGACTGATGCTTATCCGTGAGGCACGGAAAATGTCATCGCTGCCGCTGGTGGCAAATATCTCAGCTACCTGTATGGCGGATATGATACGTCTGTCAGAAGAGGCCTGGCATTGCGGGTATCAAGCAGTGATGATTCTACCTCACTACTATTTTCAACAAACGCCGGCCCAACTATTGGCATACTACCGCGGTCTGGGGCAGCGCCTGAATGGAAAATGGTTCGCATACAACTTTCCTGCCCGAACTGGATGCGACCTGGACGCGGTACTGGTAGCGCAATTAGCGGCAGAATTTCCCAATTTTGTGGGTGTTAAAGATACTGTTGATTGTCTCTCTCATACTCGCGCAATTATTCAGAAAGTCGCGTCCGTTAGAGACGATTTTGTTGTTCTGTCCGGTTATGATGAATATCTTATCCCAAATCTTCTCGCAGGTGGCGCGGGAGTTATTTCAGGATTAAATAATATTTGCCCCGAACTTTTTGTGCAGGCAATTAAAGCTTGGGATGAAAATGATCTTACCCAGCTTACTGGCATACAGCGTGAGATAAGCCGACTTTCTGCCATTTATAATATTGGTAATGATTTTGTTACTACAATTAAAACCGCGGTGGCTCATAAGTTTCAGTATTCTGGAGAGAAATCAAGAAGCTTTGCGGGGGAACTAACTCGTCAGGAATCGCAACAGATTGACATAATGTTCAGTATCCAATAATCAAAAATCAATAACAGCATACATTATGCTACGGCAATGCTGTATTGCTGTTATACCTCTCTGTTATAAGGTATAGAATATGTCTTATAGAATGATATTAAATGAAACCTCATATTTTGGCGTGGGTTCAATTAACGCTATCGTTGATGAAGTTAAAAAGCGAGGTTTTAAAAAAGCGCTGGTAGTTACTGACCACGATCTTATCCAGTTTAATGTAGCGACCAAGGTACTTGATATTCTTGATAGCGCAGGGTTGCCTTACCAAATTTTTGATAAGGTCATACCTAACCCTACGATTGACGTCGTGCAGCAAGGTGTTGAGGCATTTCGTCAGGCGGGGGCAGATTACCTGGTCGCTATTGGTGGCGGTTCACCGCAGGATACGTGCAAAGCGGTAGGGATAATCATTAACAACCCTGAGTTTGCCGATGTCCGCAGCCTCGAAGGTGGGGCTGACACTAAAAATGCCGCTGTACCGATGATTGCCATTCCAACGACCGCGGGTACGGCAGCTGAGGTGACTATTAACTATGTGATTACCGATGTAGAGAACCGACGTAAGTTCGTTTGCTACGATCCTCATGCTATTCCGGTCGTTGCCATTATTGATGCTGACATGATGGCCAGCATGCCGCCCAGTTTAAAAGCGGCAACCGGTGTTGACGCACTGACTCATGCAATCGAAGGATATATTACGAAAGGGGCATGGGAATTAACCGATACGCTTCATTTAAAGGCGATTGAGATGATAGGGCGTTCGCTACGCGGTTCGATACAGGGAATCGCCCAGGACGCTGAAGGCATGGCGGTGGGGCAGTATATTGCCGGGATGGGCTTTTCTAATGTCGGATTGGGCCTGGTGCATGGGATGGCCCATCCTCTGGGTGCATTCTATGGTACGCCACACGGCGTCGCCAATGCAGTGCTATTGCCGCATATCATGGCATACAACGCCGAGTTTACAGGAGACAAATATCGCCAAATTGCACAGGCTTTGGGCAATACTCAGGCCATGGTGATGCCGATCGAAGAGGCGCGTCAGGCGGCCGTTGAAGCCGTGGCACAGCTTAACCGCGACGTAAATATTCCCGCCCGACTGCGCGATATCGGCATGAAATATGAAGATATCGATGCTCTGGCAGCCGCGGCAATGGCGGACGTCTGTACAGGTGGAAACCCTCGAGATACTTGTATTGAAGAGATTAAGGCGTTGTACCGACAACTCTACTAATTTTTAACTTTCCACATGACCGGTAGAAATACCGGTCATGTTATATGCATAGCCTATTTAAAGCTGGAGAACAGGCGGTTGTAGGAGTTGTTGACGTGATGGGCAATGGCCTCACGGGTTTGTTCTATATCGCGGGCAATAATACCGGCGCAAATTTTCAAATGTTCTTTGGATGAATCAATAATTGAATCATTTTTCATTTTGTCTGAACGCAGCATGCGTAACCGGTCATACATGAAGGTCAGCGTTTTAGTCACAATAGCGTTGTGGCAATCGGATAGCATTTGTTCATGTAGCTCGTTATCAGCTTCGAGTAATAAAGACACATTCGAATCATGAAAACCGACTTCAATTTTATCTTTAATTGTCTGGTAGCGTTGCGGGTCCTGGTTCTCCCATGACAAATTCAATACCATAATTTCAATGTCTTTTCGGATCTGGAAAATATCACGTATTTCACTGAGCGTAATGGGTTTAATGGTTTTCGTTTTATTTTTGGAAGGCTCAATCCAGCCTTCAGTCATCAGGCGAAACAAAGCTTCGCGCAGCGGCGTACGGCTGACATTAAGTTCCTGACATAGCTCATTTTCTGAGATAGCCCCCACCAACTCATTGGCGATGATTTTGGCCTTCAATTGATGATATGTTTTTTCGCTGATGTTCATAGTCTGGCTTTAATGAGGGTCATAATCATGTTTAATGAGATACAAATTAGCCCCTTGTCACTATGAAATCAATGGGTAAGCCCGGTTGTACAACGAATTAGCTCGTGTTTCAACGACTCAGTCAGCAGCACTAACAGCTGCCAGCGCGTCCACATCCTTCTGCAGATGATGTTTTTTTACTCAGCGTGAAGAAACCAAATACCGGCGTTCATACCACGATACTGGCCATCATTAAGAAACTCTCCTGACAATCCACCTTTGCAAACTCAACGTTGAATTTGGCTTAGTGGAAGAGATAGCCGTTAGCCAGTTTGATGAGGATGTATGTAGGTGGTCTTTTGGGCGCCATGTCTCTGGCATTTACTCCTGATGAGGAGCGCTTTTTGTCCCTAAAAATTGTCCAATGCGACTAATGGTCAAATAAATTGTCGATTTCTCTAAAAAAAATGATCAGCGTGCCGATACACTGACAGGATATGTCAGCATTTTATATATAATTCATGTCAGGAAAACAGAAAAGTAGGTGCTTATGGCTGATTCAGCAAGGAGTTGCTCAGCAGAACGTTTAGTCGATATCCTAATAGAGCTGCAAACTTGTGGCGTAGTGAATCGCTATCAGTTGATGAAGAAATTTAATATCACTGAACGAACGGTCTATCGTGATCTTAATATGCTTTCCTCCTTTATTGAGGGGTGTGGTGGAGGAGAGTATCGATTGATACCGATTCGCGCGCAGAATAATAGCGCCTATGCCCTTCATGACCCACTGGCAAAGCTGCTGGACGCCGACGCGGTTTTTCCTGATAGAGATGAGGATTTTTGGCTTAGCTTAGAAAAACGAGCGGTAGAACAGCATGTTAGAGTTCAGTTTGGTCGCCCTGAACATTCAGTCAGAAATGATTTGCGAAAGTATTTTAACTTATTAGAAAAAGCGATTCAGAAAAACAGTGTCTGTCATATTTTATATAAAGACAAAACGCGCACCGTTCACCCTTATAAATTAGTTAACCAGAAAAATATTTGGTATCTGCAGGCGACCGAGGACGGAAAGCTAAAGTCTTTTTCGTTAAGTAAAATTCGGTGGTTGGATATCCGGAAAGAGCATTTTACGGTCGATACACCCACACTGTCATTAATTGATGAGCATCGCGATCCTTGGGTAAGTGAAGAGACGTTTGAGGTGCGGGTGCGTATTAAACACAGCATTGCAGGCTACTTCGCAAGACGAGATTTACTGCCTCAGCAAGAATTAGTGCGTGAAGAGAATGATGGCGTGACTTTGCTTTGCAAGGCAGCACATCAGAATCAAATTATTCCACTAATTCTATTCTGGTTACCGAATATAGAAATTCTGGAACCTGAATGGTTGAAAAAAACGGTCATCAACATACTGCATAACTACATCACTGGCGATCGCGACTCTGTTCCTGTTCTGGAATGTGATGTGTAGCGGGTAACAACGACTTATTGCACAGGAGATTTTTATTTATGGCATTACCTTTCATTATTCTGGGCGTCGCGGCAGCGGCAACGGCGTTTGGTGGCAAAAAAGCTTATGATGGCTACCAGAAAAAATCAGAAGCCGACGATGTTTTAGATCGCGCGCAGCGTCGCTTTGATAAGCATAAAGAGAGCTTTGATCTGGCGAATGAAACAACGTCGAAAAAACTGGCCGAGCTGGGTGAAAAAGAACTGAAGATCGGTAAAGATTTCAATGAATTTAAAACGATTGCCGACGATCTGTTGGCGCGAATGGCTAAGGATGGGCATAAAGATCTTCGTCTGAAGGTACCGCAGCACAACATCAATAAAATTCAGAGTCTGGCGATTTCCGCCACGGAATATCTGACGACGGTCGTCGGTGCCGGGGTGTCCGGTGCTGCCGCTGGTTTTGCCGTGTACAGCGGCGTGATGGCGTTTGCCGCAGCGTCTACCGGTACGCCGATTGCCGCCCTGTCTGGTGCGGCGGCGTATAACGCCACAATGGCGGCTATTGGCGGCGGTTCTCTGGCCGCAGGCGGCTGGGGAATGGCGGGCGGTGCGATGGTACTTGGCGGCGCGGTAGTGGCTCCGTTGATTGCTATCGCAGGCTGGGCTTACGATAGCCATGCCGAAAAGGCGCTTAACAATGCTTATCAAAGCTCCCGTGAAGTGACAGCTGCGGTGGAAAAAATGAATGCGGCTGAAGCGCAGCTGACGAAGGTGCAGCAGTATGTAAATAGCATTTATGAATCAATAACCCGTATGCATAGCGTCTTTGTTCAACACTACTTTGAACCGCTGAAAGCGATGCATGCCATCATTGTTGAACGTCATGAGAAGAATATAACCACCGAGATTAGTGAGTCGGAAGAGATCATGGCGATTATCGACCATGGTTATGAATTAGCCGCCATCATGACCGACGTGATCACCACGCCGCTGTTCAAGCCGGTGACGCAGGAAAACGGTGAAGCTGTTATCGAAGATGGCGTGATCCAACTGCAGACCGACAGCAACGGTATGAACCTGCTGAACAAAGAGATTCTGGACGAAAAACTGGCGGTTTCTGCTTCTGAGTTTGACGCATTTTCTTCTCGTATTTAATCGACGCGCCGGGCGAATCTGCCCGGCATTGCTATGGGCGAGCACAATGAACACAGCCAGGTTTGACTGGGGTGAAGAGTTACATCAGACGGTGGTTAAGAGTCTGACCACCTCTTTTGGGTTGGATTTTCTCTTGCTGGAGGATAAACACGGCGGCGATGTGAATACCATTCATAACGCTCGCGAGGGAGTGTATGCCACCGACGCCGAGCGTCAACGGTACGAGCTTCGTGAAGGGTATGATTCTCATCATTACCATAGCCACGAAAACTACATTGCCACCAACCGGGCGGGAAAAAAGGCGCACGAGGCCGGTACGTTGACCGATACCTACACCGGTGAGAAATTTGCGGCTAATGATAAAAAGAACCTCGACCATATTATTGCCGCCCATGAAATTCACAACGATCCAGGGCGTATCCTTGCCGAATGCGATGGTGCCGATCTGGCTAATGATTCATCAAATCTGACCTTCACGAATGAGTCGCTGAATAAGGCGAAGAAGGCGAAAACGATGGATGCCTTCGTGCAAACGCTACAAGAACAGCATGCTGTGACCACGCAGGAAATTGCCCGTTTACGCAGCCAGGCAACGCTTTCCGAGCAAGAGCAAAAACAGCTGAATAAGCTGGAAAATAAAGCCGCCGCCGATTTTGAACGGATGAAAGAGGCCGACAAAAAGGCGCGGGCAAAATACAACAGCACGATCAATCGGGAATATTACACCAGCAGTAAGTTTGCGAAGAATGTCGCCACCGCCACAATGAACAATGCGTTTCGCATGGGAACGCGGCAGATGTTGGGGCTGATTCTGGCAGAGACCTGGTTTGAGTTCCGTGAGCGTATTCCCGTGATGTTTGAGAAGCATCGTCATTCATTCGATGCCGGAGACTTCCTGCAAGATGCGGCGGAGGCATTACGCGCAGTCTGGCAGCGAGTGCAGGGTAAATTCAGCACTTTCCTGACGTCCTTTAAAGACGGTGCCATCGGTGGCGTGCTCTCCAGCATTACAACGACGCTGTTCAATATATTCTTTACGACTAAGAAGATGATGGTGCGCCTGATTCGTGAGATGTGGAACAATTTGGTACAGGCCTTTAAAGTTATGGTCTTTAACCCTGAAGGCTTAGCGCCGGGGCAGCTCGCTAAAGCGGTAAGCAAGCTGGTGGCTGCGGGTGTTGCCGTGGCTGCTGGTGTGGTGGTTAACGAAGCTTTAGCCAAGATGCTCGTCTTTCCTTTTGGTCCGGAACTGGCCGCTTTCTGCGGTGCGCTGGCGACAGGTATTCTGACGCTGGTAATGAACTACTTCCTGGAACACAGCGCATTGATGAAAAAGGTCTGGGCGTTTCTGGATACGTTTAAAGATAAGTATCAGAAAGCACTAGAGTATTATCAGCAGGTGAATGCTGAACTCGATCGTTATCTACTGGAGCTTTCGGCGTTAGAGTTTGCTATTGATACGTCAGCGTTATCGCGTTTCTCGCTGCATCTTAACGCGGTGAACAGTGAAATTGAGCGTGGTTTGTTGCTGCGTGCAGAGGTTGAGCGCCGAAATATTGCGCTACCGTTTGAAGCAGGGAATACCCGTTCTGTGCGTAGCTGGTTAAGTAAGCTATGACGCTCACGCCCGCGTTTCCCTGTAACCAGTGTGGCGCTTGTTGTCGCCACGTCGATCGCGCCAGTGAAACGCAATTTCTTGATCGCGGTGACGGCATTTGTCGTCACTATCAGATGGAGACAAAGCTGTGCGCGATTTATGAAACACGTCCGCTTATTTGCCAGGTAGAAAAGCAGTATCAGCTTAACTACCAACAGCAATATAGCTGGCAGGAGTTCATTACGCTTAATCGTGAAGCGTGTTTAATTCTGGAGAAAATGTAGGGCGGTGTGCTTCACGAAGGGGTCAGGGTCAATATGTACTCATTATGGAGTTGGCTCGCTTTCGTAATGCGAAGGTCGTAGGTTCGACTCCTATTATCGTGCCATTTAAATCAATAGGTTACAGTTTCTTATTTGCATATAATCTTACTGTTTTCTCTCCCGCGTACTTACTGGTGTACTTATTTAGCATGTCATAGCTGAGTGTCATGTTCCCGTTCTCAAATAAATTCAGACCCTACAAACTATTCCCTTCATAGGCTACTAAGAAGCCAATCCAACAGAAGTATCTAACTGAAAACTCATTGCGTTTACATGAAAGTGGTCAAATGCTTGATATACCTCATTGGACGTCCCATGATCTGTGCCGTACTGTACGGACAGGGCTATCTCGTTTGCAATGTCCAAACGAGGTAGCTGAGGCTATATTGGGGCATATGCGTGGCGGCGTTGAAGGTATTAGGATTTACTGACACATAAAAGTGATGGTGAAAAAATGTTGCCTATCAGATATGCATTTTGAAGTTTTGATACATGCATTCGTTTCTCTGGTTCAGAGCTATCGTAGATGGCTTTAGTAAAAAAATCATCAGGCATTGTGTCAGCTGATTTCTTTCTCAGTCGTGCTTCAGAAAGCCTTACGGTGCCAGAATCTAGCATCACGTATTCAAACGCAATGGTACGCTGGACGCTACTTTTCCCAACGCCATGCTCTCCTGTTTCCGTAACGACACCAGAAAAATCAACCTCACCGGATCCGTCTTTATAAATCTGAACGTATACACTGCCATTGAATTTCACCCCATGAGGTAATTCTGGCATCGAGATCGTCGATACACAGTTGATGCTTATCCCATTATTGGGTGCCCAGTCAGCGATTCCTGTCGCGCGAACAGCAATTGCTGAAATAAACGCAATTGCTGAGACGCTTATCAGTGTTTTTTTCTTATTAATTTTCATGGATATAGATATCCTTGCAACCTGCAAATTTAGTTTGTTCTTTGTTATTCCAGGTGCAGCGGGACAAAAATACGCGTCCTTTTTCACCGTAGGTGTATAGATCGTCAGGCTGGAAGAAGTAGGTCGCACCCTGAATGCACGGAAGGTAAGTGTTTGTTAACAATCTGGCTTTTTCGAGTTTGACGGACATCATTTCTGGGGAATTGTTATAAAAAGTATACACAGGGCACTGATCAATCTTACCGAGTTTCCAAGTCTTTATAGCTGAAATCATATCAGAAGCACCATTTTGTAATGGGTAAAAGGCTATAACCAGTGAACTCAGCAACAAAGTCATTACCAAAATCCAGATTTTTGCCGATACTTGCGTTTTTTTTATTTGCACCGATGCCTTAACATTTAATGAATTGATTTCACGGTAGTTATCAGTCTCTCTGATAGATATAGAGTCATCAGGAACCAAGAAGCCCACCCGGGGTATAGTCTGAATGACTTCCTGATTACAGCCGAGATCGTGGAGTCCTCTTCGTATAAATGAAATGTACTGGCTCAGAGAGTTATTCGAGGCCTGAAACCCATTCTTATCCCAAACATTAACTAAAAGATCCTCACGGGAAACGACCTTGCCTCGTTGCTCAAGCAGGAACGAAAAAATACGATTCGCCGTGATGGAAAGTACAACCGAATTTTCGGGTGATGAAAGACTGGCAAGGACACCATCATCAGTTCTGAATGTTACTTCGTTGTAAATTTGGTAAAGCATATGTGTATTCATCTGCATATGATTGTTCCTCTCTATTTTAGCTGATATTTCACGTTTTGACATTGTGCTCTATCACGCATACGCATTTTGCAGTTAGATATTTTATAAAACTATTTCTTCTATTGATTTATCAGAATATCTACCTATATGACATGACATTACTTCTATAGATTCCTGGGTAAGGTGTTGTTGTATTATTATTTTCGTCTCAAACCCTCCCAGTAACGAGGCTCTTCGTGAAGGTTCTGTCAATTAATTTTGATAACATCATGAAGGGCATTATCAGGATTTACTCATGATGGATAGGCAAACATTCATGGTCATCACGCATGATACTTTTCTTCGTCAGTCTATTTTCGCTTTAATGAAACAAATTTGTTGTGAAAATAGAATATGTTTCATTGATGTCGATTCATTTAACTCGCTTGGAGAACTGAATGACACCCTATATCACTTTTCCAAAGAGGATGAAATTCGAACGATTTTGATCTCTCGCGGGTTATGGATCTCTAAGGTTATCTCATCTCAAATTGATTTATCTGTGTATGATGATTTAAACAAATGGCGACACCTTATAACGATAGCTAAACTAAAATCGGTGAGTAATGTAATTGAAAAAATTGAATTCTTCAAGGACTTCAAAGGAATGAGCCAATGTGAAGTTAAAACAATTCAATCACTAAAACTTTCAGAGAGTATTTTCTTGGCTGCAAAAAAATCAGGCGTAAGTTATAAAAACTTTTTGAGAAGTACACTCGCTATAGCAAAGAGGTATAATCTTAAAAACACCGCCAACCTGCACTTCTTTGTTTACAGGTTTAATAAATAGGATTACTCTCAAAAAAGTTTTTCCAGGGTGGTAATCCCCCCTGGAGCTTTTTAATCATGAAGCTATTAGTTAACGACATGCTGAAAATATATATCGATAATATGTACTCACCAGAATGTATCCTTCCGCTAACCAATAAAATGTCGTGTAACACCATTTAAAATTCAGCACGATAATCTTTAAAGATTTATTTTTATAGATGATGTATCTATAAATAACGCATTATTCATTATATATACCCTAGAAGAGGGGCGGCAAGTAAAATCACTCACGAAACGCCTGAGCTAAAAATCAGGCACTGATAATTTTGGCCCAAATTCACCTGTGAAGTAATCGCGAAAGAAAATGGGCTGTTAAAAGCGAGTGAGATGATGAACAAAGTATTTAAGGTTATCTGGAGCGTAGCCCGCTCGTGTGCCGTTGTTGTTTCCGAACTGGCACGTGGAAACGTACAATCAAGCAGTTCTTCGCTTATTACGGAAGAACAATACAGCGCAGAATTCCAGAATGCATATGTTTTTCGAATGGCACCTGTCGCTTTATTAATGCTTGCACTTTTTCCAGCGAAATCACAGGCAACAGATTATGTAGTAGACTCCATGACCCCACAAGATGCCATAGAGATAACAGTGAGTGGACGGGATAATACATTGTCAGGTAGCTTTTCGAATGTTTCGTATGGTAATAGTGGTTACACCAATATGACTCTGGGTGAGGCTTATGATAAAGGTCTTCTAGGTACTAATAGTGAGTATGTTAAGAATAACAACATATTTAACATCGGCTCGCAAAGCAAAGTAATTGACTTTATAGATCCAGTTACCGGGAATACGACATCAATAGCGGTCTACGATAATGATGCGATGGTCATTAACTCTCTCGCCGACTTTAATGTTACGATTTCAAATGCCGTGGGTGCTAACGGCCAGTATATAGATCGTAATCTATACAACGTTAATAGTGGAGCCACTCTTGATGTCAATGTTGGAAGTCAGGATGCCAACTGGATTAATGATAGGGAAAACTTATTTAGCGCTGTTTTCAAAAGTTCAAATACGAGTAGCATAAATAAATCATCAGTTTTTAATGTTTCCAGTGAGTCTGGTGACAAAGCAGAGCTTAATTACCATTCTAAAACAATAGCCCAGTTAGGTAATGATTACAACAATCACAGTGGTGGCACGGCTATTGCGTACCCAGTGATTGACGAATTTACAGGTGAGTTCACCAGCAAACTTGGGCCACAAAATGTGACAAATGTGGAGGAGTTTAAAGCTTACAACGCTGCGTTAATCGCAGCGATTGAAAAAGGTGAGCTCTCAATGACCAGTGCAGAGTACAACGCTGAACTGAATTTGGCGCGAACTACCGGGTCTATCCCTATTTATGCGAATGAGGATGGGATTGCGTCTGATGATGCAGTTAGAGGAACGGTTAATCGTGATACCGTCTCCTACATCCACGGAACCGGCAAAGATGCCGTTATTAACATTGATAAAGACGCTAATCTGCAACTTTTTTGGTCTGATGCATCGCTGGTTAACCTGGAAAATGGTGCAACCTTAATCAATGAGGGCACACTAGGGTCGAATAACAATACGCTTCGTGGGGCCTATGTCGTCGCCGTTCACAGTGGTTCTGTATTTGAGAACAACGGGGTTGTTGATGCAGGGACTAACCCTGACATGGCTGAAAAATTGGGTTCGAGCGCAGCATTAGTCGCAGCAGGCCAGCACACGGCTATCCTGGCAAACGGCACATCCACTGTTAATAACAATGCCACTGGCGTGATTAACCTGGCAACGAGCTCTTCTCAATACAGTAATAAAGGTGTCCTACTCTCTTCGTCTGCGGTGCTGACAAATGACGGCACGATAAATGTCGCATCAACCGCGCAGACGAATACCACTGGCACACCGGTCACAACAGGTGTTGAGGCCGGCCAGCAATCAACATTTAACCATAACGGCATGTTGTACATCGGCCGGGAGGCTCAACGTGAGGGGACGGATGCGACTAACGACCTTCGTATTTCGGGAGACTCCATCGGTGTTCTGTTATCAGGCAGTGCGACGTATAACGGCGATAGGGCCTCAAAAATTGTAATTGGTTCTCAGACAACGAACGCAACAGCCATCGTTGTTAAAAATACCGCGACGTTAAATCAAAATGGCACGATAGAGATCAACGGCGATCTGCCCGGCGAATCCTCGATTGCGAACGTGGGGATCAACGTAAAATCAGGTACCGGTGAAAACCGGGTCGTGAACAACGGCGTAATCAATCAAAACGGGCAAAACAGTATCGGTATTGATGTGGAAGCCGGAGGAAAAATCACGCACGCGGGTGTCATTAACGTCAACTCCGGGGTAGATGAGGGGACGCATTACGCGAACTACGGTATCCGGGCGAGTGGTGAGGATGCCCTCGCCGTGGTATCAGGCGACGTCAATCTCAATGGCGATTATGCCATCGGTGTTCAGGCGCGTGATAAAGGCACCATCACCCTGGTGGATGACGGAACGGTGACCTTCAATGAAGGGAGTCACCAGACGGGGTATTACATTTACGGTGCCGGATCGTCAATTATCGATAATGCCACGAGTAATCAAACGGTTTCGACGACAGATTCGACACTTTATCGCGTCGATGGCGGCGCTGCGTTTGATGGTTCTAGTACCAATAAGTCACAAATGAATGCAACGGGTGATAACTCCACCATTATCCTTACGACGGATGCAGGTAGCAGTTTTAACTCCGGCAAGCTGGCGTTAAGCATTATGGGTGAAGGCTCAACTGGCGTTCGTATTGAAGGCGGTGCTACGGGGACAATCACGGCGGATGCCGATATTGTTAAAGTCGCCGGTAAGGGCACAACGGCGGGCATTGTTGACGGAAACTACTATGGCCTGGATGGTGAAGTCGTTGAAGCCAAAAAAGGTGAGTCGGTATTAACCAGCTATGCCACCCTTGAAACGGCCAACACCGCTGACGGCGCTTTCGGCTATATCGCTCGTAATGGTGGTACGCTGAACCATAAAGGCACTATTGATTTTGATCAGTCGGACAGTACCGGAGTGCTGATTTCCGGCGGTACGCTGAACAACGACGGCGATATTCAGGTGAATGGCGTGGCGGTCAATATTCAGGGCGCAGATTCCGTGGTGAACAATAGCGCGACCGTTTCTGCCACCGATGGCACCGCGGCGTATCTGGTCGAGAGCGACGCAACGCTTAACCTGACCGGTGAAGGGCAAACTACCGCTGACGGCACGGCGCACGCCATTCTGTTGGCAAGCGGGGCGAAAGGGCTGGTCGTTGATGGCGCAACCATCACGATGGCCGCGGGCGGCAGCGGTAACGCCATTGAAAACCAGGCTAACCTTGTCGGTATTCAGCTCAAAGAGACCCACATTACCGTCGGCAACGGCATTGGGGTACATACCGGGGCTTCCATGGCGCAGACCAACTCCGGCACCATCAACGTTACCGGTAGTGGAACCGGCATCCTGTTTGAAAGTATGGACGGTTCGCAAACCGATCAGACCCTGGATATGTCCGACTCGCGCGATCTGGTCATCAACGTCCAGCAGGCGGGTGGTAAAGGGATCGTCACCAATTCCTCCGCAGACCTGAAAACAGGTGCCAGCGTCAACGTGCTGGACAGCGATGGCGCAGAGGCGCTGGTTGTCGGCGGGACCACGAAAAATATTGAACAGTCGGGCGAGCTGACGTCAGTTTCCACTTCGCATGCGGTGGTCGATGCAGATAACGGCTCTCTGGAAAGCTTCCTTAATAAAGGGGTGATCCGCGCGCTGGATGCTTCGCAAAAAGCGCTGGAAATCGTTAAAGGGAAGGGCATTGCCTTTACCAATGCCGCGGAAGCCAGCATCACCGGGATGGTAAATTTACTGAGTGGCGATAACACCGTCACGCTGGAGTCCGGCAGTACGGCAACCGATATCACCACCGGTAACGGCAGCGATCTCTTCTTGCTGAAAGACATCAAGGCGACGGAAACCTCGCTCTTCACCAGCCTGAATGGTGGAGAAGGTGAAGACACGCTCCGGTTGCAGAACGCACAGTACACTCTGAACAGTGCCGACGCCATTACCGGCATGGAGCATATCGATCTGACCAGCAACTCCGTGTTTACCGTCAATAACGTCGACTTCGTCCTGGGTGACGCAAAAGATGATGCAGCGAATACGGGTTACAGCATTGATACGAACAGTACGCTGCAACTGAACGCGACCGGCGATATGGCGTTCAACAGCCACCTCTCGGGAACCGGGACCGTGTCTGTGGATGCGTCCGGCAAGGCGTTTGATTTTACCGCCAACAATGCCGCAGACGGTTTCCAGGGCACGCTTGCGCTGCAAAACAGCACCTTTGAACTGGCCGGGTTAAATATTCAGGCCCTGGCTAAAGCGACGCTGAGCGCGGGTGAAGGCAGCCTCACGCATGTCGGCAAGGGCGAACAGAATATCGGCGGGCTGGCGTTTAACGGGGGCACGGTGAGTTTCGACGGTGTTACGCCGGGCAAAACGCAAGCGGATGGTACGATCCATGCGGGTAAAATGGATCTGAGTGGTCGCGGGACCGTTCAGGTGGATACCGGCAGCGTCAGCAATGATCGTCCACAGGCGGATACGACGCTCTCCCTGCTTGAGCAGGACGACGCACAGGAGTTGATCAAACTGGCCACCTCTGACTCCGCTGTGCAGGGTGGCGCGGGCAACCTGACGTTAACCGACAAAGACGGCAACGTCATCAGCGATGGCGTGGTGGCCGACATCGAGCAGAATGATGAAGTGGTGGCCAAAGGCACTTATGACTACCGCCTGACCGGTGGAGAAAACGACGACGGGTTGTATATCAGCTACGGGCTGACGCAGGTTGAACTGCTAGCGTCCGGCAGTAACGCGCTGGTGCTGGATGCCAACGATAAAACAGGTAATGCCGCTGACCTCAGCGCCCGCGTCACTGGCACCGGCGACCTGGCATTCGACAGCGCCAAAGGCCAGACCGTGTCACTTTCCAATATGGATAACGACTACACCGGCATCACCGATGTGCGTAGCGGCAACCTGCTGATGAATAACAACGACGTGCTGGGGCAGACCAGCGAACTGCGTCTGGCATCTGACACTGGTTTTGATATGAACGGCTACAGCCAGACGGTCGGTAAACTGACGGCCGCTGTCGATTCTTTGCTGAATATCCATGGTGGCAGCCTGACGATTGCGGATGGCGGTGAGGCGAACGGCACCTTAACAGGTAGCGGCGCGCTCAACCTGAACGGAGGAACGCTGACTGTCACGGGTGAAAACAGCACTATGACCGCGAAAACCACGATTGCCGAAGGGGCCACGGCGTTGCTGAACTCTACGCTGGGCCTCGGTACTGGTGACATCGTGGCGGCCGGTACGCTGGCGTTAAGTAATGCCGCAGGCGTGCTGTACAACGCCATCAGCGATAACGGCAGTGTCGAACTGACCGACAGCGATGTGGTGCTGGCCGGTAACAACAGCGAGTTTACCGGAACCTTTGACATTGATGGTGGATCGCAGCTTACCGCGTCCGTGGCTGAACATCTGGGCGATGCGGCGGTGAAAAACGCCGGTTCCCTGGTGCTCAACAGCGCCAGTAGCTGGGAGCTGAACAACAGCATTACCGGCGCAGGCAGTGTCACCAAACTCGGCAGCGGCACCATCACCGTGGGCGACAATGCCGCGTGGACCGGTAGCACACACATTGAGCAGGGCGGACTGCAACTGGGCAGCGAGAGCGCTTCAGTGGTGCTGAGCAGCACGCAGGTCACTATCGCAGATCAGGGGAAATTATCCGGGTTCGGCGGCGTGACGGGTGATATCGACAACGCCGGTCTGCTTCAGGTTGGCACCGCTGAAAGCACAGGCACTCACACCTTTATGGTGGGTGGAAACGTCACTAACAGCGGCACGATGGCTACCGGGGTTTCCGGGAAGCAGGCCGGAAACCAGCTGGTGATTAAGGGTAACTATGCGGGTAACGACGGGCTGCTTTCGCTTAACACCGCGCTCGGCGACGATAAATCCGTCACCGATAAGCTGGTGGTGGAAGGCGATACCTCCGGCAACACGTATGTCACGGTGACAAACGCCGGGGGCAAAGGGGCGGCGACCATCAACGGTATTGAAGTTATGACCGTTGAGGGGGCGTCCGACGGTGATTTCACCCAGAAAGGCCGTATTGTTGCCGGGGCGTATGACTACACCCTGAACCGCGGTACCGGTGAAAACAGCAGTAACTGGTATCTGAACAGCAGCAAAACGGACCCGGGCACGGATCCGGGTGATAAAGAAACGCCGGATCTGCGTCCGGAAGGCGGCAGCTACACCGCAAACCTGGCGGCGGCTAACACCCTGTTTGTGACCCGTCTGCACGATCGCCTGGGTGAAACACAGTTCATCGACGCGTTAACCGGCGAGCAAAAAGTCACCAGCATGTGGATGCGTCACGTGGGCGGCCACAACAACTGGCGTGATGGCAGCGGGCAGCTCAAAACGCAGAGCAACCGTTACGCCGTTCAACTGGGCGGTGATGTGGCGCAGTGGAGCCAGAGTGGTCTTGACCGCTGGCATCTTGGTCTGATGGCCGGTTACGGCAACGACCACAGCAATACCCACACGTCACGTACGCAGTATGGTTCGAAAGGGTCTGTGAACGGCTATTCCGCCGGGGTTTACTCAACCTGGTATGCCAACGACGAGACGCACAGCGGGCTGTATGTCGATACCTGGGCACAGTACAACTGGTTTAACAACAGCGTGAAGGGTGAAGGTCTGCAGGGCGAATCCTATAAATCGAAAGGGGTGAACGCCTCGGTGGAAACCGGCTACACCTGGAAAATGGGGGAATACCAGACGCGTGAAGGTTCGACCAACGAATGGTATATCCAGCCGCAGGCACAGGCCGTGTGGATGGGCGTGAAAGCCGACGATCACCGTGAAAGCAACGGCACCCGCATCACCAGCAGCGGTGACGGTAATGTGCAAACGCGTCTTGGTGTGAAAACCTGGATCAAAGGCCACAGCCAGCTCGATAACGGTAAAGCGCGTGAGTTCCAGCCGTTTGCCGAAGTTAATTGGCTGCACAATACCCGTGATTTCAGCACCCGGATGGACGGCGTTAACGTCAGCCAGGCCGGAACGAAAAACCTAGGTGAGGTGAAAGTGGGTGTCGAAGGGCAGGTCAGCCCACGTTTCAACCTGTGGGGCAATGTCGGCGTGCAGGTGGGTGATAAAGGCTATAATGACAGTGCGGCAATGATCGGCGCGAAATGGAACTTCTGATAATCGTCTCCTGACCTTTTTGCCAGGCAACCAGTGGTTTGCCTGGCAATCCTGCTGGTTGGACTGACCCCACGCTCGTAGACAAATTCTTTCCTCACGACGGGGCCTGTTCAATAAGTTGAGACATTATGAAACGAAAAATCCACGCAATTGCGTGGATTTTATAGGTTTTGTCATTCTCATGAGATTCGTTGAAACCTCACGAGACAGTAGATTTTATTAGACGTTGAACAGGAAGTTCATGATATCGCCATCTTTGACGATATAGTCCTTACCTTCGGCACGCATTTTCCCAGCTTCTTTCGCACCTTGCTCACCTTTATAGGTGATGAAATCTTCAAACGCGATGGTTTGTGCGCGGATAAAGCCTTTCTCGAAGTCGGTATGGATTTTACCGGCTGCCTGCGGAGCCGTGGCACCGACAGGAATGGTCCATGCCCGGACTTCTTTCACGCCAGCGGTGAAGTAGGTCTGCAGGTTCAGCAATTCGTAGCCAGCACGGATAACGCGGTTCAGACCCGGCTCTTCCAGACCCATTTCAGCCATGAATTCTTCACGGTCAGCATCATCAAGTTCTGCGATGTCAGCTTCAACGGCAGCGCAAACGGCAACCACAACAGAACCTTCGGCAGCCGCGATTTCGCGCACTTTATCGAGGTACGGGTTATTTTCAAAACCGTCTTCGTTGACGTTAGCGATGTACATTGTTGGCTTCAGCGTCAGGAAACTCAGGTATTTGATGGCTGCTTTGTCTTCGTCAGTCAGCGTTTTCAGCGCACGCAGCATGCCAGCGTTTTCCAGCTGTGGCAGGCATTTTTCCAGCGCAGCCAGTTCTGCTTTAGCGTCTTTGTCGCCGCCTTTGGCCTTCTTCTGCACGCGATGGATAGCGCGCTCACAGGTGTCGAGGTCGGACAACGCCAGCTCGGTATTGATAACTTCAATGTCGTCAGCCGGATCCACTTTGTTATTAACGTGGATGATGTTGTCGTTTTCAAAGCAACGCACCACGTGGCCGATAGCTTCGGTTTCACGGATGTTGGTCAGGAACTGGTTACCCAGGCCTTCACCTTTAGACGCGCCTTTTACCAGACCGGCGATGTCGACGAATTCCATCGTTGTTGGCAGGATACGCTGCGGTTTGACGATTTCGGCCAGCTGATCCAGACGCGGATCGGGCATCGGGACAACACCGGTGTTCGGCTCGATAGTACAGAACGGGAAGTTTGCCGCTTCAATACCCGCTTTTGTGAGCGCGTTGAACAGGGTGGATTTGCCTACGTTTGGCAAACCGACGATACCGCATTTGAATCCCATGTTTAAATCACCTTAATCTTTTGATATTCAACCTGTTATGGAAAACAGATTGTAGAAATGTAAATAACTTTGCCTATTATACACAGCACGCGAGAAAAATGCCGCACATCGCTGCTTATTGCGCTTTAAAGGTGTGTAACCGGCTCGTCGCTTTGGTCAGGCCGTCTTTGAACAAAATCTCGGTACAACGTGCCGCTTCGTCAATTGCTTCATCAATTAACTTCTGTTCTGAAACAGGCGGTTTGCCTAAAACAAATCCGACAACTTTGTTTTTATCGCCCGGATGGCCAATTCCAACGCGTAAACGATGAAAGTTGGGGTTATTACCTAACTTACTAATGATGTCTTTCAGGCCATTATGTCCGCCATGACCGCCGCCAAGCTTAAATTTGGCCACGCCAGGGGGCAGGTCTAACTCATCGTGTGCGACCAAAATTTCATCGGGGTTAATACGATAAAAACTGGCCATCGCACCGACAGCCTTGCCGCTCAGATTCATAAATGTGGTTGGCACCAGCAGACGGACGTCTTCACCTTCAAGCGTAACTCTGGAGGTGTAGCCGAAGAATTTCGGCTCATCGCGCAGGGGAGCGCGTAATCTTTCTGCCAGCAGATCGACATACCATGCGCCTGCATTGTGTCGCGTTGCCGCATACTCTGCGCCGGGGTTTGCCAGGCCGACAATCAATTTAATCGCCACGTGTTTTGTCCTGAGTGTTTCGATAAACGACGTGTAGTTTACTGTCTGACGCTGCTGTTGACAAAAAACTGCGTGCTTATCGCCAAAAGCTGAATAATTGCACAAATGGACTATTAGAAAATGAGTGTGTTCAGTGGCTTATTTGTAAAGTTTTGTTGCATGAGTGTTTGTAATTGTGATCGCTCCCGCACTTGCGAACGGCAGTGTTGTCTATACTTTACACATAAGGATTAGGGGTATTCCCTGTAACAACCCAAAGTTCCGGAGGTGACACATGAAACGCAAAAACGCTTCGTTACTCGGTAACGTGCTCATGGCTTTAGGGTTGGTGGTGATGGTGGGTGGTGTTGGTTACTCTATTTTAAACCAACTGCCGCAATTTAATCTGCCACAGTTTTTCGCACATGGTGCCGTGCTCAGTATTTTTGTTGGTGGAGTCCTCTGGTTGGCCGGTGCCAGAGTGGGGGGGCACGAACAAATCAGCGATCGTTACTGGTGGGTGCGCCACTATGACAAACGCTGCCGTCGCGGTGATACCAATCATCGGCATAACTAAATAGCTCTCCCAACTCGGAGTGCAGTTGTTTGAACACAAAGTCCTGGTTTAAAAACCAGGGCTCTGCTTGTTCGTCAGTACTGGATTAAACGACTTCTACCCTTGGTGGCATACTACAAAGAAGCGTTATTCGAATAACCGATAATGTAACGCTTTGATCGCGCTGTCTGCATTGTCAGCCGGCAACAGGATACTCAGGTTGTCGTTTGACGCCCCATGGCAAATCATTCGTACCGTATGTTCTTCAAGCCAGGCAAAAACGTCTTTGCAAACTCCCGCAGCCTGTGTGAGTTGATTCCCCACCAAAGTGACCAGTGCCAGCCCGGTTTCCACTTCCACCCGACAGTGGGAGGACAAGGCGGTAAACAATGCGGTGGTCAACACATGGTCTTCACCTGAGGTTGCATGAGTGGCGTCCAGCGCCAGCGCAATACTATTCTCTGAGGTTGTAACCAAATCCACCGTGACCGCATGGCGAGCTAAAATGGCGAAGGACTGCGCCAGGAAAGAACAGGAAGGTTGCTTCTCCAGACTGTGTAACCGCAACAGCGTCTGTTTACGACGCACGGCGAGCGCGCGATAGCGAGGTGGATTATCGGTGGTGTTGTGCACCAGCGTACCTCCGGCGGCAGTATCCTTACTTGAGCCAACAAAGACCGGAATGCTTTTACGCATTGCCGGGAGCAGTGTCGCCGGGTGGAGGACCTTCGCACCGTAGGCGGCCATATCGCTGGCCTCGGAAAATGAGATATGGTCGATTCGTTTGGCCCGCGGCGCAATGCGTGGGTCGGTGGTGTAGATCCCTGCGACGTCGGTCCAGATGTCAACGCGTGTGGCGTGAAGCGCCTCACCGAGAAGCGTAGCCGTGTAATCACTACCGCCGCGTCCAAGCGTTGTGGTGTGTCCTGTGGCATCACGCCCGATAAATCCCTGAGTCACCATAATCGCTTGCTCAAGACGAGGGCGCAGGTGAGTCTCCACCTGGTGGTGCAGTGTGCCAAGCTCGGGTTCGGCGCAGCCGAAGTTCGAGTTAGTACGCATCACGCTGCGGGCGTCAAACCACCCGGCCTCGGCATGCCGTTCACGTAAGACTTCAGTAAACAGTAGCGAGGACATCAGCTCGCCATGGCTGACTAACTCATCGCTTAACGCATCAGACGGCGAAACCATCGCCGTTTGTGCAAGACGACGGATATTGTTTAGAAGATTATCGATTTCCGTGCTGATAACGGACGGCTGCTTCAGGCGGGAAATAATGTTGTATTGGATGGCGCGTAAAGTCTCAATCTTATCTAATTGTTGATGTGTTTCCAGACCTTCAGAAAGCTCAACCAGTAAGTTTGTCACGCCTGCTGAAGCAGACAAAACGACTAAACGGACATCTTGATCAGCAAGGACAATGCTGGCGCTGCGGTTCATCGCATCAAAATCAGCGACGCTGGTGCCGCCAAATTTGGCAACGACGGATGGTGGATAAATGCGAGTCATAACAATCTCATATCAGGGCGCCATAAAAGTATGGCTAGAAAATTTTCATTCTCGGCATAAGGGAACGACGTTCGCCTTACGAAATGTCCGCCCGCGAACATTTCTGCTGACAACCCAGGGAATACCTGTTGTCGATAACGCGTGTCGCCTGTACGCGTTATCGGGTGCTGCGCATTAATTTTATCTACATAGCCTGCAAATAAGCGCGCCATACTAAGTGATTTATATTTAGGGATCGACTTTTTTATTCGATTTATCGACAAATAAGTGAAAAATCATGTCATCACAAGATGTCGCGAGCATCATTAATGGTAAAAACGTGTAAAAAAATAATAAAAACACGAAAATCCCATGGTTTTTATTAGATTGTCTGCGTTGCAATTAGCTACAACATTGTTAATTAAATAGATATATTTCTTTAGGATTTAGTAATGCTAAATAGTTATTACGCTTTGAATTTAAAGGAGAAAGTTGTTATTTTTAATGCCGAAAAATAAATGATTGAGTCCTAAGCTAAAACAACATATATTAGCCGCGCTTTTTTACAGGTAATCCTTATAACCATTTATTCAATCAGGCGTTAATCTACACCTGGTTGTAGGAGTGATATGATGACGGATAAAGTCCGTATTGATACTTTAAGTGCTAATTCATTACCACAGAGCAATGATACCTTTTTAGCAAGACAGGCTGAGTTTGAATCTAATGTCCGCAGCTATCCACGTAAACTGCCATTAGCGATCGCTAAAGCGCAGGGCGTCTGGATTACTGATGTAGAAAATAATCAATATCTTGATTGCCTGGCAGGTGCCGGAACCCTGGCGCTTGGTCATAACCATCCTGAAGTGCTGCAGAGCATTCAAAGTGTCATCACAAGCGGCTTACCGTTACATACGCTTGACCTTACCACGCCGTTAAAAGATGAATTCTCATCATATTTACTTTCTTTATTACCGGGTCAGGGCAAAGAATATTGCCTGCAGTTCACCGGTCCGTCCGGCGCAGATGCTGTTGAAGCGGCACTGAAGCTGGCGAAGAAAGTCACCGGCCGTTCCAGCATCATCAGTTTCTCCGGTGGATACCACGGGATGACCCACGGCGCGCTGTCCGTGACCGGCAACCTGTCGCCGAAAGAAGCGGTCAGCAACATGATGGCGGAAGTGCAGTTTATGCCGTATCCGCATCAATACCGTTGCCCGCTGGGTATCGGCGGCGACGCTGGCGTTAAAGCATTAACCTACTACTTCGAAAACCTGATCAACGACGTTGAAAGCGGCGTGCGTAAACCGGCTGCCGTGATCCTTGAAGCGGTGCAGGGTGAAGGTGGCGTGAATCCGGCTCCGGTCGAGTGGCTGCAACGCATTCGTAAAGTGACGCAGGAACATGGCATTCTGCTGATCATCGATGAAGTTCAGGCGGGCTTTGCACGTACCGGTAAACTGTTCGCCTTCGAACATGCCGGTATTGAGCCAGATATCATCGTGATGTCCAAAGCGGTTGGCGGCGGTCTGCCACTGGCGGTACTGGGCATTAAAAAGCAGTTCGATGCGTGGGCTCCGGGCCACCACACTGGTACTTTCCGCGGCAACCAGTTGGCGATGGCGACCGGTCTGACAACGCTGAAGATCCTCAAAGATGACAAGATTGCCGATAAAGTTGCTGCCCAGGGCGAGTGGCTGAAAGGCAAACTGGCTGACCTGCAGAAACGCTACCCGGTTATCGGCCAGGTGCGCGGTCTGGGTCTGATGATCGGCCTGGAAATCGTGAAGCCGAATGAAGCGCAGGATCACATGGGCTGCTACCCGGCCGATGGCGAGCTGTCCGCGTTGCTGCAGAAAAAATGCTTCGAAAATGGGCTGATTCTGGAGCGTGGTGGCCGCAACGGGTGCGTGCTGCGCCTGCTGCCGTCACTGCTGATCACCAACGCTGAGCTGGAAATCTTCCTCGATAAATTCGAAAACGCCCTGCTGGGCGCTGGCGTGAAGCCGGTTTAAACGGAGTTGGATCGAATGTCAGACGTAAACCCGATTCTGTCCGGCTCGGCGCAAAGCATTGCAGCTTATCAGGACGCTATCGAGCAGAGTACGCAAGCGGTCGTTGAATGGTTGAAGCAGCCTGAGATGTATCAGGGTAAAACCGTTGAGCAACTGCGTGAACGTATCAACCTGAATTTTACGTCTCAGGGCCTGGGCAACCAGGCCGCTATTGAGCGTGCGGTTGAATACTTTCTCAAAGACAGCTTGTTGGTTCACCATGCGCAGTGCGTGGCGCATCTGCACTGCCCGAGCCTGGTAATTAGCCAGGCGGCGGAAGTGCTGATCAACGCCACCAACCAGAGTATGGACTCCTGGGACCAGAGCCCGTCGGCCACCATCATTGAGATCAAGCTGATCGAGTGGTTGCGTGAGCAGGTTGGATACCCGACAGGCGATGCGGGCGTATTCACCAGCGGCGGTACGCAGAGTAACCTGATGGGCCTGATGCTTGCGCGTGATGCTTTCTTCGCTCGCCAGGGGCACTCCATTCAGCAGGATGGTCTGACCGGTGATCTGAGTAAAATCAAAGTGTTCTGCTCTGAAAGCGCGCACTTCTCCGTGCAGAAGAACATGGCGCTGATGGGGCTGGGCTACCGTTCCGTCACCCAGGTGAAGACCGATGCGTTTTCACGCATGGATCTGGCTGACCTGAAAGACAAGCTGGCCCAGGCGAAAGCCAACGGTGAGCAGGTGATGGCAATCGTCGCCACTGCCGGTACTACCGATGCGGGCGCAATCGATCCGTTAGCGGATATTGCAGCGCTGGCTG
This sequence comes from Citrobacter sp. Cpo126, assembly GCF_030332445.1. NCBI lineage: Bacteria > Pseudomonadati > Pseudomonadota > Gammaproteobacteria > Enterobacterales > Enterobacteriaceae > Citrobacter > Citrobacter sp. Cpo126. The sequence goes on from NZ_JAOWHT010000032.1 coordinate 242,541, forward strand.
CAGAACATCAGATCTGGATGCACGTGGATGCGGCATGGGGCGGGGCGTTACTGCTTTCTGATAAGTACCGTGACTTCCTGAACGGCCTTGAACTGGCAGATTCCGTGACGCTGGATTTCCACAAGCAGTTCTTCCAGACCATCAGCTGCGGTGCGTTCCTGTTAAAAGATGCGCGCCACTACGAGCTGATGCGTTACCAGGCGGCGTACCTGAACTCTGATTTCGATGAAGAGGCTGGCGTACCAAACCTGGTATCGAAGTCGCTGCAGACCACGCGTCGTTTCGATGCGCTGAAGCTGTGGATGGGCCTCGAAGCGCTGGGCAAAAAGCAGTATGCCGAGATCATTGATAACGGTGTGACGCTGGCGCGTGATGTTGCTGAGTTTGTCAAAACCCAGCCGCGTCTTGAACTGGTGATGGAGCCGCAGCTGGCAAGCGTGCTGTTCCGCTTCCGCCCGCAAAGTGACGACGTGGCATTTGTCGCGCTGCTGAACCAGCGTATTGGCGACGTTCTTCTGGCTTCAGGTAGCGCCAACGTCGGCGTGACCGAAGCAGATGGTGTCACCTGCCTGAAGCTAACGCTGCTCAATCCGACGGTATGTCTGGAGGATGTTAAAGTCCTGCTGGCAAGCGTGAAGGCAACGGCTGAGCAACTGCTGAACGCGTAAGCAATAAGCTTGTTATAAAAATGGCTCCACGTACGGGAGCCATTTTTTTGTCTGTCATTTGTAATCCGGCGTCGTTTCGCCTGGCCGGGCTACACGTCAGCGGATATCTGCTAGCGCAGCATCTTTATTCGGGAAGAACGTCAGGCGCCCGGCAATCGGCTGAATACCCGCGCGCGCCATGGTGCGTAGCGGCTGGAATTCCAGATTACTGATGCGTAATTCACAACCTTCCGGCAGACGTTTTACAAAGCGCTGGAAAGCGTCCAGACCACCGGCATCCAGTACCGGGACCGCGTCCCACTTCAAGACTACGATGCGTTTACCTTCAATACGTGACTCGAGATCGGTAAATAATCCTTCCGCCGCGGCAAAGAACAGCGGACCAATAACGCGCAGCACCAGTACATCGTCCGGTACGTCTACGTTGACCGGCGCCAGGCGAGTCATGCGCGCAATACGACGCATAAACAGCAGAGAGGCGAGAACGATACCGACGCTGATGGCAATAACCATGTCGAACAGTACCGTCAGCGACATACACATCAGCATGACAATGATGTCGTCTTTCGGTGCATGGCGCAGCAAATCCACGACTTTATGCGCTTCACTCATGTTCCATGCCACCATCAGCAGCAGGGCGGCCATGGCGGAAAGCGGTAACCAGGAAAGCAGCGGCGCAAGTACCAGCAGGGCAAGGATCACCAGAATCGCGTGGATAACCGCAGAGATTGGCGAGGTCGCCCCGGCGCGGACGTTTGCCGCAGAGCGGGCAATTGCCGCTGTGGCGGTGATACCGCCAAAGAACGGTGCCACGATGTTACCCAGCCCCTGGCCAATCAACTCGCTGTTAGCTTTATGCTTGGTGCCGGTCATCCCATCGAGTACGACGGCGCACAGCAGAGATTCAATTGCCCCCAGCATCGCCATCGAGAAGGCTGCCGGTAACAGCGCCTGTAACGAGCTCCAGCTCAGGGTAAAGTTTGATTCCGGCATATTCCACGGCAGGACCAGCTGCGGCAGCAACTGCGGGATACCATTACCCTGTGAGCCGTCAGCCAGAATGTAGTGGAACTGAGAACCAATAGTGGCGACATGGCCGCCGGTCAGGTTCACGATACCCATTACCGCACAGCCTGCCAGCAGTGCGGGAAGGTGACCCGGCAGTCGGATCCCCAGGCGCGGCCAGAAAATCAGGATCCCCAGCGTCACTACGCCAATGGCGGCATCGCCGAAATTGATGGTCGGCAAGGCCATAAACAACGCACCAACCTTCTGCAGATAGTGCTCCGGGACATGGGCCATCTGCAGGCCAAGAAAATCTTTAATCTGCATGGTACCGATGGTGATACCAATACCCGATGTAAAACCTAACGTTACCGACACGGGGATATATTCGATCAGGCGGCCAAAACGAGCGAGGCCGAAAAGGATCAGGAATATCCCGGACATGAGCGTGGCAACCAGCAGGCCTGCCAGCCCAAACTGTTGCGACACCGGATACAGAATCACCACGAAGGCGGCGGTTGGGCCAGATACGCTAAAGCGCGATCCCCCGGTAAGGGCGATAACAATCCCAGCGACGGCTGAGGTATACAGGCCGTACTGCGGCGCAACGCCACTGCCTATTGCCAGGGCCATTGCCAGCGGAATGGCGATGATCCCAACGGTTATCCCGGCGATCAGGTCACGGGTAAAGCGAGAGGCAGTATATTTTTCTTTCCAACAAGCGTCGATGAGGGCGCGGAAAGGCATCACATGTGAGGAAAATAATCTGTTCACAATAATGTTTCATCCATGAGCGCATCATCTGTCAACTAAATGGCAGGTGAAGGAGGCATAAGTCATACAAATAAGTATTGCAGATAAAAAAACCCGCCGCAGCGGGTTTTTGAGCCGGGCTCGATTAATGCTCGAACATAGCAGAGATGGATTCTTCGTTGCTGATACGACGAATCGCTTCGGCCAGCATACCCGACAGGGTCAATGTACGCACGTTTGGCAGCGCTTTGATTTCGTCAGTCAGTGGAATAGTGTCACAGACAACGACTTCATCAATCACTGAGTTGCGCAGGTTGTTTGCCGCATTACCTGAGAAGATCGGGTGAGTGGCGTACGCAAATACGCGTTTAGCACCACGTTCTTTCAGTGCTTCTGCTGCTTTGCACAGCGTACCGCCGGTATCGATCATGTCATCAACCAGAACACAGTCACGACCTGCAACGTCACCAATAATGTGCATCACCTGAGAAACGTTCGCACGCGGGCGACGTTTGTCGATGATAGCCATGTCGGTATCGTTCAGCAGTTTAGCGATAGCGCGGGCACGCACGACGCCACCGATATCCGGAGAAACCACAATCGGGTTGTCCAGGTTCAGCTGCAGCATGTCTTCTAACAGGATCGGGCTACCGAATACGTTATCAACCGGTACGTCAAAGAAGCCCTGGATCTGTTCAGCATGCAGGTCAACGGTGAGGACGCGGTCAACGCCAACGCTGGACAGGAAATCAGCGACGACTTTAGCGGTAATCGGTACACGAGCGGAACGTACGCGACGATCCTGACGTGCATAGCCGAAGTAAGGAATAACGGCGGTGATACGGCCTGCGGAAGCACGGCGCAGCGCATCAACCATAACGACCAATTCCATCAGGTTGTCGTTAGTAGGGGCACAAGTGGACTGGATGATGAAAATATCACCACCGCGTACATTTTCATTAATTTGTACGCTGACTTCGCCGTCGCTAAAGCGACCTACAGCGGCGTCGCCGAGTGAAGTGTACAGGCGGTTGGCAATACGTTGTGCTAGTTCCGGGGTGGCGTTACCAGCAAAAAGCTTCATATCAGGCACGAGAAGAACCTCAGGCATGCGTCCATTGGTGGAAAGAATCTGCCGAAAACTGTGCGGGCCAGGCAGTATCCTCTCCATGCGGTGTATTAAAGAGCGCGATGCAACGTCTGGAACAGGGTGACGTTGTCACCGCAACTCAGCTTGCCCGGCTTACTCTTTATCTTTCGCGTTTCATTTGCGCTGGCATCAATTCCTCACACCAGTTACATACTGAAGTTGTATGCACCTGGCGATTCGTCATTTCGCCATCTTCCTGAAATCCGAAGGATTTAGAGTAACGCTCTGTGCAATGGGGAGAGGTTGACGCCTTTCGCCACAAAGCCATTGAGCCATTCCGGGGCTTGCTCAAGCACCTGGCGAGCACGAGACTCAGTGTCAAATTCAGCAAAGACACAAGCCCCTGTACCAGTCAGGCGCGACGGCGCGTATTCTAACAGCCAGGAAAGCGCCGCATCAACCTCGCGAAAACGTTTTCTTGCGATAACCTCGCAATCATTGCCGAATTCACATTTTAGTAACGTTTTTATTGACCTTTTTGGCGTGTTGCGCGGGAGGTCGGGATCGTTAAAAATCACCGGTGTCGGAATACTGACTCCCGGATGAGCAACCAGATACCACTTTTCCTCAGGCTCGACCGGCGTCAGAATTTCGCCAACGCCTTCGGCAAAGGCCGCATGGCCGCGCACGAATACGGGAACATCCGCCCCCAGCGTTAAGCCGAGTGCCGCCAGTTCATCAACTGAAAGTCCGCACTGCCAGAGATGGTTCAGCGCCACCAGAACGGTTGCCGCATTAGACGAACCTCCGCCAAGACCGCCGCCCATCGGCAGGCGTTTATCGATACTGATGTCCGCACCGCTCCCTTTGGGAAGGCGATTGCTTTCAGATGCCGCTTTCATCAGCAAACGTGCCGCACGGACGATCAGATTGTCTTCATGCGCAACGCCTTCCACTGGGGTTAACAGGTGAATTTCGCCGTCGCTACGCGGTGCAATATCTATCGTGTCGCCATAATCAAGAAACTGAAATAAGGTCTGCAGCGTGTGGTAACCGTCCGCACGCTGTCCGGTGATGTATAAAAACAAATTCAGTTTTGCCGGAGAGGGCCAATGGGTCATCATTTCACAATCCAGTTATCCATTTTCAGCTTAATACGCTGGGAGCCGTCGGACAGCTCCATGTTTGCTGGCATCGCTGGCTGGGTTTTGCTGTCGTAGGCGCTATAGACCACTTTCCAGTTTTTACCGTCTTTGCTGTAGTTCACTTCACTCAGACGATATTGGTCGTCGAGCTTATAATCGGTGGCGTCACCTGGCAGTCCAAGGATCCACTGGCGCAGGCTGTTTAATGGGATAGGCATGCCGGTCAGTTTGCCGATCATCTCTTCAGCGTCGTCGGCGTTGTAATGCTTGCCTTTGTTATCGACCAGTTCGACGTTGCCAGGCTGCGCATTAAGTTCCAGTTCCGTGCTGCCCAGTGGGTTGGTCAGCAGGAGACGATAGCGATCCTGACCGGTTTGCTGCCAGAAAAAGCGGGCATACACTTTCTGTTGATCGGAAATATAGGCAAACGCACCACGCGTCTGATACTGGTTCAGGGCGCGAACTTCCTGTTGGTGCTGGCGCCACTGCGGAGAATCGGGGCTTTTACCGGGACCTTTAGGCGCGTTGAGCGTACAGGCAGTAAGAACCAGGGCCGCCAGCGGCAGCAGGCGAATCAGGCGAAAATCAGGCAGGGTCATAATGATGACAAATCCTTGAGATACGTTGCAGTTATAACTCTTAATGCTAGCGCCGCCATCAGACATCGTCTACGTTCAAGTTATCTTAAATCGCTTAAATTTGTGCACTAAGCTATTACTCCAAAAGGGGGCAGTCTCTTTTATTGACCGCACGCATCCTGTATGATGCACCCAGTCTAACCTTATCAACGCTGGTACTATTCCCGCACACATGACCCTTTTAGCGCTTGGTATTAACCATAAAACGGCACCTGTATCGCTGCGAGAACGCGTAACGTTTTCGCCGGATACGCTCGATCAGGCGCTGGACAGCCTGCTCGCGCAGCCAATGGTGCAGGGCGGGGTAGTGCTGTCGACGTGTAACCGCACGGAGCTGTATCTCAGCGTTGAAGAGCAGGATAACCTGCAAGAAGCGCTGGTTCGCTGGTTGTGTGAATACCATAACCTCAATGAAGAAGATCTGCGCAACAGCTTGTACTGGCACCAGGACAACGACGCGGTCAGTCATTTGATGCGTGTTGCCAGCGGTCTGGATTCACTGGTGCTCGGTGAACCGCAAATTCTGGGGCAGGTGAAAAAAGCGTTTGCGGATTCGCAAAAAGGTCACCTGAACGCCAGTGCGCTGGAACGCATGTTCCAGAAATCATTTTCTGTCGCAAAACGTGTACGTACAGAAACTGACATCGGCGCCAGCGCCGTGTCGGTGGCGTTTGCCGCCTGTACCCTGGCGCGGCAGATATTTGAATCGCTCTCCACGGTAACCGTGCTGTTAGTCGGTGCGGGCGAAACCATTGAGCTGGTTGCGCGACATCTGCGCGAGCACAAAGTGAAGAAAATGATCATCGCCAACCGCACTCGCGAGCGTGCGCAGGTGCTGGCGGATGAAGTCGGCGCCGAGGTGATTTCACTGAGTGATATAGACGCGCGTTTACAGGATGCCGATATCATTATCAGTTCTACCGCCAGTCCGCTGCCGATTATCGGCAAAGGAATGGTGGAACGTGCGCTTAAAAACCGCCGCAATCAGCCTATGTTGCTGGTGGATATCGCCGTACCGCGCGATGTCGAGCCGGAAGTGGGTAAATTGTCTAACGCCTATCTGTACAGTGTTGATGACCTGCAAAGCATCATTTCGCATAACCTGGCCCAGCGCAAAGCGGCGGCGGTGGAAGCCGAAACGATAGTGGAGCAGGAAGCCAGCGAGTTTATGGCCTGGCTACGCGCCCAGGGCGCAAGCGACACTATCCGCGAGTATCGCAGTCAGTCAGAACAGATCCGTGATGAACTGACCGCCAAAGCGTTGGCCGCTCTTCAACAGGGCGGTGATGCGCAAGCCATTATGCAGGATCTGGCCTGGAAACTGACCAATCGCCTGATTCATGCACCAACCAAATCACTTCAACAGGCCGCCCGTGACGGGGATAGTGAACGCCTGAATATTCTGCGCGACAGCCTCGGGCTGGAGTAGCAGCACACCAATCTTATTTTTTACAGGGTGCATTTACGCCTATGAAGCCTTCTATCGTTGCCAAACTGGAAGCCCTGCATGAACGCCATGAAGAAGTTCAGGCGCTGCTCGGTGATGCGGGTACTATCGCAGACCAGGATCGCTTTCGTGCGCTGTCGCGCGAATATGCGCAATTAAGCGATGTATCTCGCTGTTTTACGGACTGGCAACAGGTTCAGGAAGATATCGAGACGGCTCAGATGATGCTCGACGATCCTGAAATGCGTGAAATGGCGCAGGATGAACTGCGCGAAGCAAAAGAGAAATGTGAGCAGCTGGAACAGCATCTGCAGGTCCTGCTATTACCTAAAGATCCCGATGACGAACGTAACGCCTTCCTCGAAGTGCGCGCGGGAACCGGTGGTGATGAAGCGGCGCTGTTTGCCGGCGATCTGTTCCGCATGTACAGCCGTTACGCTGAATCGCGTCGCTGGCGGGTTGAGATCATGAGCGCCAGCGAAGGCGAGCATGGCGGGTTTAAAGAAGTCATTGCCAAGATTAGCGGCGAAGGCGTTTACGGGCGACTGAAGTTTGAGTCTGGCGGCCATCGCGTGCAGCGCGTACCTGCGACGGAATCGCAGGGGCGTATTCATACCTCGGCCTGTACGGTCGCGGTTATGCCGGAACTGCCGGATGCCGAACTGCCGGACATCAACCCGGCCGATCTGCGTATTGACACCTTCCGTTCATCAGGCGCGGGCGGTCAGCACGTTAACACCACCGACTCCGCAATCCGTATTACCCACTTACCGACCGGTATCGTAGTGGAATGCCAGGACGAACGTTCACAGCATAAAAACAAAGCTAAAGCGATGTCGGTGCTGGGGGCGCGAATTCGTGCCGCAGAAGTGGCAAGACGTCAACAGGCGGAAGCCTCTGAACGCCGCAACCTGTTGGGCAGTGGCGATCGCAGCGATCGTAACCGTACCTATAACTTCCCGCAGGGGCGTGTGACCGATCACCGCATTAACCTGACGCTCTACCGTCTGGATGAAGCGATGGAAGGCAAACTGGATATGCTCATTGAGCCGATTGTCCAGGAATACCAGGCCGATCAACTGGCGGCATTGTCCGAGCAGGATTAATGGATTATCAGCACTGGCTGCGTGAAGCGATAAGCCAATTACAGGCAAGCGAAAGCCCGCGCCGTGACGCCGAGATTTTACTCGAGTTCGTTACTGGCAAAGGGCGCACCTTTATTCTGGCTTTCGGCGAAACGGAGTTAACCGAGGCGCAGCGTCAACAGCTTGATACGCTACTGGAGCGGCGTCAGCGGGGAGAGCCGGTGGCGCACTTAACCGGCGTGCGTGAGTTCTGGTCGTTGCCGCTGTTTGTGTCTCCAGCCACGCTTATTCCGCGTCCGGATACCGAGTGTCTGGTGGAGCAGGCGCTGGCTCGCCTGCCGGCCTCAGCGTGTCGTATTCTCGATTTGGGAACCGGCACGGGTGCCATTGCGCTGGCGCTGGCAACCGAGCGTCCGGATTGTGCAGTGACAGCTGTAGACCGCATGCCTGATGCCGTGGCACTGGCCATTCGCAACAAGCAGCAACTGGGCATCGACAATGTTTGTGTGCTGCAAAGTAACTGGTTCAGCGCATTGCAGGGACAGCAGTTTGACATGATTGTCAGCAATCCGCCGTATATCGACGAACAGGATCCGCACCTGGCGCAAGGCGACGTTCGCTTTGAACCGCTGTCGGCGCTGGTGGCGGGCGCTCAGGGGCTGGCGGATATCGTGCATATCATCGACCAGTCTCAGCGCATGTTAACGCCCGGCGGCTATCTGTTGCTGGAACATGGTTGGCAGCAGGGCGAGGCCGTCCGTGATGCCTTTACTCGTGCGGGTTACGTGGCAGTTGAAACCTGTCGTGACTATGGCGGCAACGAGCGAATTACGCTTGGACGCATCCCATCATGAGTACCTTCGGTGTGTTACTCAACGTCCATCTCATCAGCATTGCGCTTTCGGTTGGTTTGCTGATCCTGCGATTTTGGTGGCGTTACACCGACTCGCGCCTTGCCTGCGCGCGCTGGACGCGCATCGTGCCGCCGGTTGTCGATACCGTTTTATTACTCAGCGGCGTAGCGTTAATGGTTAAAGCGCACATCCTGCCATTCACTGAGCACGGGACATGGCTGACTGAAAAGCTGTTTGGGGTTATCATTTACATCGTTTTGGGTTTTATTGCGCTCGATTATCGTCGGGCGCGCAGTCAGCAGGCGCGATTAATCGCTTTTCCGCTGGCGCTGGTGGTGCTGTACATCATCATTAAACTCGCCACCACAAAAATACCGTTACTGGGGTAAGCATGAGGTCGTTAGCTGATTTCGAATTTAATAAAGCGCCATTGTGTGATGGGATGATCCTGGCGTCGGAGTCTATCCGTCTGGATTTTCCGACACAAACTGTCTATGACGAACTGGAACGTCTGGTCAGTCTGGCGCAAGAAGAAATTAGCCAGCTCCTGTCTCAGGATGAGCAACTGGAAAAACTGCTGGCACTTTTTTACGGCGAATGGGGGTTTACGGATACCCACGGCGTCTATCGTCTTTCTGATGCACTATGGCTTGATCAGGTACTGAAAAATCGTCAGGGCAGCGCCGTATCCCTGGGTGCGATCTTATTGTGGATTGCCAACCGACTGGAGCTGCCACTGGTGCCGGTGATTTTCCCGACACAACTCATCCTGCGTATTGAATCGCTCGATGGCGAAATGTGGCTAATCAATCCGTTCAATGGCGAAACGTTAAATGAGCACACGCTGGAAGTGTGGCTGAAGGGGAATATCAGCCCGGTCGCGGAGCTGTTTAACGAAGACCTGGATGAGGCGGATAATGCAGAAGTAATTCGTAAACTGCTCGACACGCTGAAATCATCGCTGATGGAAGAGCGGCAAATGGAGCTGGCGCTGCGTGCCAGCGAAGCATTATTACAGTTTAATCCTGAAGATCCGTATGAAATACGCGATCGTGGATTAATTTACGCGCAACTGGAATGTGAACATGTTGCGCTGACAGATTTAAGTTATTTCGTTGAACAGTGTCCGGAAGACCCGATCAGCGAAATGATTCGTGCGCAGATTAATACTATTTCGCACAAGCAAATTGTATTGCATTGATTAATGACACTTTACCTACCGTTTAAGGCGATCCTATGAAACAAAAAGTGGTTAGCATTGGCGACATCAACGTGGCAAATGACCTGCCGTTCGTGCTGTTTGGCGGAATGAACGTGCTGGAATCCCGCGATCTGGCGATGCGCATTTGTGAGCACTACGTAACCGTTACTCAAAAGCTGGGTATCCCTTACGTGTTCAAAGCCTCCTTTGATAAAGCCAACCGTTCTTCCATCCACTCTTACCGTGGACCGGGCCTTGAAGAAGGGATGAAAATCTTCCAGGAACTGAAGCAGACTTTTGGCGTAAAAGTGATCACCGATGTTCACGAAGCCAGCCAGGCTCAGCCTGTTGCTGACGTGGTGGATGTGATTCAGCTGCCGGCCTTCCTCGCTCGTCAGACCGATCTGGTGGAAGCGATGGCGAAAACCGGTGCCGTTATCAACGTGAAAAAACCGCAGTTCGTAAGCCCGGGCCAGATGGGCAATATCGTGGACAAATTCCATGAAGGCGGCAACGACAAAGTAATTCTGTGCGACCGTGGCGCGAACTTTGGTTATGACAACCTGGTTGTGGATATGCTGGGCTTCAGCGTGATGAAGAAAGTTTCTGGCAACTCGCCGGTGATTTTTGACGTTACCCATGCGCTGCAATGCCGTGACCCGTTTGGCGCAGCAAGCGGCGGTCGTCGTGCGCAGGTTACCGAACTGGCGCGCGCAGGTATGGCGGTAGGTCTGGCCGGTCTGTTTATTGAAGCGCATCCGGATCCAGCCAATGCGAAATGCGATGGTCCATCCGCGCTGCCGCTGGCGAAACTGGAACAGTTCCTGACTCAGATTAAAGCGATTGATGACCTGGTTAAAAGCTTCGACGAGCTGGATACCGAGAACTAAGAAAGTATTGCAGTCCGGAGAGATATCTCTTCGGACTGCTGTTTGAGAAAAGTGTTAAGGGTGGCCGTCAGGCGCCAAATGCACCGTCAATTGTATGCATTGCCCCCGTCACAAACCCAGCCTCAGGGCCTGCAAGCCAGGCAACCATTCCCGCAACTTCCTCTGGACGGCCATGTCGTTTTAGCGCCATAAAACTGTGCATCACCTCTTTCAGTGGGCCATCTTCCGGGTTGGCATCGGTATCAATAGGACCCGGTTGAACCACGTTGACCGTAATGCCCCGCGGTCCAAAATCACGTGCCAGCCCCCGGGCCAGCCCTTGCAGCGCTGATTTGCTCACCGCATAAGAGGCCAGGCCAGCAAGAGGCATACGGTCGCCATTCACAGAACCAATAATGATAATGCGTCCGCCGTCAGGCATCTGTCGTGCCGCTTCCACGGCCGCATAGTATGGGGAGTGAATGTTAATCCGGAACAGGCGCTCCACGTCAGCCGGATCCTGCTCCAGCGCATCACCAAACAGAATAATGCCTGCATTAACTACCAGCACGTCCAGCGGGCCGCTTTCGCGTACCCGGTTGATGACGGCGTTACGGTCGGCGCTATCGGTTTGCGCTGTCTGGGTACCCGTCTCATCAGCAAGCGCTTTGGCAGCGTCAGGGGAGCCTGAATAGGTAAAGATAACCGATGCGCCATCCGCGGCAAAACGGCGCACGATAGCCGCGCCAATCCCACGACTGCCGCCAAGAACCAGAACTGACTTGCCGTTAAAAGAAGACATGAGGTGCTCCTTGAACAATTATGTAGTGATCGATATATAATAGGTGCACTGTTTTCTGTCAATGGATTTGTAATGAGCACTACAAAATGCACTCGTGCACCTGGACGCCCACGTAATTTTGATCCAGAAATGGCCGTTGCCAAAGTACAACCCTTGTTTCACGCACATGGCTATGACGCGGTTAGCGTGGCGGATGTCACCGCGGCGTTGTCGATCAAGCCCCCCAGTTTCTATGCTGCTTTTGGGAATAAAATCGGTCTTTATAAACGTGTTCTTGACCGCTACGTACAAACTGAGGCGATCCCTTTTGATGACATTCTTCGCCCCGATAAACCCGTTTCTGCATGTCTTACCGATCTGCTTGAAGAGGCGGCGCGACGTTATGCCGCAGATCCGCATGCGCCGGGATGTTTGGTCCTGGAGGGCACGCACAGTAACGATCCGCAGGCGCGGAAGGTCGCGCGGAATTTCTACTCGGCTACCGAACATAAAATTCACGACTTTATCGCACAGCGGCATCCTAAGGAGGCTGACAGCCTGACTGATTACGTCAGTACCACAATGCTTGGCCTGTCGGGAAAAGCGCGTTGCGGGCATTCGTTCGAACGTCTGCTAGCCAGCGCGCGAATCGCCAGCGTAGCGGTGCGGCATCAGCTTTCCAGATGATCATCACAAGATAAGGTAGATAAATATGATGGGGAAAATGGGAACTTAATCAGGCGGTGCCTCATATCAACCCGCATCAGAGCAGGGGGGTATCGTTGTAGGTGGTACGGATGCGACGCGGATTGGCGTTGCAGGAGTATGGCATGCCATTGAATATCATGTAACAGGTAAAGCGCTCGACGGCACGGTACGCCATGATGCGTGCCAGTTAAGCCGAGAAGATGCATTAAAAATGTATACCCTCAATGCCGCCTGGATAGCTTTTGCAGAACAGCAGAGGGGAAGTTTGCAGGCAGGTAAGCTCGCCGTTTTGCGGTGCTTAATCAGGATATTATGGCTATTCCGGCAGACAAATTGCACCAAACGGAGTCGTTATTAACGTTTGTCGATGGTCAACAGGTTTATCCGGAGCTGTGAGCGGTAAAAGAAAACGGCCCTGAGAAGGGCCGTGGGTTCTATCAGAAAGACTAATCAGGCAAATATCGTCATCAGATAGGCGATAAACAGCGCCAGATGCGCCGCACCGTTAAGCACGTTGGTGCGTCCGGTGGAGAAAGAGATGTGACACAGTACCAGTGATGAAACCATCACAATCATCTCTGGTGCGCCCAGCGCAAAGACCAAATCATTCCCGGTTGCCCATGCGATCAGGGTCACTACCGGAACGGTCAGTGAAATGGTGGCTAATACTGAACCGAAGAACAAATTCATCGCCCGCTGTACCTGATTACTCAGAACCGCTTTCAGCGCACCTAGCCCTTCAGGGGAGAGGATCAGCAATGCGACCAGGAAACCGGTAAAGGCGACCGGCGCATTCAGTTCAGTCAGCAATGTTTCCAGCGGGCTGGCGTTCATTTTGGTCACGGCAATAACAGCGATCAGATGAATGATAAGCCAAGCGGCATGCCACATATTGCTGTGGGCTGACGGTTTACCGTGATGCGGATCGTCGTCGTCACCCTCGTCTTCATGCTCATAAATGAACAGGCTCTGATGCGTTTTAGTTTGTATCAGCAAAAATACGCCGTACATCGCCGCAGAAATTAATGCCACTAATAGCGCCTGGGCGGTAGTGAAATTTGCACCCGGTAAAGCCATCGGGAACACCAGTACAATAATGGCCAGCGGAAACAGGGCGATTAAATACTGCTTAATACCAAACAGATTCATATACTGAGTGGCAAATTTACGGCCACCTAACAGTAATGAAAAACCGACCAGGCCGCCGGTTACGATCATAATGATTGAATATAGCGTATCGCGCATGAGCGTAGGCGCTGCATCGCCGGTCGCCATTAATGCGGAGATTAAGCTGACTTCAAGAATAACAACGGACAGGCTGAGGATCAGCGACCCGTAGGGTTCGCCAAGTCGATGTGCTAATACATCAGCATGACGGACAACGCTGAATGCGCTGCTTAATATACCAATAAGGGCCAGCGCATTAATACCGATGACCACTGGTAGTGACTGACTGCTCCCCCAGAAGAACAGTACTACCAGCGCCAAAATCGGGAAGACGAGAGAGGTCTCCTTGTGGCGGGTTTTTACCGCCTCATGTACGTGTGTCATTGAATTAATTCTCCGTCTCTGCAGGTATTTATACCCGTCATACTTCAAGTTGCTTATGCGTTGGCTACGTTCGCTCACTCCAGTCACATAGTTATCTATGCTCCTGGGGATTCACTCCCTTGCCGCCTTTAAGCAACTCGAATTATTTAGGGTATATAATTATAAAAAGTATTAAAGAATGTAAAAAATAACAGAAAACTTGGTTTTGTAGGTGACATTTTACGAAATTTTACTACATCGCTTATTTTTCCTCTCAAAGCGGTCAAAAACAAAATTATTGTTTATAGACTGTTTAATTAACAGAAGGTTAGATGAAGAAATTTTCTATAAATGTCCATTATTGGCGCATCGCCGCATTGTTAACCACACTTAAGGTTTAGCCTAAAAAGAGGAGTTCACAATGCCATATAAATCCAAAAGCGATCTGCCTGAAAGCGTGCAGCATGTTCTGCCAGCCCATGCTCAGGACATCTACAAAGAAGCTTTCAACAGCGCCTGGGAACAGTATAAAGATAAATCTGACCGTCGTGATGATGCTACCCGTGAAGAGACAGCACACAAGGTGGCGTGGGCCGCGGTCAAAAATGATTATCAAAAAGGTGATGATGATAAATGGCATAAAAAGGCGTAACAGTATCAATTATAATGCCTTTATGAACTAGCCAGCATCAGGCGTTAGCGAATCGTGCTACGCCGCGCCGTTGCTGGCTTGCAAGCGAGCGGTGAATTGCCTATTGTCCAGCTATTGGTTTCAAAATGAGCAGTAAAAAAGCCCGGAAGGCGTCAAAAAAGTTGTCGCAGGGAAGCTGCAGTGGCGGAGGTGTAAGGTGTTAACGCGTGATTTTTTATTGAATGCCGACTGTAAGACGGCATTTGGTGCTATTGAAGAATCACTACTCTGGTCAGCGGAACAACGTGCAGCCTCACTGGCCGCCACGCTCGCTTGCCGACCAGATGATGGACCGGTGTGGATCTTCGGTTATGGATCGTTGATGTGGAACCCGGCCTTAGAGTTTGAAGAGTCCTGTACCGGGACGTTAGTCGGCTGGCACCGTGCTTTCTGTCTGCGCCTGACGGCGGGGCGAGGAACGGCGTGTCAGCCAGGACGTATGCTGGCCCTGAAAGAAGGGGGACGCACCACCGGTGTGGCCTACCGCTTGCCGGAGGCATCCCTGGAACAAGAGCTTTCGCTGCTGTGGAAGCGAGAAATGATCACCGGCTGTTATCTGCCGACCTGGTGTCAGTTGGCGCTTGATGACGGCAGGACGGTGAACGCACTGGTCTTTATTATGGATCCGCGTCATCCGCTGTTTGAGTCAGACACGCGCGCGCAGGTGATTGCGCCGCTTATCGCCGCGGCGAGCGGACCTTTAGGTACCAACGCCCAGTATCTGTTCTCACTGGAACAAGAGCTGGTCAAGTTGGGGATGCAGGATGATTGTCTTAACGATCTGGTGATCACGGTTAAACGATTGTTGGGAGAGAACCTGCCGGAAGGCGTTATGCGGCCTGGGTTTGCCTGAACCCAGCCTGGAACTGAATGCCCGAAAGCCAGGCGCTTTTCGGGCAATTAACGCTTAGGCTGCAATATAACTTATTGAATGCTCTAGCGACTGGCTGTGGCTGTCAATCAGCACATTCCAGATGCCGGTATAGGGCACGGTCAACCATGCGTTATCACGATCCTGCACGCTTAAGATGTCGGACTGCGTGTCTTTGACGTGATTTTTCTCGCTCATCAGATGGATGTGACAACGCTCGGAACAGCGCACAACCACCGTATCGCCACCAAATAACTTTAAACTCGCCTTCACTAATGCCATTTTTCACCCCGTTCTTGAAAACAACGTACTTTCTGTCGAAAGTGCTGCGTGATGTTGTTCACATTTCACTCATTGCATAACACCAAAGGGGGAGCAACGGGATGCTGATTTTGATCAAAAAATGGCATAACGATTAAACAAAAGTGACAAAATTCCTTAAAAGGGTTGAAAGGGCGTGCTAACGTTCAACGAAACCGCGCCCATCTACGATTAAATCCGGAAATTATCGACACTTTCAGTGTGCTTGCCTGAAAACGGTGTATCAGAAGGTCAGCACTTTATCTGCAGCCAGCGTCCATTGAGCCAGTTCAACCAGCGTGCCGACGGCCACTCCGTCAATTAACGGCAGCGTCGTGATCCCACGGCCATCGGTGCAGGTTTTGCACAGTTTGACCGGCACATTTTGCGCCGTCAGGATCTCCAGCATTTGCTGAATATTGTATCCTTCTGCAGGTTTCTGACCTCGTAATCCCGCGGTTACCGCGTCCGACATTAAAAACAGACGCAGGTCGAGATCCGCTTCCTGTTCGCGCAGGGCGATTGCCAGACGCAGGCTGTTAAATAACGATTCGCTTCCATAGGCCGCACCGTTCGCGACGATCACTATCTTTTGCATTTTTACTCCTGTTGTCAGGGGGGCATGGATATTGCTTGTCCTCAGGGATAACCCGTTATCGGTGAGGGCAGAGATGATGACAAATGCACAAAATTCCGGCGCGACGCAATGGTTTCGCCATGCCCGCCAGCTTGAGAACACCCAGCTTCGCCAACTGGCACAGTCCGGTAAGTTGGTAATGCGTATTAGCCATCTGGTGCATATGCTACAGTGCGAACGCGGTGCATCCAATATCTGGTTGTGTTCTCAAGGTACGCTTTATGAGCGGGAGGTCCGTGCCAGTCGGGCGCTGGTGGATGAAGAGTGTCGGCAACTGCATATCCTTTTCCAGCACATTATGCCGGTGGCGGGCAGTGCGTTGTGCCACCGCATTGCTGGCACCGTCTGGTGCCTCGATCAGCTAACGACGCTGCGTGAGTCTGTCAGCGGGCAGACTATCGATGCTCAGCAGGCGATGGAGCAGTACAGCCGGACGTTACGCCATCTGCTGGGTATTGTGCCGCAGCTTAACGACAGCATCGATTATCCCCATGTCGCAGGTGGGCTGGTGGCGCTATACAGTTTTATGCAGGGTAAAGAGCTGGTAGGACAAGAGCGGGCGTTAGGGGCCATTGGTTTTACCCGGGGCGAGTTTAACCCTCAAATGCGCCAGGAGCTGGTGGACAGAATAGACGGGCAGCAGCCGTGCTTTGATACCTTTATCTCCCTAGCTTCGCCTGTACTGGTGCAGCATTTTCGTCAGCAATGCGAGGCATCGGGCGCCATCGAACAACTGCGGCGCCAGGCCTGTACGCGACAATCTCAACTCGATAACGGTGAACACGCGCTACGCTGGTTTACCCTACAGACGCAGCGCCTTGAACAATTACGCCATCTCGAAGAGATGTTGATTACCGAATTGCTGAACGCCGTGGCGCGTCGGCTGGCGGAAGAAACCTACGCCTTGCCGCTCGACAACTGGCTTGACGACCGTGCTGACGAACCCCTCTCGCTGCGCCGGGATAAACAATTATTGTGGGTTGTTCGCCAGCAGGCTCGCCAGCTGGAGCAAATGAGCACCCAACTTGCCTCATTGCAGGATGCCTTAGAGGAGCGCAAGGTGATTGATAAAGCAAAAAGCATCCTGATGAATTACCAGCAGGTCAGCGAAGAACAGGCGTGGCAGCTATTGCGAAAAATGGCGATGGATAAAAACCAACGGATGGTCGATATCGCCCGGGCATTGCTTACCGTTAAATCCCTGATGCAGGGATAGCGACTGCACAACAGGCGGGCAGTGTCTGCCATATTTGGGTGCACCGCGGCGTCTGGTACGCGTCGAACCCGCTAAAACCGCCAGTGTAATTCTGGCATCTGAATTGCATTCACTCATACAGACAATTTAGCAGCAGGCCAACGGCGGTCTGACTGTTTTGAGGATAAAGGCGTCCCGCAATGCTTCGGCATTGTTGGACGCCTTTTTTTATGGGGAGCATGTATGGGTGACAGAACAGTTTCGTTAACGCGGCGGCGGTTTTTACAGGCAAGTGCCGTGATGGGGGCCAGCTCGCTGATTCCAGGACTGATGTCTTCGGTCTGGGCGGCAGGGTCTGATGCGCCGGAGATGACTACCGTTCGGGTCGGTTTTATTCCGCTAACCGACTGCGCGCCGCTGGTTATCGCCACGTTGAAAGGTTTTGATAAAAAATACGGCATTACGCTGGTGCCGACCAAAGAGGCCAGTTGGGCTGCAGTGCGTGACAAACTGGTCTCTGGAGAGCTGGATGCGGCTCATGTTCTGTACGGCCTGTTGTATGGCCTGGAACTGGGTATTGCCAGTAAAGCGCAGCCCATGGCCAATCTGATGACGCTCAATCAGAACGGGCAAGCGATCACGCTCTCCGCAACGCTGCTGGAGCAGGGGATTACCGATGCGTCTGCGCTGAAGAAACTGATCGTCTCGCAGGCGCCTGGAACCTATACCTTCGCGCACACCTTTCCCACTGGCACACATGCCATGTGGCTCTATTACTGGCTGGCCAGCGCTGACATCAATCCTTTCACCGATGTTCGCACCGTTGTGGTACCGCCTCCGCAAATGGTGATGAACATGCGCATTGGCAATATGAGTGGCTTCTGCGTCGGCGAACCGTGGAATGCGCGGGCGATCAATGACCGCATCGGTTTTACCGCGGCGACGTCCCAGGATATCTGGCCCGACCATCCGGAAAAAGTACTCGGTACGCGCCGGGAGTGGGTAGAAAAATATCCACATACTGCCCGGGCACTGGTTAGCGCGCTGCTTGAGGCATCGCGCTGGATAGACGCCAGTGAAGCCAATAAACGCGAAACAGCACAAATTCTGGCGCGCCGGGCCTGGCTCAATACCAAAGAAGGCTATCTGACGGCGAGAATGCTGGGCGAGTACGACAACGGTGCCGGTCGTCGCTGGCAGGATCCGCATGCCATTCGCTTTTTTCGCGACGGCGAGGTGAGTTTCCCCTGGCATTCCGATGGCATGTGGTTTCTGACCCAGTTCCGCCGTTGGGGATTGTTGAAGCAGCAACCGGATTATGCAGCCATTGCCGCGCGCATCAACCGGACCGACATCTGGCGCGATGCGGCAGCGGCGGTTGGAGGGATAACACCTCCTGCGAAATTGCTACGAACCAGTACGCTGATGGACGGTTCCGTATGGGATGGCCGCAATCCAGAAGCCTATGCCAACAGTTTTACCCTCCACCGTACAGGAGCCTGAGATGAAACAAAATACGCAGCTTAAATCCCCTGAGCCGGTAGTCGGTGAGGTCATCACGCTATCAACGATGAAGGTCAGAAAGCGCAAAATGCCATGGTCAATGTGGCTTAGTACATGGCTAAGACGCGCCGTACCCGCTCTGTTGGGGATTGCCTTGCTGGTGGTGTGCTGGCAACTGGCCGCCATCAACAGCAAAGGCTTTCCGACGCCGCTGAGCACCCTGGATTCAGCCCTGACGTTGTTTGCCGATCCGTTCTATAACGGCGGGCCGAATGATATGGGTATCGGCTGGAACGTGCTGGCGTCGTTGCAACGGGTCGCGATCGGTTTCGGATTAGCGGCGCTGGTGGGGATCCCGCTGGGCTTTCTGATTGGGCGTTTCACCTTCTTTTCGCACATGTTTTCGCCGCTGATTGCGCTGTTGCGCCCGGTCAGTCCGCTGGCCTGGCTGCCGATTGGACTGCTGTTGTTTCAAAAAGCGGAACCCGCATCGAGTTGGACCATCTTTATCTGCTCTATATGGCCGATGGTGATCAACACCGCCGAAGGGGTGCGGAGAATCCCTGACGATTACCTCAACGTTGCTCGCGTACTGCAACTCTCTGAGTGGACGGTGATGCGGCGGATACTTTTCCCCGCCGTGCTGCCGGCGATCCTCACTGGCGTACGCCTGTCGATCGGCATCGCCTGGTTGGTGATTGTGGCAGCAGAAATGCTCACCGGCGGGTTGGGGATTGGTTTTTGGATCTGGAATGAGTGGAACAACCTTAATGTCGAAAACATTCTCATCGCTATCGTCATCATCGGCGTTGTCGGTCTGCTGCTTGAGCAGGGGCTAATGCTGGTGGCGCGTCGTTATAGCTGGCAGGAAAAATAAGGAGACAACATGAAACCCATTATTCAGGTCCAGGCGGTCAGCCAACGTTTTTCGACCGCCAGCGGTGAGTTCCTCGCGCTACACAATGTTTCTTTTGATATCCATGAAGGGGAGACCGTGAGTTTGATTGGTCACTCCGGTTGCGGAAAGTCGACGCTTTTGAATCTGATTGCCGGCATTACGCTGCCTACTGAAGGTGGCCTGATTTGCGATAACCGCGAAATCGCCGGGCCGGGGCCTGAGCGGGCGGTCGTTTTCCAAAACCATTCGCTGCTGCCGTGGCTGACCTGTTTCGACAACGTAGCCCTGGCCGTCGATCAGGTCTTTCGCCACACCATGAGTAAAGCCGAGCGACGTGAGTGGATCGAACACAACCTGCACCGCGTCCAGATGGGCCACGCGATGCACAAACACCCCGGTGAAGTCTCTGGTGGGATGAAGCAACGCGTGGGCATTGCCCGGGCGCTGGCGATGAAACCCACAGTTCTGCTTATGGATGAACCGTTTGGCGCACTGGATGCGCTCACTAGGGCGCATTTGCAGGATACGGTGATGCACATCCAGAAGTCGCTGAATACCACCATTGTGCTGATCACTCACGACGTTGATGAAGCGGTGCTGCTTTCCGACCGGGTTCTGATGATGACCAACGGGCCAGCGGCGACGGTGGGCGAGATCTTGACGGTTGATTTACCGCGCCCACGCAATCGGGTCCAGCTTGCCGATGACAGCCGATACCACCACCTGCGACAACGCATTCTCCATTTTCTGTATGAGAAACAGCCGAAGGCGGCGTAAGGAGGGGAAGATGACGCGACTGGTCATTGTGGGTCATGGCATGGCGGCAACTCGTCTGATTGAGGCGCTTGTTATGTACAAAAACGGCGGCATTTCCGTCACCGTTATTGGTGAAGAGCCGCAGCTTGCCTACAACCGGATCCAACTTTCCCCGGTGCTGGGGGGAGAAAAGCCCTTTGCGCAAACTTTGCTTCATCCGGCGCAGTGGTATCTCGATCACGGCGTGACGGTTCTGAGCGATGAAGCTGTGTTGGCCGTTGATGCCACCAGCCGCAGCCTGACCACCACAAAACGGCTTTTGTTCTGGGATGAGCTGGTATTTGCCACCGGATCGTATCCGTTTATTCCGCCCATTCCCGGCGTCCAACAACCGCATGTTCATGCTTTTCGCACGATGCAGGATGTCGAGGCGATTCTCCAACGGTCTGGGCCAAAGGTGGTGTTGGGTGGTGGCGTTCTCGGCGTGGAGGCCGCGGCAGCCTTACGTCTTCACGGTGACGATGTCACGTTGATTCATCGCGCGGGAAGGCTGATGGAACAACAGCTTGATCAACAGGCCAGCGATCTGTTGCAGGCACAACTAACAGGACGCGGTATTCGCTGCGAGCTTAGTTCCGGGCTCGTCAGTATCGAAGCCGACTGCGTAACGTTGCTCGATGGCCAGCGTATTGCGGCGAATGGTGTGGTGATTGCCACGGGGGTCAAACCCAATATCACCCTGGCGCAGGCGTGCGGTGTTGTTTGTCAGCAGGGGATCGTGGTGGATGAACAGCTTCGCACCTCAATGCCCGGCATTAGCGCCGTTGGGGAATGCTGCGAGATTAACGGCCAGACGTGGGGACTGGTTGCGCCGTGCCTGAAACAGGCTGAGGTGTTGGCTGCGCGACTGGCGGGTTTTACCGGTGCCGGATTTGGTTGGCAGGCGAGTGGAACGCGCCTCAAGGTGACGGGAATTGATCTGTTTAGTGCAGGCGTAACGGACACGACGGCGACGGATGCCACCCTGAGCACATACGATCCGCTCAGCGGGCACTATCGCCGCTTGCTGACGCGTGATGGAAAACTCCATGGTGTGCTGCTGATGGGCGATTGCCATAGCGCAGCGCCATTAACCGATTTGCTGGCACAGGGGGCGACAGCACACTCCGACTGGCTCTTCGACCGCTTTGATACGCAGCCATCGGCTGCAGGACAGATGACGATGACAAAACCGACGCTGGCTGTTGTGGGACACGGTATGGTTGGCTACCATTTTCTTGAGCAATGCGTAAGCCGTAATCTGCATTTGCATTATCACATTGTGGTGTTTGGCGAAGAACGTTATGCCGCCTATGACCGGGTGCATCTGTCAGAGTATTTCGCCGGGCGCAGCGCGCAATCACTTTCGCTTGTCGCTGATGATTTCTTTGCCCGTAGTGGCATAGAGCTACGTTTGGGGCAATGCGTGACCGAGATCGATCGTGAGATGCGCGTCATCCGCAACGCCGACGGACATGAAACCCACTGGGATTCGCTGGTGCTTGCCACCGGATCGTATCCGTTTGTCCCCCCTGTGAAAGGTGGGGACTCACCCGCCTGCTTTGTTTATCGTACGTTGGACGATTTGGATGCCATTGCAGCGAAAGCGAAAAGTGCGCGCCGCGGGGTGGTGATCGGCGGTGGCCTGCTTGGTCTGGAGGCTGCGAACGCGCTGCGTCAGCTTGGGCTGGAAACGCATGTTGTTGAGTTTGCCGCTAATCTGATGGCGGTGCAGCTGGATAACGCCGGTGCCGCGATGTTACGAGAAAAGATAGAGGCGCTCGGCGTTGGCGTCCACACCGCAAAATCGACCACGGAAATTGAAAGCACCACTGACGGACTGGTACTGCACTTTGCCGACGGCGAAAAGCTGGAAACCGAAATGGTGGTTTTTTCTGCGGGTATTCGTCCGCAGGATGCGCTGGCGCGTCGCAGCGGTTTAGATATTGGCGAACGCGGTGGGATTTGTATCGATAGCCACTGTCGCACGTCAGATGACGCCATTTTTGCGATCGGCGAATGTGCGCTGTGGGAAGGGCGAGTCTTTGGCCTTGTCGCGCCGGGATATCAAATGGCGCGGGTAGTCGCCGCACAGCTGGCCGGAGAAGATGTCAGTTTTAGCGGTGCGGATATGAGCACCAAGCTCAAGCTGCTGGGCGTTGATGTCGCTTCTTTTGGCGATGCGCATGCCCGTACGCCGGGCGCGAAAAGCTATCAATGGACGCATGGTCCCGAGCAGATCTACAAAAAGATCGTCGTCAGTGCAGAGGGCAAAACGCTGTTGGGCGGAGTGCTGGTTGGCGATGCTGGCGATTACGCCACGCTATTGCAAATGATGTTGAATGGGATGCCGCTTCCTGGTCAGCCGGAATCGCTGATCCTGCCCGCGCTGGCGGGCGGTGCGCCAAAAGCGCTTGGGGTTGCGGCATTGCCCGATACAGCGCAAATCTGCTCTTGTCATAACGTCAGTAAGGCCGATATATGCCGGGCGGTAAGTGCTGGTGCGACGGACATTGGCGCCATCAAACAGTGCACTAAAGCGGCGACCGGTTGTGGCGGATGCAGCGCGCTGGTGAAACAGGTGATGGAGCACCAACTTGCGGCCCAGGGCGTTGAGGTCAAAAAGGATATCTGTGAACATTTTCCCTGGTCGCGCCAGGAGATTTATCACCTTGTACGGGTGAACCATATCCATACTTTCGAACAGTTGATTAGCCGTTACGGCCAGGGTCACGGCTGCGAAATCTGTAAACCTCTGGTGGGGTCAGTGCTGGCGTCCTGCTGGAATGAGTATCTGCTTAAACCAGCGCACTTACCGCTGCAGGACACGAACGATCGCTATTTTGCCAATATTCAAAAAGACGGTTCCTATTCTGTGGTCCCGCGTATGCCTGCGGGAGAGGTCACACCGGACGGCCTGATCGCCATAGGACAGATTGCGAAACGTTATCAGCTGTACAGCAAAATCACCGGCGGGCAACGGGTGGATCTTTTCGGCGCGCGTCTGGAACAGTTACCCGATATCTGGCGCGAACTGGTGGCTGCGGGATTTGAAACAGGACATGCGTACGGGAAGTCGTTGCGAACGGTGAAGTCCTGCGTTGGATCGACCTGGTGTCGCTACGGCGTACAGGATTCAACGGCAATGGCGGTGATGCTTGAAAATCGCTACAAAGGGTTGCGTGCACCACACAAAATTAAAATGGCGGTGTCCGGTTGTACCCGGGAATGTGCCGAGGCACAGAGTAAGGATGTGGGCGTCATTGCGACGGATAAAGGCTGGAATCTCTATCTGTGCGGCAATGGAGGAATGAAACCACGCCATGCCGATTTGTTTGCCAGTGATTTAGATGATATCGCGCTAATGCGCACTATCGACCGTTTCCTGATGTTCTACATTCGCACCGCGGATCGTCTGCAACGTACCAGCACCTGGATGGATAACCTGGAAGGGGGCATTGCGTATTTGCGTGAAGTGATCCTTGACGACAGTTTAGGGATTGCCAGTGAACTGGAACAAGAGATGGCGCGGGTTGTGGAAAGCTACCAGTGCGAATGGCAAACCACGCTCAGTAGCCCGCAGCGTCTGGCGCTGTTTCGTTCATATATCAATAGTGATGAGGCGGATGAGACGGTTGCCCGTGCGCCTTTACGCGGGCAACCGCAGTTGGCTAAACCTGCATCCAGGGGCCGTGAGTCATTACCGACAAAACCCTGGCAGGAGATATGCGCCCTTGATGCTATCCCTGAGCAGGCGGGTATTGGCGCACGTCTGGGAGATGTGCAAATTGCATTATTCCGCTTTGGGCAGACGATTTATGCCCTTGATAACCTTGAACCCGGTAGCGCTGCGCAGGTGTTATCGCGCGGTATTCTGGGGGATGTGCAGGGTGAGCCGATTGTTATCTCGCCGCTGTATAAACAACGTATTCGTCTGCTCGATGGCCGCCAGTATGACAGCGGAGAACAGGCGGTACGCGCCTGGCCGGTGAAAGTGGAGGCGGGCAAAGTGTGGGTGGGAACTCAGGCGTTGATCCTGCGGGCGGAGGCATCATGAGTGAGACTCGTACAACGTGCCCGTACTGTGGCGTTGGCTGCGGCGTGATTGCGCAGGTAGACGATAATGGCGTCACCGTCAGAGGCGACCCAGAACATCCGGCAAACTTTGGCCGCTTGTGCGTCAAAGGCGCGGCGCTGGCTGAAACCACAGGACTTAGCGGCAGGTTGTTGCAACCGATGGTGGATGGCGAAACGGCGAGTTGGTCGCAGGCGCTGGACACCGCCGGTGAACGTCTGCGCGCTATCATCGCTCAGCATGGACCGCATGCCGTGGCCTTTTATGCCTCTGGGCAACTGCTGACGGAGGATTACTATGCGGCGAATAAGCTGATGAAAGGCTTCATTGGCGCGGCCAATATTGATACCAATTCGCGGCTTTGTATGTCGTCTGCGGTGACCGGATACAAGCGGGCGCTGGGAGCGGATGTCGTGCCCTGCAGTTATGAGGACATCGAACGCAGTGATTTGGTGGTATTGGTGGGATCGAATGCAGCATGGACGCATCCGGTGCTGTATCAGCGTCTGGTGCAGGCGCGTAATGCTAATCCGTCGATGAAAGTCGTGGTTATCGATCCTCGTCGCACCGCAACCTGTGATATCGCCGATCTGCATCTTTCCCTGCTGCCCGGTAGCGATGCTGGGCTGTTTGTCGGATTACTGAACACGATTGTGGCTGAGGGTAATGCGCAAAGTGAATTTGATGACGCTGTAGAAACGTTTGCTATCGCGCACGACTGGAGCCTCGCGCGTGTGGCGCAGTTTTGCGGGCTGGATGTTGCCGATGTTGTCACCTTCTATGACTGGTTTATGCGCGCGCCAACAGCCATCACGTTATACACCATGGGCATTAACCAGTCTGCCAGCGGTAGCGATAAGTGTAATGCGATTATTAACGTGCATTTGGCCAGCGGTAAGTTTGGTCGACAGGGGTGCGGTCCATTTTCGCTGACCGGGCAACCCAATGCGATGGGCGGCCGGGAAGTTGGCGGGTTGGCGACGCAGCTGGCGGCGCATATGAATTTTGAACCCCAGGATCTTGCCCGCCTTTCCCGCTTCTGGGGGACTGAAAGGTTGGCGCAGACGCCTGGTTTGATGGCCGTGGATTTGTTTGAGGCTATCGGTAAAGGCGACGTTAAAGCGGTATGGATCATGGGGACAAACCCGGCGGTGTCATTACCGGACAGCCATGCCGTGTGCCAGGCGTTGGCAGCCTGTCCACTGGTGATCGTCTCTGAAGTCGTGGCAGACACGGATACCAGCCGCTACGCGCATATTCGGTTTCCGGCGCAGGCCTGGGGCGAAAAAAACGGTACGGTGACGAACTCAGAACGACGGATCTCGCGCCAGCGTGCATTTTTACCTGCGCCGGGTGAGACGAGGGCGGACTGGTGGATCGTTGCGCAAATGGCGAAACAGTTGGGTTTTGCCCATGCGTTTGGCTGGCAAAGCGCATGGGAGGTATTTTGTGAACATGCGGCGCTTTCCGGTTATGAAAACAGGGGGGAACGTGCATTTGATATCGGCGCGTTAGCGGAGCTGACGCATCAACAGTGGGATGAGATGACGCCGGTTCGCTGGCCAGTGAGTACCGGCTCATCAACGCTAAATTTTTGGCAGGGGTGGCGTGGTAACCAACGTTTACGCCTGGTATCTGTTACACCACAGGGGATGAAAACGGCCTGTGATGCCCTCTATCCATTGGTGCTAAACAGCGGTCGCATTCGCGATCAGTGGCACACTATGACGCGAACGGGGACGATTTCACGCCTGATGCAGCACATCAATGAACCGCTGGTAGAAATTGCACCAGAGGATGCCTATCGCTTCAAGCTGAATGAAGGTGCGCTATGCCGGGTTAACTCCCCGCTCGGCGTAATGGTTGGTAGGGTGACCATTCACCGTGGACAGCGGCCAGGGAGCGTCTTCACTTCAATGCATTGGAATAATCATTTTGCCCGTCAAGGGCGGGTAAATGCATTGGTGGCGCCGATTTGTGATCCTGACTCTGGACAGCCGGAAAGCAAACAGACAGCGGTGCGCATTATGGCATGGCAGCCCCGGTGGCTGGGAGAGCTGTTTTGTCGCTCCGCGCTGACGTTTCCGGGGTTCGTTCACTGGTGGCGCAAAAGTGCTGACAATGCCTTGCGTTATACGCTGGCGGGCGACAGCGATATTTCTACGTGGCTGCAACAATATTGTGTGACGCAAAGCTGGCAACTTCAGCAGGCGAAATGGGAGAAGGGACTGAATCTGTTGGCCTGGCATGAAGGAAAGCTGATGCTTGGGCTCTGGTCAGCGGCAACGCTGCCGCAGATTGATGATGCGGCGATCCTCAGCGCATTCGTGCAAACGCCGGAAAATGCTCAGACTCGTCACGCACTGTTGGGCGGGAAACCCGGTGGTATTACGGCTGATAAGGGCGCGACTATTTGTAGTTGTTATAGCGTAGGAGAAAAGGCCATTACCCAGGCTATCGCTAACGGTTGTGATACGGTTCAGGCATTGGGAAAAGTGTTACGTTGCGGGAGTAATTGCGGATCGTGTATTCCGGAACTGAAGACATTACTGGCACAAAAAATCACACTCAATGATTAAGGATATTCCTGAAAATTTGAGAAAAAGCTGCAAAGGGGACGTCGGACAGGTAGGATTTACGCTGTGGTCCCCAAATTCAATGATATAAAAGCCAGTAACGATTTGAGTCGTTTTGTTTGCTGCAGATTTTCTCTTCTCCTACTCTTGCCGCTGGCAGGCGGTATTGCCAGCGCGCAGCCATCTTTTGTGCACCAGGCTGAAAACCCTTTCGATAACAATAGTGATGGCTTGCCCGATCTCGGTATGGCGCCGGAGTCGCGGGCAGGCGAAAAGCACTTTGCCGAAATGGTCAAAGCGTTTGGTGAAGCCAGCATGACCGATAACGGGCTTGATACGGGTGAACAGGCGAGGCAGTTCGCGTTTGGTCAGGTGCGTGACACGGTCAGCGAACAGGTTAATCAGCAACTGGAATCCTGGCTCTCTCCCTGGGGAAACGCCAGCGTTGGATTGCAGGTGGATAACGAAGGCAGCTTTACCGGAAGTCGGGGAAGTTGGTTTATCCCATGGCAGGACAATCAACGATATTTAACCTGGAGCCAGTTGGGGCTGACGCAACAAGACGAAGGTTTAGTCAGCAATGCGGGGATTGGGCAGCGCTGGGTACGCGACGGCTGGTTTCTGGGTTACAACACTTTCTATGACAACCTGTTGGATGAAAATCTGCCCCGGGGAGGCCTTGGCGCCGAGGCGTGGGGCGAATACTTGCGCTTATCCGCTAACTATTACCAACCGTTGTCCTCCTGGCAGGAGCGTTCCGCAACCCAGGAACAACGGATGGCCCGCGGCTACGACCTGACTGCGCAAATGCGCATGCCGTTCTATCAACACCTCAATACCAGCGTCAGCGTGGAACAGTATTTTGGCGACCGGGTGGATTTGTTTCATTCCGGAACCGGGTACCACAATCCTGTGGCGGTGAATCTGGGATTGAGCTATACGCCGGTGCCATTGATTACCGTGACGGCACAACATAAGCAGGGCGAAAGCGGAGTCAGCCAGAATAACCTTGGCTTAACGCTGAATTACCGCTTTGGCGTGCCGCTAAAAAAACAACTGATGGTCAGCGAGGTGGCAAACAGCCGATCGCTGCGCGGCAGTCGTTATGACGATCCGCAGCGTAACAATCTGCCGACGCTGGAATATCGCCAGCGTAAAACATTGTCGGTATTTTTGGCCACGCCGCCCTGGGATCTCAAGTCTGGTGAGACGGTGGCGCTGAAGCTGCAGGTGCGTAGTTTGCATGGGATCCGCCATTTGACCTGGCAGGGTGATACCCAGGCGTTGAGTTTAACGGCAGGTAGCGATAACCGAAGCGCGCAAGGCTGGACGATTATTATGCCGAAGTGGGACAGCAGCGAAGGCGCGACAAACCGCTGGCGGTTGTCTGTGGTGGTAGAAGATGAGCAGGGTCAGCGTGTCTCTTCCAATGAGATCACGCTATCACTGACCGAACCGTTTATTACCGTTTCGGAAAATGATCCTCGTTAGCAATGAAGCATCAACGCGTTATCAGAAAATGCGTTCCTGATGTACCCATACCGCGGCTTCGACGCGTGATTTGAGCTTCATTTTCTTCAACATATGCTTCACATGGACTTTTACCGTACTTTCAGTGATGTCCAGACGACGGGCGATCATCTTGTTCGGCAGCCCCTGGGCAATGAGCTTGAGAATGTCGCGCTCACGCGGTGTCAGTTGGGTGACATCACGGTCCGACGTTGCACGATTAGCACGCAGGCTGGCGGCCAGAACCGGCGTTAAGGCTTCACTCAGCACCATTTCACCGGCCGCTGATTGCTGTAAGGCTTTGAGTAAATCTTCAGGCTCCATATCTTTCAGCAGATAACCATCAGCGCCGCGTTTCAGTGCGGTAACTACGTCTTCTTCATGATTGGATACGCTAAACACAACGATACGGCCCGACAGTGACTTTTCACGCAGCTTATCGAGAGTTTCCAGGCCGTTCATGCCGGGCATGTTGAGATCAAGCAGGATCAGATCGGGATCAAGGGATTCAGCCAGCTCGATACCCTGCTCACCATTGCTGGCTTCGCCGACAACGGTAATATCGGGCGCCATGCTGACAAGCTGTTTTACACCGGTTCGCAGCATCGGATGATCGTCGATCAACAGGATGGTTGCCGGTTCCAGATTACTCATGGGTATCTCCTTGGACTTCTGTGAAGTTTGTTTCGGGAATAAAAGTGACAGCAACTTCAGTACCGCCCGTCTCGCGACGGCGTACGCGGCAATCGCCGCGCAAGCTCTGCGCACGATCGCGCATTATAATCATGCCGTAGTGGTTACTGCGTTCGGCGTTTTCCGGTACGCCGCAGCCGTTATCTTGCACTGTTAGTTTGACCTGCTTGCCATTTTGCACCACCGTCACGACCACTTCATTGGCCTGAGAGTGTTTAAGTGCATTACTCAGGGCTTCGCGCGCAATTTGTAGCAGGTGAATCGCCTGATGCGAAGGGACCAGGCGTGGCGGTAGCTGATAATCCAGCTTAACCGTAAATCCAAAACGGGCGCTGTACTCCTGACAGCTGGCCTCCAGCGCCGGCCGTAATCCTGGTTCCGTGAGCTGTAAACGGAAGGTGGTTAACAGCTCACGCAGTTGTGCCCATGAAGCATTCAGCTCGTTACGAATCTGGCTGAGCAACTCGCGACAGTTATCTGAAAGCGCATCGCCCTGCATCTGCAAACAGCTAACCTGCATCTTCATACAAGAGAGCGATTGTGCAATAGAATCATGAAGTTCGCGTGCAATGGTGGCACGCTCTTCCATCACGATCAACTGCTGTTGACGCTCCTGATGTCTGTCGAGCGCGAGCGTTGCGGTCAGTTGCTCAACCAGGGTATCAACCAGCTGTTGCTGATCGTGGCTGAGATGGCGTCCGTTCGGCAAGGTGGCGAGCAGAATACCATATTGGGTATGCGCATCGGTCAGCCGCCATTTCAATGTGATCCCGCCGTCAATCGCGGGCAGCGTGCCGCGAGGACACAGATGGCAACCTTTTTCATCACAGCTGGCATTTGACTGACAGGTAAATTCCTGATGATTGTCTTCATCTTCCAGGTCGTAAACCCGGAGTTCAATATCATGTAGCAAGGTTAAATTTTGCAGACCGTTCAGTACCGGAGAGAGGCGTTCGCACAACGGCACCTGAGAGTGCAGGCGGCGGTTGGCTTGCCACAGAAAAGAGAGGATCTGGTTTTTATGCTCCAGTCCCGCTGTTTTTTCCTGCACCCGCTGTTCCAGCACGGCATAACTTTCGGCCAGTTCTTCCGACATATTATTCAGTGCCGAGCCCAGAGCGGCCATCTCATTACGCCCGCTGATACGCGCGCGTTGGGTAAAATCACGTTGGCTGACGGCTCGCGCCATCGCCAGCAGCTGCTTCCACGGCTCTAACAGGCGCACGCGCAGCCAGATAATGGTGAAAACCAGCAGCAATGCCATAAATATGGCCATCAGGCGATGCAGCAGGACGACGCGTTCAATGCGTAATTCGGTGGTATGGTCAAAGGCGGTAACCAGCTTATCCAGACCGCCTACAAAGCGCGTTACATCCTGCGCTACCGCATCAGGCGTTTGCGCATGCGCAAGCCCCGGCGCCAGTTCAGTGTGCCAGTAATCCTGTAGTGCTTTTAACTGCGCCTGTTGTCCGTCTCGCTTTGCGGCACGCGTCAACTCCGGGCTAAACGCCGTTTTCTCCATTTCATCCAGAAGCGGTTGATCGCTAGCGTCCAGCGGTACGGCTGCCAGCAGGCGATAACTCTGCATGCGCAGCGATCCCGCTTTGTTGATTGCATGGGCGCTACCCTGAACGCCCTGAACCAGCCAGCCGGAGACAGCCATACCAGCCACGCCGATGGCTGTGGACAATAAAACAATCAGCGCCACCTGGTTGACCAGCGTAAGCGGGGAGAGACAACGTTTAAACATGGTGACTTGTTCCTTCGGGTTTTCGTCGAACAGAAAACCTTATTGAATGACGATTCTGCTGCAGGCAGTGGCGTTATTCTCGGCGATACACTGGAGTATACCCATACCTCAAACGGGCTACCTCTTAATTGCCAGTGGAGGGAGAGATCCCAGGCGAGGGGGAGTAGGGGACGACAGAAGCGTGAAAAACCACATCTTTTTTACCGAAGTTATGTACTCATTTAGGGTAATGATAAATTTTAGGCATGAATAATGACACCTTTTCCTTTGATTTATATCAACTTACCTCCAGCTGTAAACCCTAATGTTGCAGGCATCGAAACAAGTATCAGAGGTGTCTATGAGTCACTCATCTGCCCCGGAAAGGGCATCTGGAGCTGTAATTACCGAATGGCGGCCGGAAGATCCCGCCTTCTGGCAGCAGCGTGGTCAACGAATCGCCAGCCGTAACCTGTGGATTTCCGTCCCTTGCTTGCTGCTGGCGTTTTGCGTGTGGATGTTATTTAGCGCTGTGGCGGTGAACTTACCGAAAGTCGGATTTGATTTCACCACTGAACAGCTGTTCATGCTGACGGCATTACCTTCGGTGTCCGGCGCGCTGCTGCGTGTTCCGTACTCCTTTATGGTTCCCCTGTTTGGTGGACGTCGCTGGACAGCGTTTAGCACCGGTATCCTGATCATTCCTTGCGTATGGTTAGGTTTTGCGGTGCAGGATACCTCCACGCCGTTTAGTACCTTTATTATTATCTCTCTGTTGTGCGGTTTCGCCGGTGCGAACTTTGCGTCCAGCATGGCAAACATCAGTTTCTTCTTTCCAAAACAGAAACAGGGTGGTGCGCTGGGTCTGAACGGTGGCCTGGGCAACATGGGCGTCAGCGTGATGCAGTTGGTTGCGCCGCTGGTGGTTTCACTGTCAATCTTTGCCGCATTTGGTAGCCACGGGGTTGAACAACCTGATGGTACGCAGCTGTATCTGGCAAACGCCGCATGGATTTGGGTACCGTTCCTTGCGGTGTTAACGCTGGCTGCATGGTTTGGTATGAATGAACTGGCAACCTCAAAAGCGTCGCTGAAAGAGCAATTGCCGGTGCTGAAACGTGGGCATCTGTGGATTATGAGCCTGCTGTATCTGGCAACCTTCGGTTCATTCATCGGTTTCTCTGCCGGTTTTGCCATGTTGTCAAAAACGCAGTTTCCTGAGGTACAGATCCTGCATTACGCCTTCTTTGGACCGTTGATTGGCGCGCTGGCTCGTTCAGCGGGTGGCGCAATCTCTGACCGTCTGGGCGGAACCCGTGTAACGCTGGTGAACTTCGTGCTGATGGCTATTTTCAGTGCCTTACTGTTCCTGACGCTGCCATCAAACGGTGTCGGTGGCAACTTTATCGCCTTCTTCGCGGTGTTCCTGGCATTGTTCCTGACGGCTGGTCTTGGGAGTGGTTCAACCTTCCAGATGATCTCCGTTATCTTCCGCAAGCTGACGATGGACAGAGTGAAAGCTGAAGGCGGCTCAGAAGAGAAAGCAATGCGCGAAGCAGCAACCGACACTGCGGCAGCGTTGGGCTTTATCTCAGCCATTGGTGCGATTGGCGGCTTCTTTATCCCGAAAGCATTTGGTACGTCTCTGGCGTTAACTGGTTCGCCGGTCGATGCGATGAAAGTATTTCTGATCTTCTATGTCGCTTGTGTGGTTATCACCTGGGCGGTATACGGACGTCATTCTAAAAAGTAAAAAAGTAGTAGCAGTTGATTATCCATTGCGCGGTGTTAGACCGCGCTTTTTTTTGCTCTAAATTAGTTACAACATACTTATATGTGAGCTCATGACGAAAGTCTGCGAAAACGGTGCTGGTAATATGCTAAGCAGGGGGGATACCCCTTAATACCCACTTATAAAGAATTTAACATTTGTATGATAAGTGAATTATTTAAAATCTTTTAAATTCAAAATATTACGTTAAAAAACATTATCCCACTTTGGGGGTATGTAAAAACCAACCTCCATTTTTCATCCCTGCATGCCTTGATCGTTATCAATTCTCACGCCCTTTCAGAGCGTTACCTTCGCTCTCAATCAAGCAATGTCGATTTATCAGAGAGCCGTCAGGCTCCTACAGGAGAAAACCGATGAGTAAATTCCTGGACCGGTTTCGCTACTTCAAGCAGAAGGGCGAAACCTTTGCCGATGGGCATGGCCAGCTTCTCAATACCAACAGGGACTGGGAGGACGGATACCGCCAGCGTTGGCAGCATGACAAAATCGTGCGTTCAACCCACGGGGTAAACTGCACGGGCTCATGCAGCTGGAAAATCTATGTGAAAAATGGTCTGGTGACCTGGGAGACCCAGCAAACTGACTACCCACGCACGCGTCCAGATATGCCTAACCACGAGCCTCGCGGCTGCCCACGTGGTGCAAGCTATTCCTGGTATCTGTACAGCGCTAACCGTCTGAAATACCCGCTGATGCGCAAACGTCTGATGAAAATGTGGCGTGAAGCAAAAAGACTGCACAGCGATCCGGTAGACGCATGGGCATCCATCATCGAAGACGCCGACAAAGCAAAAAGCTTCAAACAAGCGCGTGGTCGTGGTGGATTTGTTCGTTCTTCCTGGCAGGAAGTGAATGAACTGATTGCTGCATCTAACGTTTACACCATCAAAACCTATGGCCCTGACCGCGTTGCAGGCTTCTCTCCGATTCCGGCGATGTCGATGGTTTCTTATGCTTCCGGCGCACGCTATATGTCGCTGATTGGTGGTACCTGCCTGAGCTTCTACGACTGGTACTGTGACCTGCCGCCGGCTTCCCCGCAAACCTGGGGCGAGCAAACCGACGTACCGGAATCTGCCGACTGGTATAACTCCAGCTACATTCTTGCATGGGGCTCTAACGTACCGCAGACCCGTACTCCGGATGCGCACTTCTTTACTGAAGTTCGCTATAAAGGAACTAAAACGGTAGCGATTACTCCGGACTACGCAGAAATCGCCAAACTTTGCGACCTGTGGCTGGCACCGAAGCAGGGAACCGATGCGGCGATGGCAATGGCGATGGGCCATGTCATGCTGCGCGAGTTCCACCTCGATAACCCGAGCCAGTACTTCACCGACTACGTTCGTCGTTATACCGACATGCCAATGCTGGTGATGCTCGAAGAGCGTGACGGCTACTATGCTGCTGGTCGTATGCTGCGTGCGGCGGATCTGGTCGACTCTCTGGGCCAGGAAAATAACCCGGAATGGAAAACCGTCGCTATCAACAGCAACGGCGAAATGGTTGCGCCAAACGGTTCAATAGGTTTCCGTTGGGGCGAAAAGGGCAAATGGAACCTTGAGCAACGCGACGGTACGTCCGGTGATGAAACCGAACTGCAACTCAGCCTGCTGGGTAGCCAGGACGATATCGCTGAAGTGGGCTTCCCGTATTTTGGCGGCGAAGGTACCGAGCACTTCAGTAAAGTAGAGCTGGAAAATATTCTGCTGCACAAACTGCCGGTTAAACGCCTGCAGTTGGCCGATGGCTCTACCGCGCTGGTGACCACCGTTTACGACCTGACCATGGCTAACTATGGCCTGGAACGTGGTCTGAACGACGAAAACTGCGCGACCAGCTACGATGACGTGAAAGCGTACACGCCGGCATGGGCAGAAAAAATCACTGGCGTATCACGTTCTCAGATCGTGCGCATTGCCCGTGAATTTGCGGATAACGCCGATAAAACACACGGTCGTTCGATGATCATCGTCGGTGCGGGCCTGAACCACTGGTACCACCTCGATATGAACTATCGTGGCCTGATCAATATGCTGGTGTTCTGCGGTTGTATCGGTCAGAGCGGCGGCGGTTGGGCCCACTACGTCGGCCAGGAAAAACTGCGTCCGCAAACCGGCTGGCAGCCGCTGGCGTTTGCTCTTGACTGGCAGCGTCCGCCTCGTCATATGAACAGCACTTCCTACTTCTATAACCACTCCAGCCAATGGCGCTATGAGACGGTTACTGCGCAGGAACTGCTTTCCCCGATGGCAGACAAATCCCGCTACAGCGGTCATTTGATTGATTTTAACGTTCGCGCTGAACGTATGGGCTGGTTGCCATCTGCGCCGCAGTTAGGGACTAACCCACTGCGTATCGCCGAAGAAGCGCAGAAAGCAGGTATGACGCCGGTGGATTACACCGTTAAATCCCTGAAAGAAGGTTCTATTCGCTTTGCGGCAGAGCAGCCGGAAAACGGTAAAAACCATCCGCGCAACCTGTTTATCTGGCGTTCTAACCTGCTCGGTTCTTCCGGTAAAGGCCACGAGTACATGCTCAAGTATCTGCTGGGTACTGAACATGGTATTCAGGGCAAAGATCTCGGCCAGCAGAGCGGCGTGAAGCCTGAAGAAGTGGAATGGCAGGATAACGGCCTGGACGGCAAACTGGATCTGGTTGTCACGCTGGACTTCCGCCTGTCGAGCACCTGCCTGTATTCCGACATCGTGCTGCCGACCGCAACCTGGTATGAAAAAGACGATATGAATACCTCGGACATGCATCCGTTTATTCATCCTCTGTCTGCGGCCGTTGACCCGGCCTGGGAATCGAAGAGCGACTGGGAAATCTACAAAGCCATCGCCAAGAAATTCTCTGAAGTTTGCGTGGGTCATCTCGGTAAAGAAACCGACGTCGTTACGCTGCCAATTCAGCACGACTCTGCCGCAGAACTGGCACAACCGCTGGACGTGAAGGACTGGAAAAAAGGTGAATGTGACCTGATTCCTGGTGTTACCGCACCGCACATCATGACCGTTGAGCGTGATTATCCGGCAACCTACGAGCGTTTCACCTCCATCGGCCCGCTGATGGAAAAAATCGGTAACGGTGGTAAAGGGATTGCCTGGAATACCCAGAGCGAAATGGATCTGCTGCGTAAGCTCAATTACACCAAGGCTGAAGGTCCGGCAAAAGGCCAGCCTTGGCTTAATACCGCAATTGATGCAGCCGAGATGATCCTGACGCTGGCTCCGGAAACTAACGGTCAGGTAGCCGTTAAAGCCTGGGCTGCGCTGAGTGAATTTACCGGTCGTGACCATACGCATCTGGCGCTGAATAAAGAAGACGAAAAAATTCGCTTCCGCGATATTCAGGCGCAGCCGCGCAAAATTATCTCCAGCCCGACCTGGTCAGGACTGGAAGATGAACACGTGTCTTATAACGCCGGCTATACCAACGTTCACGAGCTGATCCCATGGCGTACGCTGTCTGGTCGCCAGCAGTTGTATCAGGATCATCAGTGGATGCGTGACTTTGGTGAAAGCCTGCTGGTTTACCGTCCGCCAATCGACACCCGTTCGGTGAAAGCGGTGATCGGCGAGAAATCTAATGGTAACCCGGAAAAAGCGCTCAACTTCCTGACGCCGCACCAGAAATGGGGTATCCACTCCACTTACAGCGACAACTTGCTGATGCTGACGCTGTCACGCGGTGGCCCGATTGTGTGGATGAGCGAAGTCGATGCGAAGGATCTGGGAATCGAAGATAACGACTGGATCGAAGTCTTCAACAGCAACGGTGCGCTGACGGCACGTGCAGTTGTCAGCCAGCGTGTACCGGCCGGGATGACCATGATGTACCACGCGCAGGAACGTATCGTTAACCTGCCGGGTTCAGAAATCACCCAGCAGCGCGGTGGGATCCACAACTCGGTGACCCGTATTACACCGAAACCGACCCATATGATCGGCGGCTATGCGCAGCTGGCCTACGGCTTTAACTACTACGGCACCGTCGGTTCAAACCGTGATGAGTTCGTAGTTGTACGTAAGATGAAGAACATTAACTGGTTGGATGGCGAAGGCAATGACCAGGTACAGGAGAGCGTAAAATGAAAATTCGTTCACAAGTCGGCATGGTGCTGAATCTCGATAAGTGCATCGGCTGCCACACCTGTTCAGTGACCTGTAAAAACGTCTGGACCAGCCGTGAAGGTATGGAGTACGCCTGGTTCAACAACGTCGAAAGTAAGCCTGGCGTTGGCTTCCCGAACGACTGGGAAAACCAGGAAAAATGGAAGGGCGGTTGGATCCGTAAAATCAACGGCAAACTGCAGCCGCGCATGGGTAACAAAGCGCTGCTGTTGGGTAAAATATTTGCTAACCCGCATCTGCCGGGCATGGATGATTACTACGAGCCGTTTGATTTTGACTACCAGACGTTGCATAACGCCCCGGCAGACAGCAAAGCGCAGCCGATTGCTCGTCCACGCTCGCTGATCACCGGTCAGCGAATGGATAAAATCACCAGCGGTCCGAACTGGGAAGAAATTCTGGGCGGCGAGTTCGAAAAACGCGCCAAAGATCAGAACTTCGAAAACATGCAGAAGGCGATGTACGGTCAGTTCGAAAATACCTTCATGATGTACCTGCCGCGTCTGTGTGAGCACTGCCTTAATCCGGCGTGTGTGGCGACCTGTCCGAGCGGCGCTATCTACAAGCGTGAAGAAGATGGCATCGTGCTGATCGACCAGGACAAGTGCCGCGGCTGGCGTATGTGTATCACCGGCTGCCCGTACAAGAAGATCTACTTCAACTGGAAAAGCGGGAAATCTGAGAAGTGCATTTTCTGCTACCCGCGTATCGAAGCTGGTCAGCCGACCGTTTGCTCCGAAACCTGTGTAGGTCGTATCCGTTACCTCGGCGTACTGCTGTATGACGCAGATGCGATCGAAAGTGCAGCAAGCACCGAGCACGAGAAAGATCTGTACCAGCGTCAGCTGGACGTGTTCCTCGATCCGAACGATCCGGCTGTTATTGAACAGGCGCTGAAAGATGGTATTCCGCTGAGCGTCATTGATGCCGCACAGCAGTCTCCGGTTTACAAAATGGCGATGGACTGGAAGCTGGCGCTGCCGCTGCATCCGGAATACCGCACACTGCCGATGGTCTGGTACGTGCCGCCATTGTCACCGATTCAGTCAGCTGCTGATGCGGGCGAGCTGGGCAGCAACGGTATTCTGCCGGATGTTGACAGCCTGCGTATTCCGGTTCAGTACCTGGCGAACCTGCTGACTGCAGGTGACACCCAGCCGGTACTGTTGGCGCTGAAACGTATGCTGGCGATGCGTCACTACAAACGTGCGGAAACTGTTGACGGCAAAGTTGATACCCGTGCGCTGGAAGAGGTGGGCTTAAGCGAAGCGCAGGCACAGGAAATGTATCGTTACCTGGCGATCGCAAACTACGAAGATCGTTTCGTGGTACCGAGCAGCCATCGTGAACTGGCACGTGACGCGTTCCCGGAGAAAAGCGGTTGTGGCTTTACCTTCGGCGACGGTTGCCACGGTTCTGATACTAAATTCAATCTGTTCAACAGTCGCCGCATCGACGCTGTCGATGTGACCAGCAAAACGGAGCCGCACCAATGATTGAACTCGTCATTGTTTCGCGTCTGCTCGAGTACCCGGATGCTGCCTTGTGGCAGCATCAGCAGGAACTTTTCGATGCACTCGCGTCATCTGAGAACCTGGATAAAGAGGATGCCCAGACTCTGGGCGTTTTCCTGCGCGATCTAACTGCGCAGGACATGCTGGATGTGCAGGCCGCCTACAGCGAACTGTTTGACCGTGGCCGCGCGACATCGCTGCTGCTGTTTGAACATGTTCACGGTGAATCCCGCGATCGCGGTCAGGCTATGGTTGACCTGATGGCACAGTATGAGCAGCACGGTTTGCAGCTCGACAGCCGCGAACTTCCCGATCATCTGCCGCTGTATCTGGAATACCTTGCGCAACTGCCGAAAAGCGAAGCGCTAGGTGGCTTACAGGATATTGCGCCGATTCTGGCGCTGCTTAGCGCTCGTTTGCAACAGCGTGAAAGCCGTTATGCGGTGCTGTTCGATTTGCTGTTAAAACTGGCGAATACCGTTATCGACAGCGATAAAGTGGCTGAAAAAATTGCGGATGAAGCCCGTGACGATACTCCACAAGCGCTGGATGCGGTCTGGGAAGAAGAGCAGGTGAAATTCTTCGCCGATCAGGGGTGTGGCGAGTCGGAAATCTCCGCTCACCAGCGTCGTTTTGCCGGGGCCGTTGCGCCGCAGTATCTGAATATCACCACCGGAGGACAGCACTAATGCACTTCCTGAATACGTTCTTCTTTGACATCTATCCGTACATCGCGGGTTCTGTCTTTCTGATCGGCAGCTGGCTGCGTTATGACTATGGGCAATATACATGGCGTGCGGCTTCCAGTCAGATGCTGGATCGCAAAGGGATGAACCTGGCGTCAAACCTGTTTCACATCGGGATCCTGGGTATCTTTGCTGGGCACTTCCTTGGCATGTTGACGCCGCACTGGATGTATGAAGCCTGGCTACCGCTTGAAGTGAAACAAAAGATGGCAATGTTTGCGGGCGGTGCCAGTGGCCTGATGTGTCTGATTGGTGGTGTACTGCTGCTGAAACGTCGTCTGTTCAGCCCGCGCGTGCGGGCCACCACCACCGGGGCGGATATTCTGATCCTCTCACTGCTGGTGATCCAGTGTGCGCTGGGCCTGCTGACCATTCCGTTTTCCGCCCAGCATATGGACGGTAGCGAGATGATGAAGCTGGTGAACTGGGCGCAGACAGTGGTGACCTTCCAGGGCGGAGCGTCTCAATATCTCGATGGTGTTGCGTTCATTTTCCGTATGCACCTGGTGCTGGGTATGACGCTGTTCCTGTTGTTCCCATTCTCTCGTCTGGTACACATCTGGAGCGTCCCGGTCGAATATCTGACACGCAAATACCAGATTGTTCGCGCGCGTCACTAATCGTATATTTGAGAGTGACAAAACCCTGCTTCGGCGGGGTTTTTTTATGCCTGTTTGCCGGATGGCGGCGCAAGCGCCTTATCCGGCCTACGAAGGTATCAGCGAGCGCTGTAGGCCTGATAAGTGCAACGCATCAGACGAATAGCGGGCACGTATCGAGTTCGTAGGCCAGATAAGTGCAGCGCATCAGACAAATAGCGGGCACGTATCGAGTTCGTAGGCCTGATAAGCGCAGCGCAGCAGACAAATTACGGGCACATGTCGAGTTCGTAGGCCTGATAAGCGCAGCGCATCAGGCAAATAAAAGGCATTGCTGAGGAATTGAGTGTGTTGCTTTATGAAGTGATGGTGGTGGGGGAAGGATTCGAACCTTCGAAGTCGATGACGGCAGATTTACAGTCTGCTCCCTTTGGCCGCTCGGGAACCCCACCAGGGGTATACTAATTTTATGAATCTACAGGAATGAATGGTGGTGGGGGAAGGATTCGAACCTTCGAAGTCGATGACGGCAGATTTACAGTCTGCTCCCTTTGGCCGCTCGGGAACCCCACCACAGGGTAAATTCATTATGCTGCTTGCATTCTATAGCGGGAAGGATTATTCGGAGCTAAAGCTCCTCACCCTTCGGGCCGTTGCCTGCGGCAACGTTCTCTCACTATCGCTCGAGTCGAACCTTGAAGTCGATGACGGCAGATTTGCAGTCAGCTCCCTTATGATCGCTCGGGAACCCCACCACGGGGTAATGCTAATTACTGGCCTGCTTCCGTTGGAAGCGGGGCGCATCATATCAAATGATGCGCCCCTGTAAAGCATTCCGTTGATAAAAAAGAACTGGTTGCCTGATTTTTACACGTAAAGATGTAAAGGTAACCAATTAACTTATCAATCGATTACAGAATAATCGTTCGGTTACCGTAAACAAAGACGCGTTGAGCCAGAACCTGATACAGCGCACGGCTTAATACATTTTTTTCAACGTCGCGACCCGCGCGCATCATATCTTCGGCGGTGTAGGTGTGATCAACATGGATCACGTCCTGCATAATGATTGGGCCTTCATCGAGGTTATCATTCACGTAGTGGGCCGTCGCGCCGATGATCTTCACGCCGCGTTCATAAGCTTGATGGTACGGACGAGCACCAATGAATGCTGGCAGGAATGAATGGTGAATATTGATAATTTTATTCGGAAAGCGTGAAACAAATGTCGGGGTCAGAACGCGCATGTATTTAGCCAGCACGACATAGTCCGGCTGGTGGGCGTCGATAGCATCAGCCATTTTCTGATCATGTTCGTCACGTGTTAAACCTTCATGGCTCACCAGCTCAAACGGAATATCAAACCGTTCAACCAGAGGACGCAAGGTCTCGTGATTGCCGATCACCGCGGCGATTTCAACATCCAGCCCGCCATAATTGGCCTTCATTAATAAATCGCCCAGGCAATGCGCTTCCTTGGTGACCAAAATGACGATACGGCGGCGGCCTGCTGGGGTTAATTCACGAATCGAGCCTTCAGGTAAGGCGCTGTCCAGATCGGCAAGCAGCGTGACGTCGTTAAAAATGCCCTCCAGTTCGGTGCGCATAAAAAAGCGTCCGGTACGGTGGTCCACAAACTCATTGTTCTGCACGATGTTCAGTTCATGCTTGTAACAGATATTTGTAATGCGCGCGATCAGACCTTTTTGGTCCGGGCAAATAGTACGCAGCACTTTTCGTTGTAATGAATGCATTTGCAGCGGTGATCCTGTTGAGAATGTTTGCAAAATTGATACTGTCGGGCGTTGATTAGCCGCAGCACTTTTTAAATTTTTTACCGGAGCCACAAGGGCAGGTATCGTTTCGTCCAATTTGAGGGCGTGTACCGTCTATATAGTACCACTGACCGTTTTCTTTTAAAAAACGAGAGCGCTCGATAATTGCACCTGTTTTACCTTGTTCAGAAAACCGTGCGACAAAACTGACATAGCCGATATTTTCTGTGTCTGCCGTCTCTTGTTCAAAAACGGTCAGTCCAAGCCATTCGGTATGAGTAAATCCTGCGATAATGTCGTCGCGAAACTCGGCCGCATGACAATCCGGATGCCAGGTCCTGATAAGGTAATCTGCGTCTTTCATCACAAAAGCACAGTAACGAGAACGCATGAGGTGTGACGGCGTAGGTGCTACTTGCGCGCCGGACACATAACGGTAGCAACATAGGCTATACTCGACAGCGCTACCACAGGGACAAAGCTGAGACACAAAGTACTCCCTGGAATATAAAAACGGCGTAAAAACGCCAGAGTGGCACTATGTTAACTGAGCGGTAGCGATGTTGCTACGTCTGCAAGCCAGGGGAAGTTTGTACGTATAATGAGAAAGATAAAAATTGGGCTGGCGCTAGGTTCCGGCGCGGCGCGAGGTTGGTCGCATATTGGCGTTATTAAAGCCCTTAAGCATATGGGCATTGATGTTGATATCGTAGCAGGGTGCTCCATCGGTTCGTTGGTTGGCGCTGCCTACGCCTGCAATAAGCTGCCTGCTCTCGAAAAGTGGGTCTGTTCTTTCAGCTATTGGGATGTTTTACGGTTGATGGATCTCTCGTGGCGCAGGGGAGGTTTACTGCGCGGTGAACGGGTATTCAATCAGTACCGTAATGTGATGCCGGTAGAAGCAATTGAGCAATGTACTCGCCGTTTCGCAACAGTGGCCACCAATCTGAGTACGGGTCGGGAACTTTGGTTCACCGAAGGTGATTTACATCTGGCTGTCCGGGCCTCCTGCAGTATTCCTGGCCTGATGTCACCTGTGGCGCACAATGGTTACTGGCTGGTCGATGGTGCGGTGGTGAATCCTGTCCCTGTCTCCCTGACTCGCGCGTTGGGGGCCGATATTGTTATAGCGGTCGACCTGCAACACGATGCGCATCTCATGCAACAAGATTTACTCTCCTTCAACGTCAATAGCGATGCCGAATCGGGTGATGATGCTGACGAACTCTCATGGCATGCCCGTCTGAAAGAACGCTTGAGCAACATTACTGCCAGGCGTGCAGTAACTGCGCCCACGGCGATGGAGATTATGACGACGTCTATTCAGGTTCTGGAAAACCGACTGAAACGTAACCGCATGGCCGGTGACCCTCCAGACATTCTGATTCAGCCGTTTTGTCCACAAATATCCACGCTGGATTTTCACCGCGCCAGTGCGGCAATTGCTGCCGGGCAGTTAGCGGTCGAGAAGAAAATGGATGAGCTTCTACCCCTGGTGAAAACCAACGTCTAACGCATTTTTTATCAACACTTAAGCTAATTCTGACAGGCGTGAGTGGCAATAGCATGCCACTATTTATTAAAGCCAGTCAGGGGGGAGAATATGACGCAGCCATTGGTCGGAAAACAGATTCTTATCGTTGAGGATGAGCCGGTATTTCGCTCACTCATGGACTCATGGTTTTCCTCTTTGGGAGCGACAACGGCGGTAGCTGGTGACGGACTTGAAGCACTGGACTTGCTTGGGCATTTTAAACCCGACCTGATGATCTGCGACCTGGCTATGCCAAGAA
This sequence comes from Citrobacter sp. Cpo126, assembly GCF_030332445.1. NCBI lineage: Bacteria > Pseudomonadati > Pseudomonadota > Gammaproteobacteria > Enterobacterales > Enterobacteriaceae > Citrobacter > Citrobacter sp. Cpo126. Next base: position 286,145 of record NZ_JAOWHT010000032.1, read on the forward strand.
TGAACGGTCTCAAACTGGTTGAGTATTTACGCAATCGTGGCGATCAGACCCCGATACTGGTGATTTCTGCGACGGAAAACATGTCCGACATAGCCAAAGCGTTACGACTCGGTGTGGATGACGTCCTGTTGAAGCCGGTGAAAGACCTTAATCGCTTGCGAGAAACCGTCTTTGCATGTCTTTATCCCAACATGTTTAATTCACGCGTGGAAGAAGAAGAGCGGCTATTTCGCGACTGGGATGCGATGGTGGACGATCCTGCCGCCGCCGCGAAGCTGCTAAAAGAATTACAGCCTCCAGTGTCGCAAGTGATTTCGCACTGTCGCATTAACTATCGACAATTGGTGGCAGCCGACCAACCGGGGCTGGTGCTGGATATTGCGCCGCTGTCGGATCATGACCTTGCATTCTATTGCCTTGATGTGACGCGTGCAGGGGATAATGGCGTGCTGGCTGCATTATTACTGCGGGCGCTATTTAATGGTTTACTGCAGGAGCAACTGACACAACAAAATCAACGGTTGCCGGAGTTGGGTACGTTATTGAAACAGGTAAATCATTTGTTGCGGCAAGCCAATTTACCAGGGCAGTTTCCCTTGCTGGTGGGGTATTACCACAGCGGATTAAAAAATCTGATTCTGGTATCGGCAGGGCTGAATGCGACATTAAATACAGGTTCCCACCAAGTGCAAATCAGCAATGGCGTTCCGCTGGGTACCTTAGGTAATACGTATCTTAATCAGCTGAGCCAACATTGTGAGTCATGGCAATGCCAAATTTGGGGGGCGGGAGGTCGCCTGCGCTTGATGTTGTCTGCGGAATGAACAATTGAGAGGCGTGCAAATGAAATTGGTTCACCCTCCCCATGTTGCGAGTGCTACTATCAACGCCAGATTTATTCGTATTTATCTTAATTATACCGACGCGCGTCCTTTTCAGACCAGAAGCTTGTCGCTGTACTGATATACTCGGATGCGATACAGAATGATGAACACGTTCAATACATGAACAGTCCAGGAGAGTTTTAAATGGCTGCCCTTAATTCAAAAGTCAAAAAAGCCGTTATCCCGGTTGCGGGATTAGGAACCAGGATGTTACCGGCTACGAAAGCAATCCCGAAAGAGATGCTACCGTTGGTTGATAAGCCATTAATTCAGTACGTCGTAAACGAATGTATTGCTGCGGGCATCACTGAAATTGTACTTGTAACTCACTCGTCTAAAAATTCCATTGAAAACCACTTTGATACCAGCTTTGAACTTGAAGCGATGCTGGAAAAACGTGTAAAACGCCAGCTTCTGGAAGAAGTGCAATCTATTTGCCCGCCACATGTGACTATTATGCAGGTGCGTCAGGGGCTAGCTAAAGGTCTGGGCCACGCGGTATTGTGCGCGCACCCTGTGGTTGGCGATGAACCGGTAGCTGTAATCCTGCCGGACGTAATTCTTGACGAATACGAATCTGATTTATCCCGCGACAACCTTGCCGAAATGATTCATCGTTTTGATGAAACAGGTAGCAGCCAGATTATGGTTGAACCGGTAGAAGATGTTACGGCTTATGGCGTTGTTGATTGTAAAGGCGTTGAATTATCCCCGGGCGAAAGCGTCCCGATGGTTGGCGTGGTTGAAAAACCAAAAGCTGATGTTGCGCCTTCTAATCTGGCCGTTGTGGGTCGTTACGTTCTTAGTGCCGATATCTGGCCTCTGCTGGCTAAAACCCCTCCAGGAGCGGGTGATGAAATTCAGCTGACAGATGCTATCGATATGCTGATTGAAAAAGAAACGGTTGAAGCTTATCACATGAAGGGCAAAAGCCATGACTGTGGTAATAAACTGGGCTATATGCAGGCGTTCGTTGAATATGGTATTCGCCATAATACTCTCGGCGCCGAATTTAAAGCCTGGCTGGAAGACGAGATGGGTATTAAGAAGTAACCTTCTGGTATTATCTGGTCAGAACGGCGCTGTATTAACAGCGCCGTTTTTTTATACCTAATCCGGGTAGGGTTGAGCGAAGTACCGGTAAAAAAAATCCCGCCAGTGGCGGGATTTTAAGCAAACTATTTCTGAATTATTCCTTGATCAGGAAATCGTCCAGTTGTTTACCTTGTTCTTCCATCGCTTTTTTGATCACTGCCGGTGTACGGCCCTGGCCAGTCCAGGTTTTAGTTTCACCGTTTTCGTCAACATAGCTATATTTAGCCGGACGTGCAGCGCGTTTAGCTTTGGTGCCAGATTTAACAGCAGCCATGCTATTCAGCAATTCGTTCGGATCAATGCCGTCAGCGATCAGCATTTCACGATATTGTTGCAGTTTACGAGTACGTTCTTCAACTTCAGCAGCAGCAGCGCTTTCTTCTTCGCGACGCTCGCTAACTACAACTTCTAATTTTTCCAGCATTTCTTCAAGCGTTTCCAGAGTGCATTCTCTTGCCTGCGCACGAAGAGTACGGATGTTGTTCAGAATTTTAAGTGCTTCGCTCATTGTAGTAATCTCAAACTTATATTGGGGTGGTTTGTTGAGCTAATAATAGAGCGATAAATTCAGTTGTGCAATAGCCAGGAATGTAAGGAATTCAAAATTGCGCTTTATTTAGTATCAGAATTAATTCTCCTGTCTTAAATTCCCCATGATGTTGGGCATAAAAAAGGCTTATTGACGAGGGGGCTTCTCAGCGGCTGAGAGTAAAAATTCAAGATTCAGGTCACATTTTATGGTGTACAAATAGTATCTCTTTGCAGTGATTTCAACCTTTTGTATTAGTTTTGCTTACGTGAATTCGCTAATACACGGCGACAGTGGGTAGATTCAATAACAATATGGGAAGGGTTTCTTTATTGCCGTATGATGATAAGTGACATTGATAAATTTCATGAGCACTATTTGTGAAAGAGTGTGTATATACGCGTCCGAGTTCAGGCTGTTTGGTCGATGGTTGTATGCTCTCTCACTATCCGTTACTTAAATTCAGGCGGCACTGTGCGAGCTTGCCCGCTCATTTATACGCCTTTGTGGCCAACGCTACACCGACATGTTCGTGAAATATGATACAATCCAGCCCATATTTATTTCCCCTCGTGAGGGCCTTCGGTCAATGGCACAACTATATTTTTACTATTCTGCAATGAACGCAGGTAAGTCGACTGCCTTGTTGCAATCTTCGTACAATTATCAGGAACGTGGGATGCGTGCCGTTGTATATACAGCGGAAATTGATGACCGTTTTGGTGCTGGAAAAGTAAGTTCACGTATAGGTCTGTCGTCACCTGCAAAATTGTTTAACCAAAATTCATCATTGTTCGAAGAGATTCGCGCTGAGAATGCGCAGCAAAGAATTCACTGTGTACTGGTCGATGAGTCTCAGTTTCTGACCCGACAACAGGTTTATGAATTATCTGAAGTTGTCGATCAACTGGATATTCCTGTTTTGTGTTACGGCTTACGCACTGATTTTCGTGGTGAGTTATTTGGTGGCAGCGAATACCTGCTTGCGTGGTCAGATAAACTGGTTGAATTAAAGACCATTTGTTTCTGTGGCCGTAAGGCCAGCATGGTATTACGCCTTGATCAGGCTGGAAGACCTTATAACGAGGGCGAGCAGGTGGTTATCGGCGGGAATGAACGCTATGTGTCGGTATGTCGTAAACACTACAAACAAGCGCAGTCTGAGGGCTCTCTGACGGCGATACAAGAACGACACAGCCACGATTAACCCTGTACTCTTCTGAGCGCTTATAAACACAGGGTAGGCCGGAACCTTCGTCAATGTTCTCTACCCTGTCAGACTCTTTTCTGACGGCTGGTCTCACATCTTCCTGAATACATCTCTTACACTGCCATTCTATTCACATGGTTAAATTGTGTATTCCCCGATGTTCATAACACAAGACGAAAAAAACGGCCCCAATTGGGACCGTTTATGATGAAGCTAAAACTTATCTGAGCAAATTAAGCGGATTTCTTCGCTTTCTTTTCTGCTTTCGGTGCAGCTACTGCTTCAGTCTTAGCGGCGGTCTGACCTTCGCTATACTCACGACCGTAGTAGGTATCCAGCAGGATCTGTTTCAGTTCAGAAATCAGCGGGTAACGTGGGTTAGCACCAGTACACTGGTCGTCAAACGCATCTTCAGACAGTTTGTCCACGTGTGCCAGGAAGTCAGCTTCCTGAACGCCAGCTTCACGGATAGACTTAGGAATACCCAGTTCAGCTTTGATTTCTTCCAACCAGCCCAGCAGTTTCTGGATTTTCGCGGCAGTACGGTCACCCGGTGCGCTCAGACCCAGGTGGTCTGCGATTTCAGCGTAGCGACGGCGTGCCTGCGGACGGTCGTACTGGCTGAATGCAGTCTGTTTAGTCGGGTTGTCGTTCGCGTTGTAACGAATAACGTTGCTGATCAGCAGGGCGTTCGCCAGACCGTGAGGAATGTGGAACTGAGAACCCAGTTTGTGCGCCATTGAGTGACATACACCCAGGAAGGCGTTAGCAAACGCGATACCGGCGATAGTTGCTGCACTGTGTACACGCTCACGCGCTACCGGGTTCTTAGAACCTTCATGGTAAGACGCTGGCAGGTTTTCTTTCAGCAATTTCAGCGCTTGCAGAGCCTGACCGTCAGAGAACTCAGAAGCCAGTACTGAAACGTAAGCTTCCAGAGCGTGAGTGACGGCATCCAGACCACCGAACGCACACAGTGACTTCGGCATATCCATAACCAGGTTGGCGTCAACAATCGCCATATCCGGAGTCAGCGCGTAGTCTGCCAGCGGGTATTTCTGCCCAGTTGCATCGTCGGTAACGACCGCAAACGGAGTCACTTCAGAACCGGTACCGGAAGTGGTGGTAACTGCAACCATCTTCGCTTTTACGCCCATTTTCGGGAACTTGTAGATACGTTTACGGATGTCCATAAAGCGCAGTGCCAGTTCTTCGAAGTGAGTTTCCGGGTGCTCGTACATAACCCACATGATTTTCGCGGCGTCCATCGGGGAACCACCACCCAGTGCGATGATTACGTCTGGTTTGAAGGAGTTAGCCAGCTCTGCACCTTTGCGAACAACGGTCAGAGTCGGGTCAGCTTCAACTTCAAAGAACACTTCGGTTTCAACGCCAGCAGCTTTCAGAACGGAGGTGATCTGGTCTGCATAACCGTTGTTGAACAGGAAGCGGTCGGTCACGATCAGCGCACGTTTGTGACCATCGGTAATCACTTCATCCAGTGCGATTGGCAGAGAGCCACGACGGAAGTAGATAGATTTCGGAAGTTTGTGCCACAACATGTTTTCAGCTCGCTTAGCAACGGTTTTCTTGTTGATCAGGTGCTTAGGACCAACGTTTTCAGAGATGGAGTTACCACCCCAGGAACCACAACCCAGTGTCAGGGAAGGTGCGAGTTTGAAGTTGTACAGGTCACCGATACCACCCTGAGAAGCCGGGGTGTTGATCAGGATACGTGCGGTTTTCATCATCTGGCCGAAGTAAGCAACACGCTCTGGCTGGTTGTCCTGGTCAGTGTACAGGCAAGAAGTATGACCGATACCGCCCATCGCAACCAGTTTTTCAGCTTTAATGACTGCGTCTTCGAAGTCCTTCGCACGGTACATTGCCAGCGTCGGAGACAGTTTTTCGTGAGCAAACGGTTCGCTTTCGTCGACAACCTTCACTTCACCGATCAGAATCTTAGTGGTTTCTGGTACGGAGAAGCCTGCCAGTTCAGCAATCTTGTATGCCGGCTGACCAACGATAGCTGCGTTCAGCGCGCCATTTTTCAGGATAACGTCCTGAACAGCTTTCAACTCTTTACCCTGCAGCATGTAACCGCCGTGAGTTGCAAAACGCTCACGTACAGCATCATATACAGAGTCAACCACGACGACAGACTGCTCAGAAGCACAGATTACGCCGTTATCGAAGGTTTTTGACATCAGAACAGATGCAACAGCACGTTTGATATCAGCGGTTTCGTCGATAACAACAGGGGTGTTACCTGCGCCTACGCCGATAGCCGGTTTACCGGAGCTGTATGCCGCTTTAACCATGCCTGGACCACCGGTCGCAAGGATCAGGTTGATGTCCGGGTGGTGCATCAGCGCGTTAGACAGTTCAACGGAAGGTTGATCGATCCAGCCGATCAGATCTTTCGGTGCGCCAGCAGCGATTGCTGCTTGCAGAACGATGTCAGCTGCTTTGTTTGTTGCATCTTTTGCGCGCGGATGCGGAGAGAAGATGATGGCGTTACGGGTCTTCAGGCTGATCAGTGATTTGAAGATCGCAGTAGAGGTAGGGTTAGTGGTTGGAACGATACCGCAGATGATACCAATCGGTTCAGCAATGGTAATGGTACCAAAAGTGTCGTCTTCAGACAGCACACCACAGGTTTTTTCATCTTTGTAAGCGTTGTAAATGTATTCAGAAGCGAAGTGGTTTTTAATCACTTTATCTTCGACAATACCCATGCCGGATTCGGCAACGGCCATTTTCGCGAGAGGAATTCGAGCGTCTGCGGCAGCCAGAGCGGCGGCACGGAAGATTTTGTCAACCTGTTCTTGAGTGAAACTGGCATATTCACGCTGGGCTTTTTTTACGCGCTCTACAAGTGCGTTAAGTTCAGCGACATTAGTAACAGCCATGATGCTCTCCTGATAATGTTAAACTTTTTTAGTAAATCATCTGCTCGATACGAGAGTATAGACAGACCGACGAAAATTTGTGTAATGGTTTGAAAATCAAACGGTTAATTAACGTCCACTTTACTTTGATTTACTAAAAGAGCTTATACGCTAGCGCCTGTTAACTCTAACGCGTTACCTCCAGGTGGCGTAAGCAAGATTACTCACTTCTGAGTAGTAATTGCGTGATCTGGATCAAAAATTCGCAAAGCTGACACCTTTCAGCAGGCCCTTTTAGCGTTTCTCGTTAAGTGTTAATAAATTGACGTAATGAATGCTAATAACATTAGCATATTTAATACATATTAATAACACTGAGTATTGATAGCGTATTTACATTGATATACGAAGATAGAAGGTGAAGTATGCTGACAAAAGGCGTATCTTCAGCGCGGATTTTATCAATTTTATGACTCATTTTATCCGGCTAACGCTTCGGAGCTAACCGTGATCCAAACGCTATTTGATTTTCCTGTCTATTTTAAATTTTTCATTGGGTTATTTGCGTTGGTCAACCCGGTAGGGATCATCCCCGTCTTTATCAGTATGACCAGCTATCAAACTGCCGCAGCACGAAACAAAACCAACCTCACGGCAAACCTTTCGGTCGCAATCATCCTGTGGACTTCGCTGTTTCTTGGTGATGGTATTCTGCAACTATTCGGCATCTCAATTGACTCGTTCAGGATCGCTGGCGGTATTCTGGTTGTGACTATCGCGATGTCAATGATTAGCGGAAAACTAGGGGAAGATAAACAAAACAAACAGGAAAAATCAGAAACCGCAATCCGTGAAAGTATCGGCGTTGTACCGTTGGCATTGCCGTTGATGGCGGGACCGGGTGCGATAAGCTCAACTATTGTCTGGGGTACGCGATATCATAGTGCGATTAACCTGTTTGGCTTTTTTGTAGCGATTGCGTTGTTTGCCCTGTGCTGCTGGGGGCTGTTCCGCATGGCACCATGGTTAGTGCGCCTGTTGGGCCAAACCGGTATCAACGTCATTACGCGTATTATGGGGCTGCTGTTAATGGCTTTGGGTATCGAATTTATCGTTACAGGCATCAAATCCATTTTCCCTGGTTTGCTGGCCTGAAACCTCTCTTCTGTGCAAACGGAGTCGTGTCCGGCTCCGTTTCATTTCATTATCAGTAAAACTTCTCACTAAATTTGAAAATCAGCAGAGCAATAATAAAAAATGCTGATGATTAACTCTCCTGTTAGCCATTGATTCTAAAGATATAACACGTCCCAGTACGCCCGGCGAAGACCGATGCTGCTGTTATTTTATTAACATCATACTCTGGGGCTTGCTGAAGGATTATCGAAATGTTATTAGTTATTTCAGCCTTTATTTCAGATGAATGTGCTAATTAATAACCAATTGTTAAATTTATGTGCATTTTGACATGGCGTTGACTTAGGACAGGATGGTTAACACCATGGTCGACATAATGCATTGATTTTTGTGAACTTCCCATAATAAATCTTCATTCGTAAGACTTTTTAAGTGAGATTTATTTCCAATAAAAGAGAATTGGTTAACAAATTTGTAAAATGTATTGGCGGTTAAGAAACGCATTTGATACTTTCCGGCCAAGTATTATGCAGAAGAATTCACGTTGATGAGAATCATTTGCAGTTAGTTTCTCTCAACAGGGTAATAGCGTGTTTCCGGCAGGGGAGGCACGTAGAGAATCGACGCAAGGCGGTCATACGAATCGCCAGAATAAATAAAGTCGGTGATAGCAAGCAGTAAAACAATAAACCACCTGACGGCAGAAAATCTCCGGTGCCGTACAGGGATCCTGACAGGATTAACAGTCTGGTTAAAAAACCAGCCATAATAATGAGGGAGTACAACACAATGACTAACATCACTAAAAAAAGTTTAGTAGCTGCGGGGATCTTAACTGCGCTAGTCGCTGGAAATGTTGCCACGGCGGCAGTAGTGCCAGCGGGTGTGCAGCTTGCTGAAAAGCAGACTCTGGTGCGTAATAACGGTTCGGAAGTGCAATCACTCGATCCCCACAAAATCGAAGGTGTACCTGAATCCAACATTAACCGTGACCTGTTTGAAGGTTTATTAATCAGTGATGTCGATGGCAAACCATCGCCTGGCGTGGCTGAAAAATGGGAAAATAAAGATTTTAAAGTCTGGACATTCCATCTGCGTAAAGATGCTAAGTGGTCTGACGGCACGCCTGTTACCGCGCAAGATTTCGTGTATAGCTGGCAACGTTTGGCTAATCCAAATACTGCATCACCGTATGCCAGTTATTTGCAGTACGGTCATATTGTCAACATTGATGATATTATCGCCGGTAAAAAGCCGGTCACCGATCTGGGCGTAAAAGCTCTCGACGATCATACTTTTGAAGTTACCCTCAGCGAACCAGTTCCTTATTTCTACAAACTGCTAGTGCACTCTTCCGTTTCACCGGTTCCCAGAGCGGCTGTTGAAAAATTCGGCGAGAAGTGGACCCAGCCCGCTAATATCGTTACTAACGGTGCGTATAAACTGAAAGACTGGGTTGTAAACGAGCGCATTGTGCTTGAGCGTAATACCAACTATTGGGACAACGCCAAAACGGTTATTAACCAGGTAACCTACCTGCCTATTTCTTCTGAAGTGACTGACGTTAACCGCTATCGCAGCGGTGAAATCGACATGACCTATAACAACATGCCGATTGAGTTATTCCAGAAACTGAAAAAAGAGATCCCGAACGAAGTCCACGTTGACCCGTATCTGTGCACCTATTATTACGAAATCAACAACCAGAAAGCACCGTTCAACGATGTTCGTGTTCGTACCGCCCTGAAGCTGGCGTTGGATCGTGACATAATCGTCAATAAAGTGAAAAACCAGGGTGACCTGCCAGCATATAGCTTTACTCCTCCATACACCGATGGTGCGAAACTGGTTGAGCCAGAGTGGTTCAAGTGGTCTCAGGAAAAACGTAATGAAGAAGCGAAGAAACTGCTGGCTGAGGCCGGATATACCGCTGAGAAACCGCTGACCTTTGATCTGCTGTATAACACCTCAGACCTGCATAAGAAGCTGGCTATTGCCGCGGCATCTATCTGGAAGAAAAATCTGGGTGCTAATGTGAAGCTGGAAAACCAGGAATGGAAAACGTTCCTCGATACGCGCCATCAGGGCAACTATGATGTTTCACGTGCGGGCTGGTGTGCGGACTATAACGAACCGACGTCATTCCTGAATATGGTGCTGTCCGACAGCTCCAATAATACCGTCCACTATAAGAGCCCGGCATTTGATAAGCTGATTGCGGATACGCTGAAAGTGACGGATGAAGCGCAGCGCAGCGAACTGTATTCGAAAGCGGAACAGCAGCTGGATAAAGATTCTGCGATTGTACCGGTTTATTACTATGTTAACGCCCGCCTGGTGAAACCATGGGTTGGCGGATACTCAGGTAAAGACCCGATGGATAATATCCACGTTAAAGACTTGTATATTATCAAGCATTAATGGCAAGACGTGGGGCAATCATGTTGCCCCACAGTGTCTTTTTCTTCGAACTATAAATACCTCTTTAGACAAAGAGAGGTATACCCTAAATAATTCACGTTGCAGGAAGGCGGCAACGCAGCGAATCACCAGGAGCTTACTTAAGTAAGTGACTGGCGTGAGCGAGTAAAGCTAACGCACTTGCAGCTTGAAGTATGACGGGTATAAAGGCACACGCCAGAAGGTACGGGCAATGTTAAAATTTATATTACGTCGCTGTCTGGAAGCGATTCCGACGCTGTTTATTCTTATTACGATTTCATTCTTTATGATGCGCCTTGCGCCCGGAAGCCCATTCACTGGGGAACGCGCGTTACCGCCAGAGGTGCTGGCGAATATTGAAGCGAAATATCATCTTAACGATCCCATCTCGACGCAGTACTTCAGCTATCTGAAACAGCTGGCGCACGGCGATTTTGGACCATCCTTTAAATATAAAGACTACACGGTTAACGACCTCGTTGCCTCGAGCTTTCCGGTTTCTGCGAAGCTGGGTGCGGCAGCCTTTATTCTGGCGGTACTCGTCGGTGTTAGCGCCGGAGTGATAGCCGCGCTGAAGCAAAATACACGTTGGGACTATACGGTGATGGGGGTGGCAATGACCGGGGTGGTTATCCCCAGTTTCGTGGTCGCTCCCTTATTGGTCATGATATTTGCCATAACCTTGAAATGGCTACCCGGCGGGGGCTGGAACGGCGGGGCGCTGAAATTTATGATCCTGCCGATGGTGGCCTTGTCACTGGCCTACATCGCCAGTATCGCCCGTATTACTCGCGGTTCGATGATTGAAGTACTGCACTCTAACTTTATTCGTACCGCACGCGCTAAAGGGCTGCCGATGCGGCGGATTATTTTCCGCCATGCGTTGAAACCTGCGCTGTTGCCAGTGTTGTCCTATATGGGACCGGCATTTGTCGGCATTATCACCGGTTCGATGGTTATTGAAACTATTTATGGCTTGCCGGGTATTGGCCAGTTGTTCGTCAATGGGGCGTTAAACCGCGACTATTCGCTGGTTCTTAGCCTGACCATACTGGTGGGTACGCTGACCATCGTGTTTAACGCGATTGTCGATGTGCTGTATGCCGTTATCGACCCGAAAATTCGTTACTGATACTGGAGCTCGCTATGATGTTAAGTAAGAAAAACAGCGAGGCGCTGGAGAATTTCAGTGAAAAGCTGGAGGTCGAAGGCCGCAGCCTGTGGCAGGACGCGCGTCGACGCTTTATGCATAACCGCGCGGCGGTAGCAAGCCTGGTGGTGCTGGTAATTATTGCGCTGTTCGTGACGCTGGCACCGATGCTGTCGCAGTATACCTACTTCGATACCGACTGGGGCATGATGTCTAGCGCGCCGGATACAGAATCAGGCCACTATTTCGGTACTGACTCGTCGGGACGCGACTTGTTGGTGCGCGTGGCGATTGGCGGGCGTATCTCGCTGATGGTCGGCATTGCCGCGGCGCTGGTCGCGGTAGTCGTCGGTACGCTGTACGGCTCTCTGTCGGGCTATCTCGGCGGTAAAATCGACTCGGTGATGATGCGTCTGCTGGAAATCCTCAACTCCTTCCCGTTCATGTTCTTCGTGATTCTGCTAGTGACCTTCTTTGGACAAAATATCCTGCTGATTTTTGTCGCTATCGGAATGGTCTCCTGGCTGGATATGGCGCGTATCGTGCGTGGACAAACGCTGAGCCTGAAGCGCAAAGAGTTTATTGAAGCGGCGCAAGTCGGCGGGGTGTCTACCGTGCGTATCGTTATCCGCCATATTGTGCCGAACGTGTTGGGTGTGGTGGTGGTTTACGCTTCATTGCTGGTGCCTAGCATGATCCTGTTTGAATCCTTCCTGAGCTTTTTGGGACTAGGTACGCAGGAACCGTTAAGTAGCTGGGGCGCGCTGCTCAGTGATGGTGCCAACTCTATGGAAGTCTCACCATGGCTGCTGCTGTTCCCGGCTGGTTTCCTGGTGGTCACTTTGTTCTGTTTTAACTTTATTGGCGATGGCCTGCGTGATGCCCTCGACCCGAAAGACCGTTAAGGAGTGCAGCCATGAGCGTAATTGAAACCTCAACCGCGCCGCTCGCGCAACAACAGGCTAACGCACTGCTGAACGTAAAAGATTTGCGCGTGACGTTTGCTACCCCCGACGGCGATGTAACTGCGGTCAACGATTTAAACTTTTCTCTGCGAGCCGGAGAAACGTTGGGTATTGTCGGTGAATCCGGTTCGGGTAAATCGCAGACGGCCTTTGCCCTGATGGGGCTGCTGGCGGCGAATGGTCGTATCGGGGGCTCCGCAACGTTCAACGGGCGTGAAATTCTGAATTTACCGGAACGTGAGCTGAACAAACTGCGCGCCGAGCAAATCTCGATGATTTTCCAGGACCCGATGACGTCTCTCAACCCGTACATGCGGGTCGGGGAGCAGTTGATGGAAGTTCTGATGCTGCATAAAGGCATGAGCAAAGCGGAAGCTTTTGAAGAGTCGGTCAGAATGCTGGATGCGGTGAAGATGCCGGAAGCGCGTAAGCGTATGAAAATGTATCCTCATGAATTCTCCGGTGGTATGCGTCAGCGCGTAATGATCGCCATGGCGCTGCTGTGCAGGCCCAAATTACTGATTGCCGATGAACCAACCACTGCGCTCGATGTGACGGTACAGGCGCAAATTATGACGCTGCTGAATGAACTGAAAAGTGAATTCAACACCGCGATTATCATGATCACCCACGATCTGGGGGTTGTTGCCGGTATTTGCGATAAAGTCCTGGTGATGTATGCCGGACGTACTATGGAATACGGCAGTGCGCGGGATGTTTTTTATAAACCCGTTCATCCGTATTCGATTGGTTTGCTAAATGCCGTACCTCGTCTGGATGCCGAAGGGGAAGAGATGCTCACTATCCCTGGCAACCCACCGAACTTACTGCGTCTACCAAAAGGTTGTCCATTCCAGCCGCGTTGCCCGCATGCGATGGAAATCTGTAGCAGTGCTCCGCCACTGGAGGAATTTAGCCCAGGCCGTCTACGTGCCTGCTTTAAGCCGGTGGAGGAACTGGTATGAATACGGTGACCGAACAACGTAAAGTGCTCCTTGAGATTGCCGACCTTAAAGTCCATTTCGATATTAAAGATGGCAAACAGTGGTTCTGGCAACCGTCTAAAACCCTGAAGGCGGTTGATGGCGTTACCCTGCGACTGTATGAGGGCGAAACCCTGGGCGTGGTCGGTGAATCAGGCTGCGGGAAATCGACCTTTGCCCGTGCGATTATCGGCCTGGTGAAGGCCACCGATGGAAAGGTTGCCTGGCTGGGTAAAGATTTACTGGGCATGAAACCCGATGAGTGGCGGGAAGTGCGCAGCGATATCCAGATGATTTTCCAGGATCCTCTGGCATCGTTAAACCCGCGCATGACCATTGGTGAAATCATTGCCGAACCGCTGCGAACTTATCATCCGAATCTTCCTGGTCAGGAAGTCCGCGACCGTGTGAAGGCGATGATGATGAAGGTTGGATTACTGCCGAACCTGATTAACCGCTACCCACATGAGTTTTCCGGTGGCCAGTGTCAGCGTATCGGTATTGCCCGCGCGCTGATCCTTGAACCAAAGTTGATTATCTGCGATGAACCGGTTTCGGCGCTGGATGTATCAATCCAGGCCCAGGTGGTTAATCTGCTGCAACAGCTTCAGCGCGAAATGGGATTATCGTTAATCTTCATTGCTCACGACCTCGCGGTGGTTAAACACATCTCCGACCGTGTGCTGGTTATGTATCTCGGACATGCGGTGGAATTAGGGACTTATGACGAGGTGTACCATAACCCGCTGCATCCTTATACCAAAGCGCTGATGTCTGCGGTGCCGATCCCCGATCCGGATCAGGAAAGGAACAAGGTTATCCAGTTGCTGGAAGGCGAGTTACCGTCCCCGATTAATCCTCCTTCCGGTTGCGTGTTCCGTACGCGCTGTCCGATTGCTGGACCGGAATGCGCAAAAACGCGCCCGGTTCTGGAAGGAAGTTTCCGACATGCAGTTTCCTGCCTGAAAGTAGACCCGCTATAATCCTGAGGGCTGACAAAGGTCAGCCCTTTTTTTGGTGAGGTATCTGTGCCAGGTTTAGTCTCTTCTGTCCGCCGTGCGCTCTATCGCAAATTATTTGATTTAAACACCCGTTCAGGGCGTCGCTTTGAAGGCATGTGTGCGCTATTTGCCTTGCTCAGCGTTATCGTTATCTTCATTGAGTCCGGAGTAGGGACGCAATACCATTTAACCTTTGAGGAATGGCGCGTTTTTGTCTGGCTGGAGATCTTTATTACTCTGGTCTTCACCCTCGAATATCTTCTGCGCTTATGTTGCTGGGCTAACCCCGCTAAATATGTGTTCAGCTTCTGGGGGATAATTGACCTTGCCACCATTCTGCCTCTGTATGTGATGTGGCTATGGCCGGAAATCAGTCTGAGCTATGTTTTCGCCTGGCGAGCGATGCGTGTCCTGCGCGTCCTGCGTATTCTCAAGCTGCTGCGATTTATGCCCTCTCTACGGGTGTTCTGGAATGCGTTAAAAAGCGCCCGACATCAGCTGATGCTGTTCTATTCCTTTATCGCCATCCTGATGGTGGTTTTTGGCGCGATGATGTATCTGATTGAAGGGCCAAAATATGGGTTTACTACGCTGAATGCGTCGGTGTATTGGGCGATTGTTACTGTAACCACCGTCGGCTATGGCGATATCACGCCGCACACACCGTTGGGGCGCATGGTGGCGTCTGTGCTTATCCTGATTGGTTACTCGGTGATTGCAATACCGACGGGATTGATTACCACGCACATGAGCAGTGCGTTCCAGCAGCGCGGGCACCAACGAAAATGTCCGCAGTGCCAGCAGGCGCAGCACGAACATAGTGCGCAATTTTGTAACCGCTGTGGAAGTAAACTGCCGGGTTAAAAATGAAAAAAGCTGCGAGAGCAGCTTTTTTGTTTGATTATTCGCGCCAGAGAATATGGCAGAGCTTATGATCTTTTTCGCGACATAATAAAACGCGCGCGAAAATATCGTTAATCTCGCCGTCTTCTGTATCTGCCAGACCAATCACCACCTCGGCAAAGAAGTCAGGGTTCAGGTCAAAATCAACATGCTCCTGCCAGTCTTCTGCCGGATCGAACAACTCGGCACCGCCACGCTCTTCAAACTGCAAATTGAACAGAATGATGTCGGCTGGATCCAGATTGTCCGCAGCCAGTTCGAGAAAAATGTCATAAGCCTGCTCAAGCGTTTCGTCTTCGGTCAGGCGATTGTTCAAATCCATATCCATAATGACTACCTGTTTACTGTCTGATGGGCACGTTTTACAGCAACGGACTAAAGAAGTAAAACAGTCGCTCTGCTATCCGCTGCCAGAGTGGTCGTTTTACCCACAAACGGGCATCAAGCAGGCGGGAACGCGAAATATAATCATCCTGTACTGCCGCGAGATCGCCACCGAATCCGGCATCATCAATGACCAGCGTGATTTCAAAATTGAGCCACAGACTGCGCATATCCAGGTTAACCGTACCGACCAGGCTCAGCTCGCCATCGACCAGTACGCTCTTGGTGTGCAGCAAGCCACCTTCGAACTGATAAATTTTAACGCCAGCCGCCAGCAGCTCGGTGAAAAAGGCCCGACTTGCCCAGCCAACCAGCAGGGAGTCATTTTTACGTGGAAGAATGATACTGACGTCAACCCCACGCTGCGCTGCCGTGCAGATCGCGTGCAACAGATCGTCGCTGGGGACGAAGTAGGGGGTGGTCATAATTAAATATTCACGCGCTGAATAAGCAGCGGTTAGCAGCGCCTGATGAATCAAATCTTCAGGGAAACCAGGACCCGAGGCGATAGTGTGAATGGTGTGGCCGCTGGCCTGCTCAAACGGCATGATATTGACGTCCGGTGGCGGAGGCAAAATGCGCTTTCCGGTCTCAATTTCCCAGTCGCAGGAATAGACAATGCCCATAGCAGTGGCGACAGGACCTTCCATTCTCGCCATTAAATCAACCCATTGCCCGACGCCCGCATCTTGTTTGAAGAAACGCGGGTCGACCATGTTCATGCTGCCGGTATAAGCAATGTAGTTATCGATCATGATCATTTTGCGGTGCTGACGCAGGTCCATACGGCGTAAAAATACACGCATCAGGTTCACCTTCAGCGCTTCTACAACCTCGATACCTGCGTTACGCATCATCGCCGCCCAAGGGCTGCGGAAAAACGCCACGCTGCCGGCGGAGTCCAACATCAGGCGACAGTGAATGCCACGCCTCGCGGCAGCCATTAACGACTCGGCTACCTGATCGGCCATACCGCCTGGCTGCCATATGTAGAACACCATTTCGATGTTGTGGCGCGCCAACTGAATATCACGGATCAGCGCCTGCATCACGTCATCTGAACTGGTGAGCAACTGCAGCTGGTTTCCCTTTACGCCAGCTATACCCTGACGACGCTCGCACAGTTTAAATAACGAAGAGGCGACGCTGCTGTTTTCCTGGGCAAAAATATGCTTGCAGGCCTTGAGGTCGTTCAGCCATTTGGCGGTTGAAGGCCACATCGCCCGGGCGCGTTCGGCACGTCGCTTACCCAGGTGAAGTTCACCAAAGGACAGATAAGCAATAATTCCTACCAATGGCAGAATGTAGATGATCAACAGCCAGGCCATTGCGGAGGGCACTGCGCGTCGCTTCATCAGAATGCGTAACGTTACGCCAGCAATGAGTACCCAGTAACCCAGAATGACCAGCCAACTCACCACGGTGTAGAAGGTTGTCATAAATTTAAAAATCCTTTTGAAAGCGTATTGTTAAGAGTTTACGCATCAGGATTAATCTGGCAAATAAAAACACGGGAAAACCACTGGTCTGCATTCGGTCTGGCGTTATAATGGCCGCTCAGTGACTGGAAGAGTAGTTAACATGAAGCGTAGTAGAACGGAAGTGGGACGCTGGCGGATGCTGCGTCAGGCTAGCCGCCGTAAAGCACGTTGGCTTGAAGGACAATCGCGTCGTAATATGCGTATCCATACCATCAGGAAGTGCGTTCTCAACCACCAGCGTAACTCGTTGTTGTTTGCGATCCACAGCATCTGATCCCAAAAGGGCACCGCTGGCGGTGCCCAATGTCTGTTTTCCCGTATTGATTCTTAAATACTTTCCTGCCGTCATTATTGTTTTTGGTCCAGGTAAGAGATAACCATTTCATTATTTATATTATTGTCATCTTTCAGGTGCCGTATCTACTCGAAAAGAAGAATGCTGGTGACAAGAAAATATGTTTTTATTTCAGTGAGAACTGATACATTTTAACGATTAAACAACGAGACAGTATGATGGCATTCGACAAAATTAAAGCCGATACCCACCGTGAATTTGGTTATTTCTCATGGAGTAAACTAATAATTGGTACAGTAATTAGCAGAACATTCCGTATCATTGTGATGATGCGTTTATGCCAATACTGTGCGGTTTCGCGCACACCGCTGCGTATCATGCTCTATCCATTTAAGATCTTGCATCGGTGTGCTGCTCACATGGGCTCGATGGATTTTCCATCGAGCACACAGGTTGGTGCCGGGTTGGCTATCACTCATGGCTGGGGGATAGTGATATCGCCGAGTGCAAGAATTGGAAAGAACGTTACCTTATTTCATGGTGTAACTATCGGTCAGCGAGATACTATTCAGGGAGCAGGAACCCGCATCACGGGTTACCCCATTATTGAAGATGAAGTTTGGATTGGTCCAAATGCTGTCATCGTCGGCGGGGTTATCATTGGGCAAGGGAGTAAAATTGCTGCCGGGGCGTTTGTGACCGAAAGTATCCCGCCTTTTTCTGTCGTTGTTGGTAATCCTGGTGTGATTGTTAAAACCGGGTGCATCCCAGACGTAATGAATAAAGCACCGTTGTTTCAAGAAAGAACTGTTGAAAAAACGGCAGCGTAAATTTCTCGCTGATTATACTTTTCTTTTTATTATCAATGCGATGATTCTACTTTCTGGGGCTAATGGTTCATAATAGTGTGGTCAGGTATTACCCGTTATCCTATTCTGTTATTTTATTGTCTTTTGAGGGAAGCCATTATGTGTACAAATCTTTTTGACAACGCTCGTCGTTACACTGACGAGAAAAAGTAACAACCAAAGCCGCTATCTGCGGCTTTTTTACTTGAGTGAATATTAGTATCCGAATGGATATGATTCCCATATTTCTGGTCAAGCATCAAAGTTGCAGGGCGTTAGTTGCCTCGGTATGTTCTGCTTGTTTAAATGCGCGTTGAAACATGGGGAGTAAAAGCGTACTGCCAAATGCACTTAGGTGGTTACTGTCTGAGTAAAGTGGACGTCCACCAGCATCTCCCCAACACCGCCCATCCTTGCAAAGATAGGGTAACGGATTGAGAATATTGACCCCGCAGCGCAGGGCCGCCTCATCTTGTGCTGCCCAAATGGCTGTTTGTCGCTGGTAATATTCATCGAGAGAAATAGATACTGTACTGTCTGACTTACCAAACATCAGTGCCCTGGCCATTGTATTAGGCACATCGACTGCCATTTCAGGAATAGGGCGGACCAGAAATACCCTCTGACTATTCTCTATGGAACACAGAGTTTTTACGAGTTTCTGGCTAAACTGCTGTGTTAAATTCTGATTGGGGTGTTCATTCGGTGTATCAAAAAATCCCATAGGAATATTAAAAAAATCGTCCTTTTCATTTTGTCCCAGGATAGCGAGGCTGCTTCTGTTGGCGATAAAGACGAGTTTATTTTTATATTCATTATTTAGTAAATTAATAGCTCGATCATTAAAAAGTTTACAGTCATCATTAATATCCTCTCTTCGTTTCATGCCTAACACTGTCGGACAGCTCGCATAGGTCATCTCAACAACCGCACCGGGTGCAGCTTCTGCGACAGCTGAAACCAGCATGCTTGCATGACTGTCTCCCAGGACAATGGCCGTTAACTCTCCTTTGCCATATCTGCACATAGGAGACTCGCTTCCTTTACCCGGCGCGAGCAGACATTTTTCAAATCGGACTGCGTAATCAAGTTTCGGGATCATCGCTAATTCAATTGCCGGGTTAATTCTACCATCGACTTGCTGATAACGAGCCCCTGCGGCCATTCCACCAGTGCTCAAAATTAACAGTAATAGTATCCAGCTCTGTTTGCGTGCAGGGGTTAGCGCAAGCTGTTTGCGTGTCGGAATCTCTACGAGCAATAAAGAGATCTTTCCCAATAGCACACTCATTACAATGCCAGTAGCAATCCACCAGGGATTGTGATGTTTGTCGGCATAACTAAGCAGCACCGTAAGCGGCCAGTGCCACAGATAAATTGAATAAGAACTGGCACCTATCTGGCGAAAAATTGCCGTAGATGTAAAAAATGATCGCTGGCGATTAGCCGCAAGAACCAGCACGGTCCCCAGCACAGGGACCACGGCATAACTTCCCGGCCATGGTCGTGTCGCATCCAGGAGTGTGACTGACAGGGCAATTAAAATAAAACCCACCAACTCTAGTATCCGGGCTGGGCGTTGCGACATAGAATGCCGACGAGTTAGCCACCATACACCTCCTCCAGCTAATAATTCCCAAATGCGGGTGGGGAGTAGATAAAACGCACTACCTGGGAGTCGAGGGCTCACGTAAATTGATAGAACTAATGACAGTACGCCTGCGGCGATAAGTGCAAACTTAACACCCTCCCGGCCAAACCAGCGCCAGAGTAAAATGCAGCCAACAGGCAACAAAATGTAAAATTGCCACTCCACCGAAAGAGACCATGTGTGCAGCAACCAGTTTTCTCTGGAAGTGATATCGAAATAACCCACTTCACGCCAAAACTTGAGATTGGAAACAAAAGTAAGCGCTGTGATCGCATTGGTTGCCAGCACATGATAATCAGCGGTGGGCAACCAAAACCAACCCAAGAAAAGTAACGTGCTACATAATGCAATTAAGGCAGGAATAATTCGTCTGGCACGTGCCAGATAGAAACTCCATAATGAAAAATTGCCACGTTCAAGGCCGTTCACGATGATGGCGGTCATCAGGAAACCTGATATAACAAAAAAAACATCAACGCCGATAAAGCCACCGCTAAATCCGGGTACGCCAAAGTGATAAAATACGACCGCTAATACAGCCCATGCTCGCAGGCCATTGATATCATGGCGGAATGCTTTAGGAGAGGGAGAGGCGGGACGGAACGAATCAAAAGCCATAATTGACTAAAATCCCGTATATCGTGACAACGCAGCCTGTCTGCATTGTGACAAATTAATCTCGACAGATAATAAAATACACTGAGGTTGAGTAAGAAACAATCAATGACACGCTAATAAACGGTCGTAGCTACCTTTTATAAGGGTACTTATCATTGCTTTGATATGCTGAATTAATGCATAGAGACGAGAAGTGAGGGCGTTTAGACTAATGTGCACCTAAATGCGCCCTCAATGGCTATGTATTTTGCTTACTGTTCAGTATTTTTATAAATGAAAATGGCTTTTTGTTTTGTCAAAATACTTTCTTGTAAGGTTTTACTGAAACCTGCGCATAAACCCCCGCCGCAACATACGGATCGGCTTCTGCCCACGCCTGTGCCGCCTCCAAAGATTCAAATTCGGCAATCACCGTCGAGCCGGTAAAACCCGCCGCACCGGGATCGTTACTGTCGACCGCTGGCATGGGGCCCGCCGTGAGCAAACGACCTTCGTCATGAAGGAGTTGCAGGCGAGCCAGATGAGCAGGGCGCACGGAAAGACGTTTTTCGAGAGAGTCTGCGATATCTTGAGCGTAAATAACATACAGCACGGGTAGAGCTCCTTGAACGGTAAAAGTCGTTAATAACGTTATTGGAAAGGCCTAACAACTGCAACGGAAAGATAACTGATATGTTAAGGCCATACTCTGAAAGTGGTTTTTTATCATAAAATCGCGTTTTAAATGTCAGTTAGCACCACGGGCTTATTGAATATGATTGCTATTTGCATTTAAAATCAGGGCCTGGTTTTTTTACTGAAACGATTATGACTTCAATGACCCTTGATTTACCTCGTCGCTTTCCCTGGCCAACGTTACTGTCTGTCGGCATTCATGGTGCCGTAGTGGCTGGTTTGCTGTATACCTCGGTACATCAGGTTATTGAACTACCTGCGCCAGCGCAGCCGATCTCTGTCACGATGGTCGCGCCTGCCGATCTCGAACCGCCTCAGGCCGTTCAGCCGCCGCCGGAACCCATTGTCGAGCCTGAACCGGAACCTGAACCGATTCCAGAGCCACCAAAAGAGGCGCCGGTGGTGATTGAAAAACCGAAGCCCAAGCCTAAACCGAAGCCAAAACCGGTGAAAAAGGTGGAAGAGCAACCGAAACGCGATGTTAAACCAGCAGAACCGCGCCCGGCCTCCCCAGTGGAAAATACGGCACCTACTCGCACAATGACCAATACCGCGCCGGCAACTACCAGCAAACCGGTGGTCAGTGCGCCATCGGGTCCACGCGCTTTAAGCCGTAATCAGCCTCAGTATCCGGCGCGAGCTCAGGCGCTGCGCATTGAAGGCCGGGTAAAGGTCAAATTTAACGTAACGCCGGATGGCCGGGTTGAAAATGTGGAGATCCTGTCTGCACAGCCTGCCAATATGTTTGAGCGTGAAGTGAAAAACGCGATGCGTAGATGGCGTTATGAAGCAGGCAAACCCGGTTCCGGGCTTGTGGTGAATATTGTTTTCAAATTAAACGGCACAACGCAGATCGAGTAAGCATCAGGCCGTCCGGCAATGATCAAGAGTGATGATTGCCGGATAGCAGTACTGACGTGTGCTATCAGACCAACGTGGGAATTGGACGCGGTTTCCCGTCTTTATCAACGGCAACGTAGATAAACAGAGCTTCGGTGGCCTTATAGCGCTGCCCAATAGGTTCAGAAGCGACCTTCTTCACCCAAACTTCAATATTGATGCTGATCGAGGTTGTCCCGCGTTTCACACAGCGCGCATAGCAACACACCACATCACCTACGGCGACCGGGCGCAAAAAGCTCATCCCTTCCACTCGCACCGTTACCACACGACCATGTGCGATCTCTTTGGCCTGAATCGCGCCACCTATATCCATTTGTGACATCAGCCAGCCGCCAAAAATATCACCGTTCGCGTTGGTATCGGCAGGCATGGCCAGAGTACGTAAAACCAGTTCACCCTGGGGAGTGTTATTCGTTGTTGTCATTGTAGAACCGACTATAGAGAAAGATTACAGGCGCGATGCTACTAGAATTTGTGCGTTGAGAACAGAGGTGATGCGGCGTGCAGAGCAGATGTAAGTCAGGTTGTCAGCTCTATGGAACGCGAAGGGATAAAAATTCGCCAGATCCGGGGATCTGGCGAGCATGTATTACGATTTATCTTCTTGCGGCAGATGACGGTAAATATAGACCCCACTAAGCAGCGTAAAGAATAAAGTCAGGGCGGTCAGGCCGAACACCTTGAAGTTGACCCAAATATTCTGCGGTAGCCAAAATGCAATATAGATATTCGCCAGACCACACAGGATGAAAAAGACGGCCCAGGCTAAATTAAGTTTCGACCACACCGGCTGCGGTAGGGTCAGCTCTTTACCTAACATGCGTTGAATCAGCGGCTTTTTCATCACCCACTGGCTAACCAGCAGAGCCCCAGCAAACAGCCCGTAAATCACCGTTACTTTCCACTTAATGAATTCATCGTTGTGGAAAAAAATAGTCAAACCACCAAATACGGCCACCAGGACAAAGGTGATTAACGCCATCTTCTCGACCTTGCGATAGCGAACCCAACTGTAAATCAACACTACAGCCGTCGCGACAATCAGCGCCGAGGTCGCCGCATAGATGTCGTAAAGCTTATAAAAAGCAAAAAAGACAACCAGCGGTAAAAAATCAAGAAACTGCTTCATTCTTCGATTCCGTCATCAAAAGCACCGGGAACAAGCCCGGAATGCGTTCAGGGTTTATTGGCGAATCAGCATATACAGGCGGAACAAATAGATCAGCAACACGGCGGAGATCATATTGCTCAGCGTATTCGCCAATACCGCGCCTACATTCGGCGTAAGTACTGCAAAACTTGGCGCAAAAAGCAACAGCAGCGTTTTTGCCAGCAACCAACCGATCACTGCCGGCGCAACCAGTCGCATATTCGACCACGCCAGACGCATACTGTTGCGCATCGCGGCAAAGACACCCATTTTGTCCTGTACCAACATCACCGGTGCGAGTGCCAGCAGGATCGCCAGCAGAATACCGGGAACAACAACCAGCATAATACCGATTTGCACTAGCAGAGTAGTCAAAAAAATCAGAATAAACAGCTTCGGCAACACTGGCGCACTGGCGCCGATAGCACGTAACGCACTGACCCGATGACCTGCTGAAATCAGCTGAATCATCAGGATGACCCCCCCGGCGAGGATGGCATTACCAATCAGACCGGAAAACGTCGACGCCGCGGAAGCGCGTAGCAAAATTTGCTGTTGCTCCGGGGTCATGTTTTGCACCAGATCGAACAGCCCCACGCTGCTGGTTAACTGATCGCCTTCACTGAGTTGCGCAATTTGTGCGTCAGTGGGGGAAAAGGCATGCCCTAACACCACTGTGATAAACGCGCACAACAACGATACCAGCAAGATGGTAATGAATTGATTACGGAAAAAGTTTCCCGTGTCACGGTAAACGGATTTCGCCGTGATAGACATGCACTCTCCTTGAGTTTTGCAGGTGTTCATTTGCGGGCAATTGTACCCTGGATAACTCTACAGTGGCAGCATCGCGCGATGTATGGAAAAGCATATCTTTGTAAAGCTGCAGTAATTTTTGGCTATGACTTCAGCGTCGTGCATAAACGCTGTTTGTTATCTGCGCATCACGCGCAGATATCCATCACCCATCAGCAATGAGCTGGGGGTACTTGCACATTGAAAATATATCAAAATTGATCTGAATTAATTTAACCAGGATTTTGAATGCAAGTTCTAACTTAATCTGGATCAATAAATGTTAAATTATCAAAGTCAATGTGATCCATGTTAGATCACTTATTACTCCAATGTGGGTATATTCGTTCCGCTTTTATAACCATAACGATGGAGCGGACATGAAAAAATTAACAGTTGCAGCATTGGCTTTAACAACTCTTCTCTCTGGTAACGCATTTGCGCATGAAGCTGGAGAGTTCTTTATTCGTGCAGGTTCAGCCACCGTCAGGCCGACGGAAGGTGCAGGTGGTACGCTGGGCAGCTTAGGTGGCTTTGATGTCAGCAATAACACGCAGCTGGGTCTGACATTTACCTACATGGCAACCGACAATATCGGTGTTGAATTACTGGCAGCTACGCCGTTCCGCCATAAAATCGGCACTGCTGCAACGGGGGATATTGCCACCGTACATCATTTACCGCCGACGTTAATGGCGCAGTGGTACTTCGGTGACTCCAGCAGTAAACTGCGTCCGTACGTAGGTGTTGGGGTGAACTACACGACCTTCTTCGATGAAGGCTTTAACGATAACGGTAAAGAAACAGGGTTATCGGACCTGAGTCTGAAAGATTCCTGGGGGGCAGCAGGGCAAGTCGGTATGGACTATCTGATTAACCGCGACTGGTTGATTAACATGTCGGTCTGGTACATGGATATCGATACCACCGCAAGCTATAAAATGGGTGGCGTCCAGCAGCGAGACAGTGTACGCCTCGATCCGTGGGTGTTTATGTTCTCTGCGGGTTATCGTTTTTAAGTTCTTCTGCAAAACCCCTGCAAAACTGGTCATCAAGTGACCAGTTTTTTTTCATTCTTTTCCACGCGTGTCGTTGTCTTGAACGGCCATTATTTTGCTCCTCTGGCCTGACAAAATTTGTGTGTCGAAACCTCGCTATAAGCAGTGCAGCAGCAACTTTAATAGTAGAAGTGTTTGTCTGGAATATCACTTTTGTTTCTCTTCACTTATGCATTATTGCTGCGGACCATTTATTAAGAACAAAAAAGAACCAGAGGATAATTTATCAATAATGTTAACTATTGATAAAATTAAAGTAACATATCGTAAAATTCTAATATTTTTATTTTTAATAGACGAGGATTTATACGTCATGATATAATGTAATGCTAGGTTATTTACCTGTCGGCTATGTAAATGAATTTTTGAGGAGATCATTCCAGTGGGACGTAAGTGGGCAAATATTGTTGCTAAAAAAACAGCTAAAGACGGAGCAACGTCTAATGTATATGCAAAATTTGGTGTCGAAATTTATGCTGCTGCTAAACAAGGCGAACCAGATCCAGAATTAAATACAACTTTAAAATTCGTTATTGAACGTGCTAAACAAGCGCAGGTTCCAAAACACGTTATTGATAAAGCCATTGATAAAGCCAAAGGCGGCAGCGATGAAACGTTCGTGCAAGGGCGTTATGAAGGCTTTGGTCCCAGTGGTTCACTGATTATCGCTGAAACATTGACTTCAAATGTTAACCGTACGATTGCTAATGTCCGCTCAATTTTTAATAAAAAAGGCGGGAATATCGGAGCGGCTGGTTCTGTCAGCTATATGTTTGACAATACCGGAGTGATTGTATTTGAAGGGACAGATCCTGACCACATTTTTGAAATTTTGCTTAATGCTGAAGTAGATGTTCGTGATGTAACCGAAGAAGAAGGAAACATCGTTATTTATACAGAATCTACAGATCTTCACAAAGGCATTGCAGCTTTAAAAGCCGCAGGGATTACTGAATTCTCTACCACAGAATTAGAGATGATTGCTCAATCAGAAATTGAACTTTCACCAGAAGATTTAGAAGTCTTTGCAGGGCTTGTTGATGCCCTTGAAGATGACGATGATGTTCAAAAAGTATATCATAACGTTGCTAATCTCTAATGATAGATTAAAAGAATCTGTCATTATGGCAGATTTTTTTAACTCATAAAATTGTTATGAAGAAGAATGTCTGGCCAGATATATCTATTCTAAAAAACTGATAAAAACCACTATCTTAAAAAAGAAAATGTAATAATTAAAATCTCTGGCCATAACTTCTTAGGTACGCGATAAACGTTATACGTCCAATATGCCCCGCGATATCCTGCATCCACTCAGCACCGCTATGAACAATTGAGATGTTAACTCCATCATTCCAGATAATCTGGTGTAAGCACAACGTGAGTTTCTCACTCATCACTGTCCCGACATTATCAGTGAAGCTTTACATCAGATTATGTGGTCCGCTTCTTGCTCAGAATAGTCCAATGATTGACAGTCTCAGACAGTATGGAAAAAATGAGTGCACCATTATTACAAACTCGGATATTTTCCATCGTCATCAACTAAATTTTCTGATCTTCGCCAGAGATTCGCACGGAGCTGTCTGTTACCGTTTTCAGACAATATCCTTACCTCGACCCATCGTTTAAACAATCCCATCCTACCTTTCTCCCTTTGATGTAGTGCTACTCTTTAAGCAAAACAACTTTGAGGGTATTGCTGATGATGTTGACCCGCCATCTGCTACAGCAAAAAATAACACTTCTGGAACCGTTCTCCGAAGATCAAACGGCAGCGTTTGCCGTGAGTGCTGCACGTGAGTTATTGCTTTGCATGGATAAAATTGAGGCGCTGGAGAAACTTATTGCGACTCCGGTTACACTACCTTATTGCAGCGCCAGTCCGGTTTGTGAGATTGAGGCGGGCTATGCCGCAGGCGTAAACGACTGCCGCGAGGCCATTCGACGGGCAGGGTATCCTATTGAAGGTGATGATTAGTTTGCGCTTATGTTAACAAATATGTGCTTTTGTTGTATAAAACTGTAACCTAAGCGCGCGACTGCGGGCTGCATCAACTTACCTGCTTCGGGGTGGCGAACATTCTCTATCAACGTACAACGCTGTTATGCAACAACATAAACGGGTAACCGATTTGGCAACACTGTTAACTATCAGGGTGGACTCGTGAAGATTGTGCAGGATAAGCTCAGAAACAGGCAGGCACTGCTGGTATCAGGGCTCATTACGTTGGTATTTACGTCGTTGTTTCTGTTTATTATTTATGAACAGCGAATGGCCGCTGCCAGCGAAGGTGTCAACCGCCTGCAAGCGCGCATGATGGACATTTTTAACGATA
This sequence comes from Citrobacter sp. Cpo126, assembly GCF_030332445.1. Lineage (NCBI taxonomy): Bacteria > Pseudomonadati > Pseudomonadota > Gammaproteobacteria > Enterobacterales > Enterobacteriaceae > Citrobacter > Citrobacter sp. Cpo126. The sequence continues at coordinate 313,532 of NZ_JAOWHT010000032.1, forward strand.
ATGAGCTGATCGCTGATGCGATTGGTGAGCGCTATCACCACATCAAAAATGGCGAGCAATGTGGCGATATGTCTCGATTTGTTCCTCGGAATGATCAGGAATGGGGAATTAACGCCGACCCAAAGCGGCTGCATTCAGCGACCGGGACAATGGTTGCCCAGCAAACCAGCCACAATGCGCTGTGTATGTATACAGCGGCTGAATTTATTCGTGGTATGGTCAATGAGCTAAACCCGGGCAGTTTTGATGCACATCGTTATATTATCGCCAAAAACTCAGATTATTTTTACTGGTTTATGGCTTCCGATTCGCGCAATTTCAGTTTCTCTAATTCTGAAATGGCACGGGATATCACCAACTTTTTCTATCCTCCGGTCGATTTCTATACTCGATTACTGCAAAAAAACGTCAAAAACAAAGCCCTTAGTTCGACGAATTTTTATACCGATAAAATTACCGGTGAAAAAGCTTATAGCGTGGTGAGTTATATCTACGATCTGTCTGGCAAAGAGATATCAGACCAAATCGTAGCCTATCTGGTCTATGACCATTCAAAGCCCGAATTGCAGGAAGCGTTAGCCCAGGCATTTGACAACCAAATTCCACCGGAGCTGAATGTGGAGTTGGTGAATTTAACAAACCATGAGAGTCTCTGTTTATCCGGTAAATGTACCGGTCAATCCCGCTTTATGGTGCGCAATTTTTCGGAGAAATATGCGCTGCACTATTCGCTTTCATTAGGCCGTTTTATGGCGCGCGACGCACATGCCGGGATTGTTATCCTGCTGGCGCCGTTCTTTTTCATCATCATTAGCTTCTCGTTAAAGTCATGGCTAAACGAAAGCGACCTAAAAGTTTATATCGATACTCTGACCGGCTGTTTTAACCGCCGAATTCTCGACATCATCAAGCGTCGGGATTTATCACACTGCTCGGTGGTGCTACTTGACTGTAATAAGTTCAAGGCCGTCAATGACACCTGGGGCCACGCGGCAGGCGATCGTGCGCTGCAAATTATCGCCAACAGAATGCTGTCAAACACCCGCACCAGTCACGATATTGTGATTCGTACCGGCGGGGATGAATTTATGATCCTGCTGTTTCGATCGCAGGCAACTGACGCTATAGCAATCGCGCAACGTATTAGTGGGCAGGTGACCAGCCATGTGTTTGTGGTGGATGGCCATACCGTGCCATTGTCAGTATCGTGGGGGATTGCAGAGGTGAATGGTGAACTTGATGTGGCCATTCAGAATGCGGATAGCGCTATGTATAGAATGAAGCACACGAAAGAAGGATAAAACCGCCAGAAATTTCTGGCGGTTGATTTAGCTTATTGGTGGGTGGCGGCTTTCATCGCGCTGACAAACGCTTTCAGCTCAGCCAGCATCTGTTCCGGTGCCGCAACATTTTTCTCAATGATTTTCACAATTGCCGAGCCGGAAATTGCACCGGAAGCACCGGCTTCAATAGCACCGGCTACCTGTTCAGGCGCAGAAATACCAAAGCCCTGTAAAGAAGGTGGAGCATCATATTGTTTCAGCTTTTCAACCAGATGATGCAGCGGTAATGCCGCACGATTTTCGGCACCGGTCACGCCTGCACGTGAAAGCAGATAAGTGTAGCCACGACCATAAGAGGCAATCTGGCGTAGCAGTTCTTCATCAGCGTTCGGCGGGCAGATGAAAATTGGTGCAATATTGTGACGGAGCGCTGCAGTTCTGAATGGTGCAGACTCTTCAACGGGAACATCGGCCACTAACACAGAATCCACACCCACTTTTTCGCACTGGGCGTAAAACTCGTCAATGCCCTTGCTGAAGACCAGGTTGGCATACATCAGCAACCCAATGGGAATCGTCGGATGCTTCTGGCGAATCAGCGCCAGCATTTCAAAGCATTGCGACGGTGTAACGCCGGCGGCAAACGCACGCAGGGTGGCTTCCTGAATAGTTGGGCCATCTGCCAGCGGATCGGAGAACGGAATGCCGAGCTCAAGCGCGTCGGCACCGGCTTCAATCAGCGTATCAATGATTTTCAGTGACTGCTCAACAGACGGATCGCCCAGGGTTACGAAGGGGACAAAAGCGCCTTCTTTGCGGTCCTTCAGCTGTGCAAACAGGTTTTCGTAACGTTCCATCAGATTTCCCCTCGCGCTTTCAAAATATCGTGTACGGTGAAAATGTCTTTGTCGCCGCGACCGGAGAGATTAACCACCAGCAACTGCTCTTTTTCTGGATTCTCACGCATCATTTTCAACGCGTGCGCCAGGGCATGGGAGGACTCCAGTGCCGGAATAATTCCCTCGTGCAGACACAGCGTTTTGAAGGCTTCCAGTGCTTCATCATCGGTGATTGAAACATAATCGGCGCGACCAATGCTGTTCAGGTATGCATGCTGTGGCCCGACCGATGGGAAATCCAGCCCTGCAGAAATAGAGTAAGACTCTTCAATCTGTCCTTCTTCAGTCTGCATCATTGGGGACTTCATGCCGAAGTAAATCCCGACACGACCATGCTTCAACGGTGCGCCGTGTTCTCCAGACTCAATCCCGTGACCGCCTGGCTCTACGCCAATCAGACCTACGCTGGTTTCATTAATAAAATCGGCGAACATCCCGATGGCGTTAGAACCGCCGCCTACGCAGGCGATAACGGCGTCCGGCAGACGACCTTCTTTTTCCAGAATCTGCGCCTTGGTTTCTTCACCGATCATGCGCTGGAACTCACGCACAATGGTCGGGAAGGGGTGCGGACCAGCCGCCGTACCGAGCATGTAGTGCGCGGTATCGTAGCTGCCAGACCAGTCGCGAAGCGCTTCGTTACAGGCATCTTTCAGCGTTGCGGAACCGCTGTGAACGGGGATAACTTCAGCGCCCATCAAACGCATACGGAAAACGTTAGGCGACTGACGTTCAACGTCTTTCGCACCCATATAAATACGGCATTTCAACCCCAGCAGTGCGCTGGCGAGAGCAGATGCAACGCCGTGCTGACCCGCGCCGGTTTCGGCGATGATTTCCGTTTTCCCCATACGCTTCGCCAGTAACGCCTGACCCAGCACCTGGTTGGTTTTGTGCGCACCGCCGTGCAGTAAGTCTTCACGCTTGAGATACAGCGTCGTGTTGGTGCCTTGAGTAATGTTCTGGCACTTGGTCAGTGCGGTTGGGCGACCCGCATAGTTTTTCAGCAGATCTGTAAACTGCGCCTGAAATTCAGGATCCTTTTGTGCGCTGACAAAAGCTTCTTCCAGCTGGCGCAGGGCAGGCATCAGAATCTGTGGCACATACATACCGCCAAATTCACCAAAGTACGGATTGAGTAATGTTGTCATGTCCTTTTCCTTAATATGCGCGCAGCGTCTGAAAGACCGAAGCCAGAAGACGTGCATCTTTGATGCCCGGCTGTGACTCTACGCCAGAATTGAAATCGAGACCGGCACAGCCGGTTTTTGCCGCGTCAACGCAGTTATCTGCGCCGAGTCCGCCAGCCAGTAAAACGTTATCCAGCGATTGTCCGCCTAAAAGTGACCAGTCGAAGCGTTGACCGCTGCCGCCCTGGCCGTTGTCGAAGACGTATTTATCGACATGCTGATAATCACGGGCTGGCAACGTCTCGCTGACGCTGAGTGCCTTCCAGATTTGCACCTGTGCGGGCAGTAAGTCGCGCAGGGCGTCAACATAGGACTGGTCTTCGTTACCGTGCAGTTGCACGGCAGTTAGTCCCAGCTCCGCCGCTGTTGCGCTCACGTCGGTAATATCTGAGTTGCGAAACACCCCGACGTATTGCAGCGGCGCGCCGGTCATGACCTCTCGCGCTTGTTCAACGTTGACCGCGCGCGGTGATGTGGGGACAAAAATCAAGCCGCCGTAAATGGCACCCGCTTCGTATGCCGCATTTGCATCCTGAGCCCGGGTTAAACCGCAGACTTTATTCTCGCCGAGCAGTACGCGTCGCACGGCGGCGTGCAGATCAGCATGCGACATCAGCGCGGAGCCAATCAGAAAACCGTTAGCGAAGTGGCTGAGCTCGCGCACCTGACCGTAAGTATTGATGCCGGACTCGCTGATGACGGTCACACCATGACCCAGTCGCGGTGCCAGTTGACGGGTGCGATTCAGATCAATCGACAGATCGCGTAAGTCACGGTTGTTGATACCAACGACTTTGGCGCCCAGTGCGATAGCACGCTCCAGCTCTTCTTCGTTACTGACTTCGGTCAGTACGCCCATTTTCAGGCTGTGGGCGACGGCGGCGAGTTGACGATATTGCTCATCATCGAGCACCGACAGCATCAGCAAACAGGCGTCCGCCTGGTAGAAACGCGCCAGGTAAATCTGGTAAGGATCGATAATAAAGTCCTTACACAGAATCGGCTGCGGTGCGATGCGGCTGACGATAGGCAGGAAATCAAAGCTCCCCTGGAAATACTTCTCATCGGTCAGTACGGAGATCGCGGAAGCATAATGTTTATAGATGCTCGCAATCTGTGCAGGGTCGAAGTCATCACGGATCACGCCTTTTGATGGAGATGCTTTTTTGCATTCCAGAATAAAGGCGGTGCGTGCACCTTGCAGCGCATCGTAGAAATCACGTGAGCCAGGCTGAACATCATCTTGAAAGCTGGCCAGCGGTTGTTGCTGTTTGCGGGCTTCTACCCAAATCGCCTTGTCTGCGACAATTTTCGCTAAAACGGTTTGCATCATTTACCCTCTTGCTGCCAGTGCAGTGACGCGGTCATAGGCCGCACCGCTACGCAGTACATTAATCACGGTTTGCGCATTGGCTTTTAAATCTTCTTCACCGTGCAGGCGCATTAACATGGCGACATTCGCGGCAACAGCAGCTTCATGAGCGGCTTCACCTTTACCTTGTAACAAGCGACTAAGAATGTCACGGTTTTCTTCCGGCGTGCCGCCAGCCAGCTGTTCCTGGTGGTAAGGCGTCAAACCAAAGTCTTCTGCCGTCAGTTGATAACTCTTGATTTCCCCATCGTGCAGCTCTGCCACAATGGTCGGCGCATGCAGCGAAACTTCGTCCATGCCACCACTGTGCACCACGGCTGCTCGTTGATATCCCAGCACGCGCAGCGTTTCAGCAATCGGTAGCACCAGTTCCGGGCTGTAAACACCGATCAGCGCCAGCGGCGGATGCGCCGGGTTAATCAACGGGCCGAGCACGTTAAACAGCGTGCGGGTTTTCAACTGCTGACGTACCGGCATGGCATGGCGAAAACCGGTGTGATATTTCGGCGCAAACAGGAAACACACCCCGAGGTCGTCTAGCGCCTGACGGGATTTATCAGCGTTCATATCCAGATTGATGCCAAATGCCGCTAACAGATCCGAAGAGCCAGACTTGCTGGAGACGCTGCGGTTGCCGTGTTTGGCAACTTTCAGTCCGCAAGCCGCCGCAACAAAGGCGCTGGCGGTAGAAATATTGATGCTGTTGCTGCCGTCGCCGCCGGTACCGACAATATCGGCGAACAGATAATCAGGGCGCGGGAACGGGGCGGCGTTTTCCAGCAGCGCGGTTGCCGCACCGGCAATTTCATTCGGGTGTTCGCCACGAATTTTCATGCTCACCAGCGCCGCAGCCAGTTGTTCCGGCTTCAGTTCACCGCGAACGACTGCGGAAAACAGCTGGTGACTTTCCTGCTGGGACAGCGTCTGGGCCTGATACAGTTTCTCCAGAATGGGTTGCAGCGTATTGGTTTGTTCAAGCTTCTGTTGCGCCCAGGCCAGCGTTTGTTCCAGCAAACGCGCGCCCTGGGTGGTCAGAATTGATTCCGGATGGAACTGGAAGCCGCAGACGCGATCGGTATCGTGACGTACCGCCATCACCATGCCGTTAAAGTGGGCGTTAATGGTCAACCCAGCAGGTACGTTGCTGCCAACCAGTGAATGATAGCGTGCCACCGGCAGCGGATTCGCCAGACCGGCAAACATCGCCTGACCGTCGTGTTCAATGCTGGACGCTTTGCCGTGAAGGATCTCTCCGGCCTGACCCACATATCCACCATAGGCTTCAACAATGGCCTGGTGTCCCAGACAAATACCGATGATTGGCAGCTTGCCGCGCAAACGGGTTAACAGCTCCGGCATGCAACCTGCCTCGCTTGGCGCGCCTGGTCCTGGAGAAAGCATCAGCACCGGATTTTTCATGGTTGCTAAGCGGTCAATCAACGTCTGGGCCGGAATATGGTTGCGGTAAATCACCACATTGTGACCATTAGTACGCAGCTGATCCGCCAGGTTATAGGTAAAAGAATCGATGTTATCAAGCAGCAGAATGTCAGCCATTAGAAGGTCTCCTGTGCGTGGTGCGCGGTAGCGATAGCACGCAGAACCGCGCGCGCTTTATTACGGGTTTCATCGGCTTCAGACTGCGGTACAGAATCCAGAACAATCCCAGCACCGGCTTGTACGGTGGCAATACCGTCTTCCACGAGGGCGGAGCGAATGACAATACAGGTATCCAGATCGCCATGCGCCGTGAAGTAACCTACCGCACCGCCGTAGCTGCCACGGCGACGACCCTCGGCCTCGGCGATAAGCTGCATGGCGCGAACTTTTGGCGCTCCGCTTAACGTGCCCATATTCATACAGGCGCGGTAAGCGTGCAGCACATCCAGATCGCTACGCAATTCGCCGACCACGCGCGAAACCAGGTGCATAACGAAGGAGTAACGATCGACTTTGGTGAGGTCAGCAACATAGCGGCTGCCAGGCGTACAGATGCGCGCCAGGTCGTTACGCGCAAGGTCAACCAGCATCAGGTGCTCAGAAAGCTCTTTATGGTCGGTACGCATCTCCAGCTCGATACGGCTGTCGAGATCGCGATCAAGCGAACCGTCCGCACGACGACCGCGCGGGCGAGTACCAGCAATCGGGTAGATCTCAATCTGGCGGCTGGTGGCATCGTATTTCAGCGAGCTTTCCGGGGAGGCGCCAAACAGCGTGAACTCGTTGTCTTGCATGAAAAACATGTATGGGCTGGGGTTACTTTTCTTCAGCACATAGTAGGCCGCCAGCGGAGATGGGCAGGGCAGCGAGAAACGGCGGGATGGCACCACCTGGAAAATTTCACCCGCGCGAATCGCTTTTTGCATGCCACGAACTACGGCGCCAAACTCTTCATCGCTCTGATTGCACTCGCAGCGCATCTGCGGGACTTCAGTGACCGGCAACGGCGGCGCAGGCTCGGTAAGCTGCTGGCTCAATTGCGCCAGACGAGCGTTAAGACGCTGTTTTTCCGCATCATTGGGGGTAAAAATACTGGCCTGAATACGGGTGCTTTTTTTCTGGTGGTCAATAACCATCAGCGTTTCTGCCAGATAGAAGCAGTAGTCAGGGCAACGGTTGCCCGCTTCAAGCTGAGGTAAATCTTCAAAACCGGCAACCAGGTCGTAGGAAAAAAGACCGCCGAAGAACATCGCTTCACGTTCTTGCACAGGAACATTCACCAGCTCCTGCAATAAACGGAATGCATCAAATACGGACAGGGAGCATAAGCGGGCGTCTTCATCGAGCAGTGGGCTGACGGCAGGGAATCGCAGATGGCGACCATTCGGCTGTTGTTCGTTCTCAACGCCAGCGGGCAGGGCAACATCCAGCAGCGACAGCAGCGATGCGCCGTTTGCGGACAATGCCTGAATAGTGACAGTGTCACCGAGAGCGGTAATGCGTAATGCGCTGTCGACCAGCAGCAGGCTCTTCAGATCGTCTTTGCTGTCGATATCTGCAGATTCCAGCAGCAGTGTTGCTGGACGTGCGCCACACACTTGATGAAACAGCGCCGTCGGATTCTCACGGTAGGCGGCATCGCAGGCAAGCAGTTCGAGTGTCGGTTTTTGAGTTTGCATCGTTATTCTCATTAATTTTGTTCAAAAAAAAGCCCGCTCATTTGGCGGGCCGGGTATCTGGTTGCATATTGCAGACGTAAGACACTGCCCGAAATCAGGAAGTGCGCCACCAACCGTGCAGAACAAATGTTGCTTTCATCTCAGATACCTTCTTCATGTGAACTTTCGTACTAGTTAACTAGTTCGGTGGAATAAAGTCAACACCTGATTTCAGTATATTTGTCGAAACCGCTATGATGGGCGTGATACGACATTTATTGAAACGGGAGCCGCCTTGAGCGACACGAATTACGCAGTGATTTATGACCTGCACAGTCATACTACAGCCTCCGATGGGCGGTTAACGCCAGAAGCCTTAGTACACCGTGCGGTAGAGATGCGAGTCGGTACACTGGCGATCACCGATCATGACACCACGGCCGGCATTGCGGCGGCAAGAGAAGAAATTTCACGTTCAGGTTTAGCCTTAAATTTGATCCCTGGCGTCGAGATATCAACGGTCTGGGAAAACCATGAGATCCATATAGTGGGTCTGAACATTGATATCGCCCATCCCATGATGTGTGAGTTTCTGGCGCAACAAACGGAACGTCGTCAGCAGCGTGCACGCCTGATTGCCGAACGACTCGACAAAGCGCATATCCCCGGCGCTTGGGAAGGGGCGTTACGCCTGGCCGATGGCGGGGCGGTTACGCGGGGCCATTTTGCGCGTTTCCTGATGGAATGTGGAAAAGCCACAACCATGGCGGATGTCTTTAAAAAATATCTTGCCCGTGGGAAAACCGGTTACGTTCCGCCACAGTGGTGTACAATAGAACAAGCTATTGATGTCATTCATCATTCTGGCGGTAAGGCTGTTCTGGCTCATCCTGGGCGGTACGATCTTAGCGCTAAGTGGCTGAAAAGACTGGTTGCGCATTTTGCTGAACACCGCGGCGACGCGATGGAAGTAGCACAGTGCCAGCAGTCTCCCAATGAACGCACCCATCTGGCGACGCTTGCGCGTTCGCATCAACTGTGGGCATCGCAAGGGTCTGATTTTCATCTACCCTGCCCATGGATTGAGTTGGGCCGTAAACTTTGGTTGCCCGCAGGCGTAGAAGGCGTCTGGCAACTTTGGGAGCAGCCCGAGATCACAGAGAGGAAAGTATGAGTCAGTTTTTTTATATTCATCCCGAAAACCCGCAGCAGCGACTGATCAATCAGGCTGTTGAAATCGTGCGTAAAGGTGGGGTGATCGTCTATCCAACCGATTCCGGTTATGCGTTGGGCTGCAAAATTGAAGATAAAGGCGCCATGGAGCGCATTTGCCGCATCCGTCACCTGCCGGACGGACACAACTTTACGCTGATGTGTCGTGACCTGTCCGAACTGTCGACCTATTCGTTTGTCGACAACGTGGCATTCCGTTTAATTAAAAACAACACGCCGGGTAACTACACCTTCATCCTGAAAGGGACGAAAGAAGTTCCGCGCCGTTTGTTGCAGGAAAAACGTAAGACCATCGGCCTGCGTGTGCCATCGAATCCGATTGCGCTGGCGCTGCTGGAAGCACTGGGCGAGCCGATGCTATCTACATCGCTGATGCTGCCGGGCAGTGAATTTACTGAGTCAGACCCAGAAGAGATTAAAGACCGTCTGGAAAAACTGGTGGATTTGATTATCCACGGTGGCTATCTCGGCCAGCAGCCGACCACGGTCATCGATTTAACCGACGATTCTCCGGTGGTGTTGCGTGAAGGCGTCGGCGACGTTAAACCTTTCTTATAAGGGCGCGAACCGCTATACTACGCGGCCTTAAAATGGCGCTGACTGGCGCCGTTGATTCTCCTGTTCGACGCCTGTGAAGGCGACATCTAAAGGAAGCTCTATGAGCGAAAAGTTACAAAAAGTGCTGGCGCGCGCTGGCCACGGTTCTCGCCGTGAAATCGAATCTATTATTGCCGCGGGTCGCGTGAGCGTTGATGGCAAAATTGCCACGCTCGGCGATCGCGTTGAAGTCACTCCGGGTCTGAAAATCCGTATCGACGGTCATCTGATTTCGGTTAAAGAGTCTGCGGAGCAAATCTGCCGCGTTCTGGCCTATTACAAGCCAGAAGGTGAACTGTGTACCCGTAACGACCCGGAAGGTCGTCCGACCGTGTTCGATCGTTTGCCAAAACTGCGTGATGCGCGCTGGATTGCCGTAGGGCGTCTGGACGTGAATACCTGCGGTTTACTGCTGTTTACCACCGATGGTGAACTGGCTAACCGTCTGATGCACCCAAGCCGTGAAGTTGAACGTGAATATGCGGTACGTGTGTTTGGTCAGGTTGATGATGCCAAACTGCGCGATCTGAGTCGTGGCGTACAGCTGGAAGATGGTCCGGCGGCATTTAAAACGATCAAATTCAGCGGTGGTGAAGGGATCAACCAGTGGTATAACGTCACGCTGACCGAAGGGCGTAACCGTGAAGTCCGTCGCCTGTGGGAAGCTGTAGGTGTACAGGTAAGCCGTCTTATTCGTGTTCGTTACGGTGATATCCCGCTGCCGAAAGGCCTGCCGCGTGGTGGCTGGACCGAGCTTGACCTCGCGCAGACCAACTATCTGCGTGAACTGGTGGAGCTGAAGCCGGAAACGACCTCTAAAGTTGCCGTCGAGAAAGATCGTCGTCGCATGAAGGCAAATCAGATCCGTCGTGCGGTGAAGCGCCACTCACAGGTCGGTAGCAGCCGTCGTCCGGGTGGTCGTAGCAACAACGGTTAATTATGACCAGGCCTGATAAGCAAAGCGCCATCAGGCGTTAGCGTGGAGCCGGATGCGGCGCAAGCGCCTTATCCGGCCTACTGTCAGTAATCAATCCCTATCTGGGCCTTCACGCCCGCTTCAAACGCATGCTTGACCGGGCGCAACTCGCTGACCGTATCCGCTAACTCCAGAATATCGCGATGACATCCACGGCCGGTGATAATCACCGTTTGATGGGCAGGGCGCGCGTTTAGGGCAGTGATGACCTCTTCAAGCGGCAGATAGTCGTATGCCACCATATAGGTCAGCTCGTCCAGCACCACCATATCCAGTTCATCGTCGGCCAGCATCCGCTTACCATGTTCCCACACGGCCATACAGGCCGCGGTGTCGGACTCACGGTTTTGCGTTTCCCAGGTAAATCCTGTCGCCATAACCTGAAACTCTACTCCGTGGGGTTCAAGTAAGTTACGTTCTCCGTTTGGCCACGTACCTTTAATAAATTGTACGACGCCGACTTTTTTACCGTGGCCCACCGCGCGCGTGGCGGTACCGAATGCGGCGGTAGTTTTACCCTTACCATTTCCGGTGAATACGATGATGATCCCGCGCTCGTCCGTAGCGGCGGCAACGCGTGCGTCAACCCGATCTTTTACGCGCTGTTGACGTTGCTGATAGCGTTCTTCACTCATTGGGCAATTCCTGGTTTACGGCCCGGCTGGGCGTCAAAAGTCATACCGGTTTTACGGCGGCTGTCATCGCCCATCAGCCACAGGTAGAGCGGCATAATATCGGCGGGAGTTTTCAATTTTTGTGGATCTTCCGTGGGGAATGCACTGGCTCGCATACCTGTTCGTGTTCCACCAGGATTGATACAGTTTACGCGAAGATGACGGTTTTGATACTCATCAGCCAGAACCTGCATCATCCCTTCGGTAGCAAATTTTGAGGTGGCATACGCCCCCCAATTGGCGCGTCCCTGGCGGCCGACGCTGGAAGAGGTAAAGACCAGCGATCCGGCATCGGATTTGAGTAACAACGGCAGCAATGCCTGAGTCAGCATAAAAGTGGCATTCACATTTACCTGCATCACATCCTGCCAGACCAGCGGGTTTTGTTCACTCATTGGGCAAATATCGCCGAGTAATCCGGCGTTATGCAGTACGCCATCCAGACGCGGGAAATGTGCGGCAATGCGTTGCGCAAGCTGGTGACATTCTTCAGAGGTACAGGTCAGTAAATCCAGTGTAAACCACTGTGGTTGTGTTCCGTTTTCATCGGCGATAGTGCGGGCAACCTGACGCAGTTTTTCTTCGTTACGCCCAAGCAGGATAACGGTCGCGCCATAGCGTGCATAGGTCTGCGCGGCTTCGCGTCCGATACCATCGCTGGCACCGGTGACAAGAATAATGCGGCCCTGTAAAAGGTCTTGTTTAGGTTGGTAATGCACGGCTACTCCTCGGCGACGCCCTGGCCATCTCGTTCGCAATAACTTTTGGGCTTTATGCCTTAAACCCTGTTCTTTTTCAATCAGCCAAAGGCAATAACACCGCAAAATGAACGCTTTGTCATGCTTTTTACTGATTCAGCACTGGATGTATGAAGCAAGACGAGGTGACACGCCTGTTGTACACTGAGCGGAAGTCGCGTTGTTTAACCAAGGTGGGTCTCGTGGAATTGTTGTCTGAATATGGGTTGTTTTTGGCAAAAATTGTCACTGTCGTGGTGGCTATTGCAGTGGTGGTGATGCTGATCGTAAACGCGACACAACGCAAACGTCAGAGTGGGGAATTGCGGGTTATTAACCTCAGCGATCAATATAAAGAGATGAAGGAAGACCTGTCGCTGGCCTTATTGGATGGGCATCAGCAAAAATTCTGGCATAAAGCGCAGAAAAAGAAACAGAAGCTGGAGGCGAAGGCCGCCAAGGCAAAAGCAAAACTGGGTGACAGTACGTCATCAGATAAACCTCGTGTATGGGTGCTTGATTTTAAAGGCAGTATGGATGCCCATGAGGTCAGCGCATTACGCGAAGAGGTGACGGCGGTGCTGGCGGTTGTTAAACCTCAGGATCAGGTGGTGGTTCGTCTGGAAAGCCCGGGCGGTGTGGTACATGGTTATGGCCTGGCTGCGTCCCAGTTACAACGCCTGCGCGATAAGCAGATCCCACTGACCGTCACGGTAGATAAAGTCGCTGCGAGCGGCGGATATATGATGGCCTGCGTGGCAGATAAAATTGTTTCGGCGCCGTTTGCTATCGTCGGCTCAATTGGCGTGGTGGCGCAGATCCCGAACTTTAACCGCTTCCTGAAAGGGAAAAATATTGATATCGAACTGCACACCGCCGGACAGTACAAGCGTACGTTGACGCTGCTTGGCGAGAACACGGAAGAAGGGCGGCAGAAATTCCGTGAAGATCTGAACGAAACACATCATTTGTTTAAAGATTTTGTCCATCGTATGCGCCCGACTCTGGACATTGAGCAGGTTGCCACGGGTGAACACTGGTTTGGTCAACAGGCGCTGGCAAATGGGCTGGTGGATGAGATCAACACCAGCGATGAGGTGATCCTCGGGCTGATGGAAGGTCGTGAAGTGTTGAACGTTCGCTATCTGCAGCGTAAAAAGCTGATGGATCGTTTTACCGGTAGTGCGGCGGAGAGCGCCGATCGTTTGCTGATGCGCTGGTGGCAGCGGGGCAGAAGCCACTGATGTAAAATTGTCATTGCCGGATAGCGATGCTCACATATCCTATCCGGCCTACAAATAGGCATCAATGTAGGCTGGATAAGGCGTTGCCGCCATCCGGCAAATTATTTCTCGAGTTAATCGATCAAGTGATACTTTTCAGAAAGTACGTGCGCCAGGTGTTTAAACATATTAAACACAGCCGTACTTTTGGGCGTTGGTAGCCCTTGCTCGTCTAAAAAGTAATCTCCGCTGAAAACCAGCACGCCGTTTCGCTGCGTAACGCCGGTGGCGACAATCCCCGCCAGCGTGTCCTCATGCTCACGAATGATTTTGTTGGCTTCAATCAGCAGTGTTTCGCGATCGATGGGTTGAGTGTCTTTATGCATGATTTACTCCTTAAACAAGGACATTAGTCTACGCTGAGCCCGCCTTATGGGCAAATATTCCCTGACATAAATGAAGGTTTTACGACAGTGTTACAACTGGCGAGATTTGTTTTTGCATGCTAATAAAGTTGCGTAACGCATTTTATCAGGTACAGTGTGACGCTTTCGTCAATCTGGCAACAGATTTGCTTGACATTCGACCAATACTTCGTCGTGCTAGAGCGTTTGTGAGAAAAAAAGCCTGTTAACTCAGTTACATGAGAGTTACATTACAAACGCGAAACAGTTTAAGGGGTTGATATCCGCCGACGCAGAGACCATATCGATGTCTCGTCGCCAGTGGAAGGTGAATCAACGTGCGACGCATTCTGGAAGAATCAAATTAGGTAAAGGTGAATATGGGTAAAGCTCTTGTCATCGTTGAGTCCCCGGCAAAAGCCAAAACGATCAACAAGTATCTGGGTAATGACTACGTGGTGAAATCCAGCGTCGGTCATATCCGTGATTTGCCGACCAGTGGCTCAGCAACTAAAAAGAGCGCCGACTCAACCTCCACCAAAACGGCTAAAAAGCCCAAAAAGGATGAACGTGGCGCTCTCGTCAACCGTATGGGTGTTGACCCGTGGCACAACTGGGATGCGCGCTATGAAGTGCTGCCTGGTAAAGAGAAAGTTGTTTCTGAACTGAAGCAACTGGCTGAAAAAGCCGACCACATCTATCTCGCAACCGACCTTGACCGCGAAGGGGAAGCCATTGCATGGCACCTGCGGGAAGTCATCGGTGGCGACGACACCCGCTACAGCCGCGTGGTGTTTAACGAAATTACCAAAAATGCTATTCGCCAGGCGTTTGAAAAACCGGGCGAGTTGAACATCGATCGTGTTAATGCGCAACAGGCGCGCCGCTTTATGGACCGTGTTGTGGGCTATATGGTGTCGCCACTGCTGTGGAAAAAAATTGCGCGTGGTCTGTCTGCCGGTCGCGTACAGTCTGTGGCTGTGCGTCTGGTGGTTGAGCGTGAACGCGAAATCAAAGCATTTGTTCCAGAAGAGTTCTGGGAAATTGATGCTAACACGACCACGCCGGGCGGCGACGCGTTGCCGCTTGAGGTGACGCATCAAAATGATAAACCGTTCCGTCCTGTAAATCGGGAACAAACGCTTGCCGCTGTTAGCCTGTTGGAAAAAGCGCGCTATAGCGTCCTGGAACGTGAAGATAAACCGACCAGCAGCAAGCCGAGCGCACCGTTCATTACCTCCACGCTACAGCAGGCTGCGAGCACGCGTCTGGGCTTTGGTGTGAAGAAAACCATGATGATGGCGCAGCGCTTGTATGAAGCGGGTTACATCACTTACATGCGTACTGACTCAACCAACCTGAGCCAGGATGCTGTCACCATGGTTCGCGATTACATCAGTGATAATTTTGGCAAAAAATATTTGCCGGAGAGCGCGAACCAGTACGCCAGCAAAGAGAACTCGCAGGAAGCACACGAAGCTATCCGTCCTTCCGATGTCGCCGTACTGGCGGAGTCGCTGAAAGATATGGAAGCCGATGCGCAAAAACTGTATCAGCTGATCTGGCGCCAGTTTGTAGCTTGTCAGATGACGCCAGCGAAATATGACTCTACCACCCTGACCGTGGGTGCGGGTGATTTCCGTCTGAAAGCGCGTGGTCGTATTCTGCGCTTCGATGGTTGGACCAAAGTGATGCCAGCGCTGCGTAAGGGCGATGAAGATCGCATCTTACCGGCGGTGGACAAAGGCGATACCTTGACGCTTATCGAGCTGACACCTGCGCAGCACTTCACCAAGCCGCCTGCACGCTTCAGTGAAGCTTCGCTGGTTAAAGAGCTTGAAAAGCGTGGCATTGGTCGTCCATCCACCTATGCGTCGATCATCTCTACGATTCAGGATCGCGGTTATGTTCGCGTTGAAAACCGTCGCTTCTACGCTGAAAAAATGGGTGAAATCGTCACCGATCGTCTGGAAGAAAACTTCCGCGAGCTGATGAACTACGATTTTACCGCGCAGATGGAAGACAGCCTCGACCAGGTGGCGAATCACGAAGCCGAATGGAAGGGCGTACTCGACAACTTCTTCACTGATTTTACTCAGCAGTTAGATAAAGCCGAGAAAGATCCTGAAGAAGGCGGTATGCGTCCGAACCAGATGGTGCTGACCAGCATTGATTGCCCGACCTGCGGACGCAAGATGGGTATTCGTACCGCCAGTACCGGCGTTTTCCTTGGTTGCTCCGGCTACGCACTTTCCCCGAAAGAGCGTTGCAAAACCACCATTAACCTGGTGCCGGAAAACGAAGTATTGAACGTGCTGGAAGGCGATGACGCGGAAACGAACGCATTGCGCGCCAAACGCCGCTGCCAGAAGTGCGGTACAGCAATGGACAGTTATCTCATCGATCCTAAGCGTAAATTGCATGTGTGTGGTAATAACCCAACCTGCGACGGCTACGAGATCGAAGAGGGTGAATTCCGTATCAAGGGTTATGACGGTCCTATCGTAGAGTGCGAAAAATGTGGTTCTGAAATGCACCTGAAAATGGGACGTTTCGGCAAGTACATGGCGTGTACTAACGACGAGTGTAAAAACACCCGTAAGATCCTGCGTAACGGTGAAGTTGCTCCGCCGAAAGAAGATCCGGTTCCGCTGCCGGAACTGCCGTGTGAAAAATCTGACGCGTATTTCGTGTTACGTGATGGTGCTGCAGGTATCTTCCTGGCGGCCAATACGTTCCCGAAATCACGTGAGACTCGTGCGCCGTTGGTGGAAGAGTTGTACCGCTTCCGCGATCGCCTGCCGGAAAAACTGCGTTATCTGGCAGATGCGCCGCAAACAGACCCGGATGGTAACAAGTCTATGGTTCGTTTCAGCCGTAAAACCAAGCAGCAATACGTTGCCGCTGAGAAAGACGGTAAGGCGACTGGCTGGTCCGCGTTCTTCGTTGACGGTAAATGGGTAGAAGGGAAGAAATAACAGCGTTACGGCTGAATTTCTCCTCAAAGGGTCGCGTAAGCGGCCCTTTTTGTTTCTGGCATATTATTTTTTGTCATACCTATACAGCGTACATATAAATGATATAGTGGTTATAGTTAACAGACTTTTTATTATTAAATCGTATTAGCAGCGCCCACGAGCCTGCACTGAAACGATGATTTGATGGCGCGAATCGGGATGGCATAACATGAAATTACAGCAGCTTCGCTACATTGTTGAGGTGGTGAACCACAACCTTAATGTCTCCTCAACGGCGGAAGGGCTTTATACCTCTCAGCCCGGTATCAGTAAGCAAGTTCGTATGCTGGAAGATGAACTTGGCATCCAGATTTTCGCCCGTAGCGGTAAGCATCTGACCCAGGTTACGCCAGCGGGGCAGGAAGTTATCCGTATTGCGCGCGAAGTACTGTCTAAGGTAGATGCTATTAAGTCCGTTGCTGGCGAACATACCTGGCCGGATAAAGGCTCGCTGTATATTGCCACCACGCACACCCAGGCACGTTACGCTTTGCCGAACGTGATTAAAGGTTTTATTGAGCGATATCCTCGTGTTTCATTGCATATGCATCAGGGATCGCCGACGCAAATTGCCGAAGCCGTCTCGAAAGGGAATGCGGATTTTGCCATCGCGACGGAAGCCCTGCATCTGTATGACGATCTGGTGATGTTACCTTGCTACCACTGGAACCGTTCGATTGTC
Organism: Citrobacter sp. Cpo126; assembly: GCF_030332445.1. Classification (NCBI taxonomy): domain Bacteria; kingdom Pseudomonadati; phylum Pseudomonadota; class Gammaproteobacteria; order Enterobacterales; family Enterobacteriaceae; genus Citrobacter; species Citrobacter sp. Cpo126. The sequence continues at coordinate 330,917 of NZ_JAOWHT010000032.1, forward strand.
GTCACGCCGGATCATCCGCTGGCGGGAAAATCTTCGGTTTCTATTGAGGAACTGGCACAGTATCCACTGGTGACCTACACCTTTGGATTTACCGGGCGTTCGGAGCTGGACACCGCGTTTAACCGTGCGGGTCTGGAGCCGCGTATTGTTTTTACCGCGACCGATGCCGATGTTATTAAAACCTATGTCCGTCTGGGTCTCGGCGTGGGTGTAATTGCCAGTATGGCGGTTGATCCTGTTTCCGATCCTGACCTGGTACGTGTGGATGCGCACGATATCTTCAGCCATAGCACCACCAAAATTGGTTTTCGTCGCAGCACCTTCTTACGTAGTTACATGTATGATTTCATTCAACGTTTCGCGCCGCATCTGACGCGTGATGTGGTGGACACGGCGGTGGCGCTGCGTTCCAACGATGATATTGAAGCCATGTTTAAAGATATTAAATTGCCTGAGAAATAATAACGGTTGTTACCTCGTCGGTATCTGTAAGCATAAAGTGATACCGACGGGGGAGTCTGAATTCATTATTTCTCCTCCTATATATTAACCATATATTATTTATGGAAAAAGTTCTCTAAAGTAGTTTCAAATTAGTCAGCTTGCCAAAAATCACGCTCAAATATTCATAATTGATCAAACAATTGATTTATTTATCAGATCGAGTCCGAAAATTAACTGGCTTTTTTTTGCCTTTTTTATTAGGATTCCTCCTATCTGATGATTAATTGTACCAATTGTTTGGTGCCTAAATGATAAGTGATTTCGATAGTATGAGGTTAGCGATGCCTTCAGGAAACCAGCCTGCACGCCGGGATCCCGCGATGAAACGTAAAGCCTGGTTCGCCGTGTTTCTTGGCTCTGCGATATTCTGGATTATTGTCGCACTCGTGGCCTGGAACGTGTGGGGGTAAGTATGTCCGCACCGGAGCAGCACTCTACCGTGACGCCAGCGTCTCATGACCATGAGCAAGAGAGCAAAACCGTCGCCGAGAAGGAGCCAAAGATACCCGAATCCTGGAATCTTTCTCCTGAACAACGGGCGTTTATTGATCTGTTAACCGGTGATGATGAACAGAAACAATAATTCGTACGTATTTTATAATAATAACGATTACCTCGTGGCCTTAAATATCGAATTGTTTATCCCATGTATTCACCATCAGCCACCTAATCAACGTATTATCGATTGCGCTATTGCCTGCTGAATATTCATCCTATTAATCTACACGGCTAGACCTTCTTCCCTACCATTGACCTCACTTCGCGCTTTTGTATCGCGCGCTACTTTTATCAATTTGAGTTGTTATCAAAGCGTTACATTTTGTTTGTGTTATCTTTAATACTAACCCTGAGGAAATCAGGGGATCCAACCCTGTCATTTAAGGAGGAGCTATGTCGTCGACCCTACGAGAAGCCAGTAAGGACACATTGCAGGTTAAAGATAAAACCTACCGCTACTACAGTTTACCTCTGGCCGCTAAATCACTGGGTGATATCACCCGACTACCCAAATCGCTGAAAGTGTTACTGGAAAACCTGCTTCGTTGGCAGGATGGTAATTCCGTAACCGAAGATGATATTCATGCGCTCGCGCATTGGCTGAAGACTGCCCATGCCGATCGTGAAATTGCCTATCGACCCGCTCGTGTTCTGATGCAGGATTTTACCGGCGTGCCGGCGGTGGTCGATCTGGCCGCTATGCGCGAAGCGGTGAAACGTCTGGGTGGGGATACGGCAAAAGTGAATCCGCTTTCACCAGTGGACCTTGTCATTGACCACTCGGTAACTGTGGACCGTTTTGGTGATGATGATGCTTTCGAAGAAAACGTTCGCCTGGAAATGGAACGTAACCATGAGCGTTACGTGTTCCTGAAATGGGGACAGCAGGCATTTAGTCGCTTCAGCGTTGTACCACCAGGAACGGGGATTTGCCACCAGGTTAACCTTGAATACCTCGGCAAAGCCGTCTGGAGCGAGTTACAGGACGGTGAGTGGGTGGCTTACCCTGACACGTTGGTCGGAACCGATTCCCATACGACAATGATTAATGGTCTCGGTGTGCTGGGATGGGGCGTTGGAGGCATTGAAGCTGAAGCAGCAATGCTGGGTCAACCGGTCTCTATGCTTATCCCTGATGTTGTGGGCTTCAAACTGGTGGGCAAACTGCGGGAAGGCATCACCGCTACTGACCTGGTTTTAACCGTCACCCAGATGCTGCGTAAGCACGGCGTGGTCGGTAAATTCGTTGAATTCTATGGTGATGGGCTGGACACCTTACCGCTGGCCGATCGGGCAACCATTGCGAACATGTCACCGGAATACGGCGCAACCTGCGGTTTCTTCCCGATAGATAGCATCACTCTTGAATATATGCGTCTGAGTGGGCGCAGTGAGGAGCAGGTTGAGCTGGTCAGCGCCTATGCCAAAGCGCAGGGAATGTGGCGTAATCCTGGGGATGAACCCGTATTTACCAGTTCACTGGAGCTGGATATGGGCAGTGTAGAAGCTAGCCTTGCCGGACCGAAGCGTCCGCAGGATCGGGTGGCACTGGCTGATGTCCCGAAAGCGTTTTCGGCGAGTAATGAACTCGAAGTGAACAGCTCGCTGAAAGATCGCCAGCCAGTGGACTATACAATGAACGGTCACCAGTACCAGCTGCCGGATGGTGCTGTGGTTATTGCAGCGATCACTTCCTGTACCAACACCTCTAACCCAAGCGTATTGATGGCGGCGGGGCTGCTGGCGAAAAAAGCTGTGACGCTTGGTCTGAAACGTCAGCCGTGGGTGAAAGCCTCGCTGGCGCCAGGATCGAAGGTGGTGTCTGATTATCTGGCGCAGGCAGGGTTCACGCCATACCTTGATGAGCTGGGATTTAACCTTGTAGGTTATGGCTGTACCACCTGTATCGGTAACTCGGGACCGTTACCCGATCCTATCGAGACAGCTATCAAAAAAGGCGACCTCACCGTTGGTGCTGTGCTTTCCGGCAACCGAAACTTTGAGGGGCGTATCCATCCGCTCGTGAAGACCAACTGGTTGGCGTCTCCGCCGCTGGTGGTGGCCTATGCGCTGGCGGGGAATATGAATATCAATCTGACGAAAGATCCGTTAGGGCATGACAGAAAGGGCGATCCCGTATATCTGAAAGATATCTGGCCGACGGCTCAGGAAATTGCCCGTGCCGTGGAGCAGGTCTCTACCGCCATGTTCCATAAAGAGTATGCTGAAGTGTTTGAAGGCACGCCGGAATGGAAAGCAATCCAGGTAGATCGGGCTGATACCTATGGCTGGCAGTCTGACTCAACCTATATCCGCTTGTCGCCGTTCTTTGATGGTATGCAGGCGACGCCGGATCCGGTCCAGGACATTCACGGCGCGCGTATCCTTGCAATGCTTGGAGATTCCGTCACCACTGACCATATTTCTCCTGCAGGTAGTATTAAGCCGGACAGCCCGGCGGGGCGTTATCTGCAAAGCCACGGCGTAGAGCGTAAAGATTTTAACTCCTACGGTTCGCGGCGCGGGAATCATGAAGTAATGATGCGCGGTACCTTTGCCAATATTCGTATTCGCAATGAGATGGTGCCCGGCGTGGAAGGTGGGATGACGCGTCATTTGCCGGGAACTGAGGTAGTGGCTATCTATGATGCGGCTATGCAATATCAACAGGAGAATATTCCCCTGGCGGTTATTGCCGGGAAAGAGTATGGCTCTGGCTCCAGTCGCGACTGGGCGGCAAAAGGCCCGCGCTTGCTGGGGGTTCGCGTGGTTATCGCTGAATCCTTTGAGCGAATTCACCGTTCTAACCTGATTGGTATGGGGATTTTGCCGCTGGAATTCCCACAGGGCGTCACGCGTAAAACGCTGGGACTAACCGGTGAGGAAACGATCGATATTACGGATCTGCAAAACATCAAACCGGGTGCAACAGTGCCGGTGAGTATGGTTCGCTCAGATGGACGTAAAGAAGTTGTTTTATGCCGCTGCCGTATCGATACCGCGACGGAGCTAACGTACTACCAAAACGATGGCATTCTGCACTACGTGATTCGTAATATGTTGAGCTAGAATGTAAAAAGCCTGCGAGAGCAGGCTTTTTTATCGACGGTAACAACTATTACTTGCCCAGCAAATGTCCCATCTTGGCGGCTTTGGTGTCCAGGTAATGTTCATTGTTCGGGTTACGACCCACAATCAGCGGCACGCGTTCAACAATGTTGATTCCCGCTTCGGTCAGAATTTCCACTTTTTTCGGGTTATTGGTCAGCAAACGAACTTCGTCCACACCAAGCAGCTTGAACATATCCGCACACAGCGTGAAATCACGCTCATCTGCCGCAAAGCCCAACTGATGGTTAGCTTCAACGGTATCATAACCCTGGTCCTGCAACGCGTAGGCGCGGATTTTATTGAGCAGGCCGATATTGCGTCCTTCCTGACGATGATAAAGCAGGATACCGCGCCCTTCTTCAGCAATATGGGTGAGAGCCGCTTCGAGCTGGAAACCGCAATCGCAACGCAGGCTAAACAATGCATCGCCAGTCAGACATTCGGAGTGGACACGCGCCAGGACAGGCGTTTGGCCTGTGATATCGCCAAAAACCAGTGCGACGTGATCGTGTCCGGTTGCCAGTTCTTCAAATCCCACCATCAGGAAATCACCCCAGGGGGTTGGCAGTTTGGCTTCTGCCACACGTTTAAGCTGCATGTAATTCTCCAGATTATGCTGGCACTGTCGTGCCGTCGCCTGTTGGCTTCTGTTCTATATTGCACTATTTTGCCATAAGGCAACGATGTTCACCTAATCGCGACAACGGATTCGCTTTTGGAATGGCACAAAATTGTCAATTTCCCCGGCATGCGCTTTTTTCAGTTATGATTGTGAGACTTATCGACGAAAGGAGAGGCAATGCTGTCAATTGCAAAGCGCACTGCGGTCGGGGCCGGGCTGCTACTTATTATGCCGGTTGCCGTATGGGTATCGGGCTGGAGCTGGCAGCCGGGACATAACGTTTGGTGGCTAAAATCTCTGTACTGGATAACGGAAACGGTGACCCAGCCGTGGGGTATTATCACTCACGTTGTTCTCTGTGCATGGTTTCTGTGGTGTCTGCGTTTTCGTCTGAAAGCTGCGGTAATGCTGTTTGCGATCCTGGCTGCGGCAATTTTAGTCGGTCAGGGCGTGAAGTCCTGGGTTAAAGACAGGGTGCAGGAACCTCGGCCCTTTGTCGTTTGGCTGGAAAAAACGCACCATATCCCTGTTGATGAGTTCTACACTTTAAAACGTAAAGATCGTGGTCACTTAGTTAAAGAGCAATTGGCCGAACAACAGGATATTCCGACGTTTCTACGTAAGCACTGGCAAAAAGAAACAGGGTTTGCCTTTCCGTCAGGGCATACGATGTTTGCCGCCAGTTGGGCTTTACTTGCAGTAGGACTGTTATGGCCACGCCGACGTACGCTGACGATTGTGTTTTTACTTATCTGGGCTACGGGTGTTATGGGGAGTCGCTTGCTATTAGGCATGCACTGGCCCCGTGATTTGGTCGTTGCAACGCTGATTTCATGGTTGCTGGTAACACTGGCGACATGGCTTGCGCAGCGGGTATGCGGACCATTAACGCCGCCTGTGCAGGAGGAAAAAGAAATCGCTCAGCGTGAACAAGAAAGTTAGCCATGATTGATTTTTCGAATTTTGCCCTTAAATCAGAAAGGGGAAAGCGCTTTTCCGTTTCGCACTTGTTGTGAAAATGGTAATTTAAAGGGCTCAACGCGGTAAGTTGTACACGATTTATTCGCTCAAACCACATAACGGGAAGTAATGTGAAATATTTACTCATTTTCTTACTGGTGTTGGCGATTTTTGTTATTTCGGTGACATTAGGTGCGCAAAACGATCAACAGGTTACGTTTAATTACCTGCTGGCTCAGGGTGAGTATCGTATCTCTACGCTGCTTGCTGTATTGTTTGCCGCAGGTTTCGCGATTGGTTGGTTAATTTGCGGCCTTTTCTGGCTGAAGGTTCGTGTGTCTCTTGCGCGCGCCGAACGTAAAATCAAACGACTGGAAAACCAGCTTACGCCTGCGACCGACGTTGCGGTTTCTGCCGATTCGTCGGTTGTGAAGGAATAATTATTTATGTTGGAGTTGTTGTTTCTGCTTTTGCCTGTAGCCGCTGCCTATGGGTGGTATATGGGTCGCAGAAGTGCGCAACAAACCAAGCAGGATGAAGCTAACCGTCTTTCCCGTGACTATGTCGCCGGGGTTAACTTCCTCCTGAGCAACCAACAAGACAAAGCGGTGGATCTGTTCCTCGATATGCTAAAAGAGGATACGGGCACCGTTGAGGCTCATCTCACCCTCGGAAACCTGTTTCGCTCGCGCGGTGAAGTCGACCGTGCAATCCGCATCCATCAAACGTTAATGGAAAGTGCTTCGCTAACCTACGAGCAGCGTTTGTTGGCCGTACAACAGCTGGGGCGCGACTACATGGCCGCAGGTCTGTACGACCGCGCGGAAGACATGTTTAATCAGCTTACCGATGAAACAGATTTTCGCGTCGGTGCATTACAGCAACTGCTGCAAATTTATCAGGCAACCAGCGAATGGCAGAAAGCGATTGATGTTGCAGAACGCCTGGTGAAGCTCGGTAAAGATAAACAACGTATCGAGATAGCTCACTTCTACTGCGAACTGGCCTTACAGCAGATGGGCAGCGACGATATGGATCGCGCCATGACGCTGTTGAAAAAAGGGGCTGCGGCAGACAAAAACAGTGCACGTGTTTCCATCATGATGGGCCGTGTGTACATGGTGAAAGGCGATTACGCGAAGGCCGTTGAAAGTCTGCAACGCGTGATTTCTCAGGATAAAGAACTGGTCAGCGAAACGCTGGAAATGCTGCAAAGCTGCTACCAGCATCTGGGGAAAAACGATGAGTGGGCCGAGTTTTTACGTCGGGCCGTTGAGGAGAATACTGGCGCCGCCGCAGAGCTGATGCTGGCCGATATTCTTGAAGCGCGTGAGGGGACTGATACCGCTCAGGTTTATATTACCCGCCAGCTACAACGCCATCCTACGATGCGCGTGTTCCACAAGTTGATGGATTACCATCTTAACGAAGCAGAAGAAGGGCGCGCGAAAGAGAGCCTGATGGTTCTGCGCGATATGGTCGGGGAGCAGGTGCGCAGCAAGCCTCGGTATCGTTGCCAGAAGTGCGGATTTACCGCATATACACTGTACTGGCACTGCCCATCCTGTCGCTCATGGTCAACCATTAAGCCTATTCGCGGACTTGATGGGCTGTAATTTTTAAAAAAACTTCACTTTAGTTACAACATACTAATGAACTGTAACCAATCCATCCTCAGCCACCGTTGCCAAATTCGCCTAGCAGAAATGTAATCGCGCCTGTTAATTTTCTATTGCCGCAGGTAGAATGCACGCCGTTTACCCATTTTGCGCCGCCGATGGCGCCCATCCTCAGGAAGGTCTGGTCATGACGTTTACTGCTTCATCTTCTTCTCGTGCTGTTACTGATTCTCCTGTCGTTGTCGCTCTCGATTATTCCAATCGTGATAAAGCATTAGCTTTTGTCGACAGAATTGACCCTCGTGATTGCCGTTTGAAAGTGGGCAAAGAGATGTTCACGCTTTTTGGACCTCAGTTGGTTCGCGATTTACAACAGCGTGGCTTTGACGTTTTTCTTGATTTGAAATTTCATGATATTCCCAACACTACCGCACATGCCGTTGCGGCAGCTGCCGAGCTTGGCGTGTGGATGGTTAACGTTCATGCTTCAGGTGGGGCGCGTATGATGACCGCCGCACGTGAAGCCCTGGCGCCTTTTGGCAAGGATGCGCCGCTGCTGATTGCAGTAACAGTTCTGACCAGTATGGAAGCCAGCGATCTTGCCGACCTAGGCGTGACGTTGTCACCTGCGGAGCATGCGGAAAGGCTGGCGCGCTTAACCCAACATTGTGGTTTGGATGGCGTCGTATGCTCCGCGCAGGAAGCAGTGCGATTCAAGCAGGCATTTGGCCAGGCATTTAAACTGGTTACGCCGGGTATTCGCCCTGAAGGTAGCGAGGCAGGCGACCAGCGTCGCATTATGACGCCGGAACAGGCACAGTCAGCTGGCGTGGATTATATGGTTATTGGTCGTCCGGTCACACAGTCGGCAGATCCGGCTCAGACGCTGAAGATGATCAATGCCTCCCTGAAACGAGGTGCGTAAATGAACGACTCAAATTCTCGTCTGGTCTACTCAACTGACACCGGGCGTATTGATGAACCGAAAGCCGTCCCAGAGCGTCCCAAAGGCGACGGCATTGTCCGTATCCAGCGACAGACCAGTGGCCGCAAAGGTAAGGGCGTGTGCCTGATTACTGGAATAGATCAGGACGATGCTGAACTGACCAAATTAGCTGCGGAACTGAAGAAAAAATGTGGTTGCGGCGGGGCAGTGAAGGATGGCGTGATTGAGATACAGGGTGATAAACGCGACCTGATTAAATCGCTGCTGGAAGCCAAAGGAATGAAAGTTAAATTGGCTGGCGGTTAATAAAAAAAGCCACGGAATTTTTCCGTGGCTTTTTAATAATACAGACCTGAAAAAGTAAACGTATTATTATATCGAGCCGTTTAACCGTAAATTATTTACCCACCTGGTGGCCAATAATACCACCTACTGCAGCACCACCCAGCGTGCCTAGCGTGCTGCCGTCAGTCAGGACTGCACCACCGATTGCACCAGCACCAGCACCAATTGCGGTGTTACGGTCACGTTTGGACCAGTTAGAGCAGGCACTCAGCGACATTGCCAGAGTAATCGCCAAAATGGCAGCGGTCATTTTTTTGCTCGTTACTAACATAATACTTTCTCCTGAATTATTGATTCACGGAATCCAGTGTTCTTTAAGAATAGCGCTAAATTTAGGCTAACGAAGATATTTCCGTGAAACCGTTTAGCGAAGGCATGACAAACACTATCCTGAGATTGGAGGTTCGTTCCTGTTATATCGCTAACATTAATTTTACGACTTAATCCTGTTAACGACAGGTAAAAAGTCTTAATTGGACTGTCAGATAACTCTCAGAGAGGAGATGATTTGCCGACTGACAAATCATCTGCTGAAGATTTTATGCGTGCGCATCAATGATATTGACGGTTAATCCTGAATGCTCAAGCTGCATTTGTACGCTGGCGCTGAGTCTGGAATCCGTGACTACGCGGCTGAATCGCTCTAATGGACCTAGTGTGTAAGGGTGAATGGCTTCGAATTTTGAGCTGTCAGTAAGCACAATAACTTCTGCACCTTTTTCCAGCACCGCGTTAACCACATCAGAACGCATCATGTCGCGTCCGGTGAAGCCGGTGTCAGCCTGCCAGCCATCAATGCCGATAAAGGCCTTACTGAAGTGTACCTGCTGGATAAACTGGCGAGTTAAGGGCCCCACCATGCTTTCGCTTTTTTTCTGATAGATCCCGCCAAGGAGAATCACTTCGCAGGGGGTTTCTTTCAGCAGATGGGCTATATAACTGCTGACGGTAATGATGGTGACATCTTTTTGCTCCGCCAGCGTTCTGGCCAAGAGCGCATTGCTGCTGCCGTTTTCAATGAATACGGACTCGCCAGGGCTTACCAAAGATGCGGCAAATTCGGCCAGTTCACGCTTCAGCGTAAAATTAGTCATCATGCGCGTTTCCACATCATCACTGTTCAATGAAACAGCAAAACCGTGCGCACGGCGTAAATAGCTCTGTTTCTCCAGTGTGTTCAGATCCTGTCGAATCGTCACTTCTGAAACACCGGTGATTTTTGCCAGTTCGGCAACGCTCATCTGACCTTTATCAGTCACCATCTGCAAAATAGATTGTTGTCGGGAATTCATAATATTAATTTTATTGCGATATTGTATCGGAAATTAAACGGAAACTGCCTCATATGCAGTTTGCTTATAGCAGCGACATTAAAGGGTTAATGTCATCAGATCTCCCAGGGAGCCTTGTGCTTTTTGGGCAAAGACTCGGCATCTTCTTTGGCCGTGTCTAGCAGCTCAGCCTTCAGAATTTCGAGATTGTGGATGGCTGAGTGGTAATCACCTGCAACGAGGATATCCAGCACGGTATCAATGCGTTCGGCCAGACGCTGAGCGTCGATATCAGACATGGTTATCATCCTAATAGCAATAGAGTTTGAATTTCATGATGCAGAATTTCATGGCAAAAGAGAAGGGAAAAATAGTATTAACTATCAATGATAGAAGAATATTATATATTCTGTTATTACATGCAGATAGGATCGTTACGTAATGTCCATTTATGGCTATTAATGACGTTTGATCCCACAGCATTAGCGCGTTTTTTTATTCAGATGTCGTCGATACCAACGTTCAAATGCAGCCGCTGGCATTGGTTTGGCAAACAAAAAACCCTGACGCTCGTTGACACCATTTTTGGTTAAAAATGCATCCTCTTTCGCGCTTTCAACACCTTCGGCGATGACCTGCAGATTGAGTGCCTGTGCGACCGCAACAATGGCACGTACCAGCGACTGCGAAATAGGTTGTTTGTGTACATCCCTGACAAAGGTTTGATCCAGTTTAATTGCATCAAGCGGGAAGCGGGCCAGTTGAGACAGTGACGAATATCCAGTACCAAAATCATCCAAATGGATTTGCGCCCCCAACTGGCTAAACTGCTGAATGACGGACAGTGCCAACTGCTCATTTTCAATCAAACTGCTTTCCGTTAACTCGACATCGATGGGGCAATATTCAAAGTCGAGTTCATGAAGCACCTGTTTGAGATCGGTAAATAGCGTCTGATCGGCGAGCTGGCGGGCAGAAACGTTTACCGCCACGCGCAGATTGATTCCCTTGGCGCGCCATTTTGCGACCTGACGCACAACGTCCAGAATAACCCAGCGACCCAGCGGAACAATAAGCCCTGATTCTTCAGCGTAGGAGATAAATTCCAGTGGTGGAATGAGGCCGCGTTCCGGAGACTGCCAGCGTACCAGCGCCTCCAGGCTGCGCACTTCGCCTCGCCAGGTTATCTTTGGCTGATAATGGATAACCAGTTGATCGTTTTCCAGCGCCTTGCGCAGGTTAGTATCCAGCCACAGGTATTCAAATACCCGCTGATTCATTTCCGGAGAGAAAACACAAAACTGTCCGCGGCCGCCTTCTTTCGCGGTGTACATGGCCGTATCGGCGTTACGAATGACGCTCTCGCAGTCCTGACCATGCTGTGGAGCAAGGGAAATACCAATAGAGCAGCCTGTATAGACTTCAATCAGGCCAATGCGAAAGGGCTGACGCAGGCGTGTCAGAATGCGCGATGCGGTAGCTTCCAGAGTGCTCTGGGACGTTTCGGTGGCAAGGACGATAAATTCATCACCGCCAAACCGAGCCAATAGCTGGTTGTCGTCAAGACAACTGAGGATTGCAAGCGACACACTCTGTAATAGCTGATCGCCAAACATATGCCCGTAGGCATCGTTCACCTTTTTGAAGTTATCCAGATCGAGATATACAATCCCAACCTGAGTATCACCTGCGTTCTCAATCGCGTCGCTTATCAGCTCATGAATGGCGTTACGGTTCGGTAATCCGGTGATGGAGTCGGTATTAGCCAACATACGCAGGCGTTCCTGCGCGCGGCGTTCTTCAGTGATATCGGTGCCGGAACAGATCAGAAATATTTCGTTCTTGCCGCTACCGTTATGTACAAACTTATTGCGAAAAAGAAACAGGCGCTGACCTTTGCAGGTCTTCACCCAACGTTCGACTTCATATGAGTTGCCTTCGCGAAAAAAGACCTCGATGTTGCGTCTGGAGGCTGCGGCTTCACGTCGACTCATAAACAGTGTGAATACGCTTTGGCCAATGACTTCACGTTCTCTGAGTCCGGTGTACTCTTCGCACAGACGGTTAAAACGCTGAATGTTGCCCATGCGGTCAAGAATGACAATAACGGAATTGGCTTCTGAAACCACCTGCTCGGCAAAAGAGAGACCTTGAGCCAGATCGCGTGCGACGGAAGGGGTGTCATCCCAGGCTGATGCGCTGCCGGCCCATTCGCGCTTATTGATTTTCCGCCCGACCAAATGTACCGGAATATCGTCATCTTCAATAGGTAACGTCATCAACAGGCTTGACGTAATTACCGTCATCTCGCGAATGCGGTCGGCCTGCTCGGGTGATAATTCGATGGTCTGCTCAGCGTCTGCTGTTTCGTCAATAGAGAAATGCAGGATGTTGCAATCCTCTGACAAACGCCAGTAGGGGTTATGAGTGCCCACATAGCTATACAACGTAACCAGCTCCCGGACGTCTTTCATGATGTGTACTATCCCGTTTAAAGCGCATAAAGCCTCAAAAGTAAGGGTAGCCATGATTCATTCAGGGTGATTATGGCTGAACGTATTGTTTTATTTATATATTTATATGTAATCCAGAATCCATAAAAAGCAAAGCCAGCGGAACTGAAAAATAGTAAAAAAAAATTTTGACTGGATAAGAGAAGTGTAGTGTGTGGTTGAAATTTGGCCGCTAAAAAAAGAAAACGACCTTTCAAAAAAGAGAAAGGTCGTTGGATTTGTCAGTTTACGCTGCTGGACGCGCGATAACGCTACGGGTTTCCATGCGAACTTCGGCGATAGTTACGTCAATCACATCAGTGACTTTGTAAACCACTTCACCTTTGATTTGTACGGTACCACTTTCCTGGCTGCAGACCAGTTCATCACGCACGGCGTGCAGGAAGGGTGCAGGAATAAAGGCAACAGCGCCATTATCAACCAAACGTACGCGCATGCCGCCGCGGCTGACGTCGATGATCTCGGCCGCAAAGCGGGTGTCGGTTCCGGCTTTATCACTCAGGAAACGGGCGTATAGCCAGTCACCCACATCACGCTCAGCCATCCGATTCAGGCGACGACGTTCTGCCATCTGCGCGGTGGTATCATCCTGAGGTCGGGCGACGGTTTCGCCTTTGATGACGGCCTTAAGCAGACGGTGGTTGATCATATCGCCGTACTTACGGATTGGGGAAGTCCAGGTGGCATATGCCTCCAGACCCAACCCAAAGTGTGGACCTGGCTCAATACTAATTTCAGCGTAAGACTGGAAGCGGCGAATTCGGCTGTCGAGGAAGCCGGATGGCTGTGCATCCAGTTCGCGGCGCAGTTTGCAGAAACCTTCCAGTGTCAGTACTTCTTCGGCATCGACGTGCATACCGTGGGTTTTCAGCAGCGCGGCCAGAGCGTCGGCGTTGGCCGGGTCGAATCCCATATGGACGTTGTAAATACCGAAGCCAAGCTTGTCGCGAAGCACACGGGCGGCGCAAATATTTGCCGCAATCATGGATTCTTCCACGATACGGTTTGCGATGCGGCGCGGCTCAGCGACGATGTCCAGTACTTCACCTTTTTCACCGAGAACGAAACGGTAATCCGGGCGATCTTTAAAGACCAGCGCGTGGTTATGACGCCACTCTCCTCGGCTCAGGCAAATACGATGCAGCAGACGGATTTGTTCCGCAATCGCGTCGTTTTCTGGTTGCCACTCGCCAGTACCTTCCAGCCAGTCGGAAACATTGTCATAGGCCAGCTTCGCTTTAGACTCGATGGCTGCGGCGAAGAAGGTGATGTTGTCTTCAATCGTGCCATCGGCGGTAATGCTCATACGACAAGCTAAAACCGGGCGCACTTCGTTCGCGCGCAGAGAGCAGAGATCGTCAGACAATTCACGTGGTAACATCGGGATATTGAACCCCGGTAAATAATTGGTGAACGCGCGAATTCTAGCCGTTTTATCCAGCTTGCTGCCTTCTGCAATCCAGGCTGTTGGGTCGGCAATGGCGACGGTTAATTGTAGCGTGCCGTCAGCTTGTTCTTCAGCATACAGCGCATCGTCCATATCTTCGGTGCTGGCGCTGTCGATGGTGACGAAATTGAGGGCGGTTAAATCTTCACGAACAAGGCCTTCGTCCAGCATTTCGGTTGCTACACCGTCTGGTGCTTCTTTTTCCAGATTATGGCGTGCCAGTGTGACCCACCACGGGACAAAGTGGTCATCAGCAAAAGTGATAAATTGGGTTAACTCGGCGTAGAAGGTGCGATCGCCTTTCAGCGGATGGCGGCGCATTTCTGCAACAGCCCAGTCGCCTTCTTTAAATTCATGTTCAACGCCGCGGGCTGCACGACAAGGAATAGCATCTTTCAGTAACGGATGATCCGGCACAATGGACAGACGGTCATTTTTGCCCTGAACTTTACCCACGAAGCGCGTCAGGAAGGGTTCGATCAGTTCTTCCGGCTCAGCAGACTCACGATCTTTTTCTGTATGGATAACCGCAACAATACGGTCGCCATGCATCACTTTTTTCATCTGCGGCGGTGGAATGAAATAGCTTTTTTGTGCATCGACTTCCAGGAAGCCAAAGCCTTTTTCCGTGGCTTTTACCACCCCTTCAGCACGTGGCGTCTGGGAATGTAGTTGCTGTTTAAGCTGCGCTAGCAGCGGGTTGTCCTGAAGCATAATTGTCTATTTTCGTGGCTAAAAGAGCGGCTGACAGTTTTACGCGATTCTGCCAGTGGCAGCAAGCGCTCTTTCAGTAAGTGGATCGGTTAATCAGTGTCGCCCAGCGCGATTTTCAAGCGATTCAACCATCCGCACAATCCACTCCAGGCTAGCAGGTTAATGGCCTGCTCTGAAGAGATTCCCTGATCGAACAAAGGCGTTAACAGTGCGGTGCTAAAGCGGTCGGGCGCCCGGGTCAGCCATTGTACCGCCTGTAGGGTGACGCGCTCAACCGGATGTCGTTGTTCCCAACGTTGTAATTCACGTTCATCCTGACGAAGAACGGTAATGGCCTCGGTTAATTCATGAGCTGAATACGCATGTTCATTAAAACAGGCCACGCTGCCATTAATCCGCGAAGTCATCAGCGCCGCCAATGAAAATGCCTGTACCGGTATCCCGCTACGTTGCGTGCTGGAAATGAGCGACCCGAGTAAATCCAAAATGACGGGGGAATGTATCAGTAATGGCAGTAACGCTTGCAGTTCCTCGGGATAACGTCTGTCTATCGACTCATCATGATTAAGATGTTTTTCAATCGGAAATGGCGAAGCGTGCCAGGTAGCGTTTGCTGCACTAAATGGTGAAGCGTGAGCGAATTGTTGTATATCGAGACCCGGAATTCGGCGCACCGGATGTCCACACCAGGCCTGAAACAGGGCCACGATACGGGCCTGAAAACCGACGAATCCGATAATTTGATTCATCAGAATGCTATCGCTGGTGGTCAGCCCGACTGCATCCAGATGCTGGCGATCGCGCGCGCCTATCACGGCAGGAGAGCTGGCAAGTTGACGAGCATATTGGGTGATTTGCGCCAGTCGATGGTTACTTTCCCGCGAGGAGTCCGGCCCAGGAAGCGGTGTTAGACGCGCAGCATAGTGATTACATAATCGCTGGACGCCATATACCTGAGCGACGGTTAACGCCGTACTCATCCGTTCATAGGCGCTGAATGTGTGCATCTGACTCAGGTTTACGTGGGTCGGGAAGAGGATCTGTGCAAGTTTACGGGCAGGGATTAACCAGGATTGAAAAGGTAAAAGGGCGTCATCAGATATCGCCAGATCCAGTAAAAAGCAGTCGTCGACATGAGCGGCTTCCGGCACCAGCGGCAGAACATCTTGTGGATACATGCTGGATTGCGTCTCATGATACCAGTGGCTTTTGCCTTCAATTCGGCGTTGTTCCATGGGCGGTCCTTGGTCTAAAAAGTGGCGACCCGGACACGTCGTCATACCACTACGCCGGATCGTTTGCGCTGCAATATCCTGACGTAAGCAGAAGAGGGGATGAAAGATTGTTACGTGATAATAAATATCAGAAAAGCATATATGGGACAGGGTAGAGGGGAATTAAAAACGAGCATCACGGGCGACGGTGGGCCGCCCAGAGAAGAGTGGATGATTATTTCAGTTCTAGTTCATTCATTGCAGCGATGCTGAAACCACCGTCAACGTGTACAACTTCACCTGAGATACCGGCAGAAAGATCGGAACACAGGAATGCCGCAGAGTTGCCCACATCTTCAATGGTAACAGTGCGGCGAATCGGCGTAACAGCTTCGCAATGGGCCAGCATTTTACGGAAATCTTTGATACCGGAAGCGGCGAGGGTGCGGATTGGACCTGCGGAAATTGCGTTTACGCGTACGCCTTCAGGCCCCATTGCGTTAGCCATATAACGGACGTTTGCTTCCAATGAGGCTTTCGCCAGGCCCATCACGTTATAGTTAGGGATTGCACGCTCTGCGCCCAGATAGGACAACGTCAATAGCGCAGAGCCAGGGTTTAGCATAGAACGACATGCTTTTGCCATCGCAACAAAGCTATAAGCGCTAATGTCATGCGCAATTTTAAATCCTTCGCGGGTAACTGCATTCACATAATCACCATCCAGTTGGTCAGCAGGTGCGAAGCCGATGGAGTGTACGAAACCGTCGAATTTCGGCCAGGATTTGCTCAGTTCAGCAAACATGGCGTCAATGCTGGCATCTTCAGCTACATCACACTGCAAAACAATGTTGGAGCCTAATTGCGCTGCAAATTCTTCCACACGACCTTTCAGCTTGTCGTTCTGGTAGGTGAACGCCAGTTCGGCACCTTCGCGATGCATCGCCTGAGCGATTCCCCATGCGATAGACAATTTACTGGCAAGGCCTGTCACCAGAATGCGCTTACCTGATAAAAAACCCATGGCTTTAATCCTTTTGGTTAACACTTATCTTTTATCAATCAATGAGTTATAATTGACGCATTAAGCTTACTCGAAATTGGCCTGAAATTATATCCCACGCTTTTTCCCTGGAGAATGGTTATCCGCCTCACGTGACCTGTCACGTCATTACATGTGAGGAGTATAACATCCCCCTCCGCTTATGCTTCGTTCAGGCATCTAACGTCGGTGAATCAGAGAAAATACGAGGTTTCAAAGGCATTGAAATGGTATTATTTCATTGCTAGCTGATGTTAATAAACATAGCAAGGTAGGAACTTTCTTAAAACAAAAAATATGACAATATTCAGCTTGTTATGATATATTGTTTTTATCGATCAATATCGATTCATTGATCGATATTATTGATTGATTGTGATTAGAAGTGCATTATCAGGATGTTATGATCAATTGGAGTGGTCTTATGCACTATCATTTCATCGCGGAACCGATGAGAGACCCAACAGATAAATTACTGGGTGTAGAGATTAACGTCCGGTTTACTTCAGATACGGTTCACCCGTTGCATCCAGATTTCATCATTTCAGCGTGGGATAGCGAACAAAAGCGTAATTTCATGCTCGAGCAAATTCGACTAATTGCCGAAAAGCGTGACTGGTTTGAGCGCAACAGCCTTATTTGCACCCTGAACCTCATTGACGAAATGGCACTGCTGGCGATTGGTGATCCAGCCATCAAGTCGGCCTTACATGCTCTACCATTTATTGCACTGGAACTTTCAGAACGTTTTCTGTCGAATACCGTGTGCCTGAATAATCTGCTGATTAATTCACTTCGCGACGGCCCAAACGCATTGTGGTTGGGCGATCTTGGCTCCGGCAGCGTAGGGGCCAGTCCGCTGGTTTGCGGTCATTTTGACGTTGTGAAACTGGATCGCGGTTTCTTCCTGGAACAGGTAGAAAAACCGATGTTCCCGGTGCTGATCAAAAATATCAGGGAATATTGCGACCGTGTTGTGGTGAAGGGAGTAGAAACAGTACGACTTATCGACGAGGCCAGTACCGCAGGTGTCTGGGCAATGCAGGGTGGTGCCCTTTACCCGTCAGTCGCGTTTACTGAAGTTGATACGCTGCTCTTACCCACGTTGTGTCACTGATGACAGATTGCCCCCCGGTTGAGGAGGGCTGCCGTTTGCTAACGATCTTTTCGCCAGGCATCAGCGGTAAGCGCTTCGCCGAAATGACCTGCAATCAGGCGGCGGGTAAGCTCATGAAGCGGGGACGCCAGAACATCCGCTGTACTGCCGCGTTCTACCACTTCGCCCTGGTGCATGACTAATACCTGATCGCTGATGTGCTTCATCATGCCAATATGTTGGGTCACATAGATATACGAAATCCCCTGTTTTTCCTGCAATTCCAGCATCAGATTGATGAGCTGCGAACGCATCGACATGTCCAGAGAGGCCAGGGCTTCGTCGGCGATAATGACTTTGGGGCGTAAAATGAGCGCACGGGCAAGGCCCAGACGCTGTTTTTGCCCTGGGGCCAACATATGTGGGTAATAGCTTACGTGATCGGGCAGCAGCCCGACCATGCGCATGGTCTCCACGATCTGTTTACGACGCTGCTCAGGCTCGAGGTCGGTATTCAGACGTAGCGGAAAATCAAGGATCTGCGAGATACGTTGCCGCGGATTAAGCGATGTTGACGGATCCTGGAAAATCATACGGATCCGCTGACTACGAAATGAATAATCGCCATATTTTAACGGATGATCGTCAATCAGCAGCTCACCGCTGGTGGGTTCAATCATACCCGCCAACATTTTAGCCAGCGTAGATTTCCCCGAACCGTTTTCACCAATGACGGCGAGCGTCTGACGTTCACGCAGGGTGAAACTCAGGGGCTTAACGGCCTCAACGGTCTGGCGGCGAAATAAACCTGTCCGGTAGCGAAAGGTTTTGCTCAGATTACGAACTTCGAGCAGGGTTTCTACCATCTCACTCTCTCTCCATGTTCAGCGGGAAATGACAGGCGTAGAGATGATTCTTTGCTCCGGTCAGTCTTGGGGTTTCAATACATTCGCGTTGTGCATAAGGGCAGCGTGGCCCCAGACGACAGCCGATGGGTAATTGTTCCAGCAATGGAATAGCTCCTGGCATGGTATTCAGGCGGCTTTTGTGCGGCATTGCGCTACCAAAATCAGGAATAGCGCGAATCAACGCTTGAGTATAAGGATGATGAGGAATGGTCACCAAATCTTTACTTGGCGCGGTTTCGACCGTTTGCCCGCAGTACATCACGTTGATTTTGTCAGCCCACTGGCTGAGCATTTGCAGGTCATGGCTTATCAACAAAATGGTGGTATTGCTGTTTTGATTCAGACGGGTTAGCAGACGGAAAATTTGCGCCTGGGTGGTTGGCTCCATCGCGTTCGTTGGTTCATCGGCAATCAGCAAACGCGGCTGATTCGCTAATGCGATAGCGATCATGACCTTCTGGCATTCGCCATCGGTCAGCTCATATGGAAAGCTGCGCATGGCGTCTTTATGGTCTTTTATCCCGACGCGGTGCAAGAGTTCAATCGCACGGCGTTTGCGCCAACCGATGCGCTGCCACCAGCGACCTTTGTAGGTCCATGCCGGAATATTTTGCATCAGTTGACGTCCGATACGCTCGGACGGATCGAGACATGACTGCGGCTCCTGAAAGATCATGGAGACGTTATGACCGACCAATTTGCGTCGTTCACGCGCCGAAAGGCGTAGCAGATCGATATCATCAAAACGCATACGGTCTGCGGTTACGCGCCAGTTATCTTTAGCAACCCCGCAAATGGCCTTAGCGATCAGACTTTTGCCGGAGCCAGATTCGCCGACCAGCCCGCGGATTTCACCCTCATTCAAGGTCATGCTGACACGATCAACAGCCTTTACCCAGTCGTCACCGGTCCTGAATTCAATGGTCAGGTTGCGGATATCCAGTAATGGCATTACTCCACCCCCGCAATAATTGCGCGGCGCACGCCGTCACCCAGTAGGTTAACCAGCAACACGCTTATCATAATTGCCGCGCCTGGCAGCATCACCGTCCACGGTGCGACATAAATCAGCTCCAGCGCGTCGCCGAGCATGGCTCCCCATTCCGGGGACGGCAGCTGTGCGCCAAGATCGAGAAAACCCAGCGCGGCGATATCCAGAATCGCCATCGACAGTGCGCGTGTGATTTCAGTAATAAGGCCAGCGGTAATATTGGGCAGAACGGCGAACCACAGAATATTCAGTGTAGTTGCACCGTCCAGGCGAGCAGCAATGACGTACTCTTTCTCCAGCTCGTCATGCACCATGCTGTAAACGGAGCGCACCATGCGCGGCAGCAGTGCCAGCCAGACGGCAAACATGGCGTGTGTCAGATGCGGCCCGGCAAAGGCCACCACAATAATCGCCAGCAGCAGAGAAGGGATCGACAGCAGGGTGTCCAGAATGTGGTTCAGCACCGCAGAGCGCAAGCCGTGCGTCGCACCGGCAACTACGCCCAATACCAGGCCACACAGCGTGGCGGCAAGAGTAACGACAAACGCGCCGCCAACGGTCGGGGCCGCGCCGCTGAGCAGACGACTTAAAACGTCACGTCCCAGATCGTCAGTCCCGAGGAAGAATGAGACTTCGCCATAGCGCGACCATGACGGCGGTAAAAGCTGATAGCCGAGAAATTGCTGATCGATGCCGTAAGGGGCAAACCAACCACCAAAAATACACAGAATAGCCAGTCCCGCACAGCCGTACAGGCCGATCATCGCAGTCGCATCGCCATAGAAATTGCGCCATGCGGTGCGCAACGTACCTGGCGGGCGTTTTTCGCTGTAGACGCTATCGTAAGGCATACCATTCCTTATGTTTCAGAGGGTTAGCCATAGCACCCAAAATATCAGAGATGACGTTAACGATAATAACCAGTGAGCCAATCACCATCACGCCCGCTGAAATCGCCGCGTAATCCTGCTGGCGAATCGCGTTAATCAGCCAACGACCAAGACCTGGCCAGCTAAAGACCATCTCGGTGATCATCGCCAATGTCAGCATGGTGGAAAACTGTAAGCCCAGACGCGGGATCACCGGCGGAAGAGCGTTGTGCAGGACGTGACGACGCAGAATCGTTAATCGTGACAGACCGCGCGTGGCCGCCGCTTTGACGTAGTTCTGGTCAAAGACCTCAATGGTGCTGATACGCATCAGGCGGATAACTTCTGTGGTGGGCGCAACGGAGAGCGTCAGCACCGGGAGCACCATATGACGGATAGCGCTGACCAGCATTTCATCGCGCCAGGGCGAGTCGGAGATCCACGCATCAATAATGGCAAAACCGGTAACAGGTTTCACCTCGTAGAGAAGATCAAAACGCCCGGAAACGGGTAACCAGCCGAGGGTCAGTGAGAAGAGCAATGTCAGCAGCAGCGCCAGCCAAAAAACGGGGATAGAAAACCCCATCAGAGCCAATGCGCTGATGCAGCGGTCCTGCCATTTGTTCCGCGTGATACCGGCCAGCATACCAACGGGGATCCCAACCATTAGTGCAAAACCAAAGGCAAGAATGCACAGTTCCATTGTGGCCGGGAACACCTCTTTCAGCTGCTCTGAGATCAACTGACCGTTGATACTGGATACGCCGAAATCCCAGTGAATGAGACCATTGAACCAGAATACCCATGCGTTCCACAGCGATGCACCCTGTAACGGCGCATGAGGCGTGAAGTAGCTCAGGCTGAAGCCAATAAAGGTCAGGAAGAACAGGGTTACCAGTAGCAATAAAAATCGACGCAAGGTGAAGATAATCATGGTTTTTTCACCTCATCTTTCTTTTCCCTGGACACGCCGGCAAAAGAGGCATTACCGAATGGACTGAGCACCAACCCTTTGATGTCGTAACGATAAGCCTGCAGACGCAGTGAAGAGGCCAGTGGCAGGATCGGTAACTCTTGTGCAAGAATATTTTGCGCTTCGTCATAGGCATCAATTCGCGATGATAGCTGCTGCGAAGAGAGGGCCTTGCGCAGAATGCTGTCAAACTGTGGATTACACCAGTGGGCAAAGTTGGTCTGCGAATTGATGGCGGCACAGCTGAGCAACGGCCGGAAAAAACTGTCAGGATCGTTACTGTCCGTCGCCCAGCCGGATAACGTCAGATCATGGTTCATATCCATTAATCTCGCCTCCTGAAAACGACCTTCTACCGGGATGATCTTCACTTTCACACCCACCTGAGCCATATCTGCCTGAATCAGCTCGGCGGTTTTCAGCGGACTGGGGTTCCAGGCCTGAGAGCTGGTAGGGACCCAAAGTTGTAACGTCAGACTCTCCAGCCCCAGCGCTTTTAGCTGCTCGCGCGATTTTGCCGGGTTGTATTCTGTAATTTTAGCTTCGTTATCATAAGCCCACGAGGCGCGAGGCAAAATAGATGCCGCGGTTTCTGCCGTCCCGTAGTAGATAGACTGCATTAAGCGCTGGTTGTTGATCGCTAGCGCCAGCGCATGCCGCACGGCAGGGTTATTCAACGGCGGTTTATTGGTGTTGAACGCCAGATAGGCAATGTTCATCCCCGGGCGCAGCGTCAAACGCAGGCGAGGGTCATCACGCAATATGCTGAGCTGGCTGGCGGCAGGCCAGGCAAGGACGTCACATTCGCCAGTGAGTAATTTCGATAAGCGTCCGGTTCCACCAGAACCGAGATCCACTACGACCTGCGGCATCAGAGGAGTGCCACGCCAGAATTTTTCATGTCGCTGCAACCGAATATATTGGCCGGCACGATTCTCCGAAAGCTGGTACGGGCCTGTGCCGACGGGTTGTCTGTCGAGCAACTCCTGGCGATCCTGTTTTGCCAGATTAGCGGCATATTCCGCCGACATTACGGAGGCATAGTGTGTGGCAAGGTGCCACATAAAGGAGGCATCCGGTTGCGTTAAGCGGAATTCAACGGTGTTGTTGTCCAGTTTGCGCACGCTTTGGACGTTATCGGCAAACTGCAGGCTGTCGAAGTAGGGGAAACTGCTGCCGTTCACATTATGCCACGGATGGTGGCGATCAAAGATGCGCTCGAAGGTAAACACCACATCGTCTGCATTCAGTTTGCGGGTGGGGGTGAACCAGGCCGTCTTCTGAAACTGAACGTCACGACGCAGATGGAAGCGGTAGGTTGCGCCGTTATCCAGCACCTCCCAGCTTTCAGCAAGCTCAGGCACCAGCCGATAGGTGTAGGGATCTACATCAAGCAGTCGGTCATACAATTGGGCCGCTAACGTATCGACGATGAGACCGCTGCTCGTTTTTTGTGGGTTGAACGTATTGACTTGCCCGCTGACGCAATAGACAAACCCACTGTCACGGATATCAGCGTGCGGAGCTTGCTCAGGCGCAGCAGCAGCCTGACCACTCAGAAATCCAGCCATCACGATCAGAGATGATAAAACCAGGCGCATAATTTTAATGGATTATATAAAGAGGCTATCTTACTAATACTTAATGACATTTGCCATTACCGTTTGTTTTTGGGAGTAACAGGCTCAATAAGCGCGAGTTCAACACCGCGACATGGTCAAAATTCATACCTGCTATCCACTTTGAATCTACTCTGTTAACTATCTTAGCATTTTCATGGCCCATCTGACTTGCTATAAACGTGTGATTCGCGGGTAGAAAGAAAAATGTGAGGGGAAAGAGGGGGAAATGACCATGACGGGCAGAAGAGAGCATTCGCAAAATCGTGGGAATAAAGAAAATCAACCGGGAAGAGCGGCTTTCTTCCCGGTTATTGCGTTACTTCTGGATCTTATTTACGCGTACTACTGGTGGTTGCATTTTAGCGTCGAGGCTACCGTTAATACTGATCATTTGATCGGGTTTAACCGTTCGACCATCGAAAACCGCGTGTGGAATTAAAGTCAGGATACTGCCGGTTTTATCACGAAAGACAAATTTGTCTCCGTCTTGATCCTCGATGAGATTACCTCGCAGAGAAATGGTCGCACCGTCATGCATCGTTTTGGCCTGTTCGACAGTCATGATTCTTGCATCTTCAGTCCCACGATAACCTTCATCCAGAGCGTGGGCTGGCGGTGGAGCTGTATCATTTTTCAACCCGCCGTTATCATCAGCAAGCGCTGGCGACAATAAAAAACAACATAATAATGGCGTTATGGATAATTTCATATGTTCTCCTTTTGCCAAGGTTGAGATGTTAAGTGTGGTTGCTATTTATTAATACTGCGAACTGGATAAGTCTCAAATAATATTGTTTAAATTAAATCTAACGTTGGTGGGGATATAAGCGTAACGGTAGAGGAAAGTAGGGGGGTAATATTCCGAGAAAATTAAGTGCAGCTGGATAATATAGGTCATGCCATTCATTTTGGTCTACGATTATTAGTCTTTGTGATAAATAATGAGAGGTAATTGAATGGCTGGCTTAAACAAGGAAAAAAAGACCATCAATAAAACCAATTCTGCGCGTTTTCCGGCGCCGCCTTTTCAACAGCAGCAGCAGCCCTTTCCCGGGCTGGCGGGGAAAATGCAACCGCGCCCCGATCATGGAGAAGACAGCTATCAGGGAAGCGGTCGCCTGAATGGGCGCAAGGTATTAATTACCGGTGGGGATTCAGGGATTGGTCGTGCTGTTGCTATTGCCTATGCTCGTGAAGGCGCTGATGTTGCGATTAACTATTTACCTGAAGAAGAAGATGATGCGCGTGAAGTGGTCGACCTGATAAAAAAAGCAGGCAGAAATGTTTTGGCCATCCCCGGAGATATCCGTGATGAAACTTTTTGCGGCCATCTGGTAAAACAGGCGGTAAAAGGGCTGGGAGGGTTGGATATCCTCGTCAATAATGCAGGTCGTCAGCAATTTTGTGAGTCAATTGAGGAACTCACCACAGAAGATTTCGACGCAACATTCAAAACCAATGTTTACGCTATGTTTTGGATCACCAAAGCGGCCATACCCCATCTTTCACCAGACAGCGTGATAATTAATACCTCCTCCGTACAGGCTTATGAGCCAAGTGAAATCTTGCTTGATTATGCTCAGACTAAAGCAGCTATCGTGGCATTTACTAAATCGCTGGCGAAACAGCTGGCCCCGAAAGGGATCCGTGTCAATGCCGTCGCGCCGGGTCCATACTGGACTGTACTGCAGTGCTGTGGTGGTCAACCGCAGGAAAAGGTGGAGAAATTTGGGGCAAATGCGCCGCTGGGACGCCCTGGTCAACCGGTGGAAATCGCGCCGCTTTATGTCACCCTGGCCGCTGGGGAGAACAGCTATACGTCTGGTCAGGTTTGGTGTTCTGATGGGGGGACCGGAACCCTCTAACGTTTATGCTCTGTGCGTCGAAAGTGACTTTAAGGCAAGAGCGGACACTATTGTATAAGGGCGGGAGCGGTACTTACCGCTCCGTGAATGCTAACCAATCACCGCGATGCCAAGACGTTCCATGAGCAACGATGCCTGGTAGTTGTCCAACTTAACGCCTTGTAAATCAACGCCCCGAATATCTAAGTCCCCCAACTCCGAATTGGTCAGATCGCAATGTGTGAAGTTTGCTGCTCGCCAGTCGAAAGTCGAAAACTCGCCGCCGGAGAGATCTGAACCACTGAACGTCGCGCCCAGTACCTGGGCACCCATCCAACGGTTTTCCCACAGCTCACACTTTTCCAGCACGACTTTCGAAAAATTGGCGTAGCTTAGATTTGTGTTAGTGATATATGCACTACAAAACCAGGTGCGAGTAGTGATCATATTCATAAAACTTGCGCCGCGGAAATCTGCGCCTTGTGCGCGGCAGTGGCGAATTTCAATGCCCAGCGCACTGGCATTGCGAAAATCCGCCATGGATAAATCACAGCTTTTAAAAATGGCATCTTTCAGCATCGCACGACTAAAATTGCACCCTTTCTGGCTTTCACGATCATAGAACTGACAGCCGATAAATTCAGTGCCGCTCAGGTCGGCACCTGAAAAATCACAGTTAAAAAATGTACTATTATCAATTTTCTCACCGGTGAAACGGTTTCTGTCAATTTTTTCGCCAACGAGTGCCAGAGCCATATTTGTACCTGTTTTTTTATACAGTAATGGCGTCATGGTAAACCCTGATGAGGTTCTGCGTCAAATCCGCCAATATGACATCTGCAAATGTGCGTTAAATCTGGTGTTTTTTCAGCAAAGCGCGAAGCTGATGGTAAGTCAGACCCAGTAATTCAGCGGCTTTTTTCTGGTTAAATTTTGCCTGCTGTAAGCTGGTTTGTAGAAAGTCTTTCTCTTGCTGCTGCTGGAATTCACGCAGATCCAGCGGTAACCCTACAGACATCGGTTTAGTTTCCGGCGCCTGCGG
Source organism: Citrobacter sp. Cpo126 (assembly GCF_030332445.1). NCBI lineage: Bacteria > Pseudomonadati > Pseudomonadota > Gammaproteobacteria > Enterobacterales > Enterobacteriaceae > Citrobacter > Citrobacter sp. Cpo126. The sequence goes on from NZ_JAOWHT010000032.1 coordinate 357,068, forward strand.
CTGTGTAGTGTGGCGGCGGAAGGGGTCAATGATTATCTCATTCAGCGGGTAATCACTGGTTCCATGCCGGTAAACGGATCGCTCCACGACGTTTTTCAGTTCACGAATATTGCCCGGCCAACGGTAGTGGAGGAGCGTTTCTCTGGCCTCGGCACTAAAACCCGGAAACAGAGGTAATCCGATCTCGCGGCACATCTGAATGGCAAAATGTTCGGCCATTAACATAATGTCACTTTGACGCTCGCGTAACGGTGGGAGTTGCACCACGTCAAAGGCCAGGCGATCCAGCAGGTCCGCGCGGAAAGTGCCTTCGCTAACCATGCGAGGTAAGTCGGCATTGGTCGCGCAAACAAGTCGTACGTTAACCTGTAATGGCTGGCTGCCACCAACGCGCTCCAGCTCGCCATATTCAATAACGCGCAGCAATTTTTCCTGTACCAACATCGGGGCGGTTGCCAGTTCATCGAGAAACAGCGTACCGCCGTCGGCGCGTTCGAAACGTCCCGGATGGCGTTTTTGCGCGCCGGTAAAGGCACCCGCTTCGTGACCAAACAGTTCGGAATCAAGCAAATTTTCGTTTAGCGCCGCGCAGTTAAGCGAAATAAACGGGCCTTGCCAGCGGGTGGAGAGGTAGTGCAGGCGGTTGGCAATAAGTTCTTTCCCGGTCCCGCGCTCACCTATAACCAGTACAGGTTTATCCAGCGGCGCGAGATGAGAAACCTGCTCCAGCACTTCAATAAAGCTGTTCGCTTCACCCAGAAGATTATCTTTGTATCCAGCCATGATGAAATTCACCATTTGTTAGTGTTATTCACCAATTTACGCTAATTAGCCTGGCAGGTAAAATTATATAATTACAATAAAATCAATTATATAAAAAGTTGGCACGCCAAGTGCATTACGAAGACAGCAGGGCATAGCCTGATATCAGAACAGTAAGTGAGGATTACATTATGGGTATTTTTTCTCGTTTTGCCGACATCGTGAACGCCAACATTAATGCGTTGCTGGAAAAGGCTGAAGATCCGCAGAAACTGGTGCGGTTGATGATCCAGGAAATGGAAGACACGCTGGTTGAGGTACGTTCTAACTCAGCGCGTGCGCTGGCTGAAAAGAAACAATTATCTCGCCGTATCGAACAGGCCAGTGCCCAACAGGCAGAGTGGCAGGAAAAAGCAGAACTTGCGCTGCGTAAAGAGAAAGAAGATTTGGCGCGTTCTGCGTTAATTGAAAAGCAGAAACTGACCGATTTAATTGCCTCTCTGGAGCATGAGGTGACGCTGGTTGACGATACGCTGGCGCGTATGAAAAAAGAGATCGCTGAGCTGGAAAATAAACTCAGTGAAACCCGTGCACGTCAGCAGGCGTTGATGCTGCGTCATCAGGCAGCGAGTTCTTCGCGTGATGTTCGTCGTCAACTGGACAGCGGTAAACTCGATGAAGCGATGGCGCGCTTTGAATCTTTCGAGCGTCGTATCGATCAGATGGAAGCCGAGGCTGAAAGCCATAACTTCGGTAAACAGAAGTCTCTGGATCAGCAATTTGCTGACCTGAAAGCAGATGATGAAATCAGCGAGCAGCTGGCGCAACTTAAAGCCAAAATGCAGCAAGACAAGCAATAATAACATCTGGCGGCGTCCGAACGCGCCGCCGCTCATCACCTGTAAGGAGTACTCATGAGCGCGCTATTTCTGGCCATCCCGTTAACCATCTTTGTGTTGTTCGTTTTACCGATTTGGCTCTGGCTACATTACAGCAACCGTTCCAGCCGTGGCGAACTGTCGCAAAGTGAACAGCAACGCCTGGTTGAACTCAACGATGACGCACAGCGGATGCGCGAGCGCATTCAGGCGCTGGAAGACATCCTCGATGCTGAACATCCAAACTGGAGGGACCGCTAATGGGAGGCGTTAACCTGAACAAAAAACTGTGGCGTATTCCGCAGCAGGGCATGGTGAAGGGAGTTTGCGCAGGTATTGCGCATTATCTCGATGTGCCTGTGAAGCTGGTACGGATCCTGGTGGTGTTGTCAGTCTTTTTTGGCCTGGCCTTTTTCACCTTCGCCGCCTACATCGTGCTAACGTTTGTGTTAGACCCGATGCCGGACAATGTGGTTTCCGGCGAGCAGCAGCCATCAAGCGGTGAGCTGTTGGATGCCGTCGATCGCGAGCTGGCGGCAAGTGAAAAGCGTTTACGTGAAATGGAGCGTTATGTGACGTCCGATACTTTTTCCTTACGTAGTCGATTCCGTCAATTGTGAGGACAGAAATGAACAATCGCTGGCAACGTGCCGGGCAAAGGGTTAAGCCGGGCTTTAAAATAGCAGGTAAGCTGGTGCTTCTGACCGCGCTGCGCTACGGCCCGGCGGGTGTAGCAGGGTGGGCGGTGAAGTCCGTCGCCCGACGCCCGCTAAAAATGCTGCTGGCGTTGGTTCTGGAACCGGTGTTGAGTCGGGCTGCGGCAAAATTGTCGAAACGCTATTCAGGTAATCAACCCTGATATTTGAATCAGCAAAAGCAAGCAACAATTAATCAACATTCCCTCAGTTAATTTGCGGCAGCTCACAAATATAATTTTGGGGCTGTCAGAATTCTTTTGGATCGTTACCACGGGTATTGAGGGTGAACTAAAAAATCTATTTCGCAGAGCATTAATACCCAAGTTTTATATCAGGAAGTCGGTCAGCAATATTTGTGTTCCTATCGTGATATTCTGTAATCCTTTCTCACCTGCAATCAGATTAAATAATAAATTACAGCTTTGCTCACCTAATTGTTGGGTAGGAACATCAAATGTGGGTAGAAAAATCAACAGGCTAACTGCAGCATGGGTAACCTGAGGAACAATCGTCCGCGCCTGCAGACGGTGATAATGCGGTCGCAATATTTTCTTAAGAACTGGCGTATAGTGTAGAGGTAAATCCAACTATCAGTCAGGAAGATATTATGTTGAAAAAAGGTGTATTAGCGTTGGCTCTGGTCATCGGCATGCCGGTTTACGCAGCCGAACACTGGATCGATGTTCGCGTTCCTGAACAGTACCAACAGCAGCATATTCAGGGGGCCGTCAATATTCCGTTAAAAGAAATGAAGGCACGTATTGCAGCTGAAGTTCCTGATAAGAACGACACTGTGAAGCTGTACTGCAACTCCGGGCGTCAATCGGGACAAGCGAAGGATATGTTGACTGAAATGGGCTATACGCAGGTGACGAATGAAGGTGGCATCAACCAGATCTCGCTTCCTAAAGTAGAGAATAAATAAGCCGTACGCAGTTCTTCTGCTCCTGGCGGTAAGAATAATGCCGCCAGGTACCGCCCAGGTAGTTGATAAGTAAGAATTGACCCCTATCTTTACTTCCTGTTTGTTATAATTTCTTCGGTTCCTTCAGCAAAACGGGATGGCGATGAAGCGACTTAAAAATGAACTCAATTCGCTGGTTAATCGCGGCGTAGACCGGCATTTACGCCTGGCTGTCACCGGACTTAGCCGCAGCGGTAAGACGGCGTTTATCACCGCGATGGTAAATCAGTTACTCAATGTTCATGCCGGTGCGCGTCTGCCGTTGCTCAGCTGCGTGCGCGAAGAGCGTTTGCTCGGCGTGAAACGGGTTCCTCAACGCGATTTTGGCATTCCGCGCTTTACCTATGATGAGGGACTGGCGCAACTGTACGGCTCTCCGCCAACCTGGCCGACCCCTACGCGCGGCGTGAGTGAAATACGTCTGGCGCTGCGCTATAAATCCAATGACTCTTTACTGCGCCACTTTAAAGACACCTCCACGTTGTACCTGGAGATCGTCGATTATCCGGGGGAGTGGCTGCTCGATTTACCGATGCTTGCCCAGGATTATCTGAGCTGGTCGCGGCAAATGACCGGATTATTGCAGGGGCTGCGGGGCGAATGGTCGGCAAAATGGCGGCAGTTATGCCAGGGGCTGGATCCGTTGGCGCCTGCTGATGAAAACCGTCTGGCGGAAATTGCTGCCGCCTGGACGGAGTATCTGCATCAGTGTAAACAGCAGGGCCTGCATTTTATTCAACCGGGCCGTTTTGTCCTGCCCGGAGATATGGCGGGCGCGCCTGCGCTGCAATTCTTCCCGTGGCCGGATGTCGATGCCTGGGGGGAATCAAAGCTGGCGCAGGCTGACAAACACACCAACGCGGGCATGTTGCGCGAAAGATTCAATTATTACTGCGAAAAGGTCGTCAAAGGGTTTTATAAGAATCACTTCCTGCGCTTTGACCGCCAGATTGTGCTGGTCGATTGCCTGCAGCCGCTCAACAGCGGGCCACAGGCGTTCAACGACATGCGCCTGGCGCTTACCCAGTTGATGCAAAGCTTCCATTACGGGCAGCGTACGCTGTTTCGTCGGCTATTTTCTCCGGTGATCGACAAGCTGCTGTTTGCCGCCACCAAAGCCGACCACGTCACAGTCGATCAGCACGCCAATATGGTGTCGTTATTGCAGCAGCTGATCCAGGACGCATGGCAAAACGCGGCGTTCGAAGGTATCAGCATGGATTGTCTGGGGCTGGCATCGGTGCAGGCAACCACCAGCGGCTTGATCGATGTGAAAGGTGAAAAGATCCCGGCGCTGCGAGGTAATCGTCTGAGCGATGGCGAACCGCTGACAGTTTATCCGGGCGAGGTTCCCGCGCGACTGCCCGGACAGGCATTTTGGGACCGCCAGGGCTTTCAGTTTGAGGCGTTTCGCCCGCAGGTTATGGATGTCGATAAACCCTTACCGCATATCCGCCTTGATGCCGCGCTGGAGTTTTTAATAGGAGATAAATTGCGATGAGCGAGCCGTTAAAACCGCGTATCGATTTCTCAGGTCCGCTGGACGTGGAACAAAACACGGCGTTTAAAGCGCAGCAAATGTTCAACGAAACGGAGGCGCAGACTTTTTCTCCGGCGAAAGTGGATGAACCCCTGGAAGACGAAGGTCAGGCGGAGGCCGTCATTGATGCGGCCTTACGCCCCAAACGCAGTCTGTGGCGCAAGATGGTGATGGGCGGGCTGGCGCTGTTTGGCGTAAGCGTTGTTGCTCAGGGTGTGCAGTGGACCATGAACGCCTGGCAGACTCAGGACTGGGTCGCGCTGGGAGGATGTGCCGCAGGCGCATTGATTATCGGCGCAGGTGTCGGATCGGTGGCGACCGAGTGGCGCAGATTGTGGCGATTGCGTCAGCGCGCGCACGAACGTGATGAAGCGCGAGACTTGCTCCACAGCCATGGAACCGGAAAAGGTCGTGCATTTTGTGAAAAACTGGCGCAGCAGGCGGGTATCGATCAGTCGCATCCGGCGCTACAGCGTTGGTATGCCTCAATTCATGAAACGCAGAACGATCGCGAAGTGGTCAGTCTGTATGCCCATCTTGTGCAGCCGGTACTGGATGCGCAAGCCCGGCGTGAGATTAGCCGTTCAGCGGCAGAGTCCACGCTGATGATTGCCGTCAGCCCGCTGGCGCTGGTGGATATGGCGTTTATTGCCTGGCGAAATCTGCGGCTGATTAATCGCATTGCATCGCTGTATGGCATTGAACTTGGTTATTACAGCCGTCTGCGCCTGTTCCGCCTGGTGTTGTTGAATATCGCTTTTGCCGGGGCCAGTGAGCTGGTGCGGGAAGTAGGGATGGACTGGATGTCGCAGGATTTAGCCGCCCGCTTATCAACGCGTGCCGCACAGGGCATTGGCGCGGGGTTATTAACGGCGCGTCTGGGCATTAAAGCTATGGAGCTTTGCCGACCGCTGCCGTGGATCGATGATGATAAGCCACGACTGGGCGATTTTCGCCGTCAACTGATTGGTCAGGTGAAAGAGACCCTACAAAAGAACAAATCTCCGCGCGAAAGTTAGCTATAAAACAGGCGCCGATCGTATAACTTTACGCCCCGGCGCCTAATTTTCCAGCGCGCTGTCAATATTTGTTGACAGAGTTCTTCCTGCAAACCAAATACTGTCTTATCATTTAACACATAATCCCTTGTCCAGGTGAAGGTTCCTATGCGTTTGGAAGTCTTTTGTGAAGACCGTCTTGGTCTGACCCGCGAATTGCTCGATTTACTGGTGCTGAGAAGCATTGATTTACGCGGTATCGAGATTGACCCCATCGGGCGAATTTACCTTAATTTTGCGGAGCTGGAGTTCACCAACTTCAGCAGTCTGATGGCTGAAATCCGCCGTATTTCAGGGGTTACGGATGTGCGTACCGTACCCTGGATGCCTTCCGAACGTGAACATCTGGCGCTGAGTGCTCTGCTTGAAGCGTTGCCAGAACCGGTCCTTTCTCTTGATATGAAAAGCAAAGTTGAGATGGCGAACCCTGCGAGCTGTCAACTTTTTGCGCACACCCAGGAGCGGATGCGCAATCATACCGCCGCCCAGTTAATTAATGGGTTTAACTTCCAGCGCTGGCTGGAAAGCAATCCGCAGGATTCCCATAGCGAACATGTCGTGATTAACGGGCAGAATTTCCTGATGGAAATTACGCCTGTCCATTTGCAGGGCGAAAATCAGGAGCAGATGCTGACCGGCGCGGTGGTGATGTTGCGCTCCACCATCCGAATGGGACGTCAGCTGCAAAATATGACTACGCAGGATCTCAGCGCGTTTAGCCAGATTATTGCCGTCAGCGCCAAAATGAAACATGTGGTGGAACAGGCGCGCAAGCTGGCGACGCTGAGCGCGCCGCTGCTGATTACTGGTAATACCGGCACCGGCAAAGATCTCTTTGCTCACGCCTGCCATCTGGCAAGCCCGCGTGCGTCGAAACCGTATCTGGCGCTGAACTGTGCGTCAATCCCTGAAGATGCGGTTGAAAGCGAGCTGTTTGGCCATGCGCCGGAAGGCAAAAAAGGGTTCTTTGAGCAGGCGAATGGCGGTTCGGTTCTGTTAGATGAAATTGGCGAAATGTCGCCGCGTATGCAGACCAAATTGCTGCGTTTTCTCAATGACGGCACGTTCCGTCGCGTGGGAGAAGATCACGAAGTTCATGTTGATGTCCGTGTTATTTGCGCGACGCAAAAGAACCTTGTGGAGCTGGTGCAGAAAGGACTTTTCCGTGAGGACCTCTATTATCGTCTGAATGTACTGACGCTAAACCTGCCGCCGCTGCGCGATTGCCCACAAGATATTATGCCGCTTACCGAACTGTTTGTGGCGCGTTTTGCCGATGAACAGGGCGTGCCACGTCCGAAGCTGTCCGCCGATCTCAGCACGGTGTTAACCCGTTACGGTTGGCCGGGCAACGTGCGTCAGCTTAAAAACGCTATCTACCGGGCGCTGACCCAGCTTGAAGGTTATGAGCTGCGGCCGCAGGATATTTTACTGCCGGATTATGATGCGGCAACGGTTGCGGTCGGAGAAGAGGTAATGGAAGGGTCGCTGGATGAAATTACCAGCCGCTTTGAACGCTCCGTGCTGACGCAGCTGTATATGAATTATCCCAGCACACGCAAGCTGGCCAAGCGCCTCGGCGTTTCGCATACCGCGATTGCCAATAAATTGCGCGAGTACGGCCTGAGCCAACAGAAAAAAAGCGAAGAGTAATGCCGTAAATGAAAATGCCTCCATCCGGAGGCATTTTTGTATGCAAACGCAGCTTACGCTTTCAGTACGTCCAGCGCCGCTGTGTAGTCTGGTTCGTTGGTGATTTCATTGACCAGTTGGCTGAAAACAACATTGTCATTTTCATCGATAACAACTACGGCACGTGCGGCCAGACCTTTCAGCGGGCCTTCAGCGATTTCAACACCGTAGTTTTTCAGGAATTCTGCGTTGCGCAGGGTGGACAGCGTGATAACGTTGCTCAGACCTTCCGCGCCGCAAAAACGAGAGTGGGCGAATGGCAGGTCGGCCGAAATACACAGTACGACGGTATTGTCGATTTCTGTCGCCAGTTGGTTAAACTTACGTACCGATGCCGCGCAAACGCCAGTATCGATGCTTGGGAAAATATTCAGCACTTTGCGCTTGCCTGCAAACTGGCCCAGCGTAACGTCAGACAGGTCTTTAGCCACAAGGGTAAAAGCCTGAGCTTTGCTTCCAGCCTGAGGAATGGAGCCGGCAACTGCAACCGGGTTGCCCTGGAAATGAACGGTTTGTGACATGGTTATCTTCCTGTTTACATATAGTTAACGTCGAGGCTAGTTTATGCCATCAACAGTTAACACGGCAAACGCTATTTGCGGATATCCGCTTCAGGGACTGCATTAAGGAAAACAAATGAGAACAGTTAAGGTATATGAGGAAGCCTGGCCGCTGCACACTCCCTTTGTCATCGCCCGTGGGAGCAGGACCGAAGCGCATGTGGTTGTCGTCGAATTGACAGAAAATGGCGTCACAGGTATTGGCGAGTGCACACCGTACCCGCGCTACGGTGAAAGCGATGCCTCTGTCCTGGCGCAAATAATGAGCATTGCGCCACAACTGGAAAACGGGCTGACGCGTGAAGAGCTGCAAAAGCTGCTGCCAGCAGGGGCTGCACGAAATGCCGTAGACTGCGCGTTGTGGGATCTAAGTGCGCGTCAACAGCAGAAGTCGCTGGCGGAATTGGTGGGAAGTGAACTGGCGGAAGTGGTGACGACGGCGCAAACCGTAGTGATTGGCTCGCCGGAACAAATGGCTGCGAGCGCGGCTGCGCTGTGGGGAAATGGCGCAAAACTGCTGAAAGTTAAACTGGATGCTCGCTTGATTAGTGAGCGGATGGTTGCCATTCGTGCGGCTGTTCCTGACGCTACGATTATTGTCGACGCCAATGAATCCTGGCGGGCAGAAGGCCTTGCGGCACGCTGTCAGCTGTTGGCTGATTTAGGGGTGGCAATGCTGGAGCAGCCGCTGCCGGCTCAGGATGATGCCGCGCTGGAGAATTTTGTGCATCCGCTGCCCATCTGCGCAGATGAAAGTTGCCACACTCGCAGCAGCCTGAAAGCGCTGCACGGACGCTATGAAATGGTCAATATCAAACTGGACAAAACAGGCGGTCTGACGGAAGCACTGGCGCTGGCAACGGAAGCCCGCGAGCAGGGATTTGCGCTGATGCTGGGCTGCATGCTGTGTACCTCCCGGGCTATTGGTGCGGCGTTACCGCTTACGCCGCAGGTTAACTTTGCCGATCTTGATGGTCCTACGTGGCTGGCCAGCGATGCGGAGCCAGCCCTACATTTTACGACCGGGCAGCTCCATCTCTAGGGTGCCAGCGCAGCAGATTGGACATGGCCAGCAGGTATTTTTCGCTCGCTTCATCCGATGAAATGGGCGGAAATTCGGCGGTTATGCAGTGTAAATTCAGGTCTGCGCACCAGCTCCCAAAAGAGCCGGGCGTTTCATAACCTACGCTGGTGACCAGAGGCAATTCAAACGACTGTGCCAGCCACGAACCCAGCTCGCTGCTTCTGGGATCTTCAATACAGGCCAGTGGATCGTGAAAAGAGACTACCCAGGCGGGATGAATTCGGTGAATAAGCTGACACAACGCCTGGGTTTCTGGTTCCGAACCCGGACTTTCGCCGGTCAACAACACCACATCACGCTCTTCTGCGCTACTGTTCCAGCGATACACCGTTTCTCCCGCTTTCCAGTTTGCGGCGGGAAAATTACGGTTCAGATCGACGCCGTTCGCATTTGCGCGCAGTCCAAGCTGGCAACCGTCAGGGTTTACGGCCAGCACTACATGGTGGCGACGCAAGGAAGGGTTAAGCGTACGCAATGCGCAAGAAAGGGTAACGATCGAGGAGTTTTCGTCGCCGTGCGTTCCCGCCAGTATCAGGCCGCTTTCACGATCGGCTGCCAGTGCAGGAAACCAGATTAGCGGTGCGCCTAACAATGAACGTCCGTAATGTTCGGTTCCAGGTGGGAATGCGCCGCGCTCGGCACGGGGACGGGTAACGGTCATAGTCATCTCTGAATGCTTGGATTGTTACTCGCAGTGTTGTGCAAAATGTATGGATAATCAAATCGTTTTCACACACTTATCTTTTCAGGTGTAATATCACTTTCTTGTCGGAAGTTAATTGCATTTCCTGCTGGCGATACAAATAATTACACATTCACTTAGTAGCCGGAATTGAGGGTATCTTATGCAGCATTCTGTTTCAGTAACCTGTTGTGCGTTGTTGGTTAGCAGCATTTCTTTATCCTGGGCTGCTGATGTTCCCAGCGGAACGGTACTGGCAGAGAAACAAGAACTGGTGCGTCATATAAAAGACGAACCGGCGTCGCTTGATCCGGCAAAAGCCGTAGGGCTGCCTGAAATACAGGTTATTCGTGATCTATTTGAAGGGCTGGTCAACCAGAATGAGAAGGGTGAGATCGTGCCTGGCGTCGCTACCCAGTGGAAGAGTAACGATAACCGCATCTGGACGTTTACGCTGCGTGACAATGCGCAATGGGCGGATGGTACGCCGGTAACGGCGCAGGATTTTGTCTATAGCTGGCAGCGTCTGGTTGACCCAAAAACGCTGTCGCCGTTTGCCTGGTTTGCTGCGCTGGCGGGTATTAATAATGCTCAGGCTATTATCGATGGCAAAGCCACGCCTGATAAACTTGGCGTTAGTGCTGTCGATGCACGAACATTGAAAGTTCAACTGGATAAACCGCTGCCCTGGTTTGCCAATCTGACAGCGAGTTTTGCATTCTATCCGGTACAAAAAGCTAACGTTGAGAGCGGCAAAGAGTGGACCAAACCAGGCAATCTTATTGGTAACGGCGCCTATGTGCTCAAAGATCGCGTCGTGAACGAAAAACTGGAAGTGGTACCAAACACACATTATTGGGACAACGCCAAAACGGTGCTGCAAAAAGTCACCTTCCTGCCGATCAACCAGGAATCAGCTGCCACCAAGCGCTATCTTGCTGGTGATATTGATATCACGGAATCCTTCCCGAAAAATATGTACCAGAAACTGTTGAAGGATATCCCGGGTCAGGTTTACACCCCGCCGCAGCTTGGTACTTATTATTATGCTTTCAATACCCAGAAGGGACCGACCGCCGATTCACGCGTGCGGCTGGCACTCAGCATGACTATCGATCGTCGTCTGATGGCGGAGAAGGTATTGGGTACAGGTGAGAAGCCGGCATGGCATTTTACGCCGGATGTAACGGCAGGATTTGTGCCGGAACCTTCACCGTTTGAGCAAATGAGTCAGGAAGAACTGAACGCGCAGGCAAAAACGCTGCTGCGTGCGGCGGGCTATGGCCCACAGAAACCGCTTAAACTGACGCTGCTGTACAACACCTCAGAAAATCATCAGAAGATTGCTATCGCAGTGGCTTCTATGTGGAAGAAGAACCTCGGTGTTGACGTAAAACTGCAGAATCAGGAATGGAAAACGTATATCGACAGCCGTAATACCGGTAATTTTGATGTGATCCGCGCCTCATGGGTGGGTGACTACAATGAGCCTTCTACGTTCTTGTCGCTATTAACATCGACCCATACGGGCAATATCTCCCGCTTTAATGATCCGGCGTACGACAAAGTGTTGACCCAGGCAACTCTGGAGAATACAGAGAAAGCGCGCAATGCCGATTATAACGCCGCGGAGAAAATTCTGATGGAACAGGCACCTATTGCACCGATTTATCAGTATACCAACGGGCGTTTAATTAAACCGTGGCTGAAAGGGTATCCGATTACTAACCCTGAAGATGTCGCATACAGCCGCACAATGTATATCGTTAAGCACTAACAGAGATAATGGCTGGTGTGATTTTGCACCAGCCATTTTATGTTTCCGGCGGCTGATGCTCTCGGCAAATCAGCAATGAATCGTCTTCACTCAATCTCTCTTTCGTCAGATTACAAAATCCCTGACCACCCGTTTTTTGGTGGAAGCGACAGCTATGGCAAAGACCAAAGCCAGGTACATTGTTGGTCCTCTGGATCCCACGTAAAAGTTCAAACAGTAGCTCCTTAAGTACAGTCGCGCGTTCACCCATCGCCGTTTCACCCGCCACCAAAAACGTTGGCGGGAGCAGGGCGTCCAGTAACGTACCGGCTGATTCAGTTAACTGTAAATGTACGCTGCGTTTATCGCGGGCATCCTGCTTACGAACAATCAGTCCTTTGCTTTCTAGCAGCTTCAGCGATTGCGATACGGTGCCTTTGGTGAGGCCAAGGTAGTCCGTTACGCCAAGCGGCGTATTGGAATAACGGTTGCAACGGGCCAGATACATTAACGCGCTGAGTTGTACTGGCTGTAGATCCGCCAGTAAAGGGTGCTGGCGAAACCACATCCTTGTCAGGCTGGAAAGCCGGTCAAGTACGTCGAAAAGTGACATGTCGGGCATAACAAATCCTCCTCGGTATATAGTATCGATTAAAAACTATATTGACAAAGGGGAAAAGCAGCGTAGCATGAATTATAGTATCGAATCGATACTATAATTTAAAGGAGATGTATCATGACTAAAGCTCGTTTCTATCATGCAGGTTGCCCGGTTTGTGTTTCCGCAGAACAGACACTTTTGCAGCATTTGTCTGCGGATGTTGAAATCGATGTGGTTCATCTGGGAGAGCAACCTGATCGGGTTGCTGAGGCTGAAGTGGCTGGCGTGAAATCTGTTCCGGCGCTGGTGATTGACGGCAATGTGCTGCATATTAATTTTGGCGCTCCCATTGAAGCGTTGAAATAGCTGGAAAGTTCGGGAAGTTGCGTTGGCGATTTCCCGAATATACAAGACGTTGGGGAAGGTAGCATGATGAAAACGACCGAAGAGTATCACCCGATAGATTGCGATCTTCATGATTATCTGGAAATCGCCTGCATGTACCACTATTGGTTGCGCATTGAACTAACGGATGGCACATGTTTTGATGCTAAAGCGCTGACGACGTGTACCACCGTGGAAAAAGAAGAATTTCTGGTAGTGGAGCAATCTGAAAACCAGCAAAAAATCCGTCTGGATTGTCTGTCAGCGATCACCGCGCTGACGCCCGGAGCGACGTTTAGCACAGTTAGTTTTCAGCGAGCCTACCGCGGTTAGACTGTATAAATTCGAATGTCGTGCGCCTGGAACGCTGTGGCGTACTCTTTGCTGATGTTGTCCTCTACAACAATCACATCGATATTGCTGCTTTCGGTAACGACATATCGGGCGACGGCTGGGATTTTTTCAGCCGTTAGCGCGACGATAGTTTCATTACATTGTTTAATCACCGCTTTTTTGAACTCACAATCCGCATAATCAAATCCCGTTAAGCCGGATTCAGGCGACATCGCGCAGCCGCCAATAAATCCCTGATCGAATAAAATGTCCTGCACTTGCGCGATGGCGGAAGCTCCCACGCACCCACCTGAAGATCTCTGCACCACGCCACCCAGCATAATGACTTCAAACAGCGGTTTTTTTAGCAAAACGGCGGCAATCTCCGGTGAATTTGTCACCACGGTTAACGCCAGTTCGGCGGGCAGAGCTTCTGCCATTGCCAGATTGGTGCTACCCGTGTCGATAAAAATACAGCTTCCAGATTTGACCAGTCGGGCACATCTCTGCGCGATGTTGCTCTTTTTGGCTACATTAATACTCTTGCGTACGTCGATGTCTTCGGATTCAGGGAGTGTAATGACCGCGCCACCATAGACTTTTTTACACACGCCATCTTTGCTCAATTCATGCAAATCACGACGAATTGTATGTTCAGAAACGCCTAATCGGTTAGCGAGTTCAGAACAAATGACCCTGCCGTTTTCTTGCAGGATCTGAAAGATAAGCGCCTGGCGCTGTTCCGGGAATGCGGCGTAATCGAGCATAGATACTCCAGGTGAAATAAACATCGAGCAATAGAGTGCATGATCGTGCATTATGATTAACGATGTCAACATCCCTTACAGGGGCCGTACTATTCTGGATACAACGGGAAGAGGTTCGCTATGAAGATTGCGCATATGGCGTTATGGACACAGGATCTCGAGCAGCAAGCTCGCTTCTGGGTCTCGTTTTTTGACGGCAAGATCAACGAGAAATACCGCAGTAAAACCAATCCTGGGTTTGAATCTTATTTTGTCAAAATTGGCGAGGAAATTGCGATTGAGTTAATGACCAAACCGGGTCTTATCGGGCAGCAACCTGACAATAATCGTTGCGGATGGGTACACCTCGCCATTTCTGTTGGCGGCAATGAAAATGTTGATGCCATTGCAATGCAAGCGCAGGAACAGGGGATATTAGTCTCAGGTCCGCGCACTACTGGCGATGGTTATTACGAAGCGGTGATAAAAGATCCTGACGGCAATTTAATCGAGATTGTGGCGTAAGTCTTCAATCAATTACCTGCAAATAAAGAGTACCTGCTGCTCATTATTGATGAGCACAGCTCATAAGTTTGTCCTTCTTTTCCTCTCTAATCACCGACACGTCGAGTCTCTATAATTTTACTGTTTTCAGCCCCCGGTGGTGCAATGTTGCCACCGTTTTGGAGAGTCGAATATGCAATACCAACTGGATGCCAGACAACAGGCAATCATCCCCATTGCGGCATTCACTGCCACAGGACAGATGGAAAAGCTGGACGTCGCGCTCAACGCCGGACTGGATGCGGGACTCACGCTCAATGAAGTAAAAGAGATCCTGCTACAGCTCTACGCATACTGCGGTTTCCCTCGCAGCCTGAACGGTCTGTCCTGCTTTATGTCGGTGGTGAAAAGTCGAAGCGAGAAAGGGCTTTCAGACGACGAAGGTAGAACGGCCACGCCGCCACCTGCAGACTGGAACAGTGTTCAGGCTGGGAGCCTAACTCAGACGCAACTGGTTGGACATCCTGTAAGCGGTCCGCTGTTTGACTTTGCACCCGCTATTGATGTCTGGCTTAAAGCACATCTGTTTGGCGATATTTTTCAGCGAGATGTACTTGACTGGCAGGACCGTGAATGGGCGACCGTTTCGGCGTTGGCCGTTCTGGGCGGCGTTAACAGCCAGTTGAAAAGCCATTTTGCGATATGCCTTAACATCGGGATCCTCCCTGAGCAACTCAGTGAGTTTATTACGATACTCGAACAGCACTGTGGAGCCGGGATTGGGGAAAATGCCCGTACGGTTCTTGATGAATGTCTGGTATGAACACCGCGGACATTATCCATACTGGAGTCACTATGAACGAACAATTTGAGGGTAACAGCGTCTTTCCACGTGGAGAGAAAAATGAAGCGTATGCGAAGTATTTCACTGGCGACAGCTATCTGACCATGCTCTCCATGGAAGGGGTGGTAATTGGCAATGTCGCATTTGAACCGGGTTGTCGTAACTTCTGGCATGTTCATCATGAGGGTGGACAAATATTGCTGGTGACCGGTGGCAGAGGCTGGTATCAGGAGTGGAATAAACCGGCACGTGAGCTGAAAACCGGCGATGTCGTGCACATTCCGGCGGGAATGAAACACTGGCACGGCGCCGCGCGTGATAGTTGGTTTGCCCATATCGCCGTGGAAATCCCGGCCCCTGGCGCGTCGAACGAATGGCTGGAACCGGTTAGCGACGCTGAGTACAACCTGCTGCCCTGAACTATGCTGGTTCTGGTAACACCTAATCCCTGAGGAGATCTCAATGGTCATGAATGTGAAGGGTTATGCTGCTCTGGCGGTGAAAGAAGATTTAGTCCCCCATAATTTTGTTCGTCGCGATCCGCGTGAAGATGATGTGGTTATCGATATTTTATACAGCGGTGTATGCCACTCGGATATTCACAACGCCTACAACGATTGGGGCGGTGCTAAATATCCGATGGTACCAGGGCATGAGATCATTGGCCGCGTGGTGCATGTTGGTAAGTCGGTAACAAAATTCAAAGTGGGCGATCTCGCAGGGGTCGGCTGCATGGTTGATTCGTGTCAACACTGTAGCGCCTGCGAGCAGGGGCTAGAGCAGTATTGCGAAGAAGGTAACACGCTAACGTATAACGATATCGACCGTCATGACGGTCTGCCTACTTTCGGCGGCTATTCTGACAAAATTGTCGTTACCGAAAAGTTTGTGGTGAAGGTCCCTGAAGGGATCGATTTACGCGGTGCGGCGCCGCTGCTTTGCGCCGGGATCACAACATGGTCGCCTCTGCGCCACTGGCAGGTAGGTGAGGGCAGTAAAGTCGCGGTTGTCGGTCTGGGTGGACTCGGACATATGGCAATCAAACTTGCAAATGCGCTGGGCGCGGAAGTTACGCTGTTTACGCGTTCACCGGGCAAAGAAGCTGATGCCAGACGTTTGGGTGCCAGTCACGTTGTGCTTTCCACAGACAGTGAACAGATGAAAGCGACAGCGAATCAGTTTGATCTGATTATCGATACTGTGCCCTACGTTCATGACCTGAACCCTTATATCCCAACCCTGGCGCTAAGCGGTACGCTGGTGCTGGTTGGTTATCTTGGTGCGTTGGATCCGTTCTTGAATACGGTTCCCCTGATCCTTGGGCGTAGGTCTGTGGCGGGTTCAGTTATCGGCGGCATTGCCGAAACGCAGGAGATGATGGATTTTTGCGGTCAGCATGGTATTACCGCTGATGTCGAAGTGATCGATATTCAGGATATTAATCGTGCCTGGCAGCGGATGTTGAAAAGCGATGTGAAATACCGCTTTGTAATTGATATTTCCTCATTGAAATAAGTACAAAAAAGACGCGGATTTCCGCGTCTTTTCTTTTGTTAGTGTGTCAATGGCGATGATTCAGGATTATCCATATACAGCGTCTGGCTGGGGAATGCAAAGTCGGCGCCGTTTGCCTGGACTATCGTGATAATCTTTAAATAAACGTCTTGCTGTACCGCGAGCCATTCCTTCCAGACGGTGGTTTTCGTGAAGCAATACACCATGATATTCAACGATGAATCGGCAAATTCATTAAAATAGACCAACAGAGTTTGTTTCTGGTCTATTCCAGGATGGTTTTGCAGCATTTCTCTGACCGACTCGACAACGGCACCGACTTTATCGGCATCCTCATATCGTAACCCGATCACCGTTTTAATTCGCCGGTTGGTCATGCGCCCTGGGTTTTCTACGCTGATGGAGGAGAAAATCGAGTTTGGCACATACAACGGACGATGGTCGAAGGTGTTTATTTTAGTCATTCGCCAGCCAATTTCTGCTACCGTGCCTTCAATATTGCGGTCCGGGGAGCGGATCCAATCGCCTATGCTAAACGGTCTGTCGAAATAGAGCATAATGCCTGAGAAAAAGTTGCTCAGAATATCTTTCCCCGCCATACCCACTGCGATACCGCCAATACCGCCAAAGGTTAACAGGCCGGATAAGCTCATACCGAAGTGTTCGCCATACAGTAAAATGATGGCAACCACGATGGTAATCTTGATGATACGCGACAGGATCCTCGCGCTGGTGATATCTCTGCCTTTATTAATCTGCGTCTTTTCAAACTGATTAATCACCAGAAAAAGTTTGATGGTCAGGATCAACGCAATCAACGAGGTGCAGATAAAGTCGACCACGCTGGGGGAGATAAATTTCAGGCTGTAACTTTCGATAACGTTATTAGCAATGCTGCCAAACGTCCCAATGATAATGGCATAGACGAAAAATTGTGCGGCATGAAATATGAATCCTTTGCAGCGACGCTCTCCACGATGATACCAGACGCTCATCAGGACCAGCGCGGCACAGCAGCTAAGAATTACCGTCAAATTAAACGCATTATTCATAAACAGTTCAGCGATCATGATTCTTCCTGGCAACTCCGTGTTAGCTAAATATCATCTGACATCCTAATCCCCAGATATTTTACTCAGTTAAGGCGGTCAGATCATTAATCAAAAGGAGAGATAAATAATGCAATCAGCGCTATTTTCAGCGAAATAACGTTGACGTCAACCCTGCATGCGGTTTATGTAGCAGACAGTCAGTTGATGTCATGGTATTGTTAGCGCAAAGTAACAAGGTTTTTCATTTGCAAAAGGACAGTACTATGATCATGGCTAAGCTGAAAACAGCGAAGGGACGGAAGTTTCTGTTGTGCCTGCTTGGAGTGTTTATTATCGCAGCGTCGGTCGTGACGCGAGCGACGATCGGTGGCGTTATTGAACAATATGACATTCCGCTATCCGACTGGACCGCTTCAATGTACGCCATTCAATCTGCAATGATTTGTGTCTACAGCATGGTGTTTACGATTCTGTTGGCTATCCCGCTTGGTATCTATTTCCTCGGCGGTGAGGAGCAACACTAGGCGTTTAAAATGCCGGATGATATCGCCATCCGGCATTTCATTGTGTGGTTAATCGTCTTCTTCGTCGTCCAGTTCAACTGGCGTTTGATATTCATCCGGCTTGATGACCAGCAGGTCACAGCGTAGATGATCGATAACCTGTTCCGCGGTATTACCAAGAAACGCAGCAGAAATACCGGTACGTCCGACGGTCCCCAATACCACAATACCCGCCTGCAAGTGCTCGGCTAAATCAGGAATGACCTCTTCAGGTAAGCCTTTTTCAACGTGCGTCACTTTCTCATCAATACTGAATTTCTGGCGTAGCGCCTTCATGGCCAGCAGATGCTGTCCACGGATTGCGTCGTTATAAACGCTGGGATCAAATTCAGGCAGTTCAATCGCGATGTTGATTGGTGTGACAGGGTAGGCGCCAACCAGATGCACTTCGGTATGGTTAACCTGTTCTGCAAGCTGTAGCGTCTCTTTGACCAGTTTTTCATTGAGCGCGTTGTGATAAGCCTCTTCACTGGCGAGGTTTACGGCAACCAGTGCTTTACCCCCTTCAGGCCATGGCTGGTCTTTCACCATCCATACCGGACTTGGACATTTACGCAATAAATGCCAGTCGGTTGGCGTAAATATTACGGCTTCGAGGCGGTCGTGTTGGTGCGCCATCTTGAGGACCAGATCATGCCTGGCACTGATGACTTCCTGGATGATGGCTTCAAAGGGTCGGTTATGCCAGACCACTTTAATCTCCAGAGGGATCCCTGCTTCGATGTAGTATTTCGCTTGTTCACGTATCCATGCAGTTCGCTGGCTGATGACCCCCTGACGCATTGCCGTACGCTCATCAGGCGACAGCAGGGTAGTCATCTCATAGGAAAAGTCATAGATCGGCAAAAAGGCTTTAATTTTGCCACCAATCCGTTGATGCAAATAAACAGCTCGCCGTAATGCTGGTTGATCGTCCTGGTTAGGGTCGATGACGACCAGCATATTTTTATACATAGCCATACAGGGTCTCCTTACAACTGTCATCGCAGTTTGTAACTAAAAGAGTAACCCAATAATGTGGTTTGAAACAGGGAATAACCTCCTGCCAGATCAATAAATCGGGAAAATTTAGCGATTTGACAGAAGGATAACAGAGAGGCTTGCGGAAAGATTACGCAACGTTACGCGTGTGGCCGGCAAGAACTGCCAGCGCGTCGCTGTTCTCAATAGTGATATATTTGCCTTTCACCGCCAGCATGCCGCTTTTCTGGAAACGACCCAGCAGGCGGCTGATGGTTTCAACCGTCAGACCGAGGTAGTTACCAATGTCGCCACGGGTCATGGTCAGGCGGAATTCACGAGGCGAGAACCCACGCTGGGCGAAGCGACGAGACAGATTGTAGATAAAGGCCGCCAGGCGCTCTTCAGCGTTTTTCTTCGACAGCAACAGGATCATATCCTGGTCGCCTTTGATTTCGCCACTCATCAGACGCATCATCTGCTGACGCAGGTTCGGCATCTTACCGGACAGGTCATCAAGGGTTTCGAAAGGAATTTCGCATACCATTGAGGTTTCCAACGCCTGAGCAAAGCTCGGGTGATGGCCGCTGCCAATGGCGTCAAAACCTACCAGGTCACCCGCCAGATGGAAACCGGTAATTTGCTCATCGCCTTGTTCGGTAATGGTATAGCTTTTTATCGTTCCGGAGCGGATAGCGTAGAGTGATTTAAGCTCATCACCTGCTTTAAAGAGCGTCTGCCCTTTTTGGATAGGCTTTTTGCGCTCGATGATGTTATCGAGCTGGTCAAGCTCATGCTCGTTAAGTGTGAACGGGATGCAAAGCTGGCTGATGCTGCAATCCTGGCAATGGATAGCACAACCGCCAGACTGAATGCGCCGTATAATTCGCTTTTCCGGGATCATAGGTCTGCTCAAGCCGTAATTGATATTTGTCAATTTTAACATCTTTTTGGTGAGCACGTAAGCCTGAGCTACTCCCAATAGAGAATAATTCAGGCATAACTGGAGCGAATGTTTGTATCTGCTTGATTAACCACACTTAATTTGGGGTCGCATTATGCGGAAGTGTGATGAATAAGGCATTAATTGCCTGGAATCTAGAGTAGCAAATAACCTTCGTGGCGCAATAACCACTCTTTTCGTTGTACACCGCCAGCATATCCGGTCATGGTGCCGTTACGTCCAATGACGCGATGACAGGGGACCACAATGCTTACTGGATTGGAGCCATTAGCTGCGCCGACGGCTCTTGCAGCGCCGGGGCGCCCCAACTGTTCGGCCAACTGACCATAATGCATGATCTGCCCGCAGGGGATAGTGCGTAATGCTTGCCAGACTTCACGCTGGAAAGGCGTCCCAGCGGTTGCCGTTTCCAGCGTGTCAATGATGCTGAGGTTTCCGGCAAAATATTCAGAGAGTTTGTCGCTTAATCCACCAGGATTTTTGGCGGCAATGCGCTGATAACCTTCAGTACGGTAATGAATATCAAGCAATTGTTCCATGCGATCGCTGTGCTGATCCCATTCCACTGCGCGCAGGCGAAATTGCTCATCACAAATAACCCACAGCGGGCCCAGCGGCGTGTCGATGGTGTCTTCCAGTAAGTTAAGCATCCGTTTCTCTCATTACAGCATTCAAGCGAGGCTACACATTATCACGCCAGTGACCGTCGCAGCTATACCCCTAAAAACGGATATCAACTTGTCGTGGGTAGATCGGTTCAGCGCGGAGGATCCGGTTAATTATTGGAAATAATCGTAAACCGTTACCGGTACAGTTGTCGGTATAATAGTGCGCGGTTATGATAATGCCCGTCGCAATACGCTGGAGGATGAAACATGAACCTTGATGATGCATCGCTGTTTCTTGACGCAATGGGGGATGTTCAACCGCTGAAACACCATGCAGATGTGCACTGGCAGCCCATGCGCAATCTTCGCACTCCGGCGCGTATCGATACGCTACAACTGGATAATTATCTCTCGACGGGATTTCTCGATATTGTCCCGTTGAATGTGCCGCTCGAGTTTCGTCGCGAAGGTTTACAGAACGGCGTGACTGACAAGCTGCGAAACGGAAAATACCCGCAGCAGGCGAGCCTTAATCTTATTCGCCAACCTGTTGAAACATGTCGCCAGATGCTCTTTAGCTTTATTCTGCAGGCGCAGCAGGAAGGGTTGCGTAACGTGCTGGTGATACACGGCAAGGGACGTGACGATAACTCCCATGCCAATATTGTTCGCAGCTACGTGGCGCGCTGGTTGATGGAATTTGACGACGTGCAAGCATACTGCGCCGCACTGCCGCATCACGGCGGCAGCGGGGCATGTTATGTGGCATTGCGTAAAACCGCACAGGCAAAACAGGACAACTGGGAGCGTCACGCTAAACGCAGTCGCTGAACGACGTAAACATCAGGCGGCCAGCACTCTGTTCCTGCCTTCGTTCTTGGCTTTGTACAACGCGTCGTCAACGCGTTTGAATAACTCATCGATGCTTTCATTTGTTTCGTGCCGAGCTACGCCAATGCTGACGGTAAAGCGGGGAAGGCCCGGGAGAGTCACTTTGGCCACCGTCGCCCGTATCACTTCTGCGAGATTGAGGGCAATATCTAACGAGGTTCGCGGCAGCAGCAGCACAAATTCTTCACCTCCCCAGCGAAAAATCAGATCATCCTTTCTTGCACAGGATTCAAGTGTGCGTGCCAGAGCGCAAAGTACCTCATCACCTTTTAAATGACCAAAAAGATCGTTAATGCTTTTAAAGCGATCGGTGTCGATCAACAGCAGGCTGTAATCCTGTGTCAATGACATCGCGTGGGTCTGTTCCGGCTCGGTTACCTGATAAAAATGTCGGCGGTTAAGCAATCCCGTTAAGGCGTCACGCAGGGCCGCACGCTCAAGCTCCTGTTCCAGCCGTTTTTGCTCGGTAATATCATGAATAATGCACAGCATGAGCTTATTACCGTAGATTTCGATTGGCCCGGCGTAGGTTTGTACGTGACGGGATGTGCCGTCTGCCAGTTTATGCACAAAATGCAAAGGTTTATGGCCACCGGGAAGATGGGCGATTTCATGCATCACCGGGAGTATATGACGGCCCAGCGTATTGATTTCCCATGTATGTTTCTGACACATCGTATCATGGCTATAGCCATAAAAATTTAGTGCACTGAGATTTGCATCAACGATAAGCCCATCACGGGACGGATCGATAAGCAACATTGGGGCCGAGTTAGTCTGGAAAAAACGCGCGTAAAATCCCTGTTTTTTTCGCTGATAATTCGCTGAACGGCTCGCTTTCAGACCTTGTGAAGTCGGTGTTTCAATGCCTTCGAAAAGAATAACGTCACCTGATTCCGGCAGAGAGCGGATGGACAGGCGGCTGGCCATCGCGACGTCTTCACCTTCGCGGCAAACCGTAAGGATTTCTACAATGTCGTGATGATTTCTCAAATCGCTGAGATACATGGTTAAATCATTTTGGGCATGAGTTGAAAATATGCCCTTGCGGAGTAGAGAAAAGCAGGGGGCCTGCATCAGTTCCCGTGCAACGGTATTAGCGAACACCAGTTCTTCGGTATGCGGCGAAACAATCCACACCGGCAGGGTTAATAAATCCAGTGAATGCAGCTCGGTTGTGCTCATCGATAATCCCGTTATCTTTATCTGCTGTGTTGCCCGTTTAATGGCATCTGTTTTTTATATTACAGTCTCATAATGTTATTGATTGTTGAGGAGACAAAGACTGTACGATTCGCTGCTGCTTAATGTTACTTTCCGTTGGAATCAATTCATGGATCTGATGCGCAGGCAACGGTTTTGCAAACAAGAAACCTTGCAGCACGCCACATCCCATCTGGGTCAGGAGTATTTCCTGCTCCTGGGTCTCTATTCCTTCAGCCACCACTTGCATATTCATGGAGTGGGCTATGTCAATAATAGTAGACACAATCTTTGTATTTTTGCTGTTCTCGCTGATGTCTTTGACAAATACTCTGTCAATTTTTAATTCCCGTGCCGGAAGAGACTTCAACATCAATATATTTGAATAACCGGTACCGAAATCATCAATAGAAACGGTGATCCCTAAAGCTGAAAATGCATTTAAGACTTCAGCGCTACGTTTTAAATTTTTAAGTGCTGTACTTTCAGTCAATTCCAGCGTGAGATATGCAGGTGATAGTTGATATTGTGCAAGGGCGCTGCAAACCACATCAACGATGTCATGTTGTTCAAACTGGGAAGGGGAAAGATTAACGGCGAGGGTCCATTCCGCATGGCCCTGTAACTTCCATTGATGTAACTGCTGGCATGCCTGCTGGATAACCCATTTCCCGACCGGAATGATAAGGCCTGTCTCTTCTAGCGCAGGCAGAAACTCTGCGGGTAACAGCATGCCGCGTTCCGGGTGATGCCAGCGTAATAACGCTTCAAAACCGGTCAGGGAATGATCCCCGGCGGTGTATTTGGGTTGGTACCAAAGCTCAAATTGATCGTGTTCCAGTGCTTGTGACAGTTCCTGTAAAAATGTCGGCGGTGTATCGGCGATAGCTTCCATTTCCGGGCTATAAATAGCCCAACCGTTTCTGCCAGCCTGTTTGACATGATACATCGCCATATCAGCCTTTACTTTTAACTCATGCAACGTGGAACCATGCTCAGGATAAATACTGCTTCCCGCACTTAACGAAACCCGAATGGTGTACCCAAACAGCGTGAAAGGATCACCAATCGCAGCCGCAATCCGGGTCAGCAGAGCGGTGATATCCTCTTTATTACAGTCAGGAACCAGAAGAATAAACTCATCTCCCCCCAGCCTCGCCAGCGTCATGGTGTCATCAAGGCAGCTGTAGATTCGCTGCGTACTGGCGATCAGCAACTGATCGCCGATGTGATGTCCCCAGGTATCGTTAACGACTTTGAAGCGATCGAGATCGATGAATACCAGAGCAAATTGATGCTGATGCAGTTTGGAATGCTGCAGACAGGCCTGTAAGCAGGCATCTATCTGTGTGCGATTGGCAAGTCCGGTAAGTGCGTCGAAGTGGACCTGATGCTCAAGCTGGCAGTTAAGTTGATGTAAGTTGTCTGCCAGTCGGGAGGTACGCAGTTGCGAATCCACCATCGACACCACCAGCATGATACCCAAAATAACCAGCGTGACGGCGCAGACCCAGACAGAGAGTTCCAGTGTGCTGAGTCCATTGTGTACCGTGTGTCCAAAATGGGTGAATGTTGCCGCTCCCATCCCGGTGTAATGCATAGAGGCAATCGCCAGCGCCATAATAAGGGCGGCGACAAGCCGATTGATCAGGGCTCGACGGGTATTTTGGCGTAAATGAAACGCCAGCCACAAACCCACACCAGATGCAACGATGGCAATCATCACTGAGAGCAGTATCAGCGAATGACTCCATAGGATGGCAACATGCTCAATGATGGCATACATGCCAACGTAGTGCATGGTGACGACACCGGCGCTTAATATTCCTGTGGCTACGACTAATCGTTTTGTTGAAAGCGTATTACCGGAAATGGCGATATTAATGGCGAGAGTTGCAGAAATGAGCGCAATAAAGAAAGAAAATGCCGTGAGCGAAAAATGGTAATTGATCGGCATACTCATTTTCATGGCCAGCATACCGATAAAATGCATTGACCAAATACCCATCCCTAGCGTAGCCCCGCCAGACAGGCGCCAGAAGGTTGATTCACGTCGATTGGAGATTGCCACCTTGCCCGCACTATCGAGAGCAATAAAAGAGGCAATAAACGCGACAACAAAGGAAATCCCAATCAATACAGGGTCCCACGACACGTTCAACATCATACTACCTATCGAAAAAAAGCCGTGGTAATAAATCTAGCAGGTTTTGTCCAGTTAACATGATAAAACCGGGAATGTTCTTATGTTTTTACACTGGTATTAGAGGAAACAGGAAGATAGTGAAAATAACGAGCCATTACTTATATAAACATTCACCAAATTTATAGTTCTGTGTGTTTTATGCTCTCCATGTGCTTGTCATCACAATAACCTGATGACTGGCGCCATCACAGCCATTTGATGGAATAAAACACTGAGCTAACAGGAATGAAGGGTGTAATTTCTTGCCTTAAGTAAAAGGATTGCAGGTTCTCATTGAAAGTGCAGCTTTCGTCGCAGAGCAATGGCATTCTGCATTGCAGGTGCTATAAAAAATAATATCTACATGATTTCTTTGTGCACAGGACTAAAATGTTAAATGATATTAGCGTCAGAACCTTTATTATTTTATTTCTGCTCATTTCGGCAGTTGCTCTCAATATTGTTGAGATGATTTTCTCGGCCGCGCCGGAAATTATAATTGGTACAAATGTGGTAAGCGTTATTTCTATATTATGCTTATGGTGGTATATGACGAAATACCTGGTCATGCCGATCAATACGGTAAAAAGGAGCATTGAGGAAGTGACGTCTGGGAATCTGGCGATCAGTATTCCAGAGTTTGGTAATAATTGTGCAGGTAGACTAATACCGGGCATCAATAGTTTATCGAGTAATATTTCAACACTCGTTAATGAGATCCGAACATCCTCACAAACGGCGATGGCGCTCTCTGAACAGCTTGCGGAACGCAGCGCCGAGCTTTCAGTGAAAACGGAACAACAATCCGGAGCATTGATGCAGACGGCTGCTAATATGGATGAAATAGCCGTTAATACGCGAAATAATGCTGACAACACGCAGATCGCCAGCGTCCAGGCAACAGTTGCCACGCAATGTGCCATTCAGGGTGGCGAATTAATGGTGCAGGTTGCGACAAATATGCGTTCAATCACCGAATGTGCACAGCAGATGACGGAAATTATTACGCTAATTGATGGTATCGCATTCCAGACAAATATTCTGGCATTGAATGCTGCCGTGGAAGCGGCGAGGGCCGGTGAACATGGCAAAGGTTTTTCCGTGGTGGCCGGTGAGGTCAGAATGCTTGCACACCGTAGTGCGGATGCTGCTAAGAATATTAAGCAGCTGATTGCGCAAACCCATCAAAATGTTCAGCAAGGTGCAGCTATTGTGCGTGAAGCAGAAAAAAATATGCATGATATTGTCGGTGGTGCCGGTCAATTAAACCAACTGATGGGCGAGATATTAACCACTACACAGGAACAGGAGAAAGGAATTATCAGAATTACTCATGCACTGGCCGAACTGGAGAATGTAACCCAAAGTAATGCCATTATGGTTGATGAGCTTTCTGATTCCTCGGGTATCCTGAAAAACCAGGTGATTGATCTCCAGTCGCGGACACATAAATTTCGCTTAAGTAACACTCTTGAGTCAGCGAGATGGCAGCGGGCTTAACCGGGTATCTCGAAGCAAGCGTCGTATTCGTCAGAGCTTTTCCTGTTATCAGAGACTTTTATGAATCATTTCAGCACAATGGGACAATGAGATATTGCTTAACATATTCTGACAGCTAGACTAACGAAAAAAGCTGAATGTTTGTGGAGGCGCTGTGGAAGCCATTAAGGGAACGGATGTTAATGTGCCGGATGCCGTGTTTGCCTGGCTGCTGGATGGTCGAGGTGGAGTAAAACCGCTGAGCGATAATGATGTAATTGATAGTCAGCATCCCTGCTGGCTACACCTTAATTACACTCATCCTGAAAGTGCCCAATGGTTGGCGACAACACCTCTTCTTCCCAACAATGTGCGTGATGCGCTGGCAGGCGAAAGTACACGCCCACGCGTCAGTAGAGTCGGGGAAGGTACGCTGATTACACTACGCTGTATTAACGGCAGCACCGACGAACGTCCTGACCAACTTGTGGCGATGCGTTTATATATGGATGAACGTCTGATTGTCTCAACCCGCCAGCGCAAAGTGCTGGCGCTGGATGATGTGGTCAGCGATCTCCAGGAAGGGACGGGACCGGCTGATTGTGGCAGTTGGCTGGTGGATGTTTGTGATGCGCTAACCGACCATGCCAGCGAATTTATCGAACAGCTGCACGACAAGATTATTGATCTGGAAGATAACCTGCTCGATCAGCAGATCCCACCGCGTGGTTTTTTGGCTTTACTGCGTAAGCAGCTAATTGTGATGCGCCGTTATATGGCTCCACAGCGTGATGTCTATGCCCGTCTGGCGAGTGAACGTTTACCCTGGATGACCGACGACCATCGGAGACGGATGCAGGATATCGCTGACAGGCTGGGGAGAGGGCTGGATGAAATAGACGCCTGTATTGCCCGGACCGGTATTATGGCGGATGAAATTGCGCAGGTGATGCAGGAGTCTCTGGCTCGCCGAACGTATACAATGTCATTGATGGCAATGGTTTTTCTTCCCAGCACATTTTTAACCGGGCTTTTCGGCGTTAACCTCGGCGGTATCCCCGGCGGTGGTTGGCAGTTTGGTTTCTCACTTTTTTGTATTCTGTTAGTGGTCCTGATTGGTGGTGTTACTTTATGGTTGCACCGTAGTAAATGGTTGTAACAACAACGTTTTTTAGTGGCTTTTGCGCATGAAAACGTCCTGATTTTTGAGCGAAGTCAATAAACCATCTACCTATTCGGGGCAATATCTCTCTCGCAGGTGAATGCAACGTCAAGCGATGGGCGTTGCGCTCCATATTGTCTTACTTCCTTTTTTGAATTACTGCATAGCACAATTGATTCGTACGACGCCGACTTAGATTAGTCGGCTTTTTTTTGCCTGCAGGAAATCAGCGTCTACCCTAAAAGAGTCAACCTGAATGACTGGAGGGGTATATGACCTGTCTGATTGCAACGTCGAACACTGATTCGCTACCGACCGATCCGGTTCCCATTCCCGATCCCATACCTCGTCCGCAGCCCATGCCGGATCCGCCGCCGGATGAAGAACCGATTAAATTGTCGCATCACGGGCACAGATCTGCGAGGATACGCGCCTGCTGAATGTGAGTTTTTACCGCGAGATTAAATTGTGACCGCTTTTTCAACCCTGAATGTTTTACCTGCTGCTCAACTCGAGAATCTTAACGAGCTGGGCTATCTTGAAATGACGCCTGTTCAGGCTGCTGCGTTACCGGCAATCCTGGCGGGTAAAGATGTTCGCGTGCAGGCTAAAACCGGCAGTGGCAAAACGGCTGCTTTTGGTCTTGGGCTATTACAGCATATTGATGCCGCGCTGTTTCAGACGCAGTCTCTGGTGCTGTGCCCAACGCGCGAGCTTGCCGACCAGGTGGCGGGTGAACTGCGTCGTTTAGCGCGCTTCCTGCCAAACACCAAGATCTTAACGCTGTGCGGTGGGCAACCCTTTGGCGCACAGCGTGACTCCCTGCAACATGCACCACATATTATTGTTGCCACACCGGGTCGTTTACTTGACCACCTGCAAAAAGGCACCGTTTCTCTGGATGCCCTGAATACGCTGGTTATGGATGAAGCCGACCGCATGCTGGATATGGGCTTTAGCGATGCGATTGATGATGTCATTCGCTTTGCGCCTGCGTCACGTCAGACTTTGCTGTTTTCCGCAACCTGGCCGGAAGCCATTGCTGCTATCAGTGGCCGGGTACAGCAAAATCCATTAACGATTGAAATTGATACGGTCGATGCGTTACCGGCGATTGAACAGCAGTTTTTCGAAACCTCCAGCCACGGAAAAATTCCGCTGCTGCAAAAGCTACTCAGCCAGCATCAACCCGCATCGTGCGTGGTTTTTTGTAACACCAAAAAAGATTGTCAGGCCGTTTGCGATGCACTGAATGCGGCAGGGCAAAGCGCACTGTCATTACATGGCGACCTGGAACAGCGCGATCGCGATCAGACGCTGGTTCGTTTTGCCAACGGTAGCGCGCGCGTCCTGGTCGCAACCGATGTGGCCGCACGTGGCCTGGATATCAAATCACTTGAGCTGGTAGTTAACTTCGAACTGGCGTGGGATCCGGAAGTCCACGTCCATCGTATCGGACGTACCGCGCGTGCCGGCAACAGCGGTCTGGCGATTAGCTTCTGTGCGCCGGAAGAAGCGCAGCGTGCCAACATCCTTTCTGAAATGCTGCAACTGAAGCTGAATTGGCTAACTGCGCCAGTTAACGGCTCAATCCTGCCGCTGGAAGCAGAGATGGCGACGTTATGCATTGATGGTGGTAAAAAAGCGAAAATGCGTCCTGGTGATGTTCTGGGGGCTCTGACCGGTGATATTGGTCTGGATGGCGCAGATATCGGCAAAATTGCTGTTCATCCGGCACACGTCTATGTCGCCGTCCGCCAGACTGTAGCGCACAAGGCGTGGAAGCAATTACAAAACGGTAAGATTAAAGGCAAGACTTGCCGGGTCCGGTTATTGAAATAACTACCCGTTGGGGCGCCTGATGGCGCTCCGCTTATCAGGCCTACAGGCGCTTATGCACGTTGTAGGCCTGACAGACGCTTACTTCACTTCCACCACGTTCAGGCGTAATTCATCCAGTTGAGCATCATCTTCTTCTGGCTGCCAGCCCGCAGGCTGCAGCGGGATCTCTTCACGATCGAACGCTAAATCACCGCCGTTCACAACCTCTGAGCCGTGCTTAATGCCTTTAAAATCGAACAGATTGATATCGCTCAGATGTGAAGGTACAACGTTTTGCATTGCGCTGAACATGGTTTCAATGCGGCCTGGATAGCGTTTGTCCCAGTCACGCAGCATGTCGGCAATGACCTGACGCTGCAGGTTAGGCTGTGAGCCGCACAGATTGCACGGAATAATCGGGAAACCTTTCGCCTCGGAGAAACGCTCGATATCTTTCTCACGGCAGTATGCCAGCGGGCGGATCACGATGTGCTTACCGTCATCACTCATCAGCTTCGGCGGCATGCCTTTCATTTTCCCGCCGTAGAACATGTTTAAAAACAGCGTTTGCAGGATGTCGTCGCGATGGTGGCCGAGCGCAATCTTGGTGGCACCTAACTCGGTTGCCGTACGGTACAGAATGCCGCGACGCAGGCGAGAGCAGAGCGAGCAGGTCGTTTTGCCTTCAGGGATTTTGTCTTTGACGATCCCGTAGGTGTTTTCTTCAACAATTTTATACTCAACGCCCAGCTGTTCAAGATACTCTGGCAGAATGTGCTCCGGGAAACCGGGTTGTTTTTGATCGAGATTAACCGCAACTAAGGAAAAACTGATCGGGGCGCTTTGCTGCAAATTACGCAGGATCTCCAGCATGGTATAGCTGTCTTTCCCGCCGGAAAGGCACACCATAATGCGATCGCCGTCTTCGATCATATTGAAATCGGCAATGGCCTCGCCCACGTTACGACGCAGACGTTTTTGCAGTTTGTTCAGGTTGTATTGTTCTTTCTTTGTAACTTGTTGATTATCTTGCATTCTTACCGTTCTCAAAAACCAAAAGGGGCATATAATGGGCAAACTTCAATCACAGGGCTAGTTGGTTATTCAACATTGCAACCCGATCGTCATTCATTTCTTCAATCCATGTACTGTAGACGTCGTACACTATTTGCGCGTTTTCATGCCCCATCTGATTAGCTATAAATGATGGGTTCGCTCCAGCCGATTACAGCCAGCAGGCAAAAGTATGCCGCGTATGGTACGGATTACGGCGACGAATACCAGCACGTTTTACAGCTGCGTTCTATCTGGCACCGATGCTACTCATAGAGTAGTAAGATTTTTGCTCTCCGTGACCAGACCAGAATAAACTGTGAACCGAACGATTGAATAAAGGTACATGGTCCCGGACAGGAAGAAATTAATCAGCTGAAAGCAGATATTGAAGCGTTGAAGAAAATTGTGGAGTAGTTCACCGCCAGATAATTCAGTTCTGAACTATCAACGAGCAATGTCAGGGAGCGATAAACGCAGGGTGTGGCGAACTGCCGCAACCATGCCGTATGCAAGAGCATGGCTGCGGCCGACCGGCAAACGTCCGATAGTGCGAGTATTGAATGATTGCCAGTCACAGCGGATGGTACTTAAGCAATATGACGGTTCAAGGTGCTTAATCTGAAACCAGCCACATCTCAGCCTCTTCAAACATTTCTTGAACCGTTCGGCTTATCTGTTCTTTTTCATGCTTGCTGGCGTCAGTGTTGATCGCCGGAAGTGTCATCATCGGTTTAACCCGAACTTCAGCATCGGGGAAGATCCGATGAACCCTCTTGGTCAATTCGCCGAGAATAATATCTTTTGCGCCGGGCAGACCATCAAAATTCCTTTTGTCATAAACGAGTTCCACGAACATTGCTTATCGCTCTTATGCTGGATGTATATACAGTATATATACTCTGTTTTTACCAGGGTTTCAAGAGAGGACGTAATGTTGTCGCGATGTAGCGATACATCAACGCAGGAAAGCGGGAACCTTACCATCGATATTATCTGTGCATCGAACTGTCATTTAGGGTAGTCATGTAGGATAGATGCGTAGAAATATAGGGTCCATTATGTAATATATCTTTTTGCGGGCCGATTTATTCTTTTTGAATGTCCTCATTTAAAAAATAGTAATGATACTCTCATTGCTTAACGGGTTGTTTAAATGGCTCCTTGCCAGGATTCTTCCTTATTGGCTAAATATTCCCCTATCTCTCGCCTGTTGGCAGGAGATATAGCCAAAATGTTTTTTATTCCCATTCTTATCGAATGCCACATAAAAAGGCATTGTCTCTGCATCTTTTCTTAAGGTGTAGTTGATGCAAGTCCCATTAATTTCCGGAATATTTATCTCACTATCTGGTTTTCCACCTGCGGCAAAAACTGTAGATTTTGTCGCATTAGGGGCGTAGGTTGCTTGCACAAGTGGATCATTATCAAATTTCATAAAACTGAAACTACAGGCGCTTGATAAAGGAACAAGTAAGTTTGCCTTTTGCGGCAACGTGCTGAATGTTCTGGCGGGAAAAATGTCAGCACGTTTAAGACAGTAATCGTGGGGGATAAGGCGTAGAAACAAAAAGCCCGCAACGATGTGCGGGCCAGACAGCTTAGCGGACTACCAGTACCGAACACTCCGCGTGACGCACTACAGCCGCGGCGTTAGAGCCCAGCAGGTAGGTGGTGATGTCAGGTCGGTGTGAGGCAATAATGACCATATCAGCCGGTAATTTTTTAGCGATCTCCAGAATCTTGTCTTTCGGCGCACCTTCTGCGACATGAACGTGCACTCTGTCCGTTGGGATATTGAACTTCTTGATAATCTCTTCCAGTTGAGATTTCGCTTCGGCTTTCAGATCGTCCATGGCCGGTAACTCTGCCGAGTAGGCCAGTCCCAGGGAAGCGTAATAGGGCAATGACGGAATGACGGTCAAAAAATGAACCTGTGCATCGTCGATCTTTGCTTCTGCTTCAACATGGGCAATAACGCGTTGAGTTAATTCTGAGTCTGAAATATCGATGGGTACAAGAATCGTTCTGTTCATAAAACCTCCTGTTTAAGTATCCACCTAAAGCTTACCGCGTAATGGCACTTTATGTACAATGACAACGATCACATTTTGGCATCACTTTATTTTGATTTCAGGAAATTTGCCTTTTATTACCCCATCGTAAAATCGGCCTTTAGAGACCACGATCAGGAAATCACGAAAAATACGGGCAGGGACCTGCTGATATTGCAGGGTAGCCAACTGGTGAAAGCGAATTTCTAGCGTGCAAGAGGATTCGTCATAGCCGACGGATGCAATACGGGATGATTTTACAGGATGATGATTCATTGCAGGTATCCTCTACTACAGACCTTAATGCAAGATATCATCTATCAGAGATGTGTTTTAACGCAACAGATATAATGTTTTGAATGAGATAAAACAGAGTTACACAGAAAATAAGGATAGCCCGCCGTTGCCAGCGGGCTGACGAACTTAGAACTGGTAAACCAGGCCTACAGCAACTACGTCATCAGTAGAGATGTTTTTGCTGGTGTAGAAGCTATCGTCTTCATCCAGCAGGTTGATTTTGTAATCAACGTAGGTAGACATGTTTTTGTTGAAGTAGTAAGTCGCACCGATGTCTGCGTATTTAACCAGATCTTTGTCGCCGTCAGATCCGTTAGCGCCCAGGTCCTGACCTTTAGACATCAGGAAGGAAACGGACGGACGCAGACCAAAGTCGAACTGGTACTGTGCAGTTACTTCGAAGTTCTGAGTTTTGTTGGCTACGCCGCTATCACCGTATGGAGTCATGTTGCGAGTTTCTGCATACATGGTTGCCAGGTAGATGTTGTTCGCGTCGTATTTCATACCGACAGTCCAGGAATCAGCTTTGTCACCGCCAGCAACGTCGCCGCCCTTAGTGGTCTGCTCGTTAGTACGGTCAGACGTGGTGTATGCCGCACCGAAGCTTACGCCCATACCCAGGTCGTAGGTAGAGGAGAGACCGAAGCCGTCGCCGTTAGAGTTCTGGACGTTACGAGAGCTATCAGGGGCGGAACCACCATTGCCGGTACCTTCCTGGCCGTACTCGTCGCTTTTCTGCTCGTTCGCACCCTGGTACTGCAGCGCGAAGTTCAGACCGTTCACCATACCGAAGAAGTCGGTGTTGCGGTAAGTTGCCACACCGTTCGCACGACCGGTCATGAAGTTGTCTGCTTTGGTGTAAGAGTCGCCACCGAATTCTGGCAGCATATCGGTCCAACCTTCTACGTCGTACATAACGCCGTAGTTACGACCGTAGTCGAATGAACCGTAGTCGCCGAATTTCAGACCAGCAAAGGCCAGACGAGTAAAGTTGTTGCTGCGGTTGCTTTCAGTAGTGTTGGCATTTACCTGATATTCCCACTGGCCATAGCCGGTGAGCATATCGTTAATCTGAGTTTCGCCTTTGAAGCCGCCACGGAAATAAGTCTGATCGCCATCATTGCTGGCATCGTCAGAGAAGTAACGCAGACCATCAATTTTTCCGTAGAGATCTAATTTGTTACCGTCTTTATTATAAACTTCAGCAGCGTGAGCAGCGCCTGCAGCCAGCAGGGCAGGAATTACGAGAGCCAGTACTTTTCTGTTCATTGAAATAATCCTTTAGTTTTTTTATTAACCTGTGACCACCCATGTAGGGAGTAAAAGCATGCTAAAGGAGAAGTTCCGTAAAGAGATAAATATGAATTGTTACGTCTTAAGTAAAACCTTAAACAAATAATTCTACGGAAATAGTGATAATTGCCGTGAATGAGTTTGTAAAATATATATAAAATAAAAATTATACAATTGAATTTTGTTGGGATATTCTGCGCGTGTTATATGCCTTTATTGTCACGTTTTATTTTTCGTTGGTATATTGATGACACTTATTAATTAGCCAGCGAATAAATTGACAAGCCCGAACAACTGTTCGGGCTTTTTTTTTGGGGTTCCGGCTAATACTGAGAAAAACGTATTATTCGGTACCGTTCTTTTCCGCTTTGCCTGCCAGTTGGGCCAGGAAGTCGTAGCGTTTTTGCAAATCAGCCGTTGCATCCTTCCACAGCTGTTCTGCAACTTCTGGCTGTTGGGCGTTCAGGCGGCGGAAACGCTGCTCGTTAAGCAATGTTTCGGCCAGCGCATCTGACGGTGGGCGCGAGTCGAGCGCCAGCGGCAGCTTACCTTCGTCTGCTCGGCGTGGGTCAAAGCGGTACAGCGGCCAGAATCCGGTAGCCGTGAGCTGACGCATCTGATCGTGGCTTAGCGCGAGGTCATAGCCATGCTCCTCACATGGGCTATACGCGATAATCAGCGACGGGCCGGGGTAGGATTCAGCTTCCTGGATAGCTTTGACCGTCTGATTCAACTGGGCGCCCAGAGAAATCTGTGCGACATAAACATGCCCGTACATCATCATGCTGACGCCAAGATCTTTGCGAGCCTTGCGCTTGCCGTGCTCACCAAACTTGGTAACCGCTCCAAGCGGCGTGGCTTTCGACGCTTGTCCACCCGTGTTGGAGTAACACTGGGTATCCAGCACCAGAATATTGACGTTCTCGGTGAGACTCAGGACGTGATCCAACCCGCCAAAACCAATATCGTAAGCCCAGCCGTCGCCGCCAATCAGCCAGATGGACTTCTCGACCAGCGCGTCGGCATCGGTTAACAGTTGCTGTGCACCTTCGACATCTTTCAGATGCTGGCGCAGCGCAGCAACTTGCTCACGGCGTACTTCTGGCGTCGCTTCAGCATGCAGGGCGTCATTCAGTTCAGCCGGAATATTATCCGCAAACTGCTCCAGCAAACGCATGACGCGCACACGGTGTTGATCCACCGTCAGGCGGAAGCCCAGACCAAACTCAGCGTTATCTTCGAACAGAGAGTTTGCCCACGCAGGTCCACGACCATTGGCATCGGTCGTATACGGCGTTGAAGGGAGGTTACCGCCATAAATCGATGAACAGCCGGTCGCGTTAGCGATCAGCATGCGGTCGCCATACAGCTGCGTAAGCAGTTTGATATACGGCGTTTCACCACAACCAGAACAGGCGCCGGAATATTCAAACAGCGGAGTGATTAACTGCGAGGTACGGATATCAATGCGTTCAAGCTTGCTGCGGTCGATCTCCGGCAGATTGAGGAAGAAGTCATAGTTAACTTTTTCTTCTTCAACATGCTCAAGGCGCGACATCATATTGATGGCCTTGATTTCCGGGTTTTGGCGATCTTTTGCCGGGCAAACTTCGACACACAGATTACAGCCAGTGCAATCTTCTGGTGCAACCTGCAGGACATACTTCTGACCGCGCATATCGCGTGATTTCACATCCAAAGAATGCAGACTGGCAGGGGCGTTTTCCATCGCTTCAGGTGAAACCACTTTGGCGCGGATTGCCGAGTGCGGGCACGCGGCAACGCAGTGGTTACACTGGGTACACAATTCTTCCTTCCAGATGGGGATCTCTTCGGCGATATTACGTTTTTCCCAACGCGTGGTGCCCATTGGCCAGGTGCCGTCTGGTGGCAACGCTGATACGGGGAGGGCATCACCCAGACCGGCGAGCATTGCCGCGGTGACGGTTTTCACGAAATCAGGTGCGGCATCAGAAACCACCGGTGGTCGGTTTGCGCTGTGCGGATCAACCGGCTGGAGTGCTACTTCGGCGACGGATTCGCGCGCCAGGGCCAGAGCCTGCCAGTTACGTTCAACAAGGTCCTGTCCTTTACTGCTGTAACTTTTCGCAATCGCCCCCTGCAATTCAGCCAACGCGCTGTCGCCGGGTAAGATTTGCGTCAAATGGAAGAAGGCCATTTGCATAACGGTGTTAATACGCGCTGCCAGACCGCATTCGCGGGCGATTTTGGCCGCATTAATCACGTAGAAACGGGCTTTCTTCTGATTCAGTACCGCCTGAACTTCCTGTGGCAGACGACCCCAGACTTCATCCACACTGTATGGGGTATTAAGCAGGAAGATACCGCCTGGTTTCAGGCGCTCGGCCATCTGATACTTATCGATAAATTGCAGCTGGTGACAGCCAACAAAATCGGCTTGTGAAACCAGATACGCTGATCGAATAGGCTGCTCGCTAACGCGCAGGTGGGAAACCGTCAGACCGCCTGCTTTTTTCGAGTCGTAGACGAAATAACCCTGCGCATACCATGGCGTCGAGTTACCAATAATTTTGATGTTGTTTTTGGTGGCTGACACGCTACCGTCGCTGCCCAGCCCGTAAAACAGCGCTTCGAGCTTAGCCGTACCGGGCAGGGTGTTTTCCGGTAACGGTAGCGACAAGTTGGTGACATCATCATAGATGCCGACCGTAAAGCGAGGTTTCGGCTTCGCGCTGCTCAGCTCATTAAAGACTGCCATCACGCAGTCTGGACCGAACTCTTTGGAAGAAAGGCCATAACGTCCGCCAATCACGCGCGGTAGCGTTTCTCGCTCGCCACAGTTAAAGGCTTCTGCTAACGCGGTCATTACGTCCAGATACAACGGTTCTGCCTGTGCGCCGGGTTCTTTGGTGCGATCAAGAACGGCGATGCTGCGTACGGTTTCCGGAAGCGCGCGCAGTAAATGTCCGGCAGAGAATGGACGGAACAGACGCACTTTCAGAACGCCGACTTTCTCGCCATGCGCCAGCAGTTCTTCAACGACTTCTTCGCAGGTTCCAATCGCCGAGCCCATTAAGATAATGACGCGCTCAGCCTGAGGATGGCCGTAATATTCAAATGGCTGGTACTGGCGACCTGTCGCCGCGGCGAAATCGTTCATCGCCTGTTCTACATGATCGTAAACCGCGTTGTACCACGGGTTTGTTGCCTCGCGTGACTGGAAATAGGTGTCCGGGTTCGCAGACGTACCGCGAATAACCGGATGCTCAGGATTAAGCGCCCGAGCGCGATGAGCATCGATTTCCGCCTGCGGCATCAGTCCGAGGATCGTGTCGTCGGCCAGTGGCACAATTTTATTGATTTCATGGGATGTACGGAAACCATCAAAGAAATGAATAAACGGAACCCGGCTTTTCAGGGTGGCTATTTGCGAAATCAGCGCAAAGTCCTGTGCCTCCTGAACGCTGCTGGCACACAGCATTGCACATCCTGTCTGGCGCACCGCCATCACGTCGGAATGATCGCCAAAGATTGATAATGCGTGAGTAGCAATTGTGCGAGCCGCAACGTGCAGTACAAACGGGGTCAACTGACCGGCCAGTTTGTACAGCGTTGGGATCATCAGCAACAGGCCCTGCGATGAGGTAAACGACGTAGAGAGCGCACCGGTCTGCAACGCGCCATGAACGGTTGCGATCGCGCCACCTTCTGACTGCATTTCTACGACGCGAGGGGTATCCCCCCACACGTTCTTAAGCCCGTTCCCGGCCCAGGCATCTGCCTGTTCAGCCATCGTCGAACTGGGCGTAATCGGGTAGATGGCGATAACCTCGCTGGTACGAAATGCGACTGAAGCAACCGCACCATTACCGTCAATTGTGATCATACTGACACCCTTACATTGCGCAAAAAGAGGGACACGCGTAACAGCGGCGAGTCCTGGTTGTTATCCTTCTATTTTAGCAAAAGCGCTAAAGACAGATTTTCGCTTTTGTGTCCCTGGAATAAACAGAATGAATGGTTTGATCAAAGGAGCAGGCAAAAAATTGCCAGAAAATGTAAACAGTACGCATAAATGCGTATTTTTCCTCTCGACGGCGGTGTTTCCGCTGCCTATTATTTATGGCTGTGTCGTTTGGTTAATATTCAGAGGGGAGTAAGATGCGCGCAGCGTTTTGGGTAGGATGTGCCGCGTTATTATTATCGGCTTGTAGCAGCGAACCTGTTCAGCAGGCAACCGCCGCGCATGTCGCACCGGGCATGAAGGCAGCAATGTCCAGTTCAGGAGAAGCTAATTGCGCCATGATTGGCGGTTCGCTCTCTGTTGCTCGTCAACTGGATGGTTCTGCTATCGGGATGTGTGCGCTACCCAACGGCAAACGCTGTAGTGAGCAGTCGCTTGCCGCCGGAAGTTGTGGGAGCTATTAAGCCACCACGTTTCCTACATTAAATCCGCGAGTTTATACGTCAGTGTTTGTTCTGCTGTCGCCAGCGTTAACTGGTCAGCAGTTAGATCGACCTGTGCGCCTTGCTTAAACATTTCGCTGACGATCCCGTCGAGCGCGTTAAGCTGTGGATCGGCGCACATCATACGCGTCATCGCCATATCTTTTACCTTCAACTCACCGTCGGACAGCTTGCCCTGGCCGTGGAATTGATTACACATCTTTCCTGATACCGTCATGTTTTCGCCAAAACTTAACTCAGGTGGGTTGTTGGTGGCGGTGACGGCTTTACCATTCACGCTTTGCAAAACGAAGCGGTGATGCTGCAACTGTTCGCGATTGACGGAAACTTTTCCATTGCTCACACAGCCAGCCATCAGCAGGCTGAGCGCAATCAACGTGACAACTTTCTTCATTAAATTTCTCTACGTTTGTGACGGGAATACATTCAATATAATAATGATACTGAATGTTTTATCATCGGTGATTGTCTGAAAATGCTCCCCTGACGCCAGGGGAGCACAGGTATTAGAAGAGGGCGTTTGGACAGGTCTCGCTTTTGGAGATTTGGGCCAGATTCTGTAGCGTAGTCTCAGAAATACTGGTCAACGCTTCAGCTGTCAGGAATGCCTGATGTCCGGTGAACAACACGTTATGACAGGCTGACAGACGACGGAACACATCATCCTGAATGACGTCATTGGATTTATCTTCAAAGAACAGATCGCGTTCGTTCTCGTACACGTCCATACCCAGAGAGCCAATTTTCTGGTTTTTCAGCGCATCGATAGCGGCTTGTGAGTCGATCAATGCACCACGACTGGTATTAATGACCATCACGCCGTTTTTCATTTGCTCAAAGGCTTCGTGATTGAGCAAATGATAATTCTCCGGTGTTAACGGACAGTGCAGAGAGATGACATCGGACTCTGCAAACAGCGTTTTAAGATCGACATATTCAACGCCTAACTCCAGCGCAGCAGCGCTCGGGTAAGGATCGAACGCCAGCAGACGCATACCAAAACCTTTCAGGATCCGCAACGCAGCGATACCGATTTTACCGGTACCGATCACCCCAGCGGTTTTGCCATACATAGTAAAACCGGTCAGCCCCTCAAGAGAGAAGTTGGCATCACGGGTACGCTGATAAGCGCGGTGAATACGGCGATTCAGCGTCATCATCATGCCAATCGCATGCTCAGCGACGGCCTCTGGTGAATAAGCTGGAACACGAACCACCTGCAGACCCAGCTCTTTTGCTGCGTCGAGATCGACGTTATTGAACCCGGCACAACGCAGCGCAATGTATTTCACGCCATGCTTTTTCAGTTCTTCCAGAACGGGGCGGCTGCCATCGTCGTTGACGAAAATGCACACAGCTTCACAGCCATGGGCGGTTTTCGCTGTTTTTTCCGTCAACAGAAAGTCAAAGAATTCAAGTTCAAAACCAAAAGCCTCGTTAACCTGCTGTAGATACTTCTTGTCGTACTGTTTTGTACTATAGATGGCGAGTTTCATAAGACTTTCT
Source organism: Citrobacter sp. Cpo126 (assembly GCF_030332445.1). NCBI lineage: Bacteria > Pseudomonadati > Pseudomonadota > Gammaproteobacteria > Enterobacterales > Enterobacteriaceae > Citrobacter > Citrobacter sp. Cpo126. The sequence goes on from NZ_JAOWHT010000032.1 coordinate 397,209, forward strand.
CCAGTGATTTTGACGTCACATTAATCCAATTCAAATTATTTTACAAAATCTAAAAAGTTATTGATAGTCATAGGCGTAATGAATAATTTCAGCGTATCTGTTGTTAGTGTGGGCAGGTTACACAATTTCAACAACTGGATATTTTTCTATCCAACTCAACACCCGAATATCGCGGCAGGTAAAAAGCCAGCCGAATCACATCCGGGCAGCTACGCTTATACAGGTAGCAATTATCGGGAGGGGTTATGCTGACTCACTCTGAAGCAAAACGATGGGCCACCCTAATGCTCAAGGCGGCATTATGCGATGGTATGAAACCTGATGAGATTTCCCGGCAGGTACATCTGGTCTGCGATCATCATGGTAGGGAGTGCCTCGAAGAACTCATTGAGGAAATTCTGATAGAAGCAGGTCGTATCGGACCTAAACATAGCGATGGACAACTTAGGCCTCATTGAGTCTGAATCTTAATATCCCAGACGGCACGTGTAACAGCGTGCCTGGAAATCGGTTATCTATCCTTAATGTGGGCATATCCAGTTAAACATGCCACAATACAGGCCTAAACCGGCTTAAATTTTTGCTAAATCAGGATATTAACTACCCATGAAGGGTAAATATAAAGCCGTTCTGGCACTCCTCTTATTATTGATTCTCGTGCCGCTGACGCTAGTGATGACGCTTGGCCTGTGGGTGCCTACGTTGGTGGGTATCTGGTTACCCGTTGGAACACGCATCGCGCTGGATGAGAGCCCGCGGTTGACACGGCATGGGTTGCATATACCTGAACTCCGCTATCTGGTTGAAGATTGCCCGCTAGCACGCATCACTCAGGCGGATCTGTCTCACCCCAGCCGCTGGTCACTGAATGTCGGGACCATTGAGTTGGATTCAGCTTGCCTGGCCAAATTGCCCCAGGCAGAGCCATCGCCGGTAGCGCCTAAAACGCTGGCTGAATGGCAGTCAATGCTGCCCAATACCTGGATTAACATCGACAAACTTATTCTTTCTCCATGGCAGGAATGGCAGGGAAAACTGTCACTCTCGCTCACTCCCTCTAATCAACAGCTGCGTTACCAGGGTGAAAAAGTTAAATTTCAGGGGCGTTTGCACGGGCAAAACCTCACGGTAACGGAGCTGGATGTTGCGGCATTTGAAGGCCAGCCGCCGGTAAAACTGGTCGGTGAATTTACTATGCCACTGGTTCCCGATGGGCTACCGGTAAGCGGTCATGCGGTTGCGACGTTAAGTCTGCCGCAAGAGCCTACGCTTGTGGATGCCGAACTGGAGTGGCAAGAAAACAGCGGACAACTGATCGTCATGGCGCGTGATAATGCCGATCCGCTGCTTGACCTTCCGTGGGAAATAACACGCCAGCAACTGACCATCAGCGACGGACGCTGGAACTGGCCTTATCAGGGATTCCCGTTAAGCGGGCGGTTGGGCATAAAAGTTGAAAACTGGCAGGCCGGACTGGAAAACGCGGTGGTGAGCGGGCGTCTGAACGTTCTGACGCATGGCGACGCCGGTAAAGGAAATGCCGTATTAACGCTGGGGCCGGGTAAGCTTGGCATGGATAGTAGCGAGATGCCGCTACAGTTGACCGGTGAAGCGAAACAGGGCGATCTGATCTTCTACGCGAAATTGCCCGCCAGACTTAGCGGAAGTCTGAACGATCCACAATTGGCTTTTGAGCCAGGAGCGCTGCTGCGCTCACGTGGGCGGGTGATTGATTCGCTGGATATTGACGAGATTCGCTGGCCGCTGGCAGGCGTAAAAGTCACGCAACGTGGTGTGGATGGGCGTCTGCAGGCTATTTTACGTGCGCATGAAAACCAGATGGGGGGCTTTGAACTGCACCTGGATGGCCTGGCAAATGATTTTCTTCCTGATGCCGGTCGTTGGCAGTGGCGATATTGGGGGGAAGGCAGCTTTACGCCGATGCATGCCCGTTGGGACGTAGCGGGTAAGGGAGAATGGCATGACAACACCCTGAAGCTATTTGATCTTTCTACCGGATTTGATCATCTGCAATACGGCACGATGAAGGTGGAAAATCCGCGTCTGGTGATGGACGAACCGATAGTTTGGGTGCGGGATGCAACCAAACCGACATTTAGCGGCGCGCTGTCGCTGGACGCAGGGAACACCACCTTCACCGGGGGAAGCGTGTTACCACCATCGACGCTGAAGTTCAGCGTGGAAGGTAGCGATCCGACAATTTTCCAGTTCAAAGGCCAGCTTCACGCAGGGGCGATTGGGCCCGTACAGCTGAATGGTCGTTGGGACGGTATCCGCCTGCGCGGACAGGCATGGTGGCCAAAACAATCGCTCACCGTATTCCAACCTCTGGTTCCACCTGACTGGAAAATGAAGCTACGTGAAGGTGAACTGTATGCGCAGGTCGCGTTTTCGGCAGCCCCGGAGCAGGGCTTTGAAGCAGGCGGTCATGGGGTGTTAAAAGGCGGTAGCGGCTGGATGCCCGATAACCAAATCAACGGTGTCGATTTTGTATTGCCTTTCCGGTTCAGTGAAGGCGCATGGCAACTGGGTACGCGTGGACCTATTTCACTGCGTATTGCGGAAGTGGTGAATCAGGTGACGGTGAAGAATATCGCCGCCGATTTGCAGGGGGCGTACCCCTGGAGTGAGAACAACCCGTTACTGTTGAGCGATGTCAGTGCCGACCTGCTGGGTGGCAAAATCATCATGCAGCAACTGCGGATGCCGCAGCACGACCCGGCCTTATTGCGGGTGCAGAATATCTCTTCCAGCGAGCTTATCAGTGCGGTTAACCCCAAACAGTTCGCCATGTCTGGCCCGGTCAGTGGCGCGTTGCCATTATGGCTGGATAACGAAAAATGGATCATAAAAGACGGCTGGTTGACTAATCCAGGGCCGATGACGTTGCGTATTGATAAGGACACAGCGGATGCGGTCGTCAAAGATAACATGGCGGCGGGGGCGGCCATTAACTGGCTGCGTTATATGGAAATAAGCCATTCGTGGACGAAAATAAATCTGGATAACCTCGGTGTTTTAACCATGCAGTCAACCGTGACTGGCAATAGTCGGGTAGATGGCAAAGTAGGTACGGTTAATTTGAATTATACCCACGAGGAAAACGTCTTTACGCTATGGCGCAGTTTGCGTTTTGGCGACAATTTACAGGCATGGCTTGAACAAAATGCAGCGCTGCCGGAAACCCATTGCCCGGAAGGCAAGGAATGTGAGGAACAACAATGAAAACGATAGCTGCCATGCTGGGTCTGCTGACTTCATCTCTGCTGGTAGGGTGTACTCCCAGAATCGAAGTGGCTGCGCCAAAAGAGCCCATCACCATTAATATGAACGTCAAAATCGAGCATGAGATCCATATCAAAGTTGATAAAGACGTCGAAAGTTTATTGAAATCGCGCAGCGATTTGTTCTGAGGTCATGATGAGAAAACAGTTTGCAGTGGCGCTGGTCGTCCTAAGTTTACTCAGCAGCAATACGTGGGCATTGACCCTGAATGAAGCCAGAACTCAGGGGCGAGTAGGGGAAACGCTCAATGGCTATCTGGTCGCATTGCAAACCGATGCCGAAACGCAGGCGCTGGTGAGTGAGATTAATAAAGCGCGCAACGCCAGCTATCAGCAACTGGCAGAGAGCAATAATATTCCGCCAGATGAAGTGGCAAAAATGGCCGGGCAAAAGCTGGTTGCTCGCGCTAAACCGGGAGAGTATGTGCAGGGTATAAATGGTAAGTGGTTGAGAAAAGAGTAAATCGCTTTTTCACACTGCCAGAGGGACACGACGCTGGATTATTCATCGACATCGCAATAGTTGCCACACGGCATAAAATGGATGCTGGTATAGTCCAACACCGGTCGCGTCGTAGGGTGAAATCATGTGGCTTCTCAAGTGGTACGTCTGGAATCGTTGGGTATTCAAGCTGTTAAGCCGGGATGTCGCGGAGCCTGAACAGTTTTTGCTTCATTGTTGGGAAGAGAATCTGGCGAAATGCAGGGATTATGCACCTATCTGGCGTGATATTAATCGCATTCACGGCAAACAGATACAGATGCAGGGAAAGAAGTAAGTGTCGGAGAAACCCTCCCACCGGATGGTGAGAGGGGGGAATTATCAGGCAGCTACCACGCTGTCGATAGCGGCTTTCGCGTCGGACTGTGCTTTAGACGCCACTTCCGGGCCGTAAGCAATACCTTCAGCAAAGACAACATTCACGTCGGTGATGCCGATAAAGCCCAGGAATACGTTCAGGTACGGCGTGATCAGGTCGGTTGGTGTGTCTTTATGAATACCACCACGGCTGGTCAGCACCACCGCGCGTTTACCTGTCACCAGACCTTCCGGGCCTTTCTCGGTATAACGGAAAGTCACACCTGCACGGGCAATCAGGTCAAAGTAGTTTTTCAGCTGCGTTGGGATGTTGAAGTTGTACATCGGCGCGGCGATAACAATCACATCATGCGCTTTCAGCTCAGCAATCAGCTCATCGGACAGCGCCAACGCTTCTTGCTGACGCGGCGTCAGCGGTGTATCGCTCGGGCGCATCGCACCCACCAGTTCGCCATCCAGTACCGGTACAGGATTTGCAGCCAGGTCACGGACAGTGATTTCATCAGCAGAGTGCTTTTCACGCCACTGTTCAACAAAATAATCAGACAACTGACCAGACTGAGAGTACCCTGCCAGAATACTGGATTTAAGAACTAATACCTTGCTCATGGGTGTTTCCTTTTATGTGTTTGAAGGGGTAGTGCCCCGTTGCTTGTTGACACTTTATTCACAATCCTGTCGCAGTGATAGCGCAATATATCGAATCCTATGTTCGAAATTATTGAACAACACATGAAAAGCGCCGATGTGGTACTCTATACCCATCATCTAAAAGAGATTTAACCCGGCAGAGCACTGCCTTTTAACGCTATGACAGAACAACAAAAATTAACCTTCAACATGTTGCAGCAACAGCTGGACTCACTGATGCTGCGTGACAGACAGCGTTTTGCCCGCCGCCTGCACGGTGTGAAGAAGGTTAAAAATCCTGATGCACAACAGGCCATTTACCAGGAGATGGCGAAAGAGATTGAGCTGGCAGCCGGTAAAGTTGTGCTGCGTGAAGCTGCGCGTCCGGAAATCCGCTACCCGGAAAACCTGCCCGTCAGCCAGAAAAAACAGGATATTCTGGAGGCTATTCGCGACCATCAGGTGGTGATTGTCGCCGGTGAGACCGGTTCGGGGAAAACCACCCAGTTACCCAAAATATGTATGGAACTGGGGCGCGGGGTAAAAGGGCTGATAGGCCATACCCAGCCGCGTCGTCTGGCGGCGCGCACCGTGGCGAACCGTATTGCGGAAGAGCTGCAGACCGAGCCGGGCGGCTGTATCGGTTATAAGGTACGTTTCAGCGATCATGTCAGTGATAACACCATGGTCAAGCTGATGACGGACGGTATCCTGCTGGCAGAAATCCAACAGGATCGGCTGCTAATGCAGTACGACACCATCATCATCGATGAAGCGCATGAACGCAGTCTGAATATCGATTTTCTGCTCGGCTATCTGAAAGAACTTCTGCCGCGTCGTCCGGATCTAAAGATTATCATCACTTCGGCGACCATTGACCCGGAACGCTTTTCTAAGCATTTCAACAATGCGCCGATTATCGAAGTCTCCGGCCGAACGTATCCGGTGGAAGTGCGCTATCGTCCAATTGTTGAAGATGCAGATGACACTGAGCGTGACCAGCTGCAGGCAATTTTTGATGCCGTAGATGAACTGGGGCGTGAAGGGCCAGGCGACATTCTGATCTTCATGAGCGGCGAACGTGAAATTCGCGATACCGCCGATGCGCTGAATAAGCTGGATTTGCGCCATACCGAAGTGCTACCGCTGTATGCGCGTCTTTCAAACAGCGAACAGAACCGCGTGTTCCAGTCGCACAGCGGTCGCCGTATCGTGCTGGCGACCAACGTGGCGGAAACGTCGCTGACCGTTCCGGGAATCAAATACGTAATTGACCCGGGCACCGCGCGTATCAGCCGTTACAGTTACCGCACCAAAGTTCAGCGCTTGCCGATTGAACCGGTGTCGCAGGCCTCTGCTAACCAGCGTAAAGGTCGCTGCGGTCGTGTTTCAGAGGGGATCTGTATTCGTCTGTATTCTGAGGACGATTTCCTGTCGCGCCCGGAGTTTACCGATCCGGAGATCCTGCGTACCAACCTGGCATCCGTTATTTTGCAGATGACCGCGCTGGGGTTGGGGGATATCGCGGCGTTCCCGTTTGTTGAAGCGCCGGATAAACGCAATATTCAGGACGGGGTGCGCCTGCTCGAAGAGCTGGGGGCGATAACCACCGACGAACAGGCAACCGCTTATAAGTTAACGCCGTTGGGCCGTCAGCTGTCGCAACTTCCGGTGGACCCACGGCTGGCGCGAATGGTGCTGGAAGCACAAAAACATGGTTGTGTGCGCGAAGCGATGATCATTACCTCAGCGCTGTCCATTCAGGATCCGCGCGAGCGTCCAATGGACAAGCAGCAGGCATCCGATGAGAAGCATCGCCGTTTCCACGACAAAGAGTCTGATTTTCTTGCATTTGTGAACCTGTGGAACTATCTCGGCGAGCAGCAAAAAGCGCTGTCGTCAAACCAGTTCCGTCGCCAGTGCAAACTTGATTTTCTGAACTACCTGCGCGTGCGTGAGTGGCAGGATATCTACACGCAACTGCGCCAGGTGGTGAAAGAGTTGGGTATTCCGGTCAACAGCGAACCCGCTGAATATCGGGAGATCCACGTCGCGTTGCTGACCGGTTTACTGTCGCACATCGGGATGAAAGATACCGATAAACAGGAGTTTACCGGGGCGCGTAACGCTCGCTTCTCGATCTTCCCGGGTTCAGGTTTATTCAAAAAACCGCCGAAGTGGACGATGGTCGCCGAGCTGGTGGAAACCAGCCGCCTGTGGGGACGTATTGCCGCGCGTATCGATCCCGAATGGGTGGAACCGGTAGCCCAGCATCTGATCAAACGTTCATACAGTGAACCGCACTGGGAACGCGCGCAGGGTGCTGTGATGGCGACAGAAAAAGTCACTGTCTACGGCTTACCGATTGTTGCGGCCCGTAAGGTAAATTACAGCCAGATCGATCCCGCGTTGTCGCGTGAACTGTTCATTCGTCATGCGCTGGTGGAAGGTGACTGGCAAACGCGCCATGCGTTTTTCCGTGACAATCTGAAGTTACGGGCTGAAGTGGAAGAGTTAGAGCACAAATCACGCCGTCGCGACATTCTGGTCGATGATGAGACGCTGTTTGAGTTTTACGACCAACGCATCAGCCATGACGTGGTTTCTGCTCGTCACTTTGATAGCTGGTGGAAAAAGGTCAGCCGTGAAACACCGGATCTGCTCAACTTTGAAAAGAGCATGCTCATCAAAGAGGGTGCGGAGAAAATCAGTAAGCTGGATTATCCGAACTTCTGGCATCAGGGTAACCTTAAGCTGCGCCTGAGCTACCAGTTCGAACCTGGAGCCGATGCGGACGGTGTGACCGTACATATTCCACTCCCGCTGCTTAATCAGATCGAAGAGAGCGGTTTTGAATGGCAAATCCCGGGGCTGCGCCGCGAATTGGTGATCGCCCTGATTAAGTCGTTGCCAAAACCGGTACGACGCAACTTTGTGCCCGCGCCGAACTATGCGGAAGCGTTTTTAGGCCGCGTCACACCGCTGGAACTGCCGCTGCTGGACTCGCTGGAGCGTGAACTGCGCCGCATGACCGGCGTTACCGTTGACCGTGAAGACTGGCACTGGGATCAGGTGCCCGATCACCTAAAAATCACCTTCCGGGTGGTGGATGATAAAAATAAGAAGCTACAGGAAGGGCGTTCGCTGCAAGATTTGAAGGATGCGCTGAAGGGTAAAGTTCAGGAAACATTGTCTGCGGTGGCCGATGACGGCATCGAACAGAGTGGGTTGCACATTTGGAGCTTCGGTCAACTTCCGGAAAGTTACGAACAAAAACGCGGTAACTATAAGGTGAAAGCGTGGCCGGCGCTGGTCGATGAGCGTGACAGCGTTGCCATCAAACTGTTTGATAATCCGTTGGAACAACAGCAGGCGATGTGGTGCGGTTTACGCCGCCTGTTGCTGCTGAATATTCCTTCGCCAATCAAATATTTGCACGAGAAGCTGCCCAATAAAGCCAAGCTGGGGCTGTACTTTAACCCATACGGTAAAGTTCTGGATTTGATTGACGACTGTATCTCCTGCGGTGTGGATCAGTTAATTGACGCCAACGGTGGCCCGGTGTGGACTGAAGAAGGCTTTACCGCGCTGCATGAAAAAGTGCGGGCTGAACTGAACGATACGGTGGTGGAGATTGCGAAGCAGGTCGAACAGATCCTGACCGCAGTGTTTAATATCAATAAACGTCTGAAAGGGCGCGTGGATATGACCATGGCGCTGGGTCTCGCGGATATCAAATCGCAAATGGGCGGACTGGTGTATCGCGGGTTTGTTACCGGCAATGGTTTCAAACGCTTGGGCGATACGTTGCGTTATTTGCAGGCTATTGAAAAACGTCTGGAAAAACTGGCTATCGACCCGCACCGTGACCGTGCACAGATGCTGAAAGTGGACAGTGTGCAGCAGGCCTGGCAGCAGTGGTTCAATAAACTGCCTCCCGCGCGCCGTCAAGATGCCGATGTCAAAGAGATCCGCTGGATGATAGAAGAGCTGCGCGTCAGCTATTTTGCCCAGCAGCTTGGTACGCCGTATCCGATCTCCGATAAACGTATTCTGCAGGCGATGGAGCAGATTTCGGGATAAATCGGTACAGGGCCGTAGGCCGGATGAAGCGTAGCCGCCATCCGGCATCTGTACCCGGTAAAGATAAACACCAGGAGTCATCAATATGAGTCAGTTTCCGACACTTTCCGCAACCACCCTTGCGGCTATCAATACCGTAGGGCGATGGCTGGCGCAGAATGATTTTACGGGGAATATCACCGTTCAGTCAGATTGCGTGATTCTGGCAGGAAACGCGGTTATTCCTACCATCGACGCCGCCTGTCGGATCGCGAAAGAGCAACAGGTTCCCTTGCTGATTAGCGGTGGTATCGGTCATTCCACGCGCTTTCTGTATGATGCGATTGCCCAGCATCCGCGTTATAGCATCATTCGTACTACCGGACGCGCGGAAGCGGCGATCCTTGCCGATATTGCTCACCAGTTCTGGCAAATTCCGGGTGAGAAAATTTGGGTGGAAGATCAGTCGACAAACTGCGGTGAGAATGCCCGGTTTAGCTGTGCATTACTGAATCAGGCGGCAGAAAGTATTCATACCGTCATTGTGGTGCAGGATCCCACTATGCAACGCCGCACAATGGCCACGTTTCAGCGCGTCACCCGCGATGAGCCGCATGCGCCGCGCTGGTTGAGTTTCCCTGGTTTCATCCCTGAACTGGCCCAACAGCACAACGGCGTGGATTTTGTGCCCGCCGCAGAAGGTCTGTGGCCGGTAGAACGCTATCTTTCTCTCATTACCGGTGAACTTCCGCGCCTGCGTGATGATGCAACCGGCTACGGGCCCTGTGGACACGATTTTATCGTACATGTCGATATTCCTCAGGACGTCGAGCAAGCCTGGCAGCAGCTAAAAAATGATACCGCGCTGACCGACTTACTGGAGAGCCGTTCTCTGTAATTCTTGCTGCCCGTTTGTCGGCGTTTTACGGCAAACGGGCAGAAAGCCCACCCGTTTTTTCTCTTCATCATCACTTTTCCAGACGCTTTTATGAAGCAGTTCACAGAACCGCCACTCCAGCGATAATGCGTCATGCATGATTGATATTAATTAACAATAGTTTTACTTGTTAAAAACAAATCAATCACAGGAGAGCCGCATGTCAGTACCCGTACAACATCCTATGTATATCGATGGGCAGTTTGTGACCTGGCACGATGACGCCTGGATTGATGTCGTCAATCCGGCCACGGAAGAGATTATCTCGCGTATTCCCGATGGGCGTGCCGAAGATGCGCGTAAAGCGATCGATGCCGCGGATCGCGCTCAGCCGCAATGGGAAGCGTTGCCTGCCATTGAACGGGCAAACTGGTTACGCAAAATTTCTGCAGGTATCCGCCAGCGAGCCGATGAAATCAGCGCGTTGATTGTGGCGGAAGGTGGAAAAATTCAACAACTGGCTGACGTTGAAGTCGCGTTTACCGCTGACTATATCGATTACATGGCGGAGTGGGCGCGTCGCTATGAAGGCGAGATCCTGCAAAGCGATCGCCCTGGTGAGAATATATTGCTGTTTAAGCGTGCACTGGGCGTGACGACGGGCATTCTGCCGTGGAACTTCCCGTTTTTCCTGATTGCCCGCAAACTGGCTCCCGCCTTGCTGACGGGAAATACCATCGTCATTAAGCCGAGTGAATTCACACCGAATAACGCCATCGCCTTTGCCAAAATTGTTGATGACATTGGTTTACCGCGCGGAGTCTTTAACCTGGTGCTGGGACGCGGTGAAACGGTCGGGCAGGAGCTGGCCGGAAACCCGAAGGTCGCCATGGTGAGCATGACCGGTAGCGTCGGTGCGGGTGAGAAAATTATGGACGCAGCGGCCAAAAACATCACCAAAGTTTGTCTGGAGTTGGGTGGCAAGGCCCCGGCTATCGTGATGGACGATGCTGACCTTGAGCTGGCGGTGAAGGCTATTGTTGACTCGCGGGTGATCAATACCGGACAGGTATGCAACTGTGCCGAGCGCGTATACGTTCAGAAAGGTATCTATGACCAGTTCGTTAATCGTCTGGGTGAGGCGATGAAAGCCGTGCAGTTTGGCAATCCGGCCGAACGCAATGACATTGCGATGGGGCCGCTGATTAATGCCGCTGCGCTGGCGCGTGTAGAGCAAAAAGTCGAGCGAGCGGTTCAGGAAGGCGCCCGTGTGGTGCTGGGTGGTAAAGCCGTTGCCGGTAAAGGTTATTACTATCCGCCGACGTTACTGTTAGACGTGCGCCAGGATATGGCGATTATGCACGAGGAGACGTTTGGTCCGGTGCTGCCGGTGGTGGCATTTGATACGCTGGAACAGGCGCTGACGATGGCCAATGACAGCGACTACGGACTGACCTCATCGATCTATACGCAGAATCTGAATACGGCAATGAAGGCGATTAAGGGGCTGAAGTTTGGCGAAACCTATATTAATCGCGAAAACTTCGAGGCGATGCAGGGCTTCCACGCTGGCTGGCGCAAGTCCGGGATTGGCGGGGCAGATGGTAAATACGGTCTGAATGAATACCTGCAAACACAGGTAGTGTATTTGCAGTCTTAAGTTTTTCGCCGGGTGAGCCTGTACGCCACCCGGCGCAATTCTCACACTTTGGTGGCGATCCAGTTCATCATCATTTCCGGCCAGATGGCCAGCGGTAACCCTTGCGCATCGCGAATACCAAATCCGTGCTTACCGCGTTCAAACAGATGCATTTCGACCGGAACGCCCAGCCCACGTAGCGCATTAAAGAAAACCAGGCTGTTTTCTACTTTCACCGCCGGATCGTCGATGGCGTGTAGCAGGAATGTCGACGGTGTCGTGTTATCCACTCGCTCTTCCAGAGAATAGTGGCGCAGATCTTCCTTTTCTGGCGTAGCGCCAACCAGCTCAAGACGAGAGCCCGGGTGACCGATGTCTTCGCGCAGAGTAATCACCGGGTAGACCAACGCCATGAACGCAGGACGCGCAGGTTGCTCGTCTATGCTATCAATCGGTGTATAAACCGGTTCGGCAAACCGGGTTCCCAGGCTGGCGGCTACGTGACCACCGGAAGAGAAGCCCAACACACCGATACGGTCAGGGTTAATTTTCCATTCATGGGCGTTGGCGCGAATGTAGCGCATGGCGCGCTGGGCATCGGCCAGCGGCGCGTTTGCACCTTCCTCATGGCCATCACCCGGCATGCGGTAGGTCATCACAAACAGGGTATAACCGCGGGCGTTAAAGAACGGTGCCAGTGCGCTGCCTTCTTTATCCATCACCACGCGACGATAAGAGCCGCCAGGAGTAACAAGGATCCCTGTGCCGTTAGGTTTGGCAGGGGCGTAAACGGTAATTTCCGGGGCGCGAATGCCGGTGACCGCGCGATCGTAATCAGACGTTCCGGTATGTCGGGGTTCAGGCGTAAATACCGCATCGCTGTTTTTTGCTCCGGGGGCTTCACCCTGTGGCCAGATGGTAAACGTGGAAGAAAGGCTAACGGCGTGCGCCATCATGTTTTCTAACGTTTCACGACTCAGTGCTTCCATTACAATGCTCCCTCTGTGGCAAAGGTTAGCTATAGCACAGTTCATATATTGAAAACGGGGAGAGACTCACAACGTATTGAATTCGCGGGAAATGAAAGAGGGCGGAGGGGGACCTCCGCCGGAAGATCAGAGCTTGATAAATTTATCCAGCGTACGAATAAGCTGGGTGACAAAACCGTATTCGTTATCGTACCAGGCGACGGTTTTTACCAGTTGCAGATCGCCCACTTCGGTAATTTCGGTTTGCGTTGCATCAAATACCGAACCGAAATGCGAGCCAATGACATCGGACGAGACGATTTCCTCGTCGGTATAACCAAACGACTCATTATTTTGCGTGGCTTTTTTCAGCGCGTTGTTGACCTCTTCAGCAGTGACTTTTTTCCCCAATATCGATACCAGTTCCGTGACAGATCCTGTTTTCACCGGAACACGCTGGGCATGGCCTTTTAATTTTCCGCTCAACGCCGGAATAACCAGACCAATGGCCTTGGCGGCACCAGTGGTATGGGGAATGATGTTCTCTGCTGCTGCCCGCGAGGCGCGCAGATCTTTCCCGCGTGGACCATCAACCAGCGACTGCGTTCCCGTGTAGGCGTGGATGGTGGTCATAGTGCCAAGCTGAATACCGAAGCTATCGTGCAGCGCTTTCGCCATCGGTGCCAGGCAGTTGGTGGTGCACGATGCGACCGAGATAATCCGATCGTTCGCATCCATTGTGTCGTCGTTGACGTTAAAGACAATGGTCTTCATGTCGCCAGCTGGGGCGGATATCAGTACTTTTTTGGCACCTGCATCCAGGTGCGCGTTGGCTTTTTCTGTCGAGGTATAAAAACCGGTGCATTCGATGATTATCTCAGCGCCAGTGGTTTTCCACGGAATATTTTTGGCCTCTTTTTCTGCGTAAACCGCGATTTTTTTACCGTCGACAATCAGCGCGTCTTCGGTAAAGTCGATGCTCCAGGGAAACGGGCCGTAGTTTGAATCGTGCTTTAACAGATAGGCGAGAATTTTGGGCGAGGTGAGGTCATTTATGGCCACAACCTCCACGTTGCTTTTGACTTCCAGTAGCCGACGCAATACCAGACGACCGATACGACCAAAACCGTTAATGCCAATTTTACTCATGGTTTTCTCCTGTCAGGATGAGGCGGTACGACATATTTTCCTTACCAGGCTTAGTCCAGACAGGCATCCTCGGCAATAGCGGTTCTTGCGGTTAAGCGTAAGCGACTGAAAATGGGTGAACAAAAGTTAATGAATTTTTAACAAAAGCCCGTTATGTTGACGCATTATTGTTTTTATTCAGGAAGTGTTATGGGGAATAAGTATTCTGGCCTGCAAATCGGTATTCACTGGCTGGTCTTTTTGTTAGTTATTGTGGCCTATAGCGCCATGGAGTTTCGCGGATTTTTCCCGCGCAGCTATCGTCCCTTATTCAACATGGTGCACGTATCCTGTGGTATCACGATATTAACGCTGATGGTGGCGCGTCTGCTGGTCAGGCTGAAATATCCGGCACCGCCGATTGTGCCAAAACCAAAGCCAATGATGACCGGCATGGCGCATCTGGGGCATCTGGTTATCTATCTGTTGTTTATTGTGCTGCCTATTATTGGGCTGGTGATGATGTACAACCGGGGTAATCCGTGGATTGCATTCGGCATCGTTATGCCGCATGCGGCAGAGGCTAACTTTGATTTAGTGGATATGCTGAAGTCCTGGCACGTGACGCTGGCAAACCTGGGTTATTTTGTTATTGGTCTGCATGCCGTTGCCGCCCTGATGCATCACTATTTCTGGAAGGATAATACGCTGTTGCGCATGATGCCGCGTAAACGCTCCTGATATAACGCCCCGCAAAATTGGACTGCACCCCAAAAGTTGGACATCCAACTGAGTAAGGTGCATTTTTTTAGCCGATTAATTTTCGCAGGGTGGTGCTTTTCGTACGCTTTGAACCTGGGAGACGCGTTTTTTCAGGCTGACGATAGCCAGCGCAACAACAATCAGCATAATACCGCAGCCTTCAACAACGCCAGGCTCTTCACCCAGCAACCACCAGGAAAACAGAACGCCACAGACAGGTACCGCCAGCGTACTTAAGCTGGCAATACTGGCTGGTAAGTTACGCAACACAAACAGCCATAAACTCCATGCCAGCGCCGTCGCCAGCACGGCGCTATAAGCTAATGCCCAGAAAACGACAGGTTGCCAGTCTGGATCTCGCTGTGGAACCAGCCAGGCCACCAGGCTCATCACCAGCGCGGCATACAGCATCTGCCATGCGGTCAACGCTAACAGATCGATATTCGGATGGCGGGTATACATTCGCTTGGCGACAATCGCGCTGGCCCCCCAACTGATCCCAGAAAGGATCGCCAGTAGCGCGCTCTGCATTGAGGCAAAGTTCAGTTGCCATGGCTGTAAAACCAGCAATAATCCCGCAGCTGCCACGGCAATGGCGAAATACTGTAAACGCCGCATGCGTTCACCGAGGAAAATGGCGGCCATAATCACCACCCAGAATGGCATGGTATAACTCAGTATGGCTACTTTACCTGCACCGCCGCTGACTAGCGCCCATTGTGATAATCCAACCATGCCGCATGTTTGTAGCAAGGCGATCGCTAACGTATAGCCGAAAGGTGTCGGGCGCATTCCTCGGCCACGCAGTAACAGAACGATGAATAACAATAATGCGCCAAAAGAACAGCGTAGTGCGGTGAAGTCGAACGCGCCGATGTAGTGCGTGACCTGTTTCATCGCGATCCAGCTGTAACTCCAGATGAGCGTTAAGGTGATGAGGCCGCCAATGGCCAGCGGATGACTTTTCCCTGCGGTGGTCATAATGTGTCCGTTTTAATGATTTTAGTACGCCACTATACGCGCTTTCAGGGCGCCGTAGTCGTTATCATTCCGGCTGAGTACATGTAGCGAAAATTTGTACTTTCTTCTGTGGAATAAAACCGAAAATTATTTTTCCAGATAGCATAAACGCTTACCGGCAAGATGGTTAAACAACGCTCAGTTCGCCACGTCTGTCACTTGATCACTGTTCTCATTAAAACTACTGTATATAAATACAGTTACATGAGAGGCAGATTATTATGTTGTTTTTCCAGCCAGTTGAACACCCCGAAATCAAACACTTCCCGCTATTTAGCGATCTCGTGCCCTGCGGTTTTCCTTCTCCGGCGCAGGATTACGTTGAGAAACGTATCGATCTTAACGACCTGTTGGTGCAGCATCCCAGCGCAACCTATTTTGTAAAATCGTCTGGCGACTCCATGATGGGGGCAGGGATCGGTGCTGGCGACTTGCTGGTAGTCGACAGTGCCAGAAAAGCGGCCCACGGAGACATTGTGATTGCTGCTATTGAAGGCGAATTCACCGTTAAGCGCCTGCAATTGCATCCGGTGGTGATGCTGAAGCCAGAGAACAGCGCCTACGCGCCGATCATGATCGGCAGCGAGGACACGCTGGATATATTTGGCGTGGTGACATTTATCATTAAATCCGCGGGCTGATTATGTTTGCGCTGGTGGATGTTAATTCGTTTTATGCCAGTTGTGAATCGGCATTCCGACCGGACCTGAAAGGTAAACCCGTTGTTGTTCTTTCAAATAATGATGGTTGTGTCATTGCCAGCAGCGCGGAAGCGAAGGCGCTTGGCGTCAATATGGGAGCACCATACTTCAAACAGAAAGATCTGTTCAGGCGCTGCGGCGTGTTCTGCTTTAGTTCGAACTACGAGCTGTATGCGGATATGAGCAGCAGGGTAATGTCGATTCTGGAGGAGCTGTCTCCGCGCGTGGAAATGTACAGTATCGATGAAGCCTTTTGTGATTTAACTGGCGTGCGAAACTGCAGGGATCTTACAGATTTTGGTCGTGAAATCAGAGAAACCATTTTACAGAAAACGCGCCTCACGGTTGGGGTCGGTATCGCCCAGACCAAAACCCTGGCCAAGCTGGCGAACCATGCTGCCAAAAAGTGGCAGGAACAGACTGGCGGGGTGGTGGATCTCTCGAATATTGAGCGTCAGCGTAAGCTGATGGCTGCGCTCCCGGTTGATGAAGTCTGGGGTGTCGGACGCCGTATCAGTAAAAAACTGGACGCCATGGGTATTAAAACGGTCTGCGACCTGGCGGATACCGATATTCGCTTTATCCGCAAACATTTCAACGTTGTGCTTGAGCGCACTGTGCGGGAATTGCGCGGTGAACCGTGCCTGGCGTTGGAAGAGTTTGCGCCAGTTAAGCAGGAGATCATTTGTTCAAGATCGTTTGGTGAAAAACTCACGGATTACAATGCGATGAGAGAGGCTATTTGTACCTATGCTGCACGTGCTGCGGAAAAATTACGCAGAGAGCACCAGTTCTGCCGGTTTATCTCTACGTTTATCAAAACCAGCCCATTTTCCCTGAATGAACCGTATTACGGTAACAGCGCATCGATAAAACTGCTGACACCAACCCAGGATAGTCGGGAAATTATCAGGGCGGCCACACGTAGTCTGGACGCAATATGGCGGGAGGGGCTGCGTTATCAAAAAGCAGGGGTCATGCTGGGCGATTTTTTTAGTTCTGGCGTTGCGCAGTTGAATCTGTTTGATGACAACGCCCCACGGCATAACAGCGATAAGCTGATGGCCGTTCTGGATACGCTCAATGCTGAAAAAGGTAAAGGAACGCTCTATTTTGCCGGACAAGGTATACAACAACCGTGGGCAATGAAGCGAGATATGCTTTCACCGCGTTATACAACGAGATATAGCGATTTACTGCGGGTTGGGTAGGGTGGTTATCGTAAATAAGTCTTAAGAGCGATTCTAAAACTGTCCAGAAATAAATAAAAAAACGATTATCAGCCTTCATTAAAAATCTTATTGTAGCGCCGACTAACAGATAACTAACTGACAAACGGCAAGTCTATAATAGGAAATTTATGAAAAAGACGCTTATTACACTCATTATTGCAAATGCGCTGACCGCGACTACGGCATTTGCCGCAGCGGATGCGGGAACCTGGTATGCTGGTGGGAAATTTGGTTGGTCGCATTACTTTGATACCAGCGCAAGCCAGCAAACGGGGGCTAATGGTAATAAATATGGTGATGTTGGTTTTGATAGCGATAACGTCGGTGGTGGTGTATTTACAGGCTATCAGATTACTCCATGGCTGGCAGTTGAAGGCGGTTATGACTATTTAGGCAATATGCAATTCAACGGTAAAAATGGTTCTTCTGGTTCTCAAATGAAAAGTCAGGGCCTGCAATTATCTCTGAAGGCAAGTTATGGTCTGACAGATAATTGGGATCTCTACGGCCGTGCAGGGGCAATGGGATATCGCGCGGAGTCAGATATTAAAGGCAATAACCGCTTTGATACCGGTGTGCGTCCGGTTGTGGCTGTTGGTACGGAATATGCCTTTAACAAGAACTGGGCTGGCCGCGTGGAATATCAATGGGTGAGCAATGTGGGTAATGAAAACCAGATTGGCGTATCAAGCGATGTTAGTTCCGTTACCGCTGGGTTGTCATATCGCTTTGGCCAGCATGACGACGCGGAGGTTACGCCTGCACCGGCAGTTGCCGCAACTCCTGCGCCTGAACCTCAGCGTTTTAACTTAAAATCTGATGTGATGTTTGGTTATGATTCAGCAGCATTAACCCCAGAAGGGAAAGCGGCGATTGCGCAGTTATACCGAAATCCCGGTCTGCAACCGGCCAAAGACAAAGCGACCGTTGTTATTGGCTATAGCGATCGCACCGGAGCCGCAGATTATAACCAGCAACTGTCAGCCCAGCGCGCGCAGGCTGTTGCCGATGAATTAGTCGCGTTAGGCATGCCAGCTGCAAATATTACTGCACAAGGACATGGTTCGAGTGATTCTGTCACGGGATCCAGTTGTGATGGGCAGACCGGACAGCAGCTGATTAATTGCCTTGCTCCAGATCGCCATGTCGTTGTTGAGATCACTGATAAGTACTAAATCGGTGTACAAAAGCCCTCCACATTATCGAATGGGGAGGGCTTTTTTATTCGCACAGTGGACTATCATTAACTGTGACAAATTAAAGATGTTAGAGCGTAATTATGTTCATAGAATCCTTAGTTTCGAGAGCTAAAGGTAGATTATGGCGTTATTTTCTGCCACGGTTTACTCTGAAAAATCATGTGGATGATCAAGTATATAATTACTATGGTGTTTATTTTTCGGATGTAAAACAAGAAAAATATCAGCTTGTGAGTCTAAGAGGCAAAAATGTTGTGCTTGAAAAATGGCATGCTGATCAGCACACATATGCGGAAAAAATAAATCTTTCACTCAATGATATTGAAAAAATGAATGTTGAGATTATTCATTGGAGAAAGCAAGGTCCGTTAAGGTTTGATTCGATTTTTCTTTTTGCAATAAATTATTTTACGCGTATTGCTTATGCAAAAAATGCTCTGACGAGAGCAAAAAGCAATCTCTTTTCTTCATTCGCCAGTAACAAGGCGTTGAATGGACTTGATCGTATAATGTTGCTACAGATGCTGGTGAACGAATATGTACATCAATCGCCAGAGAAAACTCACACTGGAGTGACATGTGATGAGGTTATTGATCTATTGTACGGGACGCTTTGGTATAAACATATCAAGAATGAAGATTTCAGGAGGAAGGTCTTTCTGCTGCTCCAGTCACTTGTAATTACAGAAGATGTCAGATTTAGTGATAAAAAATATTATATACAAGGCAAGGCTATTTCAACAATTGTTTCATGGGAATCTGAAGATAAACGGGAAAAGCAGCAGATCAGGATCCAGAAAAATATTAGTCGTTTGATGCTTGTGATTACCGCGTCCACATTGATGATCACCCTGGCAATACTGGCTCAGGCAGGTCTTATTAATCTACATAATCTTTGGGAGCATCTTACACAATTAAAACCCATCCGTGTGTTGTTCAAACTAATATGATAATAATCATCAATAGTCGTTTTGTTTCTGGCGATCCGACAGGGGCTTCACGAGATGCTACGCCACCGTGTTTCTGTCAGATCGCCGAACCGCACATTCAAATTGTCACTTTATTATTTTTTAAACATGAATTTTAATTGCTGAAGAAACACCACCAGTACGGCTACGGACCAGCCTACCATGAGGGCACCGACAAACCCTTCAGCTGCGCCAATCAATCGCCATTCTGCCGGTAATGTCACATCACCATAGCCAAGAGTTGCATAGCTTACGAGAGAGAAGTAACTGGCCGACTCCCAGTTTTCCAGCGCACCAGAAATTATGTAAAAAATTGCAAAAACGCCTGCTTCTGCGAGGTGTGCCATAAGAGCAGTTGCAACAACAATTACATTTCTGAATATGAAGTGAAATGTTGACGTTTTGTTTATACGTAGTTTTTCCATTACCCATAACATCCAAAACGTATGAATTATAACGGTAATAGTTAATAGTGCGAAAACAAATAAAATTATCATACTGGCTCTTTGGACGGTTAAGGGTATAGGGTTGAGTTGATATTTCTGGAATGTACACGGAAGGAAATATAAAGCCAAATACTATTCATGCAGACAATTATTAATGAATATTGTTATTTAATTATTTATTGTATAAAAATTAAATTGGCTAGTTAAACGTGTTAAGAATCTGATAGCGATACTTTCATTGCAGAAAAAATAAAGCAAGGCCATTTTTAAATCCTGTCTCGTCTTGCACATAAGTTGGTATCGGCTTTGAAAATGTTGGAATAAAAAGAGCATTGTATTCATCGAGCAGCACCCTTGAGGGCACGTATGGAGCACCGAAAGGCTGCATATGTTCACACATGACTGAAAGTGACTTAATCTAAGCTACTGATATTAAATAAGTCTTATATTTTACAATGAAATAACAAATCTGATAGTATACCCCCCTATAGTATCCGGAGGGCGTATGCCGCATTCACCTGAAGACAAGAAACGCATTCTCACCCGTGTACGCCGTATTCGCGGTCAAGTTGATGCGCTTGAGCGTGCACTGGAATCTGGCGAACCGTGTCTGGCAATCCTGCAGCAAATTGCCGCTGTGCGCGGCGCATCCAATGGCCTGATGGGCGAAATGGTTGAGATCCATCTGAAAGACGAGCTGGTCAGCGGGGAAACTACGCCAGACCAGCGTGCCGTGCGCATGGCTGAAATCGGCCATCTTCTGCGTGCTTATCTAAAATAACATCATCACCTCGCAATAATGGGAAGAGACAAATGAAATCACGTGCAGCAGTTGCATTCGGCCCCGGCCAACCGTTAAAAATTGTCGAAATCGACGTCGCACCGCCAAAGAAAGGTGAAGTGCTGGTTAAAATTACCCATACCGGCGTGTGCCACACCGACGCCTTTACGCTCTCTGGCGGCGATCCGGAAGGCGTATTCCCGGCGGTACTTGGCCATGAAGGTGGCGGTATTGTGGTTGAAGTAGGCGAAGGCGTCACCAGTCTGAAGCCGGGCGATCATGTGATCCCGCTGTACACCGCAGAGTGCGGCGAGTGTAAGTTCTGTAAATCGGGTAAAACCAACTTGTGTCAGGCCGTACGTGCGACCCAGGGCAAAGGTCTGATGCCGGATGGCACAACGCGCTTCTCGTATAACGGTGAGCCGATTTATCACTATATGGGCACCAGCACCTTCAGCGAATACACCGTTTGCGCGGAGATCTCTCTGGCGAAGGTTAACCCGCAGGCCCCGCTGGACAAAGTGTGTCTGCTGGGTTGTGGCGTGACCACCGGTATCGGAGCAGTCCATAACACCGCAAAAGTGAAAGAAGGCGACACCGTCGCCGTATTTGGTCTGGGCGGTATTGGTCTGGCGGTAATTCAGGGCGCGGTGCAGGCGAAAGCCGGGCGTATTCTGGCCGTTGATACCAATCCGGAAAAATTTAAGCTGGCAGGTGAAATGGGCGCGACTGATTTCATCAACCCGAAGGATTACGACAAACCGATTCAGGATGTGATCGTTGAACTGACCGACGGCGGCGTGGATTTTAGCTTTGAATGTATCGGCAACGTTAACGTGATGCGCGCGGCACTGGAATGTTGCCATAAAGGATGGGGCGAAAGCATCATCATTGGCGTGGCAGGAGCAGGGCAAGAGATCAAAACGCGTCCGTTCCAGCTGGTTACCGGGCGCGTCTGGCGCGGTTCCGCATTTGGCGGCGTGAAAGGGCGTACTCAACTTCCTGGCATGGTTGAAGAAGCAATGAGTGGGAAAATTCAGTTGGATCCCTTTATTACCCACCGTTTACCGCTGGAGCAGATTAACGAAGCGTTCGATTTAATGCATCAGGGTAAGTCCATCCGTACCGTTATCCACTTTGGCGATAACTGATTCATTGGCCAGCGGATTTAACCGCTGGCACTTTCCTGAATTTTTTAGAATTATGTTGTGAAAGTGTGACGAATCCGGCGCTTTTCACGGTAAGTAAACTTCCCGGATTGCCGATGACTATCTAACGGGCGTGTTTTCACGCATAAACCCTACAAGAGAGTCGACGGTCATGGACAACACTACATCGATGCAAGCCCAGCATAAACTGGGCTTTCTGCATCAAATCCGGCTGGTTCCGCTGTTTTCCTCCATTCTCGGTGGCATCCTTCTGCTGTTCGCCTTAAGTTCCGGACTGGCAAGCTATTTTCTTATGCAGGCCGATCGCGATCAGCGCGACGTGACCGATGAGATTCAGGTCAGGATGGGGTTATCTAACAGCTCTAACCACTTACGCACCGCGCGTATCAATATGATCCACGCCGGCGCGGCGAGCCGTATTGCCGAAATGGATGACATGAAGGCCAATATTGCCGAGGCAGAAAAACGCATCAAGCAGTCGCAGGACGGTTTTAACGCTTATATGTCGCGTGCGGTAAAAACGTCTGCTGATGAAGCGCTAGATGCTGAACTGAGCGCCAGCTTCAAAGCCTATACCGACGGTTTACAGCCCATGCTGAAGTACGCTAAAAACGGCATGTTTGAAGCGATCATCAACCATGAAAATGAACAGGCCCGACCGCTGGACTCTGCTTACAATAAGGTATTGTTAAAAGCGATCGACATTCGTACCGCAAGGGCGAACCAGTTAAGCGAACAGGCGCATCAGCGTACACAACTCGGCATGGCTTTTATGCTGGGTGCATTCGTTCTTGCGCTGGTGCTAACCGTGATGACGTTCATTGTTCTGCGTCGTACCGTCATTCACCCTCTGCTACGCGCGGCCCAGCGTATTGAGCGAATTTCATCAGGCGATCTGACGATGCACGATGAACCGACCGGGCGTAGCGAAATTGGCCGTCTGAGCCGTCACCTACAGACAATGCAACGATCGTTGGGGAAAACGGTGGGCACGGTACGTCAGGGCGCGGAAGAAATCTACCGCGGTACCAGCGAGATTTCGGCGGGTAATACCGATCTGTCTTCACGTACTGAACAACAGGCCGCAGCGATTGAACAAACGGCAGCCAGCATGGAAGAGCTGACCGCCACGGTGAAGCAAAACGCCGACAATGCGCATCACGCAAGCAAACTGGCGGAAGATGCGTCCGGTAAGGC
Organism: Citrobacter sp. Cpo126; assembly: GCF_030332445.1. NCBI lineage: Bacteria > Pseudomonadati > Pseudomonadota > Gammaproteobacteria > Enterobacterales > Enterobacteriaceae > Citrobacter > Citrobacter sp. Cpo126. The sequence goes on from NZ_JAOWHT010000032.1 coordinate 420,113, forward strand.
CAGTCGGGGCGGTCAGATGGTTTCTGGCGTGGTGAAAACCATGGGTAATATCTCAACGAGTTCGAAGAAAATCTCCGAAATCACAGCCGTGATTAATAGCATTGCTTTCCAGACCAATATCCTGGCACTGAACGCTGCGGTTGAGGCGGCGCGGGCAGGAGAGCAGGGGCGTGGATTTGCCGTGGTCGCCAGTGAAGTCCGTACGTTGGCAAGCCGCAGCGCTCAGGCGGCAAAAGAGATTGAAGGATTGATCAGCGAATCGGTCCGACTGATTGACCAGGGCTCCGGAGAAGTCGTCGCGGCGGGCAATACGATGACGGATATTGTCGATGCGGTAAAACGCGTCACCGATATCATGCTGGAAATCGCGGCGGCCTCTGATGAGCAGAGCCGGGGTATCGTACAGGTGAGCCAGGCTATATCAGAAATGGATAAGGTTACGCAGCAAAATGCCTTGTTGGTTGAAGAAGCATCGGCTGCGGCGGCCTCTCTCGAAGAGCAGGCGGCGCGCTTAACGGAAGCCGTAGGTACATTTCGCTTAACGGGAACGAGTGCAATTAAACGCCCTCCCGTAAGCACTACGCCTGACCAATCGCGTCCGCAGACGGCAACGGCCAGTGGCGATAACTGGGAAACGTTTTAACAATAAATTAAGGGACATGATGGTCCCTTAATATTTGGCATCAAAACGGTACGGTTTTGCGTATTGCGGCGATAAGGATCTGCGCGGCCTGAGAGAGTTGCACATCGACACGGGTAAGAATACCGATGGGTTCACCCGCACCGTGGGTAGGTATCGGCAACGACACCAGCGTCGCCTGGCGTAAATCCTCTCTAACCGCGCCTGAAGGGACAAACCACACATAGTCGTAATCAACCGTCAGCTGGCGGGAAAGCGATGCTGACAGCGTTTCAATGCAGCCTGGCGGCATTTTACAACCCTGACTTTGCAACAATGCTTCTGCGTGCTGGCGAGGCGCGGTTCCTTTTGGCGAAACCACCACCGGCCACTCCATTACCCGACTTAACGTGATGGTTTCCTGCAACAGCGGATGGTTAGGGCGCACGACCAGTTTAAGTGATTCCAGAAACAACAATTCATAGTTCAGACCGACCATTAATTCCGGATCGGCCATGCGACCAATGCCAAGATCGATTTCCCCGGATTTTAAACCTGCCAGAATCATCGGATTGCTCATGGTGGCGACCTGTAGCGTGGTCTCCATTTGCTGCTTGTGGAAAGGACCAATTACCGCAGGCAGAATGCCCAGTGCCGCGGTGGGTAAGGCCCCGATCCGTACGACATCAGTCTGCGATTCTTCGCGCTGATTTAACGCTTGTCCGGCGGTGTTGAGCGCATCCAGCACTCTTACCGCGTGGGTAAGAAACTGTTCTCCGGGCAGCGTTAACTGCGCGCCAAGGCGGCCACGCTCAAAGAGCCGGGTCCCGGTCAGTTGCTCCAGTTCATTTAGCGTTTTGGAGAGAGCCGGTTGGCTCAGGTTAAGGGTCTCAGCCGCGCGCCCCAACGTTCCCTGCTGTGCAACGGCGACAAAAGTATGAAGGTGGCGCAAGCGAATGCGCTGATTGAACAGAACATTTTTTTCCATAAGCGATGTTAAAAACAGAGCCGTATCGGTGACAAGTAAAGTTGTTTGTTTTTGATAACCTGATTGCAAAATATTATTAACATTTATCATGTTTTACTTACAACTGATTTATTTTGCTTATGTTTTGTACAGCATTGCTGGGTGGTGGGATCATGGAAGGGAGTGTGGCCAGTCGTTATACTTTGGTGATTGTTTACTTTTGAACGATTTCTCTTCACAAGGCACTGATGAATGATACATGTAATAGGGCACCTTAATCCCGATAGCGATGCCATCTGCACCGCCGCAATGACGGCGCGTTGGCTTAGTTTACGTGGCCAGCAGGCGACGGCATGGCGTTTGGGCGAGCCTAACCGCGAAACGCAGTTTATCTTTGAGCATGCGGGGCTGACGATGCCTGAACGGTTGACGTTTGAACTGACCGATCGTGATGTCTGGCTGGTCGATTTCACCGAGCCGGCCCAGGGACCGGAATCGTTAACAGAAAGTAACGTGGTGGGAATTATCGATCATCACCGACTTGGTGGGTTAGTCACCCGTCTGCCACCGGAAGTGTGGGTGAAGCCTGTCGGCAGTAGCGCAACCCTGCTGTGGCAACTGATGATGGAGGATGAACGCAATCAATTATCTTCCGCTGAGGCTGTTTTACTGCTCGGCGCCGTATTGAGTGACACTGTCACGCTTCGTTCACCAACGACGACCACTGACGATCGCCTGGCGGTTGATGCGCTGGCCCAAAAAACCGGAGTGGATCTTGACGCTTTCAGTCGCGACCTGCTGTCAGCTAAAACAAGTGTGGAAGGGATGAGTGCCCGGGAACTTTTGCAGAAAGACATTAAAACCTTCACCATCCATGGACATTCAGTCTGTGTCGCGCAGCTCGAACTCTATGCGCTGCAACAGGTGGATGCGGTGCTGGACGATCTCCGTCAGGAAATGGCGCGCTATGCAGAAGAAAAGAACGCTGCGTTAGTCGTGCTGATGCTCACTGACATCAATCTGGGTGACACCAGCCTATGGTTTGCTGGATCAGAACTTTCAGACATCCCGCAGCCTTGCAAGGTCGAAGGTATGCTTAGCCGTAAAAAACAGATGCTGCCCTGGCTGGAAAGTCATTTGAAACCACGCCAGTAAGTACTGTTCATCTTTTGTATGGGTGGGAAGTTTACGCGGGGTCACACTTTGTAAATTCTTCCCACCGGAGTCAGCGGTGTTTTCTACACTCCAGGTAATATTCACTGGAGGCATGACATTATGGCGAACACCATCACGGCAGATGAGATTCGGGAACAATTTTCGCAGGCAATGTCAGCAATGTACCAGCAGGAAGTCCCGCAGTATGGCACGTTGCTGGAACTTGTCGCTGATGTGAATCTGGCGGTACTGGAAAATAATCCGACGCTGCATGAAAAACTGGCGAATGCGGATGAACTGGCCCGGCTAAACGTTGAGCGTCATGGCGCCATTCGAGTGGGTACCGCGCAGGAGCTTTCTACGCTGCGCCGGATGTTTGCCGTTATGGGCATGTATCCGGTGAGTTATTACGATCTCTCCCAGGCGGGCGTCCCCGTACATTCTACAGCCTTTCGTCCCATAGACGATGCCTCGCTATCGCGCAACCCGTTTCGGGTATTCACCTCGTTATTACGGCTCGAACTAATCGAAAACGCCGCGCTGCGGCAAAAGGCCGCTGAGATCCTCGCGAAACGCGATATTTTCACTCGCCGTTGCCACGAACTACTGGATGAATTTGATGCGCAGGGCAGTTTTACATCTGAACAGGCGCAAGAATTTGTGCATGAAGCGCTGGAAACATTCCGCTGGCATCAGCACGCCACGGTCGATGAAGAGACCTATCACGCATTACATAACGAACACCGGCTGATTGCTGATGTAGTGTGCTTCCCCGGTTGTCATATCAACCATCTGACACCGCGAACGCTGGATATTGACCGGGTGCAGTCGATGATGCCGGAATGCGGCATTGAGCCCAAAATACTGATTGAAGGGCCGCCGCGCCGCGAGGTGCCGATTTTATTACGTCAGACCAGTTTCAAAGCGCTGGAAGAGCCGGTGTTGTTTGCCGGTGAAATGCGTGGCACTCACACGGCACGTTTTGGTGAAATCGAACAGCGCGGCGTGGCCCTGACGCCGAAAGGCAGAGCGTTGTACGACGAATTGCTGAATAAAGCGGGAACGGGGAAAGACAATCTGACGCACCAGCTACACCTTCAGGAAGTATTCAAGGCCTTTCCGGACAGCGAATTCCTGCTGCGCCAGCAGGGGCTAGCCTGGTTCCGCTATCGTCTGACGCCATCGGGTGAAGCGCATCGGCAGGCGATTCGCCCGGATGACGATCCACAGCCGCTTATTGAACGGGGCTGGCTGGTTGCGCAACCCATCACCTACGAAGATTTTTTACCGGTGAGCGCCGCAGGAATTTTCCAGTCCAATTTGGGTAATGAAACACAGGCTCGCAGCCACGGAAATTCCAGCCGCGACGCGTTTGAACAGGCGCTGGGTTGCGCGGTTTATGATGAGTTTGCGCTGTATCAGGAGGCTCAAGAGCGAAGTAAACGTCGGTGTGGTTTACTTTAATGGAATTTACATGGGATTCGGTCTGTTCCCATCGACATAAAATATTTTCGATTTTGTACAGATAATCGGCGACCAACAATTGGATTATTAATGAATTTTGTCTAGAGTGAGCGGTCAGAAATGTGCACTCTCTTGCCGCTGATTTTGACCGGCGCGGGACCATTTACACGACCAGAAGGACTCACTTTCAGGCATGAATCGCAGACGATTTATTAAAGGTTCAATGGCAATGGCCGCCGTGTGCGGAACCAGTGGTATTGCATCACTCTTTTCCCGCGCCGCCTTTGCGGCAGAGTCTGACATTGCAGACGGAAAAACCGTACGTTTTGATTTTTCCGTTCTGCAATCGATGGCCCATGACTTAGCACAGAAGCCCTGGGGCGGCGCACCGCGCGCGTTACCGGAAACGCTGGCGAAACTGACGCCGCAGGCCTACAACAGCATTCAATATGACGCAGAGCAGTCTCTGTGGAACAATGTTGAAAATCGTCAGCTTGATGCGCAGTTCTTCCACGTGGGAATGGGCTTCCGTCGCCGTGTACGCATGTTCTCGGTTGATGGTAGTACGCATATGGCGCGTGAAATTCACTTCCGTCCGGAACTGTTTAAATACAACGACGCGGGTGTGGATACCAAACAATTGGAAGGGCAGACTGACCTCGGATTCGCTGGATTCCGCGTGTTTAAAGCGCCAGAACTGGCCCGCCGCGATGTCGTTTCTTTCCTGGGCGCCAGCTATTTCCGCGCCGTGGATGATACCTATCAGTACGGTTTATCGGCCCGTGGTCTGGCGGTAGATACCTACACCGACAGCAAAGAAGAGTTTCCTGATTTCACCTCTTTCTGGTTTGAAACGGTTAAACCGGGCGCAACCTCTTTTACCGTGTATGCGCTTCTCGACAGCCCAAGCGTAACCGGCGCATTCAAGTTCGTGATCCACTGCGAGAAAACGCAGGTGATTATGGATGTACAAAACCACATCTATGCGCGCAAAGACATCAAGCAGCTTGGCATTGCGCCGATGACCAGCATGTTCAGCTGCGGCAACAATGAGCGTCGGATGTGCGACACTATTCACCCGCAAATCCATGACTCCGATCGTCTGGCGATGTGGCGGGGCAATGGCGAGTGGATCTGCCGTCCGCTGAATAACCCGCAAAAGCTGCAGTTCAACGCCTATACCGATAACAACCCGAAAGGGTTTGGCTTACTGCAACTCGATCGCGACTTCTCCCATTATCAGGACATCATGGGCTGGTATAACAAGCGTCCAAGCCTGTGGGTCGAACCGCGCAACCAGTGGGGCAAGGGGACCATCGGTCTGATGGAGATCCCGACGACCGGCGAAACGCTGGATAACGTTGTCTGCTTCTGGCAGCCGGACAAGAAGATCAAAGCTGGCGATGAGCTGGAATTCAAATATCGCCTGTACTGGAGCGCTCAGCCGCCGGTGCGTTCACCGCTGGCTCGCGTGATGGCGACCCGGACAGGCATGGGCGGTTTCCCGGAAGGATGGGCACCGGGCGAGCATTACCCAGAAAAATGGGCGCGTCGTTTTGCCGTTGACTTCGTTGGTGGCGATCTAAAAGCGGCTGCGCCGAAAGGCATTGAACCGGTGATTACGCTCTCCAGCGGTGAAGCGAAACAGATTGAGATCCTCTACGTGGAGCCTATCGACGGTTATCGCATTCAGTTTGACTGGTATCCGACCTCTGACTCAACCGATCCGGTAGATATGCGTATGTTCCTGCGTTGTCAGGGTGACGCCATCAGCGAAACCTGGCTGTATCAGTACTTCCCGCCAGCGCCGGATAAACGTCAGTACGTTGACGACCGCGAGATGCGTTAATCATGCCCTTTACGGCTCTCCTGATGGGGAGCCGTATCTGCAATCATCCTCATAACGACTCTGTACACTATTTACTCGATCCTGTTCGCATTTTTCTGTATGGCAAATGGGTACTCTGTGGGTGTGTATTTCTTATACACGTTCTTGTCCACTAACAGGGAGAAAGTATGTTTCCAGAATACAGAGACCTTATTTCCCGACTGAAATCCGAGAACCCTCGCTTTCTGTCCTTATTCGAAAAACACAACAGCCTTGATCATGAGATCTCCAGACTGGAAGGTTCGGATGGTCGGGGGTATAGTTTGGACATTGTTCGTCTTAAGAAACAGAAACTCCACCTGAAGGAAGATCTGCTCAAAATATTGCAAAAAGAGAGTGTCAGTGAGAGCTAAGTAGAACGGCGCTTGCTGTGTAAAAGGGCTTCCTGCGAGAAACGGAAGCCCTTCCTGTTTTTAGGTGTTAATCGACCATCACGCGTTTGTTCGTCGCCCCCCAGAGGATCGACATTTCAGTGAACAACGCGCCGCTAATTTCTTCGACTTCTTCTGCACTAACCTGCGCATTTCCCTGTTTACCGAACAGCACCACTTCATCACCGGATGCAACCTGCGGCAAATCGGTTACATCGACGATCACGGTATTCATGGATGTTTTACCCAGTACCGGAACCCGCTGGCCGCGGATCAGCACGTGTCCCGCGTTACTGAACACACGGCGATAACCATCGGCATAACCTGTCGGGATATTGGCCAGAACGGAATCACGTTTAAGGGTATAGGTTCTGTCATATCCGACGGTGTTTCCTTTGGGGTAATGGTTTACCGACGCGATGGCAGATTTAAACGTCATGACGCGTTTGTATTCGGTGCTGGCGATGGTATCGCCATAGAAAATACCGCCAACACGCACCATGTCGAGCCAGGATTCTGGAACGGTCAGGGTAGCGAACGTATTCGCGACATGCAGGGTGACATCTTCACGCTTAAGCCCGGTAATTTTCAGTACCTGGGCTGATTGCGTATTGAAACGGGCCAGATCGCGTTTTACCACTGCCGCATCTTCTTCCGGGAAATGCGACATGATGCCGACAATTTTCAGGCCAGGTAATGCGGAAATAGCGCGTGCTTCTTCCAGACCTGCAGCGGTACTGACTTCCAGACCGTTACGCGACATACCGCCAGAGTTCAGCGCCAGATGGATACGAATAGTTTTACCTTTCTCCTGAGCGATTGCACTTAGACGCTTAGCCATATCCAGATTACCGATAAGCTCTTCGGTATCGAAATCCGCCGCCTGGCGCATCTCTTTTTCCGTCGCGTTACGCACGCGCATGAGCTGCGATGTATAGCCTGACTGGCGAACGGTACTAATCTCCTCGTTGCTGGCGATGCCAATACATTGCACGCCGTTTTGCATCATCACTGGCGTTACCAGTGAGAGATCGTGGCCATACGCGTCGCCTTTAAGAATGGCGCACATCCGGGTTTTATCTCCCAGCAGTTGCTGAACTTTATGAATGTTATATTCCAGCGCGCTACGGGAAATTTCCAGCGTGGTATTATCCACGACCTGTTGCTTATTGACGGCAAAGGGAACGGGGCCCGCTTGCGTGGTGGAAACAGGTTGGTGACAGGCGGTAATCAGTAAAAGCGGAATAAGTGCTAAACGACCCAAAGGTGCTGCCATGCTTGCTCCTTAGCAATAGAATGAAAGTGTTATTGTCATCATTACGGTCTATCCATGAGGGGATACCCGGATCACCAGAGTAACGGGTTCCACGCCAGAGATTCTTTCTAAGTGATTGCTGTTACAGCATAAAAATAAGACATCCCCGGCGCTAAACAGAGTAATATCGGCTACTGCCAGTCAGAAATGCCCCGTTTACGATCGCAAAGGAAATAAACATGTCAGAAATAATTATCGTTAGTGACGCGCTGGAACTGCGGGCGGTAGAAGAACAACACGTCACCCCTCTGCATCAGTTGGTGCTTAAAAATAAAACCTGGCTCCAACAGTCACTGAACTGGCCGCAGTTTGTCGAATCTGAGGACGACACGCGTAAGAACGTGCAGGGGAATATGATGTTGCACCAGCGCGGCTACGCCAAAATGTTCCTTATTTTCGAACAAGGGGAGGTGGCTGGCGTTATCTCGTTTAACCAGATAGAGCCGCTGAACAAAGCCGCTTATATTGGTTATTGGCTGGATGAAGAGCACCAGGGCAAAGGCATTCTGTCTCAGGCGCTACAGGCAATGATTCATCATTATGCGCAGCGCCAGGAGATTCGCCGCTTCGTGATTAAATGTCGTGTAGATAACGTTGAGAGCAACCAGGTTGCACTGCGCAATGGTTTCCGACTGGAAGGATGTATGCAACAGGCGGAGTTCCTTAATGACGATTACCATGACGTGAATCTCTACGCCCGCATCATTGATGGCTCTTCAGAATAAACCGGCGATAGGGGTGCGCGTGATACGTTGTTCGCCGTTGATCACTTTTGGCCCGCGCAGATGGATTGCATCGCCATCAAAGGCTTCAACTTGGGCCTGATCGGTTATCTCAATATGATGCTCGATCAGCACTTCACCCAGAATACAGGCATAGCCTTCAATCAGGATGTGACCGTCAAGCTGGAGCGGTCCGCCACGTAATTGCGCATGCCCCCCAACCAACACGTGGTGTTTCAGCACGCAGTTACCTTCAACCACCGCGTGTTCCGCCACCTGCGAGCTGTAGCGCAGGGTAGGAATGGCGTCTTCATCCGTTCCGGCGATGACGCGTGCATGCCCATAGACTTTGGCGCAATCGCAGATCCAGACATTATTCTCTTCGTTGCCTTCTATCCGTGCAAAATCAAAAACTTCAGCCCGATGTTCTATAAAGGCATAATTGATCATCGCATCGCCATAGATTTGCGCCTGATGCACCACGCGTGAATTGCTGACTGCCGCCCGCTCGTAAATTTGCAGGAGCTGGTCGCTTTCACGGGTTAACCCTCTGGCCGCAATGATTTCAGAGTCACACACAATGCGTGCATCACCGCAGATGAGGCACTCACCGCGAACAACAGAATCCTGAATGGTGACGTTGTCACGTATTTGCGCGTTATGGCTGATTTCTGCTCGGTCAATCCAGACGGCATCACCAATCTGCGCTCCATCTCTGACCACGCTTGCCTGTGTAATACGGGCGTCTCCGGTTATCGTCGCGCCGCAAAACGCGAGCGCATTCTCATCGTATATCCAGCAATTACCGCTTTGCGACAGAACGCTTTCATCATCAATCCAGCCACCGAGCGTACCGGATCTAACATCATTAAAATCAATGAGTGCGATGATTTGGCGTAGTAATACACTTTTTTTATTGCCATTATCCAGGTAACTAAAGGAGCGAGATTCATCGCTTAGACGGTATTTGGTCATAGCTCATTTCCATGTTGCGCACCTTATTTAAACGTAGCAAAGTTTTCTGTACTGGCTAAACCGGCAGATATTCCATAAAATGCATTTCAAATATACTTTAAAAAATAAACAAAATGAGTAAGAACAAACAGAGTGAACGGGTCCTCAATCTTCCGGCCGGTTATTTTGGCATGGTACTGGGTACAATTGGGATGGGATTTGCGTGGCGTTACGCCAGCCAGGTGTGGCCGGTGAGCCACTGGATTGGTGATGGCTTAGTCATCCTTGCAATGGTCATCTGGGGATTGCTGACGCTGGCCTTTCTGAGCCGTTTACTGCGTTTTCCGCATAGCGTACTGGCGGAAATTCGTCATCCGGTGATGAGTAGCTTTGTCAGTCTGTTTCCGGCCACCACGATGCTGGTCGCGATTGGATTTGTTCCGTGGTATCGACCGCTGGCGATTGGGTTATTCAGTATTGGCGTGGTCATACAGCTGGCATACGCAGCCTGGCAAACGGCAGGGCTGTGGCGTGGGGAGCATCCGGAAGAGGCCACCACGCCGGGTCTGTATCTGCCAACCGTTGCCAATAACTTTATCAGCGCCATGGCCTGTGGTGCACTTGGGTTCAACGATGCCGGATTGGTGTTTTTGGGCGCCGGGGTATTTTCATGGCTCAGCCTGGAGCCAGTGATTCTGCAGCGTTTACGAAGCTGCGGCGAGCTGCCGACGGTTTTACGGACTTCACTTGGTATTCAGTTGGCACCCGCGCTGGTCGCCTGTAGCGCCTGGCTTAGCGTCAACGGTGGCGAGGGGGATACGTTAGCCAAAATGTTGTTCGGCTATGGTCTGCTGCAACTTCTGTTCATGCTACGCCTTATGCCGTGGTATTTGTCACAGCCATTTAATGCGTCATTCTGGAGCTTCTCGTTTGGCGTGTCTGCGTTGGCGACAACGGGATTGCATCTTGGACACGGCAGTGAATCAGGATTTTTTCATACGCTGTCTATCCCACTGTTTATTTTTACCAATTTTATCATTGCATTATTACTGATACGTACGTTTGCATTGCTGATGCAGGGGAAACTGCTCATCCGCACGGAGCGTGCTGCATTACTGAAATCTGAGGATAAATAATGACCCTTTGCGACGAAAACTACTTTACTGAAAAATATGATTTAACCCGTACGCATTCCGATGTCGTTGAAGCGGCAAAAGTGGTTGCACCAGGTAAAACGTTAGATCTGGGCTGCGGTAACGGCCGAAACAGCCTGTACCTGGCGGCAAACGGCTATGACGTTACCGCATGGGATAAAAACCCCATGAGCATCGCTAACCTTGAGCGCATCAAAGCGGCTGAGGGGCTGACCAACCTGAACGCGAAGGTCGCTGACCTTAATGCGTTACGTTTTGAGGGTGAATACGATTTTATTCTATCTACCGTTGTGCTGATGTTCCTTGAAGCCAAAACAATCCCTGGCCTTATTGAGAATATGCAACGTTGTACTAAACCGGGTGGATACAACTTAATCGTCGCGGCGATGGATACCGAAGATTTTCCGTGCACCGTTGGTTTTCCGTTCGCGTTTAAAACCGGAGAATTACGCAACTATTACAGTGGGTGGGATCTGCTGAAATATAACGAAGACGTAGGTGAACTTCATCGTACAGATGAAAACGGTAATCGAATTAAACTGCGCTTTGCCACCATGCTGGCACGCAAAACTTCCTGAGCCTCCCGTTTGGGTTAACTCTTTCTGCGTTCAGCATTTTTTGTGCTGAGCGCAGAGATAAAATTGTGCGGTGCTTACCATTTTTAGTACATCCAAAATGAAACTGTTTTGCTATCCTTTTTAGGCATCATTGCGAAAACTAAAGGGATCGTTTCATGCGTACTCAAACTTTATTTAAAGTTGCAGTGCTTACTGGCTTGTTGGCATTATCCGGCTGTGCGTCAAAAGTGACCGAGCCGGATAAATATTCTGGGTTTTTAAAAAATTACTCTGATCTGAAGGAAACAAAATCAGCATCGGGACAAACAGTACTCCGTTGGGTTGATCCGAGCTACAACGAATCCAAATATGACAACATCGTGTATAACCCGGTAACGTATTATCCGGTTCCTAAACCTACTACACAGGTAGGGCAGCAGGTTCTTGATCAATTACTGACCTATACCAATACGAAGTTGAAAACGGCGATCGGTCAGCGTAAACCTCTGGTTACAACCCCAGGGCCACGTAGCCTGATTTTCCGCGGAGCGATTACCGGTGTTGCGACCAGCAAAGAAGGACTGCAGTTCTATGAAGTGGTCCCGGTTGCACTGCTGGTTGCGGGAACGCAAATGGCGACGGGTCACCGTACCATGGATACCAACCTCTATTTCGAGGGTGAGTTGATTGATGCAGCGACCAATAAACCGGTGATTAAAGTTGTACGTAAGGGTGAAGGTAAAGACCTGAACAACGAAAGTACGCCGATGGCGTTCGAAACGTTGAAGAAAGTTGTTGATGACATGGCAACCGATGCTTCCATGTTTGATGTGAACCAAAAACCACAATAAAAATGATGAACGCACCATCTCAGGATGGTGCGTTATTTTATGCCACGCGACGACGATAGAATAGTTTACCCATCAGCGCTTCCGGTCGGGCAAACATCACCAGGTTACCCAGTAAAATCAACACGAGTCCAGCAATCGCGTTAACTTGCCAGATGTATCCTTCATACAATGTTGACAGCGTCAGCGCCACCAGCGGGAACAGCAGCGTGCTGTATGCCGCCTTACTGGGACCAATGCGACCTACCAGCGTGAAATAAGCGCCAAAGGCAATCACTGAGCCGAAAATAGCAAGATATAACAGCGCGCTAAGATAGCTGAATGTCCACTGTGGCGTGAAGTTGTCGCCGCGCACCAGAGCAATGGCCGCGATCAGCAATGTGCCGTACAGCATGGCCCAACTGTTGGTGGTCAGTACTTCCAACCCTTTTTTCTGGTGACGCAGACTGATCATATTACCCAGTGAGAAGCCGAAGGTTCCCAGAGCGCTCAAACCGATGCCCAGCAGCAGTGAATGATTAAACCCGCTGTTGAGCAAATCCTGCCAGAACAGAGTCACGATGCCCGTCAGTCCCAGACCCGCTGCAATATAGAAGCGCAGCGGTGGTTTTTGACCAAAAAAGATGAAGCTATTGACTGCATTGAACAGGACGGCCATTGAGAAAATCACCGACTCCAGGCCGGTATTAATCCACGCCGCAGCCGTATAAAAACACCAGAAGTTAAAGCAAAAAACGCATCCGCCCTGTAACAGACAAAACAGATGATCGCGACCAGACAGTTTGCGTAATTTACCGCTTAGCAACAGGATCACTATCATCACCGAGCTGGCAACGGCGAAGCGCCAAAAGATAGAAACCGGTGCAGAAACCGGACCTTGCTGCAAATAAATCGCAATCCATGTCGTTCCCCAAATAACCACCACCAGGCAGTACAACAGTGCGTTCATACGACTCTCTCTTTATGCTTTCAGACTTACACTGTGTCACGACGGAATGCAGGAGACTTTCATCGGCTTGCGGTGGACTTGCAAAATCTTGCGCTTTTTTTAGCGTAATAGTGAAAAGGCAGCTGTTAACGATATGTAGCTGATATAGACTGAAAGCCTGCTAACTTATTTTGAATGTGATGGTATGTCTCAGCCCTACGGTGCCTTTGAAAACTTGCGCAAACATAATGCCGTGCTGCATGAATCGGTTGCGTTACATTCAGGGATCCAACTGGCGGCCTGGTCGAACAAACGCGATACCATCACCCAGTATTGCGATCATCATACGCTCAGTTTATACATCGCAGATGGTTACGAGAGTTACCACAAGACGGCGGGAGGCTGGAAGAATGGCGGGGGACCAGACCGTTTTTGCCTGATGCCGAAGGAGAGTGAGTCCAGTTGGGATATTCGTGACGATCTTTCCTTTGTTCATCTCTATTGTACAGACGCCCATTTGCGCGAAGTGGGTGAAAAAGTTTGGGACAAAAGCCCCTATAGTTTCACGCTGGACGAGCATACGTTTGGCAGTGACCCGGGGATCACGGCGGTTTACCGTCAGTTTTTGCTTGGTAACGACTGGCAGCAACCGGCCAATCACCTCACGCTTAGCGCGGCATCTTCACTACTGTTAACGCATCTGATCCAGCATTACAGCAATGTGCAATGGCGACTTCCCGTTGTCACCGGAGGGCTTGCGCCTGCCACATTGCGCAACGTGCTGGCCTATATTGAGGCACATCTGGCGTATCCCATAACGTTGAGCGATCTGGCAGGTGAAGCAGCGCTAAGTGAATTCCATTTTGCCAGAATGTTTCGCCAGTCGATGAATATGGCGCCTCATCAGTACGTCATGCAACGCCGTATGGCGCTGGCGCAGCAACTGGTCTGTTGTTCATCACGCAGCCTGTCGGATATTGCAATGGCCTGTGGGTTCAGTTCGGCGAGCCATTTCAGTAACCGGTTTAAACAAGTGACGGGTAAAACGCCAACGCAGCTACGCGCGGCGAAATAACGTCAACACTGAGTAGCAGATACCGCCGACGACCAGCCCCCAGAATGCAGACCCAACACCAAATACCGTCAGACCACTGGCCGTAACCAGAAAAGTCACGATGGCCGCATCGCGTTCTGCTTCATTATGTAAGGCTTGATATAAACTACCGCTAATCGTGCCAAGCAATGCCAGACCAGCAAGCATCTGGATCCAGCTTACGGGCAGGGCTGCCATCAGTCCTGTGACCGAACCGCCAAACACCCCAGCCAGAATGTAAAAGACACCCGCTGCCGCTGCGGCGAGCCAGCGTCGATTTGCATCTGGATGGGCTTCGGGGCTTTGGCAAATTGCGGCGGTTATGGCGGCGATGCAGATGGAATAGACGCCAAACGGCGAAAATAGCAGTGCCAGCAGACCCGTAAAAACAATCAAGGGTGAAACGGGTAACGAATATCCCGATGCTTTCATGGTCGCAATACCGGGGGCATTTTGCGAAGCCATAGTGACCAGAAACAGCGGTAGCGCAATACTGATACTGTGGGCTAATGAAAAGTGCGGGGCAATAAACGCTGGCAATACCGGTGACAGATTAACACTATCGGTGACAATGTCACCTTTAACCAGGGCGATGGCTATACCTACCAACATTGCGGCGATTACGGCATACCGTGGGGCAATCACTTTTAGTACTAACCACGCCAGCAGCATGCTGCCGCACAAGATAAGCTCACTGTTCAGGCTATTGAACGCCTGCAAACCAAAACGCAGCAAGATCCCGGCCAGCATGGCCGATGCCAGCGAGTGGGGAATAATTTTCATCAGGCGGGCAAACAGCCCGGTTATACCGCACAGCACAATCAATGCATTAGCTACGATAAAAACACCGATAGCATCCTGAATCGATACCCCGTGCAGGCCCGTCACCAGCAGCGCGGCACCGGGCGTTGACCATGCGGTGAGTACAGGGGCGCGATACCACAATGTCAGCGCCAGCGTACTGACCCCCATTGCTAGCCCCAGTGCGGTCATCCAGCCTGCGATTTGTCCGGTCGTCGCACCTGCGGCGAGCGCCGCTTGCCAGATAATGGCCGCTGAACTGGCGTAGCCGACCAGGACAGCCACAAAACCCGACAAAACTGTAGGCAAGGGGATGGAAAATGTGCGCATAGCAACTCCGCGTGCGTTATAACGGTCAGTTACTGTAACACTGTGCGTTATAGCGTACAAGTGCTAAGCTGTAGCCCCGAGAAAGGAGAGCGACGAAGGAGAAAAATGGACAACTTAACCCACTATCTGGCCACAACGCTCAAGACGCTACGTCACCAGCGTGAATGGAGCCTTTCGCGTCTGGCGGAGGAAACTGGCGTCTCAAAAGCGATGCTGGGGCAGATTGAGCGCAACGAATCCAGTCCAACGGTGGCGACATTGTGGAAAATTGCCACTGGACTGAACGTCCCGTTTTCAACGTTTATTTCACCACCAGAGTCAGAAGGCACGCTAACATTCGATCCCCAGCAGCAGGCGATGGTCGTCACGCCGTTGTTCCCGTGGGATCCGCAATTGTGCTTCGATCATTTTTCGATACTGCTGGCACCCGGCGCGCTCAGTGAATCTACTCCGCATGAAACCGGCGTAATTGAGCACGTGGTGGTGATTAGTGGTCTGCTGGATATGTGTATTGAGGGGCAGTGGCGCACCCTTAAATCCGGTGAAGGTGTCCGTTTCGCCGGAGATACGGCACATAGCTACCGTAACAGTAGCGAGCAAACGGTTCATTTTCACTCGCTGATCCATTACCCACGCGGTTAATCGGGAAAACTATTTCGAAACGCCGCGCTTGTGACTACAATAACCGCCATTTTTACCGCTTGTGGATGGTAACAACTGTATGCGCCAGCAGCCTCATCACCTTGAATTGTTAAGCCCGGCTCGGGATACCGCCATTGCGCGCGAAGCCATTTTGCACGGCGCAGACGCCGTTTACATTGGTGGACCAGGTTTTGGCGCGCGTCATAACGCCAGTAATAGCCTGAAAGATATTGCTGAATTAGTGCCTTTTGCCCATCGTTACGGGGCAAAAATCTTTGTGACGCTAAACACGATCTTGCATGATGATGAGCTGGAGCCCGCACAACGGTTAATTACCGATCTGTATCAGACCGGCGTTGATGCCCTGATCGTGCAGGATATGGGGATTCTTGAACTGGATATTCCCCCGATTGAACTGCACGCCAGCACCCAGTGCGATATTCGCAGCGTTGAGAAGGCGAAATTTCTATCCGATGTGGGATTCACCCAGATTGTGCTGGCGCGTGAACTGAGCCTTGAGCAGATTAACGCTATCCATCAGGCTACCGATGCGACCATTGAGTTTTTCATTCACGGTGCGCTGTGCGTTGCCTATTCAGGGCAGTGTTATATTTCACATGCGCAAACCGGACGCAGCGCTAACCGCGGCGACTGTTCCCAGGCTTGCCGTCTGCCGTATACCCTGAAAGACGATCAGGGGCGCGTGGTATCCTATGAAAAACATCTGCTGTCGATGAAAGATAACGATCAGACCGCCAACCTGGGTGCGTTGATTGACGCAGGTGTGCGTTCCTTCAAAATTGAAGGGCGCTATAAGGACATGAGTTATGTGAAGAATATTACCGCGCATTATCGCCAGATGCTCGACGCCATCATTGAAGAACGCGGCGATCTGGCCCGTTCATCAGCGGGACGTACTGAACATTTCTTTACCCCATCCACAGAGAAAACCTTCCATCGCGGCAGCACCGATTATTTTGTGAATGCCCGTAAAGGGGATATCGGCGCATTCGACTCACCAAAGTTTATCGGTTTGCCGGTCGGCGAAGTCCTGAAGGTGGCGAAAGATCATCTCGATGTTGAGGTGACTGAACCGCTGGCAAACGGGGATGGCCTGAACGTGTTAATCAAACGTGAGGTTGTTGGATTTCGCGCCAACACCGTGGAAAAAACGGGGAACAATCGTTATCGGGTATGGCCGAATGAAATGCCTGCCGACCTGCACAAAGTGCGTCCGCATCATCCGCTGAATCGCAACCTCGATCATAACTGGCAGCAAGCGTTAACAAAAACTTCCAGCGAACGCCGTGTTGCGATCGATATTGAGCTCGGCGGCTGGCAGGAGCAGTTGATTCTGACGCTCACCAGTGAAGAGGGCGTGAGTATCACCCATACGTTGGACGGCCAGTTTGAGGAAGCGAACAATGCGGAAAAAGCGTTGAGTAACCTACAGGACGGACTGGCAAAACTTGGTCAGACGATGTACTACGCCCGCAATATTCAGGTGAATCTGCCGGGCGCGCTGTTCGTGCCAAACGGTCAACTAAATCAGTTCCGGCGTGAAGCCGTTGATATGTTGGATGCAGCGCGCTTGCAAAGCTATCAGCGCGGTAGCCGCAAACCGGTATCTCAGCCAGCGCCGGTTTATCCACAAACGCACTTGAGTTTTCTGGCTAACGTCTACAACCAAAAAGCGCGTGAGTTTTATCACCGTTATGGCGTTCAGTTGATTGATGCAGCCTATGAAGCACATGAAGAAAAGGGCGAAGTGCCTGTGATGATCACCAAACATTGCCTGCGTTTCGCCTTTAATCTGTGTCCGAAACAGGCGAAAGGTAACATCAAAAGCTGGAAAGCAACACCGATGCAACTGGTTAACGGCGATGAAGTCCTGACGCTGAAATTTGATTGCCGACCGTGCGAAATGCACGTAATCGGCAAGATGAAGCATCACATTCTGAAGATGCCGTTGCCGGGCAGCGTCGTGGCTTCGGTCAGTCCAGAAGAACTGATGAAGACACTGCCGAAGCGCAAAGGTTAATCGTTAGCTCAGATGTGTATCGGGTTTGCGTGATTTTTGCCAGTGATGGTGCTCACGAAGATCGGCGGCGGATTCTTCCGCCGTCACTCGAAGTTCATCGCTGTCGGCCGTGTGTCGTAGTAAATGATCGGCATCCTGCACCTGAAGATATTCATGTCCCTGATTAGTAGCGAAAAGTTGACCGGAAAAAAGCGCGCTGGCCAGCAATAACACCGTTAACCCTTTCTTAAACATCATGCACCCTCTGGTACGTTAGCTGCGGAATTGGCGATAATTTCGCCAGGTGACTATTCAATATTTTAATCGGGTTAATGACAATCTCTGTTTTGCCATTTCGATGTTTTTTACATTTTTGTTTAGTCGATGTTGGGATTTGTAACACCCGGGCAGTGCAGCGCGCTGACCGGGTGTTATCAGGGCGAGATTCAGGACTTAAATCCGGCGGCCGTCATCAGGAGACGAAAGAACATACCAACGGCGGCCAGGGCCAGCACGCTGCCGCCCCAGAGGATCACCAGCCACATCAGGCGTTTCCAGATTGTTTGTTGCATCAATGATACCCCTCACCATGTTGAACTTTGCCGCGGAAAACGTAGTAGCTCCAGAAGGTGTACACCAGGATTATCGGGATAATCAGCAGTGCGCCAACCAACATAAAGCCCTGACTTTGTGCCGGAGCCGCCGCCTGCCAGAGCGTAATAGACGGTGGAATGATATGTGGCCAGATACTGATCCCCAGCCCGCTAAACCCGAGAAAAATCAGCCCCAGCGTTAATACAAAAGGCAGCGTATGGCAGTTATGTTGCCCCAGCGAACGCCACAGCCAGAGACTGATAAGCGCAACCAGCAGCGGAACAGGCATCAGGAACCACAGGTTGGGCAGGCTAAACCAACGCTCGGCAATCGCGCTATGTGCCAGTGGTGTCCACAGGCTGATAATGGCAATCACAACCAACATTGCCAGCAGCAGTTGTTTGGCCACACTGCGCATTTTATCCTGCAACGGATTTTCGCTTTTCATCACCAGCCATGTCGCCCCCAGCAGGGCGTAAGCCACGACCAGACCAACACCGCAGAACAACGTGAACGGGGTCAACCAGTCGAAAGGACCGCCGCTGTAGCTGCGTCCGGTAACGGAAAATCCGTTGAGTACGGCACCCACCACGACACCTTGCGTGAATGTCGCGAGGATTGAACCGCCGAGAAAGGCTTTATCCCAGAATGGTCGGTGAGCCGGTGTGGCTTTGAAGCGAAACTCGAACGCGACGCCGCGAAAAATCAGGCCGATTAGCATCAGGGTCAACGGGATCGTCAGCGCATCGACAATCACCGCATAGGCCAGGGGGAAAGCGCCGAATAATCCGGCTCCGCCCAACACCAGCCAGGTTTCATTGCCGTCCCATACCGGGGCGACGCTGTTGACCATAACATCGCGGTCGTCAGCGTCCTGAATCGCTGGGAATAAAATGCCAATCCCGAGATCAAAACCGTCCATCACGATATACATCAGCGTGGCGAAGACGATAATCACAAACCAGATAACTGATAAATCGATACCCATTAGCGATGTACCTCCGGTTGAGAATCGAGGACGGCGGCTGAAAGCGGCCGGGCAGGCGTGCCTGTCGGCGGAATGGTCGGGTCATCTTCCTGCGGCCCTTTACGGATCAGGCGGATCATGTAGCTGTAACCCACGCCAAACACTGAGCTGTACACCACAAAGAAGGACAGCAGGCTGATGCTCATATGTAAATCGCCATGTGCAGAAACCGCATCCGCCGTACGTTGCAGACCGTAAACCACCCACGGCTGACGGCCAACTTCAGTGGTCACCCAACCGGCAAGGATGGCAATCAGACCGGAAGGACCCATCCATAAGGCAAAGCGCAGAAAAGGGCGCGAGGTGTATAAACGCTGCTTATAGCGCAGCCACAGGGCAAACGCGCCCAACAGGATCATCAGCATGCCTAGCCCGGCCATTATGCGAAACGACCAGAACACCATAGTGGAGTTGGGCCTGTCTTCTTTAGGAAACTCTTTTAGGGCCGGGACCTGTTTGTCCAGACTATGGGTCAGGATCAGACTGCCCAGCGCCGGGATTTCCAGCCCATAGCGGGTGCGTTCCTGCTCCATATCCGGCCAGCCGAACAGCAGCAGCGGAGTCGGTTCACCGGGGCGATTTTCCCAGTGTCCTTCAATCGCAGCAATTTTTGCCGGCTGATGCTTCAGCGTATTCAAACCGTGCATATCGCCAATCAAGGCCTGCAGTGGAGCGACGATTAATGTCATCCACAGCGCCATCGAAAACATCGCTCGAATTGCTGGTGTGTTATTCCCGCGCAGCAAATGCCATGCCCCAGAGGCAGCAACAAACAACGCGCTGCTCAGGAAGGCGGCAACCGACATATGCAGCAGACGATAGGGGAATGAGGGATTGAAAATAACGGCGAACCAGTCGACGGGAACGACCTGGCCGTTAACTATGTCATAGCCTTGCGGTGTCTGCATCCAGCTGTTGGAGGCGAGGATCCAGAAGGTTGAAATAATGGTACCCAGTGCGACCATGCAGGTGGCAAAGAAATGAAGTCCTGGACCAACCCGATTCCAGCCAAACAACATCACCCCAAGGAAACCAGCTTCGAGGAAGAAGGCGGTTAATACTTCATAGGTCAGTAACGGCCCAGTGATACTCCCGGCGAACTCGGAAAAACCACTCCAGTTGGTGCCGAACTGATAAGCCATCACCAGTCCGGAAACTACACCCATACCAAAATTTACGGCGAATATTTTCGACCAGAAATGGTAAAGCGATCGCCAGGTGGGATATTTCGTTTTTAGCCATAGCCCTTCCAGCACAGCCAGATAACTGGCGAGCCCGATAGTAATAGCCGGAAAGATGATGTGAAAGGATACCGTAAACGCGAACTGGATCCTTGCCAGGTGAAACGCGTCAAGACCGAACATGCTTAACTCCGCAGGCAAAATTGATTTAGCGCAATTCTAAGTCTGAGGAGCAATGGAAGGCAGAAACAGAACAGTTCTTTTTAACCATAACAGTTGCAGCGCTGTTATAAGTTGCACTCGCTGATATGAAATCCGGAAGCTTGATTCCTGTTATTGAATAGCGTTCTCTTCTTGAAATACGCGCCGTAGGCAAAGAACTGTCATTACCGATGTTGTAAAACTGTTAACTATAACAGTTAAATAAAATACCCTGATTATGTAAACTGATATACACAGTGGTTGTCACCGACACCGGTAATCAGGACGAAAAATGAAAAAGTACCAGCGACTGGCAGAGCAAATTCGCGATCAAATTGCGTCTGGCGTATGGCAGCCAGGCGATCGCTTGCCATCCTTGCGTGAGCAGGTGGTCAGCAGCGGACTGAGTTTTATGACCGTCGGACACGCATACCAGTTGCTGGAAAGCCAGGGGCGGATTATTGCCCGACCGCAGTCTGGCTATTATGTCGCCGCGCGCCCCGAACGTGAATTTGCTGCGCCGCAGGTGCAGGTCATGCGCGATGAAGCGGTGGATATCAATACCTACATTTTTGATATGTTGCAGGCCAGCCGGGATGCGTCAGTGATGCCCTTTGCCTCCGCATTCCCCGACCCGCGGCTGTTTCCACTTCAGCAGTTGAATCGCTCGTTGGCGCAGGTGAGTAAAACTGCCACCGCCATGAGCGTGATTGAAAACCTGCCGCCGGGGAATGCTGAGCTGCGTCATGCCATTGCCCGTCGCTATGCTCAACAGGGGATGACCATTTCACCGGACGAAATCGTCATCACCACCGGCGCGATGGAAGCCCTCAACCTGAGCCTGCAAGCAGTCACCGAACCGGGTGATTGGGTAATTGTCGAAAACCCCTGTTTTTACGGGGCGTTGCAGGCCCTGGAGCGATTACGTCTGAAGGCGCTTTCGATTGCCACCGACGTAAAAGAGGGGATCGATCTCACCGCGCTGGAGCAGGCGTTGCAGGAGTACCCGGTAAAAGCTTGCTGGCTAATGACAAACAGCCAAAATCCACTGGGTTTTACGCTCAGCGCAGAGAAAAAGGCGCGTCTGGTCGCCTTGCTGGAAAAATACCACGTAATACTGATTGAAGATGATGTTTACAGCGAACTGTACTTTGGCCGCGAAAAACCGTTGCCCGCCAAAGCCTGGGATCGCGCCGACAGCGTTCTGCATTGTTCGTCCTTCTCGAAGTGTCTGGTACCAGGATTTCGTATTGGCTGGGTGGCAGCAGGGAAACATGCCCGGCGTATTCAGCGACTCCAGCTAATGAGCACCTTATCTACCAGTTCGCCCATGCAGCTTGCCCTTGTTGATTATCTTTCAACCCGGCGCTATGACGCACATCTGCGGCGCTTGCGTCGGCAACTGGCGGAACGTAAACAACAGGCCTGGCAAACGCTGCTGCGTCATCTTCCGGCGGAGGTCAAAATTCACCACAACGACAGCGGTTATTTTCTGTGGCTGGAGCTGCCGGAACCGCTTGATGCCGGTGTGCTCAGTACCCATGCGCTGGCACACCACATCAGTATTGCGCCGGGGAAAATGTTCTCGACCTCGGGAAGCTGGACACGTTTTTTTCGTTTTAATACGGCATGGCACTGGGGAGATCGCGAAGAGCAGGCCGTAAAACAGCTTGGTAAATTAATTCGTGAAATGATGAAATAAACCATAACGCGCTATTCAATATAAATGAATAGCGTGTTCTTATTTTCGAAATAGTGAATGCTGAACCACGGTATTATTTATATCGGGTGCGTCCATACAAAATATCAATAGTTAATACTATTGCCACCTCTGCGTCTAACTCCTTGTCTATACTCCAGAAGATTACCCCCAGGTCAGAGTCTGTAGCGTAATGAGCGTTAGCTCACAACCTGATTAAATTTCCTTGCGCCAACAGGAACGCTTACAACACCCCGACTATTTTTAGAAAAGGACATATATTTACGGCAAGGCTGCCGCTCAATATTTTTTAGACAGGAGTAAGACGTTATGAGCAAGCAGTTTGCCCTCAGTAGCCTGTGCGCACTCAGTATGACGCTGATGACTGCGCAGGCAGCCGAACCCCCCACATCATTAGATAAACCGGAAGGCCGCCTGGATATTATTGCCTGGCCGGGTTATATCGAACGTGGGCAAACCGATAAACAATATGACTGGGTCTCACAGTTTGAGAAAGATACCGGCTGCGCGGTTAATGTAAAAACGGCAGCCACATCTGATGAAATGGTCAGCCTGATGGCAAAAGGCGGCTACGACCTGGTTACCGCTTCTGGTGATGCCTCACTGCGCCTGATTATGGGAAAACGCGTTCAGCCAATTAATACCGCGCTGATCCCTAACTGGAAAACCATCGATCCACGCGTGGTAAAAGGCGAATGGTTTAACGTTGGCGGAAAAGTTTACGGCACACCGTACCAGTGGGGACCAAACCTGCTGATGTATAACACCAAAATTTTCCCAACGCCGCCGGATAGCTGGAGCGTGGTGTTTGTTGAGCAAAAACTTGAGGATGGGAAAAGCAATAAAGGGCGCGTTCAGGCCTACGATGGCCCGATCTATATTGCCGATGCCGCGTTATTCGTTAAAGCCACTCAGCCGCAGTTGGGTATTACCGATCCCTATCAGCTCACTGAAAAACAGTATCAGGCGGTGATCAAAGTCTTGAGCGATCAGCACGCGCTGATCCATCGCTATTGGCACGATACCACCGTGCAAATGAGCGATTTCAAAAACGAAGGCGTGGTGGCGTCAAGCGCCTGGCCTTATCAGGCTAACGCCTTGAAAGGCGAAGGTCAGCCAATTGCCACGGTTTTCCCAAAAGAAGGGGTTACCGGATGGGCTGATACCACTATGCTGCACAGTGAAGCGAAACACCCGGTTTGTGCTTACAAATGGATGAACTGGTCATTAACCCCGAAAGTACAGGGTGACGTAGCGGCCTGGTTTGGTTCTCTGCCAGTGGTACCTGAAGGTTGTAAAGCCAGCCCTCTGTTGGGTGAAAAGGGTTGTGAAACCAACGGCTATAGCTACTTTGACAAAATTGCCTTCTGGAAAACGCCGATTGCCGAAGGTGGAAAATTCGTTCCTTACAGTCGCTGGACGCAGGATTACATCGCCATTATGGGCGGTCGTTAATTCCGCTGGGGGTTTTATGACGTACGCAGTGGAGTTTCATAACGTCTCGCGTTTGTATGGGGATGTTCGTGCAGTTGATGGGGTAAGTATTGCGATTAACGACGGTGAGTTTTTCTCTATGCTGGGGCCATCCGGCTCCGGCAAGACCACTTGTCTGCGCCTGATTGCCGGGTTTGAGCAGCTGTCAGGCGGCGCAATTACCATTTTTGGTAAGCAGGCCAGCGAATTGCCGCCCTGGGAACGGGACGTCAATACGGTATTTCAGGATTACGCGTTGTTCCCGCACATGTCGATTCTCGACAACGTCGCCTACGGGCTGATGGTCAAAGGCATCGATAAAAAACAGCGCCACGCGAAAGCACGTGAAGCGCTGGATAAGGTTGCACTTGGTTTTGTGCATGAGCGTAAACCGTCGCAGCTTTCCGGTGGGCAACGTCAGCGCGTGGCGATTGCCCGGGCGCTGGTCAATGAGCCGCGCGTCCTGCTGTTGGATGAGCCGCTCGGGGCATTGGATCTTAAATTGCGTGAACAGATGCAGCTGGAACTGAAAAAATTACAGCAATCTCTTGGCATCACGTTCATTTTTGTTACCCACGATCAGGGGGAAGCCCTGTCGATGTCCGATCGTGTGGCGGTGTTTAATAACGGTCGCATTGAACAGGTAGATTCTCCGCGTGAACTGTATATGCGTCCACGTACGCCGTTTGTGGCAAGTTTCGTCGGGACGTCCAATGTCTTCGATGCGACGATGTCGGCGAACGTTTGCGGGTTACAGGGGATGTTCTCCCTGCGCCCGGAACATATTCGTTTGAATGATGCCGGGGGAGAAGTCCAGGCTACGGGAGTTATCCAGGCGGTGCAGTACCAGGGCGCGGCGACGCGGTTTGAGCTAAAACTCGCCGGAGGGGAAAAATTGCTGGTTAGCCAGGCGAACCTGACGGGAGAAATGCTACCGTCAACGTTGTCGCCAGGTCAGCAGGTGATAGCATCCTGGTCACGCGACGTGATGGTACCGCTGGTTGAGGAGAGGTGAATGGCTATGAACGTCTTACATTCGCCTCCACAGTCGACAAGCCTGAACCGGATCTCAGGTTACTTCTGGCGTAATCCGGGGCTGGGGTTGTTTTTGCTGCTCCTCGGACCGCTGATGTGGTTTGGCATCGTCTACTTTGGCTCATTACTGACGCTGTTGTGGCAAGGTTTTTATACCTTCGACGATTTCACCATGTCGGTCACACCAGACCTGACGCTGGCGAATTTGCAGGCGCTGTTTAATCCCGCTAACTACGACATCATTTTGCGCACTCTGACGATGGCGGTAGCAGTCACCATCGCCAGCGCGATTCTGGCGTTTCCGATGGCGTGGTATATGGCTCGCTATACCAGCGGCAAAATGAAGGCTTTTTTTTACATTGCCGTAATGTTGCCAATGTGGGCCAGTTACATCGTTAAAGCCTATGCGTGGACGCTGCTGTTGGCTAAAGACGGCGTGGCGCAGTGGTTTTTAACCCACCTTGGGCTGGAGCCGTTGCTGCTTTCGTTCCTGACATTGCCTGCGGTAGGCGGCAATACGCTGTCAACTTCAGGGTTAGGGCGTTTCCTGGTGTTCGTCTATATCTGGCTGCCGTTTATGATTCTGCCGGTACAGGCCGCCCTGGAGAGACTTCCGCCGTCGCTGTTACAGGCTTCTGCTGATTTGGGCGCGCGTCCGCGTCAAACCTTCCGCTATGTGGTGCTTCCATTGGCGATACCGGGTATTGCAGCGGGTTCGATCTTTACCTTCTCTCTGACGTTGGGTGACTTTATTGTGCCGCAACTGGTGGGACCGCCGGGCTATTTCATCGGCAACATGGTGTATTCGCAACAAGGGGCGATCGGCAATATGCCGATGGCGGCGGCATTTACTCTGGTGCCGATTGTGTTAATCGCACTGTATCTGGCGTTCGTGAAGCGTCTGGGAGCTTTCGATGCACTCTGAACGCGCACCCTGGCTACTCAAACTGGCGGCATGGGGCGGGGTTATTTTCCTGCACTTTCCCATCCTCATCATCGCCACCTATGCTTTTAATACTGAGGAGGCTGCTTTTAGTTTTCCACCCCAGGGATTAACGCTGAAGTGGTTTAGCGTTGCTGCGCAGCGTAGCGATATTCTGGAGTCTGTGACGTTGTCACTTAAAATCGCTGCGTTGTCGACAGCTATTGCCCTTGTTCTGGGGACGCTGGCCGCGGCCGCGCTGTGGCGTAGGGACTTTTTTGGCAAAAGTGCAATATCGCTGTTGCTACTATTGCCGATCGCGCTGCCAGGCATTATTACCGGCCTTGCGCTGTTGACCGCGTTTAAAACCATCAACCTGGAACCGGGTTTTCTCACGATCGTGGTGGGCCATGCGACATTTTGCGTGGTGGTGGTGTTTAACAACGTTGTGGCGCGTTTTCGCCGTACCTCATGGAGTCTGGTCGAAGCGTCTATGGATCTTGGCGCCAATGGCTGGCAAACCTTTCGTTATGTCGTGCTGCCAAACCTGGCATCGGCACTTCTGGCGGGGGGGATGCTGGCGTTTGCCTTGTCGTTTGATGAAATCATCGTGACAACGTTCACCGCCGGACATGAAAGAACACTTCCTCTGTGGCTGCTCAATCAATTGGGCCGTCCACGGGATGTGCCTGTCACCAACGTTGTGGCATTGCTGGTAATGCTGGTGACAACACTGCCAATTTTAGGGGCCTGGTGGCTAACGCGTGAAGGCGACACTCTCGCCGGAAACGGTAAATAAACGACGATATGGGAAATTGCTATGCAACATCAATTACTGATTAATGGCGAGCTGGTCAACGGTGAAGGTGAAAAGCAGCCAGTCTATAACCCTGCCACTGGTGAACTCATTCTGGAGATTGCTGAGGCGTCAGCCATGCAGGTTGATGCCGCTGTACGTGCGGCAGACGCCGCGTTTGCCACCTGGGGGCAAACCACGCCGAAAGTCCGCTCTGAACTGCTGCTGAAACTGGCGGATGCTATTGCTGATAACGCGCAAACCTTCGCTGAGCTGGAATCACTTAACTGCGGTAAACCGCTGCACTGTGTTCTCAACGATGAAATTCCCGCTATTGTCGATGTTTTCCGCTTCTTTGCCGGTGCGGCGCGTACCCTGCAAGGACAGGCGGCCGGTGAATATCTGGAAGGGCATACCTCGATGATTCGCCGTGATCCGCTGGGTGTGGTGGCTTCTATTGCGCCGTGGAACTATCCGCTGATGATGGCTGCGTGGAAGCTGGCTCCAGCGTTGGCGGCGGGGAACTGCGTGGTGATTAAACCGTCAGAAATTACTCCGCTGACAGCGCTTAAATTAGCCGAATTCGCCAAAGACATTTATCCGGCTGGCGTGATTAACGTGCTGTTTGGTCGCGGTAAAACGGTGGGCGATCCGCTGACCGGTCATGAAAAAGTGCGTATGGTTTCGCTGACCGGCTCCATTGCAACCGGTGAACACATTATTCAGCACACCGCGCCGTCAATTAAGCGTACGCATATGGAACTGGGCGGAAAAGCTCCGGTGATCATTTTTGATGATGCCGATCTGGATGCAGTGGTGAGCGGCGTGCGGACCTTTGGTTATTACAACGCCGGGCAAGACTGTACCGCCGCTTGCCGAATTTATGCCCAGAAAGGCATTTATGATGCACTGGTCGAAAAACTTGGCGCCGCCGTTGCCAGCCTGAAAATCGGTCCGCCGAATGATGAATCGACCGAGCTGGGACCAGTGAGCTCGCAGGCACATCTCGATCGCGTGACTAAAGCGGTCGATGAGGCTAAAGCGTTGGGCCATATTAAGGTCATCACCGGCGGTAAAAAAGTGGATGGTTCAGGCTACTATTTTGCCCCGACGCTGCTTGCTGGGGCGAAGCAGGACGATGCCATCGTGCAGCGGGAAGTTTTCGGTCCGGTGGTCAGCGTGACCGTATTTGATGATGAAGATCAGGTGCTGGCATGGGCCAACGATTCGAAATACGGCCTGGCATCCTCCGTCTGGACCCGGGATGTTGGGCGAGCGCATCGCTTTAGCGCTCGCCTGCAATATGGTTGTACCTGGGTCAATACCCATTTCACGCTGGTTAGCGAGATGCCGCACGGTGGGCAAAAACAGTCCGGCTATGGCAAGGATATGTCGGTTTATGGGCTGGAGGATTACACGGTTATTCGCCATGTTATGATCAAGCATGAGTAATATCTTAAGCGCGATCGGCGAATGGGGCACGGATAGCTAAATATTGGCATACGTGTGTCTATACTATTCGCGCCACTGGCCTCGTCGCCATCGGACGGCGGTAAGTTGGAAATATCCGCGAGGTCAGGCTAATTGATACAACAAAGCCCCAGCATATAGCCGGGGCTTTGTGCTTTCAGGATCGCCATCGGGTTTATCTGCGGCCCAGGCTGCAAAGCCAGGCGAGTAGGGCACAGATGCTCAGAACCAGCCCCAGTTGCTGCACCATGCCTGCTAAACCCAGCATCATCCCAAGTAACAGGTAATAGCTTAATCCGAACAAAGCACCTGCGGCACCGGCCTGTTCACGGTAGTGACGCAGCGCCTGACTCAGCACATTGGGAATGGCGATACCATAGGCAATCACCACGCCGAACACCGGAATCAGGATCCACGCAGAGTGCTGTAAACACCACGCGACGAGACCTGACAACGCTGCCAGCACACAGGCATAACGTACAAGTCGCTCCGGCGTCAGACCTGTCGTTAACAGTCCTCGGTTCAGCAGGCTACCTGACAGAGAAGCAAACG
The DNA here is from genome assembly GCF_030332445.1 of Citrobacter sp. Cpo126. NCBI lineage: Bacteria > Pseudomonadati > Pseudomonadota > Gammaproteobacteria > Enterobacterales > Enterobacteriaceae > Citrobacter > Citrobacter sp. Cpo126. The sequence goes on from NZ_JAOWHT010000032.1 coordinate 448,912, forward strand.
CAAGTAGCAACCCCGTCCAGCCAAAGGCTCTGGAGCTCCATCCTAATTGCCCAAAAAGAAACGGCGCCAGGCTGTAATAGCTAAACAACATGGTGTTCAGCAGGGCAACCAGCAAGGCGTTTTTCCGCAACTCACTGTCCCGCATCATGCGGGAAAACAGCGCGACAAGCCTCGGGCTGAGCGTATGTTCGGGCCGGGTTTCTGGCAGCATAGTCGCTGTCAGTATTAGCAGTAGCAACGCCAACAGCACAAGGGCAACAAAGACACCGGTATGGCCATACAGACTCACTAACCAACCTCCGCTTAGCAGGCCAAAAACTGGACTCAATGCCAGCGCGGCCCCCATCACGGAAAAGACGCGGGATAGCGCAGTTGATTCATAACTGTCCCTTAGCATGGTCTGTACTACGACCGACCCCGCAGCCGCACCGACGGCGGAGATCATCCGCGCCAGCAGCAAAACGCTGAAGTCGGTGGCAACAACGGCCAATGCGCAACCTGTTCCATAGCAGATAAGCCCTGCCAGCATCGCCCAACGTCGTCCGATGCAGTCACTTAGCCAACCCCACATCGCTACGCCGACGGCAAAGGCAACAAAATAAACGGAGAGTGTTTGAGCCGCGCGCTCACTGCTTACGTGAAAAGAGGTAGCGATACCCGGCAATGCCGGGCTGTAAATGGTTTCCACCAGTTGTGGAAACATAATCAGTAGCGTAAGAAGCCACAGCGGTGGGCGACGAAGTGTGTTCATAGCAATATCCAGAGAGACAGAAAACAGGCGGGCATTATTGCTGAAAGGAATATGTCGTATTACCATTATCAGGACTTTAAATATCAAATATCAGACAGATAATGAAAATTGCCCCTGATGATGCTTTTGATGCGGATAGTTTTGATAAACCGGTAATCGGTATTGCTGCCGATATGGGCGTACATGATTCCGGGCGGCATAGTCATCTTCGTCATCAGCTACTTTTTTCGGCAGCGGGAAGTATTACGATTGAACTGGAGCAGGCCCTGTGTCTGCTACCGCCACGCCGTGCGGTTTGGATCCCGGCAGGCACGGTACATCGCGCCATAATGCGTGGTGTGATGGCTTATCGCTCTTTGTACTTTTCTACCGCATTGCCGTTATCTGAGTTACCGCTGCAGATAGTCGAAGTTAATCCGCTTTTTTATGAAGTGATAGAACGTATGGCCTTCTGGCCATGGGAAATGCCTGCCGCACAGCAGTCCAGCCTCATTACCGTTTTTTGTGAGGAAATGCGTGCCGCCCGCAGTGAAAACTGGACATTGCAGTATCCCTCAGATCCGCGGCTTTACGTGTGGCTCAAGGGATTACGCATGGGGGAATTGCCACCACGACTGAATCAATTGTCCCGACAGGTTGGGGCATGCGAGAGGACGATCAGCCGAATATTTATCAGGGATACCGGGATGAATTATCAGGACTGGCGGCAGCAATTTAGGTTGTTAAAAGCCATGGAAATGTTGGCTGATGGATGCCATATCAGCCAGGTCGCGCAATATCTGGAGTTTGTCAGCGACAGTGCTTTTATTGCTTTCTTCCATCAACATACCGGCACAACACCAGGCCGTTATTCGGGCAATATAATGCCGCAGAAGGATTAGGGGTATTACATATTAAGGATAATTTACCCAGTGATAGCAGAGTGGGAAGATCGTTTACTGATGGCAGAGAGAAGATCCTCTCTGCCAGCGGACGCTGCAATTAATCAAGAAGCGTTACATCAAGCAAACCAGCCGAACCTTGCGGATATCAGACTGAAAAGTCCTACAGCAGCAAATATATTTATCAGCACCACAGTTTTACTGGAAACATTCATTTTTGCCACCTTTCGTTTTAACCCTTATGGGTATAGTACGGCTTATAACTATCCGCAATAGTACGAATTCTGAACATAATGAAAATGGGTTGTTTTACAGCCGTTTTTCTTAAATTAATTAATAAAACTTGATGTGAGTCATGAAAAAGAGCATATTGCGCGCGATTTTCCCTTCTGGCCAGGATGCCTTAAATGTCCCTATACCAAAAAATGTTGGTTTTTTATGCGGTGATGGCCGTCATCACGGCAATCATCACCTGGTTTCTTTCCCGCGATAAAAAGCGGATCCGCTTTCTTAGCGCGGTATTAGTCGGGGCGACCTGGCCGATGAGTTTTCCCGTTGCGCTGATGTTTTCTCTTTTCTGATGACGGCGTATTCGCCGTTTCAGGAGAAAAGCAGGGCATCTAATCGTTTTTTGTCGGTTTCAGAGACATCCTGTGGGTGCTGATATCCCGCATTCTCATTCGCACGGGTGTACAAGGCAACCAGCCAGTCGTAAACGTAACGGCTTGCACCATGCGAGGGTTGTTCATCCAGCTTCGTCAGGCGTAACATCGGCGATTGCTTCGGCGCGCTAAAAATAGCCGATCCTTTTTGGATCCTGCTGGCAGGGCGCTGTTCCTCAGCAACGTCGGCAAATCCAAGCCAGGTAATAAAATCACCAATATCGGCGTGTAACTGCGCGGCACAGACATTTTCGCGCTGCATAATGCGCTGTAAGCGTTGTGGCATCTCCAGGCGATAGCTGGTGGTGACGAGAATGTCGGCAACCTGCCTTAACGTACGGGAATCGAGTCGTAAACGGCGGGCATTATTTTCATCGCGACACCACTGGCGCACGTGGTTAATCCACATTTTGTGTGCCTGATATCCGGTCTCCTGACTTTCCGGCGAGTGTAGTGTGTCACGCACTTCGGCAAACAGGTCAATCTCTTCATTAAATAAACCGCTTACCTGCTCCTCGCGTGGTTGCTGAATACGCAGCAGCGACTCAAAAATGCGCATCGGCGGGAGCAAACCATCCAGCAGTTCGCCATGTTTTGCCGCTTGCGCCTGTAACTGGCGGATCACCGACTCGTGGCTATCCGATTCAGCTTGAGCGGGATTAATCCAGCTTATCAGCGTTTCGCGGATGCGCTGTTGATGCTGCTCGCGTAGAGAAGTCAACCTGGCCTGGCGCTGCTGTGGTGAGGTTGCCTGAGTCAGCCATTCGACAAGACGTTGTAAGCTATGTTTATCCAGCGCCTGCAACGTACCCCAATGCAGCCCGGGCTTGCCCATCAATTGCTGCACGGATTCATCAAGGTTTTGCTGGGTACTAAAACGCGCATCCTGCGGGGTAATGGCCCAAACCACGCCCGGTAATGCGGCATCATGAACAGGTTGGGTATCGTTGACCCAGCCCAACAGCTTGCGGGTGATGGCGGGCGTCTGGGCGCGGGCAGAGACCGCGTTGCAGATTAAGAGCACATCCGGTTGCAGGTGCTGGCGATAATGTTCCAGCATCCAGCCTAATTTTGCCTGCCACAGTGGGTTAGGATGAGCATCCGGGGCGAGGGGAATATCGAGCAGATCGACATTCTCCAGCACCGAGTCTTCAACCGTCAGGACCAGCTCGCGCGTGAGCAGCGCCAGTGACGACAAAGAAAGACTGACCGCATTGAGCAACTGATGATTTTCAATCGGATGAACCACCACATCGCTTTGCGTCTCATTATTGCTGGTCAATGCCACCTGGGTCAGGAAACTTTCGGCAGGTAAACCAAAATGATCAACCAGCAGGCTCAGCGGGGCCGCTAATTCTTGCGCGTGTCCGGTTTGTTGCAACGTGTGCGCCAGCGCCAGCCACTGCTGCGTCAGCTCTGGTTGTTCTCCCCACAGTAACGCCCAGGCGTTTGCCCGGGTAGTCAGGTCCAGTGCGGGCAGCAACGTGGCAAACTGATACCATAGTGCATCGTCAATTTGCTGCTGGTTTGCCGGTACGCAGGAGCGCCAGAAACGACCAATTGCCGCAACATCATGTGTGGTAATGCCCGGCACCGGGTGACGCTGACGCAGCGTTTGCCATTTTTCCAGGCGCGCCTCAATAATCGATTTCTCGACCTGTCGGTTGCCCGGGAGCGCGCTGAACTGGGCGATAAATAGCTGTACCAGTTCGGCTTCACTGAGTAATCGCAGACGCAACGGCCATTCGCTATCATGCGGATTTTCATCGCGCGTAAAGCGGATCGCCATATTGGTTGGTGCATGGCCCGGATTAATATGCGAGAAATAATCAAAGCTGCGATCCGGGGTAACAATATTCACTTTGCCAGTGGCATTGCAGCACAATGCCGCCAGCAGATGTGCTTTTGCCGATTGTGAGTGTCCGTATAACCCTATACATCCTTGCGATGAAAAGGTCTCCTTCAACGCAGATTCACTCACTGCGGCTAGCGTAAGCTGTGCCAGCAGGGCATCCGCTTCATCATCAAGACGCGCCGCACGTTGACGGGTATCTACCACCCACTCGATGGCGGCCTGCGCGGTATTTAACATCTTACTCATTTCAGGTACACGCTCCCGCTATCAATCCAGTAATGGCTTCCGCTATGGCGACGGTCTGCCAGCGTATTCAGTTTTAACGTTAAGGCATTGGCGGCAACGGGGGTGCCATCCTGTAACCAGGCATCACTCAGGATGAAGAATTCCGGGCCACTTTCTTTGCTGCCGCCGCGTAGCTGCAGCCGAACATTCAACACGCCATCTCCGGCGATAGTTTTTGCCAGTTCGGCAGAGTTTATGCTGAGCGTATACAGCGGCGTGGCAGGCCAGCGGCTGTTTGCCAGTTGCCGAAATCCTAACGTCACGTTGCCACGTAACGGGAAATGCAACCGGGCATCCAGCTTCGCCCCAGGTTTATCCAGATCAATATCGTGATACCAGATGTTCTCATCGCGCAGGGTATTGACCGTATTATCCAGTACACCGAGAAAGCGTACGGTCGAGTAAGCGCCGATATCGGCAGCTTTAAAGTTAAAACGTGGCAAACGCAAATCCAGCGCCAGGCTGCACAGCATAGCGCCTACAGCAGCGGTGGATTTAGGGTTACCAATCCGCCCCTGTTGGCTGAACGGATACCACTCATGCACGCGGTAGTTATCCATCCAGATCATACGGTTAACCGGAACAGGTTGCAGATGGCGGATCAACGCCTGTACACCCGGTAAACAGGCGGGCCTGCCGGTCACTAATAAGATATCGCAGCGATAATGTGAAATGGCCTCACAAACCGCGTGCAGTGGGGAAGTCAGGGTAAATTGCCCCGTCAATAGTGCTTCTTGTAACTGCCTGAACTGTACCTGTAACGGCACGCTCAGAACATCAAACGCTGGCGACCCTGCTGGCAACGCATGATCGATAGCCTGTTGGATGTAGTTCATCACGTTGCGCGTGGGTTGTTGACTCAGGAGTTCCCCAAAGGTGGCATGTAGTCCGGCGACCGGATCGTTAATATCGCTTTGTTCCCAGGCAGAGAGGACCGCATGACCAAGCGGCATAAAGAGCTGCAATGCCGTTTGTTGACGCAGAATTGCTTGAGTATCGATGCGACCAGAATCGCCAAATAGCGTGGCCAGCAATGCGGCGGCGTCGGTCACGCCAGCCTGTTGTAAGCGGGTTTGCAGTGCAGGCAACACGCAGCGCTGAATCACGTCCAGCAGCATGTCATCGCCCGCAACTTTAAAACCTTCACGGAACAGCAGATGCGGGGTAATTTTGACGTTCGCGCCAACGCCGTCATCAAGTTGGTAATGAACGACGGCCATGTCCGTTGTCCCGCCGCCAATGTCGATCGATGCCACGCGCAGTGCACGGCCTTTCGTCTCACCAGGCTCTGGCAAACGGTCCGGGCGGGCAAGGGCGTTAAAGAACGATTCGGTGTGGCCATCGTAGTGAGAGATAGCCTCGTTATACAGCCACACCAGTTGCCCGCAACTGGCTTCATCCCATTCCATCTGAATTTCAGGTACGGGAACCACACTTTTTTCCTGCTGCTTACGGGTGGTGAAGTCTTCATCCTGCGGGTGCCAGCCCATCGCTTTCCAGACCAGGGCAATAGCTTCAAACATGCGCAGGCGGAAAATCTCGCGCTCCTGTTTGGGCATCGCCGACGGTAGGGTCAGGATCAGCGTCCGCAACTGACGAGGAGACGCCGGGAATCCGAGGCGCAAACGCGTTGCTACGCTGTTAATTTGCCCCAGCGCCTGGGCCAGTATTTCGCACAGCATATGCGTCATCAGCGTGCTGCGGCTGTATTGTGGTGAGAACACTGGCAGACGATCGTCCTGCGGCAGGCTGAACAGCGGCTGCCCGTCATCGTTCATCAGGTTCATCAGCGGGAAGGCGGTAGCCAGCGGTTCGCGCTGGGTTTTGCCATTCATCTGGCTAAAGCGCCAGTCATGTAACACCGGCGTTTCATCCCACAGATAGCGGCGCGGGCTTGAGATCCCACTGTTGCCCTCGGTGCCCATACGCTGCATCGCCAGCTTACGGGCTTCATCACCCACACGCACAATCGACGGCCAGATAAAGGCGTCATCACGTCCGCTCTCAACGGAAAAGTGCTGCTTACCAAAGCGCGCTTCGGAAAACTCCAGCCGACTGGTGAATAGCGGATCGTTGAGGAACTGCGGCTCGCTTAACGAACGGACCTGCAATTCAGCGGTCTGACGCAGCCCGTCATTGGCATCCCCGTGATCTTCAATCAGGACACCACAGGTATGGGTATTACCGATATCCAAAATAAGATCGACGGGAATGGCGGGTGTGCTAAGGGTGTGCGTAACCAGTTTCACTTCCGGGACGGAAAGCTGCTCACCTAACAGGGTCAGCACATTCAGCCAGTGCGCCTGGTATTCAAAGTTACGCAGAGCCTGCTGGATCTCTTGTTCTGAGCGGTTCTCATGTTGGGTGACATGGTGCATAAAAGATTCGCGCAACCAGCCGTCAATCCAGGTCTGGTCAAGGAAATCAGCAATTTCGTTGTCATGCCAGGCCAGCCCAAACCGTGTACCGTTAAGCAGATCATTTTCGTTGGGGGTTAACGCCGCAGGGGCATTTTCAGTAAGCTGGCTGTCCAGCGCTACGGTAACACGGTGGGTGTTGCCTGCGCTGTCCGGCTGCGGTAGCTTTCGCACCTGCACGCGTGCCCAGTTATCCGGACCTTCAACAAACGTACGCGGCGGGTTAAAGCGCAAAAACGGCAGCGGCAGCCAGACGCCGTCGAGCACGTCCAGCGAATAGTGCAGCGTCTGAGTACTTTCCGGCTTCACCACTTCGGGTTGCGCGCCGGTGCTGCCCGGTAGGGTATAGCGTCCTGACGTCAGATCGAAGTCTAGTCTCAGTAGCGGACCGTTTGCCGTTTTGCGCACAAAGCGTCCATGGTGCGCAGATTCCTGCGGCGTGAGGCCGAAATCCAGAAATTGCACACCGCTATTGGCGATGAGCGTCACGCTCTGTTTGTAATCACACAGATTCACCAACATAAAATCAGGCACCTATCTTTTTGATCGTCAGAGGGATTTCCGCGTGATCGTCATAACGCGCGGTACAGGCGGCGACGTCATTGATTCCCGCTTTGCAGGTAATTTCAGGCATCGGATAACGTGAACCGTCGGTACAACGGGCATTGCCGCGACTCTTAATCATTAATTCACCCGACTGGTGCAAACCAGAGAAAATCTCGGCACGACAAACAATGTTGTCACCATGAACCACGCGCGCAGTGCCTTTATTGGCCTGGATCTGATAGCGCAGAGACGGCGCTTTGCCGCTCACCGGATCTTTAACATCGACCATGACGCGCCAGTTACCGTTGAGAAAACGCGTCGTTCCTGCCTTCATCTGGTTGGCATCCATCACCAGCGCATCTTTTGGAATCGCGGCGATCACCACCGGTCCTTCGACAGGTTTCTCTTTCTTCGGAGCTGGAGTCACTTCAGCACGATGCAGGGGCAGTACAGATGTCAGTGCTGGCAGCGGTGCCATATCAACCTTAGCGACTTCAATAGCGGCTACTGCGGGTACGGGCTGGGTGGTCTGTTGCTTCCACAGCCGCGGCCCAACGATGGCTGCAATAATCACTGCGGCAACGGGGAGGCTCCACAGCGGTATGCGGCGTATGGGCTTTTCATGTACCGGCGGGGCAGTGACTTCAGGTTCGTTAACAATAACCGGGGGGTGAGGTTCAGGTTCAACCGGTTTTGGCAGATCAACGACCGGCGTCAGTAAGGGGACATCGGCCTCGGCAAAGGTAATTTCCGGTGCGATTTCTTCTTCCTGTTCTGGCTCTGCTACGGTAACCACAGGAGGCACATCGGCAATGCGCAGGCAGTCGAGCACATCGTCGCGGGGATTTTCATTCAGATTGACGAAGCCCCAGAACGTAATAACGGGTTTGCCATCAACCAGAAACACGTGATTTTCACCGGGAAATTGGATGGCTTTTTCGAGCAGTGAGCCAAACAGCTGTAGGGAAGTTTTCCCCGATTGCAGGCTTTTACGGCTCAGGGTCGCCGCATTTTCCAGCGTGCTCCCCAGATAGCGCAGCGCACGAAAACGTGCTTCTTCATCAGCGGCTTTCCACGCCACGGCTTTCCCTTCTATCGGGGAATACCAGTCAACCCGATCGCCGTTGTCGTTAATTTGTGGGATCGCCAGACAATCCACCATCGCCTGCTGTTTACGCAGACGAAGCGTTTCACGAATTTGCAATGCTGAATCAAACACGGCCTGACCACCGCCGCCCACGGCCTGATAGTCATCCAAATTGCCGCTGCGCAAGAGAGTTTTTGCCACGTTGTTACCCCTTAGACTTCTTCACGTATCTACTTTACGTTTTATAAAAACGAGCAAACGGCGAAAGAGAGGCAAAAAGGGGCTAATTTTCATGGCATAGAGTGCCGGGAAAAATCTTGACGTTTTGAAAAAGACTTAAGGGAAATTAATTCGCTTGGAGTGATGAATTATTCAGCGAAATACACCGGATTAGAATAACCTGATAGTGATTTGTTATTGGTCAGTTTTTGTCAGCTATGCTCTGATATCCCTGTTAATAATAAAATAAGAAGGCTTATAACCATGATTGCAAGGAAAACGTTACTCGCGCTGGCTCTCAGCGCCGTCTTACCGTCAGGCGCTGCGTTCGCGGCCAATACTGACACCATCATCTATTGCTCTGAAGCATCTCCGGAGTCATTTAACCCGCAAATCGCCAGTTCAGGTCCTTCATTTGTGGCCAGTTCACAGGTGCTCTACAACCGACTCATCAACTTTGATCCAGTAAAGAATACCCCGATACCGTCTCTGGCAACGGACTGGACGATTTCCCCGGACGGTAAGACTTATACGTTTACCCTGCGTCAGGGCGTGAAATTCAACAGTAATAAATTCTTTAAACCGACCCGCGACTTCAACGCAGATGACGTGATTTTCTCGGTATTACGGCAGAAAGATGCCGATCATCCGTATCACAAGGTTTCTCAGGGAAGCTACGAATACTTTAACGATGTTGGTCTGGATAAACTGATTAAAGAAGTGAAGAAGGTCGATGATTATCATGTTCAGTTTGTCCTCAATGAACCTAATGCTGCGTTTCTTGCCGACTGGGGTATGGATTTTGCCTCTATCCTTTCTGCGGAATATGCCGACGCGATGCTGAAAAAAGGCACCCCGGAAAACGTCGATAACTGGCCGATTGGCACCGGGCCTTACGTGTTGCAACAGTACAAGCAGGACTCGCAAATCCGCTATCTTGCCAACCCGAACTACTGGGATGGCGCCGTTCCAACGAAGCACCTGATCTTCTCAATCACTCCAAACGTCCAGACGCGGCTGGCAAAACTGCAAACCAATGAGTGCCAGATAATCCCGGCACCAGCCCCCGTACAGTTTGACGAAATTAAAAAGAATAAAGATTTGACGCTGCATGCGGTTGAAGCGCTGAACGTCGGATATCTGGCGTTTAATACCGAGAAAAAACCGTTTGATAACGTACTGGTGCGTCAGGCGCTAAACTACGCGACCGATAAAAAGGCCATTATTAACGCCGTCTTTTTAGGTTCCGGTACGGTGGCAAAATCGCCGATTCCGCCGAATATGATGGGCTTCAATAAAGATCTGCAGGATTACGCTTACGACCCGCAAAAGGCAAAAGATCTGCTGAAGCAGGCGGGGCTGGAAAACGGCTTTGAAGCGACGCTGTGGTCAATGCCGGTTCAGCGCCCTTACAACCCGAACTCCCGACGGATTGCTGAGATGATCCAGAGCGACTGGGCAAAGGTGGGCGTGAAGGCGAAAATTGTGTCGTACGAGTGGGGGGAATATCTCTCCGGAATGCGTAAAGGTGAGCATGACACCGCATTGTTTGGCTGGATGTCAGACAACGGCGATCCGGATAACTTCGCCGATGTGCTGCTGGGCTGCGACAGCATAAAAACCGGATCTAACGCCGCGCGCTGGTGCGATAAAGAGTATAATTCGTTGGTTCAAAAGGCGAAGCTGGTGAGTAAACCGGAAGAGCGCGCCGCGCTTTACCAGCAATCGCAAGAGATTTTCTACCAGCAGGCTCCGTGGATAGCTCTGGCAAACGGTAAAACGTTCTACGCTACGCGCAGCAACGTCAGCGGATACAGCGTCAGCCTGATGGGCAGTGATTTTTCAAAAGCAAAATTAAATTAATGAGTTAAGGAGAGGTTATGTCGCATCTGGATGAGGTCAGCGCACGTGTTGATGCCGCCATTAAAGAGAGCGTCATTACGCATATGAATGAATTGCTGATTGAGCTCAGCGATGATGTCGCGTTGAGCCGGGAAGATCGCTATACCCAGCAACAGCGTTTGCGTACGGCTATCGCACATCATGGCCGTCAGCATAAAGAAGATATGGAAGCCCGTCGCGAACAGTTGACCAAAGGCGGCACAATCCTCTGATATTTCACTTATCCGACCTACAGACACGTTCTGTAGGTCTGATAAGCGAAGCGCCGTCAGGCAATTAAAATGAACGTCTCGCCACCAGCCACGCCCCGATGACCAACAGCACCGCGCCACAGATCGGACCTACCAGCGCCCGCAGCGGCACGCCGTGACTACGTAGAATATCCAGCACCAGCCCGCCGATTAACTGGCTAGCCACCAGCACCGCGATAGTGGTAGCGGCCCCCACATTTTGGTACCCACTAATACTGGCGAAAACAAAGAACGATCCCAACAAGCCGGGGATGAGCGTCCACCAGCGCACGCTGGATACCAGTTCACCAAACCCTGCCAAACCTTGCTTAAACCACAATATGCTGACAAACAGCACGATCCCAACCAGCGAGTTAAGCAACATGGCGATGAGGATCGTCGAGGATGTCTGGGTGATGCGTACCATCAAGGTATTTTGCACCACCAGACCAATACCCGCGGCAATCAGAAAGGAGAGGGTCAGCGTCTGGTTCATCTAAGGGCATCCGGTTCGCGGCGATCGTCTAACTGTAACTGCATGAAGGTCAGATCCAGCCACCGCCCAAATTTAGTGCCAACCTGCGGCATTTGCGCGGTGGTTTTAAAGCCCAGCAAGCTGTGCAGATGCAGTGATGCCTGATTTTGAGACTCAATACCTGCCACCATTACATGCTTGCCGCATGCGCGGGCTTCGTCTATCAGTCTGCTGAGCAGTGCCCGTCCTAGCCCTTTTCCCTGATGTTCAGGATGAACATACACCGAATGTTCAACGGTATGACGGAAGCCATCAAAGTTACGCCAGTCGCCAAAGGAGGCGTATCCTGTAACAACGCCATTCTCTTCACTCACCAGCACCGGATACCCCATCAATTGGCGGGCTTCATACCAGGAAATACGGTTTTCGGCATCGACCGTTTGATCGTTCCAGATAGCCGCCGTATGCAGTACCGCATGGTTGTAGATTTCTGCAATGGCGGCGCAGTCTTCTTTGCTGGCAAATCGAATTGACATGTTGAACCTCAGGGCTTGTTCACTATAGTATTACAATATGAATACTATTGAAGACAGCATAAATCAACGGATCAGTGCAAGAATTCGCATCGAGCGGGAATCTCGCGGTTGGTCACTCACGGAACTTGCCGAGCGCGCGGGTGTGTCGCGGGCCATGATCCATAAAATAGAACGCGGCGAGAGTAGTCCAACGGCTACGCTGCTGGGCAGGCTTTCCGGCGCGTTTGGCATTAGCATGTCTACCCTGATTGCGCGGGCTGAAATGCAAGAGGGCAAGCTGCTGCGCTTCGTCGATCAGCCTGTTTGGCACGATCCACAAAGTCACTATCTGCGCCGCCATGTTTCACCGCGCAGCGATCTGCCTATCGATCTGGTGCAGATCGAATTACCCGCCGGAAGTGATATCCCGATGCCAGCCTCTTCCTATGTGCAGGCCAGACAACTTATCTGGTTACAGCAGGGAGAATTAGTCTTTGTCGAAGGGGACGTACGCCATGAAATGCAGGCAGGTGATTGCCTGGAACTTGGCCCGCCGAATGACTGTCGGTTTATCAATGAAGCCGCGCAACCCTGCGTTTACCTGGTTGTGCGGTTAAATCACATCGTCAGCTAAATAGCAGGAACGGGCTGCTACTATTGATGGATTCATGCCAAAAGCAGAGGAGCACATCATGGGTCAACAGACTAATCGTAACCGTCGTTGGGTACTGGCTTCCCGTCCACATGGCGCGCCAGTCCCAGAGAACTTCCGTCTTGAAGAAGATGAAGTCGCAACACCGGGCGAAGGCCAGATGTTGTTGCGCACCGTTTATCTTTCCCTTGATCCCTACATGCGTGGCCGCATGAGCGATGAGCCATCTTACTCACCACCAGTAGAGATTGGTGGTGTTATGGTGGGGGGTACCGTAAGTCGCGTGGTGTCATCCCACCATCCGGACTACCAGCCAGGCGAATGGGTATTGAGCTACAGCGGTTGGCAGGACTATGACATCTCCGACGGTAACGGGCTGGTGAAGCTTGGCGATCATCCCGAGCATCCCTCCTGGGCGCTGGGAGTTATGGGTATGCCGGGGTTTACCGCTTATATGGGCCTGCTGGATATCGGTCAGCCAAAAGCCGGGGAAACGCTGGTGGTAGCTGCCGCAACCGGGCCGGTTGGCGCAACGGTCGGGCAGATCGGTAAGCTTAAGGGTTGTCGGGTGATAGGTGTGGCGGGTGGGGCAGAGAAATGCCGACATGCCACCGAGGTCTTGGGTTTTGATGTCTGTCTCGATCACCACGCACAAGATTTTGCGCAACAACTGGCAAAAGCCTGCCCGCAGGGTATTGATATTTATTACGAAAACGTCGGTGGAAAAGTATTTGATGCCGTTCTGCCATTGCTCAATACCTCAGCGCGGATTCCGCTTTGTGGCCTGGTCAGCGGTTATAACGCAACGTCGCTTCCGGCCGGACCTGACAGATTACCGCTGTTAATGGCAACGCTGCTGAAAAAGCGTATCCGCATGCAGGGTTTTATCATTGGTCAGGATTATGGACACCGTATTCATGAGTTTCAGCGGGAGATGGGGCGCTGGGTTAAAGAGGGCAAAATCCACTACCGCGAGCAGGTGACCGACGGTCTGGAAAATGCGCCACAAACCTTTATCGGTCTGCTGACCGGCAAAAACTTCGGCAAGGTAGTGATTCGTCTTGCTGAGGATTGATGCGTAAAGGTGGAAGACGGTGAATGCCTGTAACCAGGCCTGCTTCGTACAAAATGTAGGCCTGGTAAAATGCCAATGTCGTTATCTGGTATTCATGGAGAAAATAAGAAGGTTACTACCCGAAAGCGAATAAACACTCCACATTGAGATAAATAATGATTACTATTCTCATTCTTAAAAAGGCAAAACCATGATTTTGCTCATTGAAGCTATGTGAAGCAGTAACAAACGAATTTATCAAAGGGAGTCGTCATGTCTTTACGTCATCTGTTTTCGCCGCGTCTGCGTGGTTCTTTACTGTTAGGTTCACTGCTCGTTGCATCATCTTTTACTACGCAGGCTGCAGAAGAACTGCTGCGCAAAGCCGTCGGCAAAGGCGCCTATGAAATGGCGTACAGCCAGCAAGAGAACGCGCTGTGGCTGGCGACCTCACAGAGCCGCAAACTGGATACCGGCGGGGTGGTTTATCGTCTTGACCCGGTCACCCTCGAAGTGACCCAGGTGATTCATAACGATCTCAAACCATTTGGTGCCACCATCAACAACGCCACGCAAACGCTGTGGTTCGGCAACACGGTAAACAGCGCGGTTACGGCGATGGATGCCAAAACCGGTGCGGTGAAAGGACGTCTGGTGCTGGATGCGCGTAAGCGTTCTGAAGACGTTCGCCCGCTGCAGCCGCGTGAGCTGGTCGCCGATGATGCCACCAACACGGTATACATTAGCGGTATTGGTAAAGAGAGCGTGATTTGGGTGGTGGACGGTGAGACGATCAAGCTGAAGGACACCATCCAGAATACCGGCAAAATGAGCACCGCTCTGGCTGTCGACAGCAAGGCTAAACGCCTGTACACCGCCAATGCCGACGGTGAATTCATTACCATTGACACCGCCACTAACAAAATTCTCAGCCGCAAAAAACTGCTGGATGACGGGAAAGAGCATTTCTTTATCAACCTGAGCCTGGACACAGCGGGCAACCGCGCATTTGTCACCGACTCTAAAGCGGCGGAAGTGCTGGTAATCGATACCCGTAATGGCAATGTACTGGCAAAAGTAGCCGCGCCGGAATCCCTGGCCGTGTTGTTCAACCCAACGCGTAATGAAGCCTACGTGACTCATCGCCAGGCCGGTAAAGTGAGTGTGATCGACGCGAAAAGCTATAAAGTCGTCAAAACATTCGAGACCCCAACGTTCCCGAATAGCCTGGCGCTCTCCGCCGATGGTAAAACCCTGTACGTCAGCGTGAAACAGAAATCTACCCGCGAGCAGGAAGCCACCCAGCCGGACGATGTTATTCGTATTGCGCTATAAAACATCCGGAGGGGGAAACCCCTCCTGTCATTTCTCTAAACCCCACGATACGCCTCGTTACACCCCGCCAGTAGCCCGAGCCACTTCAGGGACTTACACTACGCCCTCAACGGCTAACTGAATAACACGGGAATACCATGAAAAAGCCATTTATCTGTCTTTGTGCAGGCGTAATGCTGTTTACCCTTGCAGGATGTACCACCGATTACGTCATGACGACCAAAAGCGGACAAACCATCACCACCCAGGGTAAGCCAAAACTGGATAAAGATACGGGAATGACCAGCTATACCGATCAGGATGGAAATGCGCGGGAAATTAACAGCAACGATGTAGCGCAGTTGATTGAAGCGAACTAAAAATGAAGGCCTGAAGGGTTAACCAGTCAGGCCTTCAGCCATTACGGCGCGGTGCGGTGGATTTCCGCGACGCGTTTACGTACGCCGTACCAGCCTGCAACCAGCAGGATGGCAATCAATGGTAATGACGCGATGGTGTAGGTGCCGTTTGGATAGTCAAACGCCATCAGCACTAGCACGCTCAGCAGGAACAGTAGGGTTAGCCACGAGGTAAACGGAGCGCCCGGCAGTTTAAAGCTGACGTCTGCCGTTTTACCTTCTTTTATGGCCCGGCGCAGACGCATCTGACAGACCATGATAAAGCCCCACGACGCAATAATGCCCAACGACGCGAAGTTCAACACGATCTCAAACACCTGCGACGGTACCAGATAGTTCAGAAATACCCCGACGACATAGACGACCAACGTGGCGAGGATCCCAGCCCAGGGTACTTGTTGACGGCTCATTTTAGCCATGAATTTAGGCGCCGATCCGCCCATCGACATGGAACGTAAAATACGCCCGGTGCAGTACAGCCCAGAGTTAAGGCTGGAAAGCGCCGCGGTGAGCACCACAATATTCATGATACTGCCGATATACGGCACGCCCAGTTTGGAGAAGAAGGTAACAAACGGGCTTTGCCCCGCCTGATAGGCATTCCACGGCAGTAACAGAACCAGCAGAACGACAGAACCCACATAGAACAGACCAATACGCCAGATAACGCTATTGATCGCTTTTGGCACCATGGTTTGCGGATCTTTGCATTCTCCAGCAGCGGTGCCCACCAGTTCAATGGAGGCAAACGCAAAAACTACCCCCTGAACCAGTACCAGCGCTGGAAGCAGACCATGTGGGAAGAATCCACCGTTGTCGGTGATTAGGTGAAAACCGGTGGCGTTACCATCCAGCGGCTTTCCAGTGCCTAAAAAGACGGTACCCACCACCAGGAAAATCACAATCGCCAGCACTTTGACCAGCGCAAACCAAAACTCCATCTCCGCGAACCACTTCACGCCGATCATGTTCATGGTGCCGACAATGGCCAGCGCGCCGAGGGCGAACACCCACTGCGGTACATCACCAAATGCGCCCCAGTAATGCATATACAACGCCACCGCGGTGATATCGACAATGCCGGTCATCGCCCAGTTGATGAAGTACATCCAGCCAGCCACATAGGCGGCTTTCTCACCTAAAAATTCGCGAGCATAGGAGACAAAGCTGCCGCTGGAAGGGCGATGTAAAACCAGTTCACCAAGCGCACGCAGTATAAAGAACGAAAAAATACCGCACACCAGATAAACCAGCGCCAAAGCAGGACCCGCCATTTGCAAGCGTGCGCCAGCCCCTAAAAACAACCCGGTACCGATTGCGCCGCCAATGGCGATCATTTGTACCTGTCGATTACCCATCGCTTTGTGATACCCCTCTTCGTGGGCATTCAACCAGCGTCGTTTCGCCGCATGTTGTTCCGCGGCTTGCGTGTTGTTTGTGTTCATTACTTTTCCTGTTGACCTGACAAAAATACAAAATCCTTTTTGCCGCACCTGCTGCGGCGAAAACAGCCTTACCCTTCATTGTGTTACGGGGGAAAACTGCCGGCCGAGCATCCTACATTCAATTGTTCGGTTCCGCAAAGCCCCGATAACAAGAATTCAGCATTTTTGTACAGCCAGCACTGGCGCGGTGTGGCCTCGATTCAGCCAATAAAAGAGAAGGGCGTAAATACGTGGAGAGGTGTGCGCTTATCGAGACATTCACCCGATAAGCGCCGTAAGGTTATGCTGATACGCCAAAGACCTGAACGGCCTGCTGTAAGCGCGATGAACGTTGAGTCAGATCGGCGGTAGCATCGGTGACACGCTCCACCATCTCGGCGTTATTGTGTGTCATGGTGCCAACGCGTGAAATCGAATCGTTAATCAGATCCAGCGCCTGGGTTTGCTCACGCGTCGCCAGACTAATATCTTTGATCATCATCGACATCTGCAGGACATCGCCAATCATCCCAGTGAGATGCGTTTCCGTTTGCTCCACCATTTTGACGCCGCTATTGACGTTGGCGACGTTCTTCTCAATCAGCTGTTTGATCTCTTTTGCTGCAGACGCCGAGTGCTGCGCCAGATTACGGACCTCTGCCGCCACAACGGCAAAACCACGCCCGGACTCCCCGGCTCGCGCGGCCTCAACCGCGGCATTGAGCGCCAGAATATTAGTCTGGAAAGCAATGCTGTCGATAACGCCAATGATGTCGACTATTTGCCCGTTGTCACGCGATATCGCCTGCATCATGGCGATAGTTTGTTTCATAATATCGCCGCCTTCTGCCGCATTGGCGCTGGTTTTATCGGCCATGGTCATAGTATGAGCCGCAGTCTCAGCAGTTTGCTGTACCGCGCTACCAATTTCTTCAATGGCGGCAGCGGTTTGTTGCAGGTCGGCGGAGGTTTCTTCTGAACGCTTGTGCAGCGCCGTACCTTCTTTTGATACCCGCTGACTGATGGCGCGAATACCGGATATTTGCGTACTGACATCATCGACCAGGGAATTCAGATTAAGCCCGGACTGATTAACCAGACGCATCAGCATTCCGATCTCATCCACCCGATTTAAATGACAGTTATCAGGTTTTCTCCCGGATACCACTTTCTTCATTTGCGTCAGTAGCGTATTAACTGGCTGACAAATTTGATACTTAAGGTAAATAGCAAGCATCAGAAATAAGAACAATAACCCTCCCGCCTGAATAAATGGATTAACAGGAACGAAGAGAAATAGCACAGCGAGCAGGGCGATTACCCCTAAAGAATAATTGACGCGCTGGCTAATACTCAGCCATTTAAACATTGATGCCCATGACAATATTCCGCGACGAATGATAATGCCTTTAAAAAGACGAAACCCTTTAAGCTGCTGATTATTAATTTTTTGATATAAGTTTTCGCTTTGAGTTATTTCATCGCGCGAAGGAACGGTACGCACCGAGATGTAGCCGGTGAGTTTTTCATTGTGCCAGACTGGCGTAACGTTGGCGCGAACCCAGTAATGGTCGCCATTCTGTCGACGGTTTTTCACCATCCCCGTCCAGCTGTCTCCCTGCTGTAGCGTGTACCACATATCGGCGAACGCCGCGGGAGGCATATCGGGATGGCGAATAATATTATGTGGTTCGCCCATTAACTGGTGTTCGTTAAATCCGCTGGCATCAATAAACGCGGAGTTGGCGTAGGTAATATGACTTTCTTTATCCGTCGTAGAAAGCAGCGTCGCTTTATCGTTAAGTGCGTGCTCAATTTGTGTAACGGGTATGTTACTTTTCATAGAGGTCCCATGGTGCTATGTATAATCCATACAAAAATCCCCGCAATAAAATCGGGGGATATTAAAATCTGTTTTAAACCGTTTTAATAAGAAACGTTGCATTCTCTACTAATCATCAATTCTGTGGAAGTAGTTAAAATAAAAATTTCTATGTAAATCATTCATCCTGCGTCATAAAAGTGAAACAATTAATACAAGCGTATAACGTGACAAGTCGTTTAAACTGACTTAACGTAAATCGCGTTAAAAAACCTTTTCGTAAAAAGAAAACTGGCATGAAATGATTTTGATGTTATTACCGTGATGCCAACGACCCTATTATATTTTGTAGGCTATTAATTGCGGGTATTTTTCAGTTGAGCGTTACGACCTGTACTGGGCGATCCAAATTTTAACCCTGGCAGCGACAGGGGTTGTTATCTACTTTTTAGCTGAGCAAATGTGAATTAAATGTTTCAGTTTGGCTATTTGATAAATTAATAATAAAGACATGTTAACAAACATAGGCTCGTAACATGTCATATCGCCTGAGTATTCTGGATAAAAGCCCCATCGGGGAAGGTGAAACTGCCGCGACCGCGCTTTCCCGTACGTTGCGCCTGGCGCAACTGGCAGAAGAGTGGGGGTACCATCGTTTCTGGATCGCGGAACACCATAATACGGCACAGCTGGCCAGCCCATCGCCGGAGCTGGTGATCGCCTGGATCCTCGGGCAAACCCAGCATATCCGCGTAGGTTCCGGCGGCGTAATGCTGCAACATTACAGCCCGTACAAAGTGGCGGAAAACTTCAATCTTCTGGCATCGCTGGCTCCTGGACGTGTCGATCTCGGCGTAGGGAAAGCCCCTGGCGGCTTACCGCTGTCGACCCAGGCGTTACAGCATGGGCTGCATCAGGAAGAAAAAGGCAGTTTTGCCGACCAGCTTTCTTTGCTTAACGATTGGCTGGCGCTGAGCGGAACGGAAAGCGGGGAAACGGTATTCCCGACGCCAATTCCACCGATTTCACCGGAAAAGTTTGTACTGGGAGCCAGTGTGCAAAGCGCGCAGTTAGCAGCGCAATCCGACTGGGATTTCATCTTCGCAGCGCACCTCAATGGTGACAAAGCGTTATTGCATGACGTTTTGTCCTTCTGGCAGACCCACAGTGCACGCCCGACGATAGTCGCCGTGCAGGTAATTGTGGCTGACAGTTACGACACCGCTGCGCAACTGGCGGAAAACGTACAAATCTGGGGCGTGGAGCTGGAAGATGGTCAACGTGTCACGGTAGCCAGCGAAGAACAGGCGCTGGCGTTTGCCGCTCAGTCTGGCAGCCCACCACGCAAAATCGCGCGTCGTGAGCAGGCGTTGCTACACGGCACCGCTCAGGAGGTGATGGCAAAGCTGAATGCTCTGCATACGCAATTTGGCATTGACGAGTTCATTATCGACACGCCAGTGGCGCAAGGGCATGCGCGTCTGACATCGCTGCGTTTGTTAGCGCAAGCCCATAACGCCGTGGAGGTGCTCTGATGACTCTCGGCTCAACGCTTATCGACTGGCGTCGTGAACTACATCAGCATCCGGAGCTTTCCCTGCAGGAGGAAGCAACCACGGCGCGCATTCACGCCTGGTTGCACGCTGCGGACGTCGACATTCTGCCGTTCGAGCTGAAAACCGGTCTGGTCGTGGAAATTGGTCAGGGAGAAGATGTCATCGCGCTGCGGGCGGATATCGACGCGCTACCGATAGAAGAAAGCGCCGATGTTCCGTTTCGTTCACTCACGCCGGGCGTGATGCATGCCTGCGGGCATGACGTCCATACCAGCGTCATGCTTGGTGCAGCACTGCTGCTAAAACAGCAGGAAATAACCTTACCGGGGCGAGTACGTATTTTGTTTCAGCCAGCTGAAGAGAGTTTCGGCGGCGCAAAAACGTTGATCCGCGCCGGTGCGCTGCAAAACGTAGCGGCTATTTTCGGTATGCACAATGAGCCCGGTTTGCCGGTGGGCGAATTTGCCACACGCGGCGGCGCATTTTATGCCAATGTCGATCGCTTCGTGCTACGCATTAATGGCAAGGGCGCACATGCGGCGCGTCCGCATGAAGGTAAGGATGCCATCCTGCTCGCCAGCCAGTTGGTAACGGTGCTGCAAAGCGTTGCCAGCCGCGACATAAACACGCTGGATTCGGTGGTGCTCAGCGTGACCCGTATTCAGGGGGGAAACACATGGAACGTACTGCCGGAGTCCGTTGAGCTGGAAGGGACACTCAGAACGCACCGAACCCAGGTGCAGCAGCAGGTTAAGGCCCGGGTTAATGACATTGCCGCCGGATTTGCCCACGCCTTTGGCGCACAAATCGACGTAATCTGGCATGCGGGACCAACCGCATTGGTAAATGATGATCGTTGGGCCGATATTGCCACCGCGGTGGCGAAACAGTCAGGCTATACCACCCACCATGCCGACCTGCATATGGGCGGGGAGGATTTTGCCGTCTACCTGCAAAATACACCTGGCGCATTTGTCAGTATTGGCAGCGCCAGTGAATACGGATTACATCACCCGGGATTTAATCCGGACGAGCGTTTAATTGAACCTGCCGCGCACTACTTTGCGCAGTTAGCAAAAACGGCATTCGCACACCTTTAAGTTTACCTGTTGGGTAGGGGTTATTATGGCTGAAAATCGGCAACTACGGCTCGGCACTATTCTGCATGGCGCATCGGGAAATATGTCCGCATGGCGCCATCCGGCGGCTCAGGCTGATGCCAGTATTAATTTTGATTTTGTCAAAGAGACGGCGCTTATTGCGGAAAAAGGGAAGCTGGATTTTATTTTTGTCGCCGATGGTCTGTATATTAATGAAAAATCAATCCCGCACTTTTTAAATCGTTTTGAGCCGCTGACAGTATTATCCGCTTTGGCCAGTATCACCCAGAATCTGGGGCTGGTTGGCACGGTGTCCACATCATACAGCGAGCCGTTTACGACCGCACGGCAGTTCGCTAGCCTGGACCATCTCAGCCAGGGGCGCGCCGGATGGAACGTGGTTACGTCGCCTCTGGAAGGATCGGCAAAAAACTACTCTCGCGCTCAGCATCCAGAGCATGCCCAGCGTTATCGTATTGCTGATGAATATTTACAGGTAGTGAAAGGACTGTGGGATTCCTGGGAAGAAGATGCTTTCACCCGTAATAAAACAAGTGGAGAATTTTTTAATCCGCAAAAGCTGCATACGCTTAACCATCATGGAGATTATTTCCAGGTCGCTGGGCCATTAAATATTGGGCGTACACCACAAGGCCGTCCGATTATATTTCAGGCGGGAGCTTCAGCAGATGGCAAGAAATTAGCGGCGCAGCACGCTGATGCCATTTTTACCCATCAGGAGTCGCTGGCAGAGGCTAAAGCGTTCTATCAGGATGTAAAAAGCCAGCTGGAAGTCGCCGGACGACATCCCGATCAACTGCATATATTCCAGGGCGTCAGCGTTATTGTTGGCGACAGCGCAGAGGACGTTGAGCAGCAGTATCAGACTACCGCTGCGCTGGTCTCCGTTACTGACGCGCTGAACTATCTTGGCCGCTACTTTGAACATCATGATTTTGCCCAATATCCGCTGGACGCACCATTCCCGGATCTGGGCTCTCTCGGACAAAACAGCTTTCGCAGTACGACTGATGAGATCAAACGCAACGCACGCGAGCGAGGTTTAACACTTCGTCAGGTTGCTCTGGAAGCGGCCAGTCCACGTCCGCGTTTCAGCGGCACGCCACAACAGGTTGCCGACGGCTTGCAGCAGTGGTTCGACGAAAAAGCCGCAGACGGTTTTATCATCCAGGGCGGAACGCCGGATACCTTCCCGCGTTTTGTCGAACAGGTTGTCCCCGTGCTTCAGGCGCGCGGCCTGTTCCGCCATGAATATCCCGGTACGACCCTGCGCGCAAGCCTGGGATTAGCGACACCTGCAAATCAATTCACACAATAAGAGAAAAACGCTATGCAGAAAAAATCAGTATTTCTCGCGCTGTCACTGGCTTTCAGCGCGACCGTTTGGGCAAATGAGGTGACGATTAACGGCACCGGCGTAAGCCTGGAAGCCAATAAAGCGCCAATCAATACAGCAAAAAACCCGCAGGCGATCGCGCAGTTGCCCGCAAACCTGCACCTGGCCGTACCGGGCAAATTCACCGTGGCGATCGCCGGGCTCAGCCAGCCACCGCTGACCGTTTTTGCCGATGACAATAAGACGTTGATCGGCAGCGAGGCGGACATCGCGCGTCTGGTGGCTGACAGTCTGGGACTGGAACTCAACGTTGTACCTACGTCATGGGAAGACTGGCCGCTGGGCGTCACTTCCGGCAAATACGATGCCGCGATCAGCAATATTACCGTCACCAAAGCACGCAAAGAAAAATTCGATTTCGCGACGTATCGGAAGGACTCTCTTGGCTTTTATGTCAAAACCGGTAGCAAGCTGAAGAAAATCGAGCAGGCGGAAGATATCGCAGGACTACGCATTATTGTCGGTTCGGGGACTAACCAGGAAGCCATTCTGTTGGCCTGGAACGATGAGAACGTGAAGAAAGGGTTACAGCCGTTTACGCCGGTGTATACCAAAGATGATGCCGCGCAAACCCTGGCCCTACAGTCGGGCCGCGCCGATGCGTACTTCGGTCCTAATGTAATCGGCGCGTGGAAAGCTGCACTCAACGGTAAAACGCAATTAGTGGGTAGCGTTGATGGCGGTTGGCCAAAAGCGGCACATATCGCTGTGACGCTGAAAAAAGACAGCGGTCTGGTTCTGCCGGTACAAACCGCCCTCAACGGCGTGATAGGCAACGGCGACTATGACAAGGTGCTGAATCGCTGGGGAGAAGGGGGGGAACGAATTCCACAATCTGAAATCAACCCGGCCGGTTTAGGCGACTAAGGAGGTCATCGTGAGCGATCAATTTCGCGTGCTCTCACCGGAAGCCAGCGAGCTGCAGCCCATTTTGAACGGTCTGTTCGGTGAATATGCCGCCCGCTATGGCGATTACTTTTCTCGCGACGCTGAAGTGGAACTGACCGAATGGTATCTGGCGCCGCAGGGACTTTTTGTGGTACTGGAGCGCCGCGGCGAAATTATCGCCACCGGGGCTTACAAACCTTACGATAAAGATACCGCCGAGATTAAGCGCATCTGGACAAAAAGCAGCCTGCGTCAGCAGGGGCTGGCGGCGCGCGTGGTGCAGGAACTGGAACGTAGAGCGCTGCTCGCAGGCTACAGCCGGATTTATCTGACCACGGGATTTCGCCAGCCGGAGGCCGTCAGACTTTATTTAAGCCAGGGCTACGATCCGCAATTTGATACGACGCGCGATCCCGAAGAGTACAGCCTGCCGCCGTTTGATGGACGGCTGCGCTTTACCAAACTGCTGACTATTGCCGGTCAGGCCAGAATCGCCTGAGGAGAGAAAATGAAAACGACAGATAGCATTAGAGTCGTACCGGCACGTTATCCCATGCGTACCGTAGGCGCGGTCATTGCCTTATTTGCCCTTGCGGTAATTCTCCAGTCCGTGGCGTTTAATCCGCGCTGGGAATGGAGCGTGTTTGCCCGCTGGTTCTTTGATCCGGTTATCTTGTCCGGCCTCGGGCAAACGCTGTTACTGACGCTGATCGGGACGCTGTTGAGTATTGTCATCGGCGGTCTGCTGGCGTTGGCGCGGCTTTCATCTTCCTGGCTGTTGAACGGTCTGGCATGGGGATACATCTGGCTGTTTCGTTCGTTACCGCTGATTGTGGTGCTGATCGTTTTGTACAACTTCTCCTATCTGTACGACACGTTGACGATTGGTATTCCGTTCACTCCCATTCAGTGGGGAAGTTTTGAGACCATCAATGTACTCGGTCAGTTTTCCACTGCGTTGGTTGGCCTGACGCTGGTGCAAAGCGCCTATACCGCTGAAATTATTCGGGGTGGATTTTTAGGGGTCGATCACGGTCAGTACGAGGCAGCGGCAGCACTGGGCTTACCAGCAGGGCGACGTACGCTGCGGATTATTCTGCCGCAGGCGCTGCGCACCATTTTGCCTGCTGGATTCAATGAAATCATCAGCCTGGCGAAAGGGACGGCGATGGTATATGTGCTGGCAATGCCGGAGCTGTTCTACACCATCCAGATGATATATAACCGCACGCAGGAAGTGATCCCGCTGCTGATGGTGGGTGCGGTGTGGTATCTGGTGATCACCAGCGTCCTGTCGTTAATTCAGCACCTGGTTGAACGTGCGTTGGCACGCAGCGAACGACGTTCAGCGATCAACACAGCCCGGGTGAGTCGTGCAGAAAAACGCAGTCGTCAACGTCCACAGCAGGAGGCCGTCCATGTCCCGCTCGCCTGAAGGCCATATTTCTATTACCGGCGTTAGCAAATACTTTGGTCGCCACAAAGCGCTGGATAATGTGTCGCTGGAGATCCCTCCCGGTACGGTAACGGTTATTCTTGGCCCGTCCGGTTCAGGGAAATCCACACTCTTGCGGACCATCAACCATCTGGAACGCGTTGATGAGGGGTTTATTCAAATCGATGGCGATTACATTGGCTATCGTCGGCAGGGAGACAAGCTATATGAGCTGAAAGAGGCGGAAATTTTGCGCCAGCGTGTTAACGTCGGCTATGTGTTCCAGAACTTTAATCTGTTCCCCCACTTAACGGTTCTGGAGAATCTGATTGAAGCGCCCATTGCGCACGGACTGGCAACGCGTAAAACCGCCACCGAGCGGGCATTAACTCTGCTTGATGCGGTAGGGTTACGGAATAAAGCCGATGCCTGGTCGCGTCACTTATCCGGAGGTCAGCAGCAGCGTATCGCTATTGCCCGTGCGCTGGCGTTAAATCCGCGTGTCATGCTGTTTGATGAGCCTACATCTGCACTGGATCCTGAACTGGTCGGTGAAGTACTGGATGTCATTAAAGCGCTGGCGAAGTCGGGAACCACGCTGGTTGTGGTAACGCATGAGATTGGCTTCGCCCGGGAAGTGGCGGATCAGGTGGTGTTTATGGTCGATGGCAAAATCATCGAGCAGGGCAGCAGCGAGCAAGTGCTGAATCATCCACGCCACACGCGCACTCAGCAGTTTTTGTCGAAAGTGCTTTGAGACACATTGCGGCACAAGGCTGTGCCGCACAGAGGTTACAGAGTGACGACGATTTTGCCTACCTGGCCGTTGGCTTCCATGTATTGATGTGCTTCGACGATATCATCAAAGGCAAAGGTTTTATCAATCAGCGGCTTGAGCTGGCCAGACTGCAATCCTTCAAAGATAAACCGTTTCGCCCGCGCAAGTTTTTCTGCGTCCGTGGTGATTTCGAAAATCTCATAGCCGCGGAAGGTCAGATGGCGACCGAGTATCTCAATGACCGGGATAGAAAGGTCACGTGAATCAAGCGAACCATACTGGAAAAAGAGCCCACCGGCTGGCATCACTTGGGCAATTCTTGCCACCGCTGGGCCACCGACCGGATCGAACACCACGCGGGTTCCTTTACCCTCAGTAATCCGCTGAATCTCGGTCACCAGATCCTGCTCCTGGCTTGCAATAACCTCTGCCGCGCCCAGTTGCAGCAGCTGATCACGTTTCTCACTGGTCCGTGTCATCGCAATCGGTTTTGCTCCCCGCATGTTAGCAATCTGAATTGCCGCCAGTCCGACGCTGCTGGAAGCAGCATTGATCAGCACGTTATCACCGGGCTTAATATCCGCATATTCAACCAGCGCACCGAAAGCGGTCACATACATCATCCAGCTGGCAGCAGCCTCGGTAAAGCTCAGGTTTTGTGGATGCTTTACGACCGCGTGAGCGGGGGCATTAACGACTTCACCATACATTCCATATTGATGAAAGCTGAATGCCGGGATGACGCTAACGTAATCGCCAGGTGCAAACTCACGTACGTTGTCTCCCACTGATTCAATGACTCCGGCTGCTTCATAACCCAGTCGCGCCGGGAAATTAGGTTGGTAAATATACTGTCCGGTGCGGTACATAACTTCCGCACGGTTGATACCAATAGCCCGCACGCGGATCTGAACCTCATTTGCATCAGGCGCGGGAACCTGCATCTCCTGAATCTTCAGGACTTCAGCGCCACCAATTTGATTAAAAACTACGACCTTAGACATAGCAGACCTCAGTAAATTGTTCTGTATTGGGTCTGCACAATTTAACGACTCAGATGAGAGTGAAAAACCGCTGTTGCGGAACTTCACTATTACTTATTTTGTAATAATCCCTGAAGTCGCGGTTTTTGTTGGCTAAAAAGTTCGCATAACCAGTCAATGAATACCCGAACCCGAGGGGCGAGATGACGTCTGTCCGGGTAAAGCACCGAAACTGGTTTTGATTCTCCGGTATAATCGGCCAGCACCTCAACAAGCTGGCCTGACTGAAGATAGGGCGCAAGGACAGCATGAACGCCACGTATAATGCCGAGTCCAGATAAGCAGCCGGTCAACAGAATATCGGAGTTATCAACGCTTATCCGCCCTGCGGGGGTGAACGATTCGGTTTTACCTCTATTGACGAAGGTCCATTCCAGCGCTTCGCGATGACGCTCGCTAAAAAAGTTAAGCGCCTGGTGTCGGGATAAATCCTCTGGTACCTGCGGCACCCCCTGTTTTTGCAGATAATCCGGTGAAGCACAGGTCACCATTTTGACCTCACCAAGCCGCCTGGAGATCAAGGTCGAATCTTGTAGCTCGCCAATACGGATCATGCAGTCGATGCCTTCGGCAAGCATATCGATTCTACGGTCGGTGGAGGTGAGTACCATCTCGATGTCAGGATATCGCGACTGGAAATCTTTCAGCGCAGGAACTAACACGGAGTGCGCCAGCGACAGAGGTGCATTAACCCTGAGTTTTCCGCGCGGCGGGCGGGCAGGTGAAAAAGAAGCCATGATGTCATCAACGTCACTGAGCAGGATTTTTGTGCGTTGGTAAAAGGCATCACCTTCTTCTGTCAGACTCACTTTACGAGTCGTGCGGTTAAGCAACTTTGCCCCCAGATCGTCTTCAAGATGTTGGATAGCTTTGGTCACCGCAGGGCGGTGCAGGTGTAACACATCTGCGGCTCTGGCAAATCCACCTTGCTCAACAACCTGTACAAAAATGTTCATGTATTCAAACATACTGGAACGCATTGCTTATTCTCCCCCGGTATTCGACCATTGTTATTATGAAAGTAATAATCATGTCTGCATAGGTTGCCGAATGCTGCTCTACACTTAGGGTTTTAACGTTGGGGGTTGCAGCATGATTAAGGTCTATGGGGTACCGGGCTGGGGATCGGCCATCAGTGAAGTGATGCTCACACTGGCGGAGATCCCTTACAGCTTTATTGATGTGGACGGTTTTGACAGCGATGGTCCTTCGCGGGAGTTGCTTAAAACAATGAATCCACTATGCCAGGTGCCCACGCTGGTACTGGAAAATGGCAGCGTGATGACGGAAACGGCGGCGATCGCGCTGATGATCCTCGATCGTCGCCCCGAACTTTCACCACCCGTTGGACACGCCGAACGCCAGCAGTTTCAGCGTTTGCTGATATGGTTGGTGGCAAATGTCTATCCCACGTTTACCTATGCCGATTATCCTGACCGATGGGTACCGGACGCCCCGGCGCAGTTGAAAAAGAACTGCATTGAGTACCGTAAATCCCTCTATATGTGGCTGAACAACCAGCTAAGCGCCGAGCCGTACGCATTTGGGGATCAGCTAACACTGCTGGACATTTACATTGCCGTTATGCGCTCCTGGGGACCAGGACATGACTGGTTTCAGGACAACACGCCGAATATTAGCGCCATCGCCGATGCGGTTTGTCAGCATCCGAGGCTGCGTACCGTACTGAAAAGCAATAAGATTATTTGAATAAAAAAACGCTGTTCCGCAGGAGTGCAAATCCCGGAACAGCGGGCGAACTATCGCCATAAGTTTTAAATTACGCGACAGAAGGGGTCAGCGTAATACGATCCAATGGACCCACGATAAACAGATAAGAAATCAGGCCAATCAGCCCCATCGAACCGACGTACAGAATGGCGTAATCAAAAGACTGGGTATTCGCCAGAATGATGCCGATCACCAGTGGCGTGATGATACTGGCCATATTGCCGCACATATTGAAAACGCCACCTGCAATACCGAGCACTTCTTTTGGCGAGGTATCGCTAAGTACGCACCATCCCAGATTGCCAAAGCCCTTAGCGAAAAACGCCAGGCTCATCGCCGCGATCACCACAAATTCTGACGAGGTGTAGTTGGCGATAACGATGACGCAGGAAAGTAACATCCCGCAGATAACCGGCAGCTTACGGGCAATCGTCAGGCTGTAGCCGCGCTTTAATAGCCAGTCGGAGAAAACGCCGCCCAGTAACCCACCGATAAAACCGGCAATGGCAGGGATACTGGCGACAAACCCCACTTTGAGGATCGACATGCCTTTCGCCTGATACAGATAAGTAGGGAACCAGGTCAGGAAGAACCAGGTAATGGATGTCACGCAGAACTGTCCGATATATACGCCAATCATCATGCGGTTGACGCAGACGCTTTTAATTTGCGCAAAGGTAATCTTCTGTGGTTCTTTTTTATTACCCAGCGACGGTTCACCACCGCCTTCCCGAATATAGTCAATTTCCTGCTGGTTCACCTTTGGATGATGCATAGGGTCTCTGACTTTGACCAACCAGAAGATGCCAAGAATAACGCCTATTGCCCCAATGTAATAAAACACAAAGTGCCAACTGAGATTATGCAAAATAATCGTCATTAGCGGCGTAATAATCCCTAACGAGATATATTGCGCGGCCTGATAGACAGAGGTAACAAAGCCCCGTTCGTTATTAGGAAACCACTGCACGCTTAATCGGCTATTGGCCGGAAAGGCCGGAGCTTCAATCGCACCCATCAGTAATCGTAAGATAATCAATACGACAAGCGGGCTGGCGTACAGATAAATGGTGCCCTGAAACATAGTGACCAGCGACCAGCCAATCAGTGCGCAGCCGTATACCAGACGCGAGCCATAGCGATCCAGCAGCCAGCCGCCGGGTAGTTGCATAATGACATAAGAAATACCGAAGGCAGAAAAGGCCAGCCCCATTGCTTCAGGATCAAAACCTAATTCTTTGCTCATAATCGGCGCCACGACGGATAACGTCGCGCGATCGGCGTAATTAAATACGGTCGCAAGAAACAGAAATATCAGAATGCCGTAACGCACTTTTGTACGCTTTATTATTGTGTTCATCACCCACTCCTTTCATAAGGTTGAGAGCGTTTTTGTAGGGGAGGAGGGCGGGTATTGCTTACCCGCCAAATTAATTAAGGACGTTTGCCAAACTCGCAGGTTAATTGCGTCCAGCGGCGCGCCTGCTCGCTGATGCTGAAGCCCAGACCGTGACGATCGGAAACCCACATCCGGCCATCGCGCAGCTCAAGTTGTTCGTTAAATAACGGGTTCAGCCATTCAAAATGCTCCAGCCATGGCTCAAGCGGATAAGCGGCGGACAGATGCAGGTGAACTTCCATAGCGAAGTGTGGAGCCAACTTGCGACCATGTTTAGCCGCCAGGTCCATAATTTTCAGGAACGGTGAAATCCCTCCCACACGCGGTGCATCGGGCTGCACAAAATCGCTGGCATTGCCGAGGATCAGCTGTTCATGCTCGCGGAAGCTGGTCAGCATTTCACCGGTGGCAATCGGGGTATCAAGCGCGGCGGCCAGTTGGGCGTGGCCCTCAACATCGTAGGCGTCCAGCGGCTCTTCAATCCAGATTAGATTAAACTGCTCCATTTTACGTCCCATACGGATGGCGGTTTCCCGATCCCACTGCTGATTGGCATCGACCATTAGCGGGAAGTCATCCCCCAGCGCTTCACGCACCGCGGTTAAGCGGCGAATATCCTCGGCGCAGTTTGGCTGACCAACCTTGAGTTTGATACCACCAATGCCGTTTTCACGGGAAATAACCACGTTTTTTAGCACCTGATCCAGCGGCGTATGCAGGAATCCGCCGGAGGTGTTGTAGCACTGCACGGAGTCCCGATGCGCGCCAAGCAGTTTTGCCAGCGGCAATCCTGCACGCTTGGCTTTCATATCCCATAATGCGATATCGATAGGGGAGATGGCTTGTACCGCCATGCCGCTGCGCCCCACGGAAGCGCCAGCCCACAGCAGCTTGGTGTAGATCTTGTCAATATCGTTTGGATCTTCGCCTAACAGGTTATCGGCAATTTCTTTGGCATGCGCATAGATTCCCTGGCCGCCAGCCCGCTTGGAGTAACTAAATCCCACGCCTTCAAACCCGTCGCGGCTGCGGATCTCGGCGATGATTATGGCGACTTCAGTTAGCGGTTTCTGGCGACCGGTGAGCACTTTGGCATCGCTCACGGGTGTTGCCAGAGGAAGGAAAGCCAGAGACAGTTTTACCCATTCAATACGGTCACCGGTTTCTGCTGCGGTTTTAGCGTTAGCCGATTTGGCATAGGTCACGGCATCGGAATTGGCACTTAAAGACATATTGTTCTCTCCTGGTGATAACAAATGATTGCGCTATCATTTTTAATGTTAGCGCAATCACTGTGCCAGCGAATTGACTGCGATTTGAACAATTGCTCACAAATTCAGAGAGAGAAGGGTGGTAAATTATAAACGACGTCACATTCCAGTACTTTATGGAGAAATGCACAAATCATTGTGATTGCGCTATCATTTTGAGTGGCGATAATTAACTAAGCTGCTGTTTTCCCTGCGTTATCACTGAGCAACGCTGGCAATAGCCAAAATCATGATGAATAATGCCAGGATAAATCAGCGATTTTTGACAAGGGCATCGACAGTGAAAAATCCCAAACCACCGCGCGCTCCCACGCTGGAAGATGTTGCCCGTACCGCGGGATTGTCACCCATGACGGTGAGCAGGGCGTTGAATACCCCGCAGCTGGTGCGCCCGAAAACGGTTGAAAAAGTGATGCAGGCGGTGCGCGCCACCGGCTATATTCCCAACGCACTGGCTGGGGGACTGGCGTCGCGTCGCAGCAAGCTTATCGCCGTGGTTATTCCGCAAATTAACAACAATATGTTTGTCGATACCATCCAGTCATTAAGTGATGAACTGGCAGAACGCGGATACCACATTTTGCTTTGCGTGTCGGGTTATACACCGCAAACTGAGGCAGATCTGGTGGCGACGCTGCTTTCTCGTCGCCCGGATGGTGTAGTACTCACCGGTATTCATCATACCGCTGAGCTGAAAAAAGTGATTCTTAATGCGGCCATCCCGGTCGTGGAAATCTGGGATTTAACCCCAACACCCATCGATATGCTGGTCGGTTTTTCGCATGAAAAGGTCGGGCAAGCGGTGGCAGACTATCTGCTGAATAAAGGCTATCGACGTCCGGGGTTGTTATGGACTGCCGATCGCCGGGCAGGCCAGCGTAAACAAGGACTGTGCGATGCGCTGAGACGTCATGGTGTTGCGGCTGACGCACAGGTGGATGTTCCGCTTCCGGCCTCTCTGGCATTGGGACGCTCTGGATTAACGCAGCTATTGGCGGATCGCGAGTTTGATGTCATTGTCTGTAGCTCTGATACGCTAGCCCAGGGGGCGATCATGGAAGCCGAAAGCCGTGGTCTACGCGTGCCGCAGGAGTTAGCGATTATCGGTTTTGGCGATCTCGATTTTGCCGCCAGTAACCGACCTGCGATCACCACCGTCAGCGTCGACCGACGGGCCATTGGACAACGTGCCGCTTCACTGCTTGCCGATCGTATCGAACAAATTCCGCGTGAAGACGATATTATTGATGTCGGCTTTCATCTGGTAGAACGAGAGTCCGCATAAGTTACCTGCATCCCAAAACAATAAGGAATCTGCTATGCCGCACGTTGATATTAAATGTTTTCCTCGCGCTCTTACCGACGAACAGAAAACCGCCCTGGCGGCGGATATTACCGAGGTTATTATTCGTCATTTGCAAAGCAAAGACAGTTCAGTCAGCGTGGCGCTCAATGAAGTTGAGCCAGAGGCGTGGCAGGGCGTGTGGGATGCGGAAATAGCGCCGCAGATGGCAAAGTTGATTAAAAAACCCGGCTACAATATGTAAGAAAAAACGGGCGGAAAATCCGCCCATTTTCGTTGTGCTTACGGCGTAACGATGTTGAACCAGAATTCGAATTTATCCATATAGCCGAGCATGGCATCAAGCTTGGCGCCGTCACCGGTTATCTTCACGTCACCGCTGTCTTGTGCCTGTTTCAGCGTCACTTCCTTGAGGATGATTTTGTTCAGCGTATCGCGATTAAGCGTGATCGTAGCATCGGCATCTTTCGCTTCGGCATTGGCGGTATGGTTCAGGACGCCATTCTCCAGCTCAAGCTTATATTTACCGCCATCACTGCCAAGATCGATGTTAAACACCGACTTCGCATCACCCGCTTTTTGTCCGTTAATATGCACTGCCAGATAATCGAAGAACATTTCCGGCGTCATAGCACGAACGGTATCCGGGCTGGCGGTATTCGGGGTTGGGCCTTTGACCACGCCGTTACGCAGCTCTTGCGCGCCGGTCAGGTAGAAGTTACGCCACGGGCCGGATTCAGCCTGATAACCCAGTTGCTCAAGCGCATCTGCTTCCAGATTACGTGCGGCCTGGTTATTTGGATCGGCAAACACGACTTTGCTTACCACCTGTGCCACCCAGCGGTAGTTGCCCTGGTCATAGTCGGCTTTTGCTTTCTGCAAAATGGCGTCCGCACCACCCATGTAGTCGACAAATTTCTTCGCAGACTCTTCCGGCGGCAGCTCATCCAGCGTTGCCGGGTTGCCGTCAAACCAGCCGAGATAGAGCACATAGGTCGCTTTAACGTCATGGCTCACGGAGCCATAGTAACCGCGGTTAGCCCAGGTATGTGCCAGTGAGTCCGGTAGCTTAAAGTTGGCAGCGATTTCATCGCGGGTCAGACCTTCGTTAGCCATGCGTAGCGTCTGGTCGTTGATGTAGCGATACAGATCGCGCTGACTTTTCAGCAGGCTGACCACCTTGTCATTACCCCAGGTTGGCCAGTGGTGCTGCGCCATCAGCACTTCGGCTTTATCACCCCAGCGCACAATCGCTTCGTTGATGTATTTGGACCACGGCAGCGGCTCACGAATTTTGGCTCCGCGCAGGGAGTAGGTGTTGTGCAGGGTATGGGTAACATCTTCTGCGGATTCAATCAGTTTCTTCTCTTCGATGTACCACAGCATTTCCGATGGTGCTTCGGAACCCGGAGCCAGCATGAAGTCATAGGTCAGGCCGTCGATGACCTCTTTTTGTCCATCTTTCTCAATGATATTTGTTGGCGCAATCAGGGTAACGGTTCCCGCGGAGGTCGTGGTTCCCAGTCCCGCGCCGACCTGGCCTTTGGCATCAGGTTTTAACAGGTTGCCGTACATGTAGCTCGCGCGGCGGCTCATGACGTTACCGGCCATGATATTCTCAGCGACCGCGGCTTCCATAAAGCCGGCTGGCGCATAAACTTTCACTTTGCCCGCTTTAACGTCGGCTTCATCGACAACGCCGCGTACGCCGCCGTAATGGTCAACGTGGCTGTGGGTATAAATCACCGCAACAACCGGTTTTTGACCGCGGTTTTTAAAGTAAAGATCCATCCCGACTTTGGCCGTTTCTGCCGAGACCAGCGGGTCAACAACGGTGATGCCTTCTTTACCTTCAATAATGGTCATGTTTGACAGATCGAGGTTACGAATCTGGTAAACGCCATCCGTTACTTCAAACAGCCCGCTGATGTTGATCAACTG
This sequence comes from Citrobacter sp. Cpo126, assembly GCF_030332445.1. Lineage (NCBI taxonomy): Bacteria > Pseudomonadati > Pseudomonadota > Gammaproteobacteria > Enterobacterales > Enterobacteriaceae > Citrobacter > Citrobacter sp. Cpo126. The sequence continues at coordinate 483,284 of NZ_JAOWHT010000032.1, forward strand.
AGATTGACGCCACAGGCTCGGGTTTACCGTATCCGGGGCTTTATCGCCTTCTTTGATGAACGCGTACTGCTGCGGATTCCAGATAACATTTCCCTGCTCGCCCTTGATCACGTCCTGCGGGAGTGGGGCGATAAAGCCTTTGTGGGCGTCGGTAAAGTCGGTGTTATCGGAGAAGGGCAGTTGATTGTAAAGCGCGTTGTTGGCTTGTTGCGTGGCGGCTGTAGCGTCTTTGGGGGCTTCAGCGGCCATAAGGGGAACAGAAAACGATGTGAGTAACCCAGCAAGTATAAAACTTTGTGCGATTCTATTAAGTTGCATCGTAAAACCTCTCTGACACTTCAAAAGTACAGTTGGGGATGCTGCTTTGACGGATAGCGTTTTGATTAGGTATTTGAGTTAGTGCAAGATTAACTATAATTCACATGAATGATTAGGCAAGGAAGGCAGAGTAATTTATCTAACTGGTTTTTCAGAAGTTTTAAGAAAACAGTTGCGGATGACAGAGCAGAACTGCCATCCGTTAGCATACTATCATTCACCTGCGATAATGCGTTTCCCGCTGGAGATAAACGTTCCGGCCCCAAGGTGATGCAGAGTATTGAGCTTGCCATCATCAAACTGCCAGCGTCCTTCCACGAAGGCTCGCTCATCAGCAGCAGCGGAGACTACTTCCCCAAACAGAGTGTCATATTTTTCCTGTGCCGCCGTGGCTGGCAACAGGCGACACTCCATCCAGGCCAGACATTTCGCTTCTATCAGCGGTAAACCTAGCACGGGTCCTTGCACCACGGGAATGCCGTAACAGTTGAATTTATCTTCCACGCGACCGGAAACGCTGCCTACGGCCCAGGTCCAGTTGACGGCGGCGATACCCGGAATAACGATGCCGAATTTACCGCTACGTTCAATGAGATCTCGCGACCAGGCGGTCTTATCAACAACAATTGCTACCCGCGGCGGCTCAAATTCCACGGGCATTGACCACGCCGCAGCCATCACATTTCGCCGCTCAGTATGCTCATCCCGGCTGGTTATCAATATCGTTGGGCCATGATTGAGTAGCCGACTGGCATGTTTTAATTCGATCGGACGAAAATGGCTCATGGATGCTCCTTGGCTGAGAGATAACACACCACAATAAACATAGATATTAACGGTATTAGCGATTTTGTCGCCTCACAGGAATTAACAACGCACAAAATCGACAGCGTAAAACGAAAAATACGTTATAAGTACTGCATTAATCGAACAGGAACTCCGTATGACGCCTTTTTTAACCGCTTACTTTGCCCGTATTGGCTGGTCAGATTCGGCCAACGTCAACATTGAAACCTTGCAAGCGCTGCATTTACTGCATAACGCCGCGATTCCATTTGAAAACCTGGACGTATTACTGCCAAGAGAGATGCAGCTTGACGATTTGTCGCTGGAAGAGAAGCTGGTAACGGCGCGTCGTGGCGGTTATTGCTTTGAACAGAACGGCGTGTTTGAACGCGCGCTACGCGAAATCGGTTTTAACGTACGTAGCCTTCTCGGTCGCGTGGTACTGGCAAATCCGTCAAGCCTGCCGCCGCGCACGCATCGTCTGTTGCTGGTTGAATTGCAGGGAGAGCAGTGGATCGCCGACGTTGGTTTCGGCGGACAAACGCTGACGGCGCCGATTCGTCTGCAGGCTAACACTGAGCAGAAGACGCCACACGGCGAATATCGGCTGATTCAGGAAGGTGAAGATTGGATCCTCCAGTTCCGTCATCACGAACACTGGCAGTCAATGTATCGTTTCGATCTGGTCGTGCAGCATCAGAGCGATTATCTGATGGGCAACTTCTGGTCCGCACACTGGCCGCAATCACATTTTCGCCATCATCTGCTGATGTGCCGTCATCTGCCCGACGGCGGGAAATTAACGTTAACCAATTTTCACTTTACCCATTATCAGGATGGACATGCGGTAGAGCAGATTAATTTGCCTGACGTCGCCAGTTTGTATGCATTGTTGCAAGAACGATTTGGACTGGGTGTGGATGACGTGAAGCATGGATTTACCGAAGATGAGCTGGCGACGGTCATGGCGGCGTTTGATACGCATCCGGAGGCGGGGAAATAGGGGCATCGGAATTAATGCCGGATGCGGCGTCATCGCCTTATCCGGCCTACGGGAACAATTAAAAATCTATCGCCCATTCTGCGTGAAACAGGATCACCGCCGAACCGGTAATGGTGACTTTTTCCGGCTGGTTTTCACGGATAGTCACCGTCACATCAACAATCCCGTCGCGCCCGAGCGCACGGCCCTGATGCCCCTGAACACGTAACGTTTTCCCATCATGCGCCATCAGCCCATGGTGGACCAGCCACGCGCCCATTGGACCGTTGGCATTGCCGGTAACCGGGTCTTCCACAATACCAATAGCAGGTGAAAACATGCGGCCATCAGTGGCGTTTTCGCCCTCGCGGATTTGAAAAGGGAAAAAGCCGTTACAGCCAATTTGCTGGCTGATGGCGGTCAAAGCCGGTAAATCAGGGGAAATGGCGTCAAGGTCCACCTCGGGTTTCAGTGGAATCATCACTTTCGAATGTCCGGTCGTGGCAACCTGAATGGGTAAGCCTGCCAGCTTATCGTCTTCGCTCAGGTGCAGCGCATCGAGAATCGCAGTACGAACAGCGCCCTCCAGCGGAGGTTCAAAACCCGGTTCACCTTGCTCAAGGCTAATGCGATAGTCGTTCCCGGTAGCGTCAATATCCACCCGATGACGTCCGGCCAGCGAGGTTTGCCAGACCGTGCAGTTGCCCAGACCCAGCACCTTGGCCCGCACATAATGCGCGGCGACGGTAGCATGCCCACAGATAGGAACTTCGACCGTCGGGGTGAAATAGCGGATGCGAACATCGCTGTCGTCACTGGTCAGCAGAAATGCGGTTTCTGAATGACGCAGCTCGCGAGCGATGAGCTGCATCTGCGCGTCACTCAGTCCATCAGCATGTAAAACCACACCTGCTGAGTTGCCGCGAAAAGGGACCGAGGTAAAGGCATCGACGTGGTAAACCTGTGGTTTCATTAGCGTTCTCCCTGAAATGGAGAAGCATCATAACGTACAAAAAGCGGGATAGCGATGCAGGCCCGGTAAGCGCAAGCGCTACCGGGCATCAGAGTTCAATTATCGGCGGGAACGCACTATTTGATAGCGGCGAGTGAAGTACTCAAACGGCGCACTCCATACGTGGACCAGACGGGTGAACGGGAATAGCAGGAAGATAGTCATCCCCAGAACCAGGTGCACACGGAAAATCAACGCCACGCCATCCAGATGTGCAGATGCGCCGCCCTGGAAGGTCACCACTGACTGCGCCCAACCAACCAGTTTCAGCATTTCACTGCCGTCAGGATGCTGTGCGGAGAACGGGATGGTGGTTAAGCCGAGGATACACTGAATCAGCAGAACGCAAAGGATCAGAATATCAGCGGTGGAAGACGTTGCACGAATGCGCGGGTTGGTCAGACGCCGCACCAGCAAACCTGCGCCACCAACCAGCGTCAGTACGCCACAAAGCCCACCGGCAATCATCGCCATCTGTTGTTTCACCGCAATCGGCAGGAACCAGGCATACATCCAGTGCGGCGTTAGCATGCCGAACAGGTGACCGAAAAAGATCCCCAGAATGCCGATGTGGAACAGGTTTGACCACAGCACCATGCCGCGTTTGTCCAGCATCTGGCTGGAAGAGGCGCGCCAGGTGTATTGCCCGTAGTCATAGCGTAGCCAACTGCCGAGGATAAACACCGTACCGCACAGGTACGGGTAGATATCGTAAAAAAAGACGTTCAGGTACTGTATCATTTCGGGCCTCCCGCGCTGACGTCGACATACTGCGGCGCCACGTCCTGGCTAAAGCGTCGTTGATAGTTTTGTAACGGTGAACTGTCGCAGGCGGTGGCGTTATCCTCGATAAACTTCACCTGTTCCTCTTCCCACACCGCATCCAACGCCTGACGGGTATCATCGCGGGTTTCAGCACCAACCTGCTTAGTGACACTGTCACTTGAAAGAGGGCTTCCGGCAAGCAGCAGCAGGGCATCAAACAACTGATACCACGGCGTATCGCGCTGTTTTAAACGACCGCCAAGCAGCGCCAGAATGGGGGCAACGTTCTGCAGTCCTTCTTTGGCCTGGGCCTCCGGCAACACGCTCAAATACTCCAGATACAACGGCAGATGATCCGGTAGTTCGCGGCAGTCGAGCTGTAGCCCGACCTTTTCGTACTGCGCCAACAGATCAACCATCGCCTGACCACGGTCACGGGACTCGGCGTGCACATGCTCAAACAGCAGCAGAGAGGTGGCCCGGCCCCGGTCAAAGATTTCGCACCATTCCGCTTGTTTATCCAGCAGTGGCGCATTGAGCAATCCCTGGCTAAATTCGGTAAGCATGGGGGCATCGCTGGCCACAAGCGCCAGCGCGTCGTCTTTACACTCCCACAGTAGTTCGTCGGGATATTCCATCAGCAGGCCGATAACCTTCAGGATTTGCATTATTCACCCTCCGCTTTATCGCGAACTTCGGTGATGTCGATGGCATCAATACGGCTACTGTTAAACAGGTTGAATTTGGTATCTGAGCCATGGCAGCCGTCACCGAAGGTAAATCCGCAGCCGTTTTTCTCCGGGAAGGCATCGCGCGCCATTTCACGGTGGCTGGTCGGGATCACAAAGCGGTCCTCATAGTTGGCGATGGCCAGATAGCGATACATCTCTTCAACCTGCTCAACGGTCAGACCCACTTCCTCAATCGCGCGGGTGTCCGTCACGCCTTCGACGGTTTGCGCACGCATATAGTGGCGCATGGCCATCATCCGTTTGAGCGCGCGCAGCACCGGACCGGTATCGCCTGCGCTTAACATGTTAGCGAGGTACTGAACCGGAATTCGCAGCGACTCAACCGCAGGCAAAATGTTGCCATTGTGCGGCAGTCCGCCCGCGTCGGCGACCGACTGAATCGGTGACAATGGCGGTACATACCAGACCATCGGCAGGGTGCGATATTCCGGGTGCAGCGGCAGCGCCAGCTTCCAGTCCATCGCCATTTTGTAGACTGGCGAACGTTGGGCCGCTTCGATGACGTTGTGCGGAATACCTTGTTTTAACGCCTCTTCAATAACCGCCGGATCGTGCGGATTGAGGAATACATCGCACTGACGCTCATAGAGATCGGTCTCATGCTCGGTGCTGGCCGCTTCTTCGATGCGGTCGGCGTCGTACAGCAATACGCCGAGATAACGGATACGTCCAACGCAGGTTTCCGAACATACCGTCGGCTGGCCAGACTCAATACGCGGATAGCAGAAAATGCACTTCTCTGACTTACCGCTCTTCCAGTTAAAGTAGATTTTTTTGTACGGACAGCCGCTGATGCACAAGCGCCAGCCGCGACATTTGTCCTGGTCGATCAGCACAATGCCGTCTTCTTCACGCTTGTAGATAGCACCGCTTGGGCAGGTGGCGACACAGCTTGGGTTCAGGCAGTGCTCGCACAGGCGCGGTAAATACATCATGAAGGTGTTTTCGAACTGGCCGTACATCTCCTTTTGCATCTTCTCGAAGTTACGGTCGCGGGCACGTTTTGAAAATTCGCCGCCAAGCAGTTCTTCCCAGTTTGGACCCCAGATAATCTTGTCCATCCGCTTACCATCGATCAGCGAACGCGGACGCGCTGTGGGCTGATTCTTGCTTTCCGGCGCGCTATGCAGATGTTGATAATCGTAGGTAAACGGCTCATAGTAATCATCGATTTGCGGGATTACCGGGTTGGCGAAAATTTTGGTGATGACGCCCATCTTACCGCCCAGACGCGGTCTTATCTTGCCGTTAACATCGCGAACCCAGCCGCCTTGCCACTCTTCCTGATCTTCCCAGTTCTTCGGATAACCAATACCCGGTTTGGTCTCGACGTTATTAAACCACGCGTATTCCATCCCTTCACGTCCGGTCCAGACGTTTTTGCAGGTAACGGAGCAGGTGTGGCAGCCGATGCACTTATCCAGATTAAGAACCATGCCTACCTGTGAGCGTATTTTCATTTTTTCGCCTCCTGTACCTGATCGCGACCTTCATCATCCAGCCAGTTAATATTTTTCATTTTTCTAATCATGATGAACTCATCGCGGTTAGAGCCGACCGTACCGTAATAGTTGAAGCTGTATGCCAGCTGCGCATAGCCACCTATCATGTGCGTGGGTTTCGGGCAGACGCGGGTCACCGAGTTATGGATCCCGCCGCGCATCCCGGTCACTTCTGAGCCAGGGATATTCATGATTCGCTCCTGAGCGTGATACATCATGGTCATTCCCGGTGGCACGCGTTGACTCACCACTGCACGCGCGGTGAGCGCACCGTTGGCGTTGAAGGCTTCGATCCAGTCGTTATCCTCAATGCCCAGCTCTTTGGCATCGGTCTCGCTGATCCAGACAATAGGTCCGCCGCGCGACAGCGTCAGCATCAGCAGGTTTTCACTATAGGTGGAGTGGATCCCCCATTTCTGGTGCGGCGTCAGGAAGTTGAGCGCTTTTTCCGGGAAGCCGTTAGGCGGAACCTCGCGCATTTCACTGACGCTGCGGGTATCGATAGGTGGACGATACGCCACCAGACTTTCACCGAACGCACGCATCCACGCATGATCCTGATACAGCTGTTGGCGACCGGACAGGGTACGCCATGGGATCAGCTCGTGGACGTTGGTATAGCCTGCGTTATAGGAAACATGTTCACTTTCCAACCCGGACCAGGTGGGGCTGGAGATGATTTTGCGCGGCTGTGCCTGGATATCGCGAAAACGGATCTTCTCGTCTTCTTTGTTCAACGCCAGGTGCGTATGGTCGCGTCCGGTCATCGCCCCCAGCGCTTCCCAGGCTTTCACCGCCACCTGACCGTTTGTTTCCGGTGCCAGGGCAAGGATCACCTCAGAGGCATCCAGCGCGGTGTCAATCAGCGGGCGGCCTTTTGCCGGGCCTTCGCGCTTGGTGTAGTTCAGCTTGCCGAGGAAATCGACTTCTGCCTGGGTATTCCACGCAATGCCTTTCCCGCCGTTTCCGAGTTTGTCCATGAGCGGGCCAAGTGAAGTAAAGCGTTCGTAGGTGGCGGGGTAGTCACGCTCCACAACGGCGATATTCGGTGCCGTTTTGCCCGGGAGGAGATCGCATTCGCCTTTGCGCCAGTCCTGAATGTCAAACGGCTGCGCCAGCTCTGCCGGAGAGTCGTGTTGCAGCGGTTGCAATACCACATCCGTTTCTTGTCCAAGGTGTCCGACGCAAACCTCAGAAAATACTTTGGCGATGCCTTTATAAATTTCCCAGTCGCTCTTCGATTCCCATGCCGGGTCGACCGCCGCAGACAACGGGTGAATAAACGGATGCATATCCGAGGTATTCATATCGTCTTTTTCATACCAGGTAGCGGTTGGCAGAACGATATCGGAGAACAAACAGGTGCTGGACATACGGAAATCGAGCGTGACCAGCAGATCGAGCTTGCCCTCTATCGCCGCCGACTGCCATTCAACCTCTTCAGGTTTAATACCCTCGCTTGAACCGAGCGCTTCCCCCTGGATCCCGCTTTCGGTACCCAGCAAATATTTGAGCATGTATTCATGCCCTTTACCGGAGGAGCCGAGCAGGTTAGAGCGCCAGACGAAGAGGTTGCGCGGATGGTTTTTGCCGTTATCTGGCTGTTCGCAGGCAAAACGAATATCACCTGACTTCAGCGCCTGTGCGGTGTATTGCGCAGGAGATAGCCCTGCTTGTTCGGCTTTTGCTTTAACGGTCAAAGGGTTGAGGTTAAGCTGCGGCGCAGACGGCAGCCAGCCCATCCTTTCAGCCCGTACGTTAAAGTCAATCAAATGTCCGCTAAACTTCGACGCATCGGCCAGCGGAGAGAGGAGTTCCTGCGCGGTGAGTTTTTCATAACGCCACTGGCTGGAGTGGTTATAGAAAAACGAAGTGCTGTTCATCTGACGCGGTGGTCGGTTCCAGTCCAGCGCAAAGGCCAGCGGCAACCAACCGGTTTGCGGACGCAGTTTCTCCTGACCCACATAGTGCGCCCAGCCGCCGCCGCTTTGTCCCACGCAGCCACAGAACACGAGGATGTTAATCATGCCACGGTAGTTCATATCCATGTGATACCAGTGGTTCACGCCAGCCCCGAGAATGATCATCGAACGGCCATGCGTTTTGTGCGCAGTATCAGCAAACTCACGGGCGATCTGTTCGATATGACGGCGTGGCACCCCCGTAATTTGCTCGCCCCAGGCCGGGGTGTAGGCTTTCACTTCGCTGTAATCTTGCGCGCTATGAACGTCATCCAGACCACGATCGAGGCCATAATTCGCCAGCACCAGATCATAGACGCTCACCACCGGGCAACGGCTACCGTCAGCGAGGGTAAGATGTTTTACCGGCAGTTGACGGATCAGCACCGGTTCTTGTTTTACACTGCGAAAATGTGGGTTTTCGTTGCCGCCAAAATAGGGGAATGCCACGCCGGTCACTTCATCATGCTGACCAAGCAGCGAAAGAGAAAGTTCAGTTTCAGCGCCAGCCGCCAGTGGTTCCAGGTTCCATTTGCCTTTTTCCCCCCAGCGAAAACCGATAGATCCGTTCGGGACAACCAGTTCGCCAGCGCTGTTAAAGGCTACCGTTTTCCACTCTGGATTGTTGCTTTCACCCAGGCCATCGACAAGGTCTGAAGCACGCATCATGCGTCCAGGCACGTAGCTGCCATCTTCGCGGGCATCCAGCAAAACCAGCATCGGCATGTCGGTATAGCGACGACAGTAATTGAGGAAATAATCGCTGGGATTGTCGAGGTGGAACTCTTTCAGGATGACGTGGCCCATCGCCATTGCCAGCGCGCTGTCTGTCCCTTGTTTGGGTGCCAGCCACTGATCGCACAGTTTGGCGACTTCCGAGTAGTCCGGCGTAATGGCAATCGTCTTGGTGCCTTTGTAGCGTACTTCTGTGAAAAAGTGCGCATCCGGGGTACGGGTCTGCGGCACGTTAGAGCCCCAGGCGATGATATAGCTGGAGTTATACCAGTCGGCGGACTCAGGAACGTCGGTCTGCTCGCCCCAGGTCATCGGTGACGCGGGCGGTAAGTCGCAGTACCAGTCATAGAAACTCAGACATGTTCCGCCGATTAGCGAGAGATAGCGAGTGCCGGCGGCATAGGAAACCATCGACATCGCCGGGATCGGGGAGAAGCCGACCACGCGATCCGGGCCGTAGGTTTTCACCGTCCAGACGTTGGCGGCAGCAATCAGCTGATTAAGCTCTTTCCAGTTCGAACGGATAAACCCACCGCGCCCGCGTACCTGCTTGTAGCTCTGGCATTTTTGCGGGTCGTTCATAATGGATTCCCAGGCCAGCACCGGATCGGGCTGGTGGGAGAGGGCGTCGCGCCACAATTCGATTAAGCGTTTACGCACCAGGGGATATTTCAGGCGGTTAGCGCTATAGAGATACCACGAATAACTGGCGCCGCGTGGACAGCCACGGGGCTCATGATTTGGCAGGTCAGGACGGGTACGCGGGTAGTCGGTTTGCTGCGTTTCCCAGGTCACCAACCCGTTTTTAACGTAGATCTTCCAGCTGCATGAGCCGGTACAGTTAACGCCGTGGGTAGAACGCACAATTTTGTCGAACTGCCAGCGCTGACGATAGCTGTCTTCCCAGTCCCGGTTGGTGTGCATCACTTGCCCGTGCCCCTCGGCAAACGTATCACCCTTTTGTTTAAAGTAGCGAAAGCGGTCTAACAGTTTACTCATGACATAACTCCTGCTTCGATAATATTGCCGACGGTGAATCGAACTCCAGGCCTGATCCGACCTACCTGAATGTCCGATCCTGCGGTATCCATTTTGTTATTTTTTTTGTGATTTACGGCCATAGACCAACCAGGTCACCAGCACGCAGACGATGTAAAACACGAGGAATATTTTCATGGCACCCACCGGAGAGCCGGTCAACGCCAGCGATGAGCCGAACGCTTTAGGAATGAAGAAGCCCCCCACTGCGCCAATAGCGGAAATAAATCCCAGGGCGGCTGCGGTATCGGTTACCGCTTCCCGCTGAGCCTGTTCTTCGGTACCACCATGCAGCTTCACCCGATAAATTGTGATTTTGCGAAAGATCACCGCAATCATCTGGAAGGTTGAACCGCTGCCCAGACCCGCGGTCAGGAACAAGCCCATAAACACCAGGTAAAACGCGATAAAGCTACCTTCGCCCGAGCCGGGCAAAGTGAGAAACAGCAGGGCGCTGAACAGTGCCATAAAGATGAAGTTAATTAGGGTGACACGCACACCACCAAACTTGTCAGAGATAACACCACCCGCCGATCGTGCAAGCGCGCCGATGAAGGGGCCGAAGAACGCCAGTTGCAGGATATTCACGTCGGGGAACTGGGTTTTCGCCAGCATGGCAAAGCCTGCCGAAAAACCGATAAATGAACCGAAGGTGGCGAGATACAGCAGACTTAATAACCACAGATGAAAACGCTTGAGGACCGGTAACTGAGAGGCAATTGAGGCCTTCGAGCTGGCAATGTCGTTCATTCCCATGCCCGCTGCCACGGTGGCTATCAGCAGTAACGGCACCCATATCCATGCTGCATTGGCCAGCGACAATAACGAGCCGTCAGCTTGCGGTACGCCCTGTACGCCCAAAAAGGTAAATATGGGCAGAAAGATCACCAGTGGCGCGATCAACTGCATCACGCTGACGCCGAGGTTGCCGAGACCACCGTTAACGCCTAATGCGCTACCTTGCTTCGCTTTGGGGAAGAAAAAGCTGATATTGCCCATGCTGGAGGCAAAGTTAGCGCCAGCAAAACCACACATCAGCGCAATGATTATAAATACTCCAAACGGAGTAGCGGTATTTTGCACGGCAAATCCGAGCCAGACGCAGGGAATAACCAGAATAATCGTGCTAAAAATGGTCCAGCGACGACCACCAAATATAGGTACCATAAAGGAGTAGGGCACGCGTAATATTGCACCAGAAAGAGATGGCAATGCCGTTAATAAAAACAGTTGGTCGGTGGTGAAATTAAAACCAATTTTATTCAGATTGACGGCTACGGCGCTGAACAACATCCAGACACAGAACGCAAGCAGCAGACAACTTACTGATATCCAGAGGTTTCTGCGCGCAATGTGCTTGCCTTTATTTTCCCAAAAGCCGGGGTTCTCTGGTTTCCAGTCAGTCAAAAGATAACGATTATTTTTCTCATTTGATGATGACATATTATTCTCCATGCACATGCCGTTCATGAAAAAGAAATAAACGCATGCAGCGCCGCGCGGCTTCTTTTTAGAAACTATTGAAAAGTTTTAGGAATATTGACTGAAAGAATAGATAAAAAAGCGCAATAACGCGGCGTGATGGGAGAATTACACGTTGCTTAAGTGTTACTAATTGTAAACATAAAAGATGTATTGTTAATCCATCTATTACATCAAATAAATAACTCCTGCGTTATCATACGATCAAGGTGACGATCGAATGCAGGATCGGCCATTTCCTCAATACCTAATATGTACATACCATCCAGGCCGCAGACTAATGCGATTAAGCGCCATGCGACGTCGGCGGCATCAGGCGCGGATGAGAACTCACCGGCTTTCTGTCCTTGTGTAATGATGTTGGCGGTTTCTTCGTGCCACATTCGCATGGTCAACAGGTAGGCGCTTTTAATTTCCGGATCTTTACCCGCAACAACCTGTGCTTCACGCCATAGCTTAATATAGGGTTCCAGACCACCATCTTCACTGCCTAGCATCGCATGCAGTCGCTCACGGAAACTGGCGTCTTCGCTGACCAGTTCGGCATCAAGTAGGGTGCGGATAAGGCGCACAAATGCCTGGGATTTGAGTTCGCCGGCAGAGGCGAAATGGTGATGTACCTGGCCCGTCGCGACGTGAGCTTCTGCAGCAATGCGTCGAACCGTCATGGCGGAAAATCCTTCTTCAAGTGCGACACGCATTGCTGCTTGCAGAATCACTTCCCGACGTTCATCCCGATTTAGATAGCTCATCATTCCTCCTGTACCCGTATAGATCGCAGTCTAACAAAAAGTTGGACATATGTTCAATTTTCCGTAGGATCGCTAAAACTGGACATGTGTCCAGTTTTGGTTTCGTTAGGGAGTTTTATGTTTCGTCAGTGGTTAACGTTAGTCATTATTGTGCTGGTCTACATCCCTGTTGCGATTGATGCAACGGTGCTGCACGTTGCCGCGCCCACGCTGAGTATGACGCTGGGTGCCAGTGGTAACGAGCTGCTGTGGATCATTGATATTTATTCCCTGGTAATGGCCGGAATGGTATTGCCAATGGGTGCGTTGGGGGATCGCATCGGCTTTAAACGTCTGCTGCTGTTAGGCGGTGGATTATTTGGTCTCGCATCGCTGGCGGCCGCTTTTGCTCATAGCGCAAGCTGGCTGATTGCCACCCGGGCGGTATTGGCGATTGGCGCGGCGATGATTGTTCCGGCAACGCTGGCGGGTATTCGCGCCACGTTCTCTGAGCAACGGCATCGAAATATGGCTCTCGGCGTCTGGGCGGCGGTCGGTTCCGGCGGTGCGGCGTTTGGCCCACTGGTTGGCGGGATGCTGCTGGAGCACTTCTACTGGGGGTCCGTATTCTTAATTAATGTGCCGATTGTCCTGGTGGTAATGGCTTTAACCGCACGCTTAGTGCCGCGCCAGGCTGGACGTCGCGATCAATCGTTAAATTTTGGTCATGCGATCATGCTGATTGTTGCCATTCTGCTGTTGGTTTACAGCGCTAAAACCGCGCTGAAAGGGCATACGGCGACCGTTGCCATCGCCCTTACGCTGTTAACCGGCGCTTTGCTGTTGTGGCAGTTTGTCCGCATCCAGCTTGCGGCAGCCCGCCCGATGATTGATATGCGGTTGTTCACGCATCGCATCATTTTAAGCGGCGTAGTGATGGCCATGACCGCGATGATAACGCTGGTGGGTTTTGAGTTGCTGATGGCGCAGGAGCTACAGTTTGTCCACGGCTTAACACCGTATCAGGCAGGGTTGTTCATGCTGCCTGTGATGCTGGCCAGTGGTTTCAGCGGACCGATTGCCGGTATGTTGGTTTCACGTCTGGGATTACGTTGTGTGGCAACGGCGGGCATGGCGCTGAGCGCTGTTAGCTTTTACGGCCTGGCGATGACGGATTTCAGTAGCCAACAGGTACAAGCCTGGATTTTGATGGCTTTGCTCGGCTTCAGCGCCGCCAGTGCGCTTCTGGCTTCAACGGCGGCTATCATGGCAGCAGCGCCGGCAGAAAAAGCCGCCGCCGCGGGTGCCATCGAGACAATGGCTTATGAACTGGGGGCAGGACTTGGGATCGCTATCTTTGGTTTACTGTTGAGCCGCAGCTTTTCTGCATCGATTCTGCCGCCAGCCGGACTTAATCCGCAGGAAGTAGAACGAGCCACATCGTCAATGGGGGAGGCGGTACAACTGGCGCACTCGCTCCCGTCGTCACTGAGTGAGGCATTGCTGACGGCTGCCAGAGAAGCGTTCACCTGGTCACATAGCGTGGCCTTAAGCAGCGCCGGCAGCATGCTTATCATATTAGCGATAGGAATGTGGTTCAGTCTGGCAAAGGTACAACGTTAATAACTAGTGAGCTAAATGACAGGGGTAATCCATCTCTTCGACTTCTTTCCCACTCAGTCGAGCGTATTGCCCCGTCAATCTCCAGAACGCAGGCTGTGTTTCCGTATAGATTTCTGCCGCTAATATCAGGCGGCGGCGATCTACCTCATTAAGTTCCAGAAGTGTCCATGGAATAAAGTAGCGATCGCTGTCCGTCAACGTAAACCACAGTGGGCATCCGCAGCCGGAACAGAAGAACCGTTCACCACGATTTGAAGAAGGAAAGTGCGAAGGTTCTGCCGATTCTGGCGACATCAGCGGGTGAGTGCTGGCTTCCAGATACATGGCGATGCCGCCTGACCATTTCTGACACAGCGTACAGTGGCAGGCATAGACATCCAGCATTTCGACGTCAACGGTAAAATGACTCTGTCCGCAAAGACAACGACCAGTGAATGTCTGCACGGCATACTCCTTATGACCGAGTCTACATTAAGAGAAAAAGCCAGCCCTTGAAGGACTGGCTTTGTATTCAGACTACAACAAAATTAGAACTGGTAGTTCAGACCAACAGCCACGATGTTGTCAGTGCTGATCTGCGCAACATTTTTAGTGAAGTTAGTGTCATCCAGCAGGTTGATTTTGTAATCAACGAAGGTGGACATGTTTTTGTTGAAGTAGTAGGTAGCACCCAAGTCTACGTATTCAACCAGATCCTGGTCGCCGTATGCACCCAGATCTTTACCTTTGGATTTCAGGTAAGCGATGGACGGACGCAGGCCGAAGTCGAACTGGTACTGTGCAACAGCTTCAAAGTTCTGAGTTTTGTTAGCAATACCGTCGATTTTACCGAATGTGGTCATATTGCGGGTTTCGGAGTAGGTGGTCGCCAGGTAGATGTTGTTCGCATCATACTTCAGACCAGCAGCCCACACTTCCGCATTCTGACCTGAAGCGTAAAGACCGTTGGTGCCGTTGCGCACTTGACGATCGGTACGGTCAGATTTCGCATAGGTAGCACCAACGCCGAAACCTTCGTATTCATAGGTAGTAGACAGACCGAAACCATCACCGTTCGCTTCAACTTCATCGGTACGATCGTTTTTGCCCTGGTACTGAGCGGCAAAGTTCAGACCTTCAACCAGACCGAAGAAATCGGTGTTGCGGTAGGTAGCAACGCCGGTAGCACGCTGGGTCATGAATACGTCGGTCTGGGTCCAGGTATCACCACCGAACTCAGGCAGGACGTCGGTCCATGCGCCGATGTCGTAAGCTACGCCGTAGTTACGACCGTAGTCGAAAGAACCGTATTCAGCGAATTTCAGGCCAGCGAATGCCAGACGGGTTTTGTCTGCTTCGGAACCCTGGCTTTCGGAACGGTTGCCTTTGAATTCGTATTCCCACTGACCAAAACCAACCAGCTGGTCATTGATCTGAGTTTCGCCTTTGAAGCCCAGACGCGCGTAGGTTTTGTCGCCATCGCTGCTGGTGTCGTCAGAGAAGTAATGCTGAGCGTGAACTTTACCGTAGATATCCAGTTTGTTTGCGTCTTTGTTATATAGCTCAGCTGCGTTTACCGCACCTGCCGCCAACAGGCTAGTCACTGCCACTGCAACTAATTTAAGTTTCATTCTAAATAATCCTTATAATTTTTTCTTGGTGTGTTTCCTAAACCATTGCTAAACGAAGGGGTTCGTCAATGGCAAACTATTTTTAAATGACGCAGTGGTATAAGTTCAATAATAAGTTTCATAATATTGCGAAATATTTGAATTTGTGTGATCCAGATCTACATAATATAGCTGATTGTATTAATCTTTATATGTGACAAATCTGAATGGGTATATTTACGTAGGGGACTATTGTGCTGTCTATGGTTTAAATGGCGTTAGTCACGCAGGTATAATATATACATACCGAGGAATATAGATAAGCATGCAATATTTTCGGGAGTTGATTAACCACCAATTATTTAACATTAAATTAAACAAAAATAAACATAAACCACAAGTGGAATGAACATTTATTATTCATTAATTTGATTACAGTGTAGCCGGGTTTTAGATTTGCGCGATAAAACCCGGATTTTTTTTCAGGCGCGGCGTGTTGCCAACCAGCAAAGTAGCGAACCCGCACAAACCATCAATGCACCCTGCCAGAAAGATAGCGACAACGGGGCGCTGAGTAACACAGCAGCCAGGGCGGAGGAGAGCACTGGGGTAAAATAGGAACCTACGGCCATGATGGTCACGTTGCCATGCAAAATGCCAATATTCCACGCCGCATAGGCAAATCCTAACGTTAATGCCGCTGAGAACATTTTAATAGTCACCGAAGTGCTGAAATTCATTTCTGGTTGCGGAGTCATAAAATAGTAAACCCACAAACTTGCAGCCGTTAGTAACACGAATACGGTAATACCGTTAAAGCCTTTTGCGTATTTATTGGTCACCGTGCAATACGTTGCCCAGATAAATGCGCCAAGAAAGGCGAGGAAATAGCTCAGCGGGCTGCTGGCAACGTTGTTTATAATTTCACCAGGATTAAGGCCATTTTCGCCACCCAATACCCAACAAACCCCGGTCAATGCGATAATTAATCCTGGGATTACCAGCCAGGTTGTTTTTTGACCATTAAATAAAATAGCAAACAATATCGTCAGACTCGGCCAGAGATAATTAACCATACCGACTTCAATAGCCTGGTGACGAGTAGCCGCATAACCGAGAGCCAGCGCTAAACATATTTCATAAGTAACAAAAAGCACGCTACCCGCGATTAAATAACGCACAGGAATTTTTCTGATATTCGGAAAGCCGACGGTAAAAATCAGCAACAGGCCACTTAACGAAAAAATCATTGCTGCGCCACCTGCAGGACCCAGTCCTTCACTTACCCCACGCATTAGCCCGACCATCGTGCTCCAGAGCACGATGGCAATGAGCCCAATTAACGTCGCTTTTTGTTTTGTCATTCTGATTGTCTGTCCATGGTGCTGGCAAAAATTTAAGCTGAAATTTATAGCACTTTTACACCGTAGCGCGCTAACTAATTACCTTTCACCTACCCCCTTATGGGTACAAAGGTTAAACAAAGTGCACTATTTAGTAGCGGAACCGTTTCGTTATTGATTTGACGCAAAAAAAATATGGATATAGCTGATAGTTTCGTCGCGAAGTTGTACATGTCATCTTTCAATTATGCCGCGCTGGCGCGATCTGAGAGATGTCCTGTACGAATCCCTGCAAAAAAGAGGAAAGCAATGGACGTCAGCCGCAGACAATTTTTTAAAATCTGCGCGGGCGGTATGGCGGGAACAACAGTAGCTGCTCTGGGTTTTGCACCCAAAATGGCACTGGCTCAGGCGCGAAACTATAAGCTGTTACGCGCCAAAGAGATCCGAAACACCTGCACATACTGTTCCGTAGGTTGCGGGCTATTAATGTATAGCCTGGGAGATGGAGCAAAAAACGCCAAAGAGTCGATTTACCATATTGAAGGGGATCCGGATCATCCGGTGAGCCGTGGGGCATTATGTCCTAAGGGCGCAGGATTACTGGATTACGTGCACAGTGAAAACCGTCTGCGTTACCCGGAATACCGTGCACCAGGTTCCGACAAATGGCAGCGTATCAGCTGGGATGAAGCATTCACCCGTATCGCGAAGCTGATGAAAACTGACCGTGACGCCAACTTTATTGAGAAGAATGAGCAGGGCGTAACGGTAAACCGCTGGCTTTCAACCGGGATGCTGTGTGCATCTGCGGCAAGTAATGAAACCGGTATGCTGACGCAAAAATTTGTGCGCTCACTCGGCATGCTGGCAGTAGACAACCAGGCGCGCGTCTGACACGGACCAACGGTAGCAAGTCTTGCTCCAACATTTGGTCGCGGTGCGATGACCAACCACTGGGTTGATATTAAAAACGCTAACGTCGTGATGGTGATGGGCGGTAACGCCGCTGAAGCACATCCAGTGGGATTCCGCTGGGCGATGGAAGCCAAAAACAACAATGATGCCACGCTGATTGTTGTTGACCCTCGTTTTACACGTACAGCTTCGGTGGCGGATATCTATGCGCCAATTCGTTCCGGCACGGACATTACGTTCCTGTCCGGCGTCTTGCTGTACCTGATTGAAAACAACAAAATTAACGCTGAATACGTTAAGCATTACACCAACGCCAGCCTGCTGGTGCGGGATGACTATGCTTTTGAAGACGGTCTGTTCAGCGGGTATGACGCGAAAAAACGCCAATACGATAAATCGTCCTGGAACTACCAGTTCGATGAAAACGGCTACGCGAAACGCGATGAAACGTTAAGCCATCCTCGCTGTGTCTGGAACCTGCTAAAACAGCACGTTTCCCGCTACACGCCGGATGTGGTGGAAAATATTTGTGGTACGCCGAAAGAAGACTTCCTGAAAGTCTGCGAAGTGCTGGCTTCCACCAGCGCAGCCGATCGCACCACCACGTTCCTGTACGCGCTGGGTTGGACTCAGCATACCGTCGGGGCACAGAACATCCGCACCATGGCGATGATCCAGTTGCTGCTCGGCAACATGGGTATGGCAGGTGGCGGTGTCAACGCCTTGCGCGGCCACTCCAACATTCAAGGGTTAACCGACTTAGGTCTGCTCTCTACCAGCCTGCCAGGCTACCTGACGCTGCCGTCAGAGAAACAGACAGACCTGCAAACCTATCTGGCCGCAAACACGCCAAAAGCGACATTGGCCGATCAGGTTAACTACTGGGGCAACTATCCGAAGTTCTTCGTCAGCCTGATGAAATCTTTCTACGGCAATGCAGCGCAGAAAGAAAATGACTGGGGCTTTGAGTGGCTGCCGAAGTGGGATCAGTCCTACGACGTCATTAAATACTTCAACATGATGGATAGCGGGAAAGTCACCGGCTACATCTGTCAGGGCTTTAACCCTGTTGCGTCCTTCCCGGACAAAAACAAAGTGGTGCAGAGCCTCAGCAAACTGAAGTATCTGGTGGTTATCGATCCGCTGGTGACCGAAACTTCAACGTTCTGGCAGAACCACGGTGAATCAAACGACGTTGATCCGGCGTCGATTCAGACCGAAGTTTTCCGTTTGCCTTCTACCTGCTTTGCGGAAGAAGACGGCTCCATCGCCAACTCCGGCCGCTGGCTGCAGTGGCACTGGAAAGGTCAGGACGCACCGGGTGAAGCCCGCAACGACGGCGAGATCCTTGCCGGTATTTACCACCGCCTGCGCGACATGTATCGCACTGAAGGCGGTAAAGCTGTAGAACCCGTTCTGAAAATGAGCTGGAACTATAAGCAGCCGGACGAACCGCACTCCGAAGAAGTGGCGAAAGAGAACAACGGCTATGCGCTGGAAGATCTCTATGATGCCAACGGCGTGCTGGTTGCGAAGAAAGGTCAGTTGCTCAACAGCTTTGCGCTGCTGCGCGATGATGGTTCTACGTCATCATCCTGCTGGATTTATACCGGCAGCTGGACCGAGCAGGGCAACCAGATGGCCAATCGCGATAACGCCGACCCGTCAGGCCTCGGTAATACGTTGGGCTGGGCCTGGGCATGGCCGCTGAACCGTCGCGTGCTGTATAACCGCGCTTCGGCGGATCCGCAGGGTAAACCGTGGGATCCAAAACGCATGCTTATCCAGTGGAACGGTACGAAGTGGACGGGGAACGATATCCCTGACTTCAATACCGCAGCACCGGGCAGTGGCACCAATCCGTTTATCATGCAGCCGGAAGGGCTGGGGCGTCTGTTTGCTATCGATAAGATGGCGGAAGGTCCGTTCCCGGAACACTACGAGCCGATGGAAACGCCGCTTGGCACTAACCCGCTGCACCCGAATGTGATCTCCAACCCGGCAGCGCGTCTGTACGAAGCGGATAAACTCCGTATGGGCACGAAACAGGACTTCCCGTACGTCGGGACGACCTATCGTCTGACCGAACATTTCCATACCTGGACCAAGCACGCATTATTGAATGCGATTGCCCAGCCGGAGCAGTTTGTGGAAATCAGCGAAACGCTGGCGGCAGCGAAGGGGATCAACAACGGCGATCACGTGAAAGTCAGCAGCAAACGTGGATTTATTCGCGCAGTTGCCGTGGTCACTCGTCGTCTGCGTACCCTGAACGTCAACGGTCAGCAGGTAGAAACGGTTGGGATCCCAATCCACTGGGGCTTTGAAGGAGTCGCGCGTAAAGGCTTTATCGCCAACACCCTGACGCCGAACGTCGGTGATGCAAACTCGCAAACGCCGGAATACAAAGCGTTTTTAGTTAACATCGAGAAGGCGTAAGGGAGGCGAACATATGTCTATGGAAACGCAGGACATCATCAAACGGTCCGCAACAAACTCCATCACGCCGCCGCCTCAGGCTCGTGATTACAAAGCAGAGGTCGCGAAGCTGATCGACGTTTCCACCTGCATAGGCTGTAAAGCCTGTCAGGTGGCATGCTCAGAGTGGAACGATATCCGCGATGAGGTAGGCCACTGCGTCGGGGTTTATGACAACCCTGCCGATCTCAGCGCCAAGTCCTGGACGGTGATGCGATTTACCGAAACCGAACAGAACGGCAAGCTGGAGTGGTTGATTCGTAAAGACGGCTGTATGCACTGTGAAGATCCGGGCTGCCTGAAGGCGTGCCCGTCTGCCGGGGCCATCATCCAGTACGCCAACGGGATTGTCGATTTCCAGTCAGAGCACTGCATTGGCTGCGGCTACTGTATTGCCGGGTGTCCATTTAATATTCCGCGCCTCAATAAAGAGGATAACCGGGTGTATAAATGTACGTTGTGTGTGGACCGCGTCAGCGTCGGGCAGGAACCTGCCTGCGTGAAAACGTGTCCTACCGGGGCAATACATTTCGGCACCAAGCAGGAAATGCTGGAAATGGGTGAACAGCGTGTGGCCAAACTGAAGGCACGCGGTTTTGAACATGCCGGTCTTTACAACCCGGAAGGTGTGGGCGGCACGCACGTCATGTACGTTCTGCATCATGCCAACCAGCCTGAACTGTATCACGGCCTGCCAAAAGACCCGCAGATAGATACCTCTATCAATCTGTGGAAAGGGGCGCTGAAGCCGCTGGCCGCTGCCGGATTTATCGCCACTTTCGCCGGACTGATTTACCACTACATTGGTATTGGTCCGAATAAGGAAGTGGACGACGACGAGGAGGATCATCATGAGTAAATCGAAAATGATTGTGCGCACGAAATTTATCGACCGCGCCTGTCACTGGACGGTGGTGATCTGCTTCTTCCTGGTGGCTCTGTCGGGGATTTCATTTTTCTTCCCGACTCTGCAATGGCTGACGCAAACCTTCGGTACGCCGCAGATGGGCCGCATTTTGCACCCGTTCTTCGGCATACTGATCTTCGTGGCGCTGATGTTCATGTTTGTACGCTTTGTGCACCACAATATCCCGGATAAGAAAGATATTCCGTGGCTGAAAAACATTGTGGAAGTACTGAAAGGCAATGAACACAAAGTGGCGGATGTGGGCAAATACAACGCTGGGCAGAAAATGATGTTCTGGTCGATTATGAGCATGATTTTCGTGCTGCTGATTACCGGTATCATTATCTGGCGTCCGTACTTCGCGCAGTTCTTCCCGATGCAGGTCGTGCGCTATAGCCTGCTGATCCATGCGGCGGCGGGGATTATCCTGATGCACGCCATCCTCATCCATATGTATATGGCATTCTGGGTGAAAGGATCGATTAAAGGTATGGTCGAAGGGAAAGTGAGCCGTCGCTGGGCGAAGAAACATCACCCACGTTGGTATCGCGAAGTTGAAAGACAAGAGGCGAAAAAAGAGAGCGAGGAGGGGGTTAACTAATCCCTGATGTTCCCTCTACGCAATGGCGCTACATCGGTAGCGCCATTTTTTTTTTGCCAAAAAAACGTCATGTTTCTGTCATCTGCTGAACGTAAGGTGTTGTCTTTCCGATAATAGAAGAGTTAAAAGACAATGCATCTGGTGAAAAAATTACTCGCAGTCAGCGTGTTTCTTTGTGCTTCAGCACAGGCGCAGAACATCCTCGAATTTCCTCAGCCGGAGAACAACCCGGAAGAGTTTTATGCCGTAACCGAAATTCCGGCAGGTGGAATGATTAAATATGAAACCGACGCCAAAACCGGTTTTATCGTTGCCGATCGCTTCCAGTCAATGCCGGTTGCCTATCCCGCCAACTACGGTTCACTCACCCAGTCTTTAGCCGGTGACGGTGACCCGCTGGATGTCATTTTTTATACCCGTGCGCCGCTGGCTCCGGGAACGTTGATTAAGCTGCGTGCTATTGGCGTACTGAAGATGATCGACGGCGGTGAAAAGGACGACAAAATTGTCGCCGTTCCGGCCAGTAAAATTGACCCCACTTATGACGACATCAAAGAGTTGAGCGATCTGCCCAAGATTGAAGTTCAACGTCTGGAATCTTTCTTCCGCGTGTACAAAGATCTGCCGGAAGGGCGCAAGAAGGTCGAATTAAACGGTTTCAATGACGCCGCTACGGCAAAGCAAGAGATCAAACAGGCCTGGGATGCCTGGAAAGAGAAAAAACCGCAGCAATAACGCATTGCCGGATGGCTGGCCTACACGCGCATTTTGCTGATGTAGGCCGGATAAGCTTGCGCCATCCGGCAATAAAGATTACTCCAGTTGTGCGTTCAGACGTTCAATCTCCTTGCGCCATTGCGCCTGTAACAACGGTTTTTGATGTTTCGGCTTGCGAGCGAGATCGTCGGCCAGACGCTGCTCAAGATCGAGAAGTTGTTCCAGCAATCTATCGCTGTCACCGCTTATTTCAGTTTTCGCTTCAGTCACCGTTTTGGGAACGGTTATCTCCGCGGACGTTTCCCGAATACGCGCATTGACCGCATCAAGATCGTGCCATTCACTGAGTTCGCCATTGTCGATTAACCAGAACCGGTTGCAGCTTTGGCTGATAAGCTGCCGGTCGTGACTGACCAGCAACACGCCGCCGTTATAGCTTTGTAGCGTTTCTGCCAGCGCCTCTTTGCCTTCCATATCCAGATGGTTGGTCGGTTCATCGAGCATCAGCAGACTGTAGCGCGCAAGCGTCAACCCAACAAACAGTAACCGGGAGCGCTCACCGCCGCTTAACGTGCTGACTCGCTGCGCATGACGAACCCACGGAAATCCCGCGCTAATCAACGCCATCTTGCGAATATCAGGCTGCGGGGCAAACGCTTCCAGCGCGTCAAACAATGAATCGTTATCGGCAAGCTGATGCAGCGTCTGGTCGTAATAACCCAGGGTAACGCGCGGGTGTAACACCAGTGAAGGTGATGCCAGCTGTGACTGAAACTGTTGCCAGATAAGCCTTAACAGCGATGATTTCCCGCAACCGTTACGCCCGACAATCGCCACGCGATCGCCGCTTTTTAACCGGATACCGGCAATGGAAAACAGTGTATCTGAACCGGGAGCAGGGGCTACAGACAGATTGGTCATCTCCAGCAAACGATCTGCACGCAGGGCATCACCCTGCAATGTTAGTGTCCACTGACTTCCTGACGTTAGTTCTGTTTGCACCTCTTTCAGGCGCTGTACCTGTTTTTCCATCTGCTTGGCCTTGCGGGAGAGATCTTCGTTGTCGTAGACCTGCCCCCAGGTTGCCAGCCGTTTGGCGCTGGCAGTCACCCG
The DNA here is from genome assembly GCF_030332445.1 of Citrobacter sp. Cpo126. NCBI lineage: Bacteria > Pseudomonadati > Pseudomonadota > Gammaproteobacteria > Enterobacterales > Enterobacteriaceae > Citrobacter > Citrobacter sp. Cpo126. The sequence continues at coordinate 506,637 of NZ_JAOWHT010000032.1, forward strand.
GTCTATCTCTTTTTGCTCAGCCTTGTGGCGCAGAGCATCACTGACATCTCTTTCTGCCAGAGCCTGACGCGCCGCGCTACAGGGTAGATCAAACGCATGGAGAGTGCGATCGCGCAAGATCCAGGTTCCATGAGTCACCGCGTCCAGCAGTTGCGGGTCGTGGGAGACCACCACAAAACTGCCAGACCAGTTCTGTAAGAACTGCTCAAGCCACAGTAATGTAGGCAAATCCAGGTGGTTACCCGGTTCATCCAGCAGCAGCAGGTCAGGATTACGCATCAGTGCCCGCGCTAATAGCAAGCGCGTGTGCTGGCCACCGCTCAATGTTTGCGCAGTCAGAGATAAATTCTCTGGCGTAAAACCCATTTCGGCAAGCAGTGCTTCAACCCGCCACTGCTGAGCTGCGCGTTCATGCTCGGGAAGTTGAGCGAGAACGGCTTCCTGCAGCGTAAGCGGCAGTATATCGTCAGGTAGATGTTGTTCTACACGCGCGAGATGGCAGTGATTCGCCTGCGCGATTGCCCCACTGGTGGGCGAGATCGTGCCATCGAGCAGTTTTAACAGCGTGCTTTTGCCGCAGCCGTTGTAACCGATAAGCCCGATGCGGTCGCCTTTTTTCAGGGTAAAGGAAAGATCGTCGAATAGCGTGCCGAATGCCGTATCAACGTGTAAGGATTGTGCGGTTAGTAATGTGCTCATTGTTGCTTACTCAAGAGTTACAGGCGTGAAAACGCCTCGTCAAACATCGCTGACGATAACCCGGTAAGCCCGAGAGAAGGGGATTTAGAAGTTAGCTTCGCTCAAGCAGAAGTTATCGCAGCACGATACCGATAACGCTTGAGCACTGGCGATCGCCAAAAGCATGTGAAACGATAAAACGTTCACAGTACAGCATAAGTATCCTCCTTTTATTTTTCAGAATGTTAATCGGTGGTGAAAGTGTAATCGTAAGTTACGCAAAAGCGCAAGTGTTGAACGCCCGGCAGCAGTGTGCCGCCGGGCAAACCGTCAAATAGAGGTACGACGGTAGTCGCGATATTCTGCCTGCCAGAAATTATCGTCAATTGCCTGTTGCAGCGCTTCGGCGGAGGTTTTCACTGCCACACCTTGCTGCTGAGCCATTTTACCGACGGCAAAGGCAATGGCGCGAGAAACGGTCTGAATATCTTTCAGTTCCGGTAGCACCAGACCTTCACCGTTGAGCACCAGCGGTGAATACTGCGCCAGCGTTTCACTCGCCGACATCAGCATTTCATCAGTGATGCGCGACGCGCCAGACGCAATCACACCCAGGCCGATACCCGGGAAGATATAGGCGTTGTTACACTGGGCGATTGGGTAAATTTTATCTTTCCACAGTACCGGTGCGAATGGACTACCGGTCGCAACCAGCGCGTTACCTTCGGTCCAGGCGATAATATCCTGTGGTGTAGCTTCAACACGGGAAGTGGGGTTAGACAACGGCATGACGATCGGACGCGGACAATGCTTGTGCATTTCGCGGATGATCTCTTCGGTAAACAGGCCGGTTTGTCCGGAAACGCCGATCAGGATATCCGGCTTAACGTTGCGGACCACATCGAGCAACGACAGCACATCTTCTTGGGTATCCCAATGCTGGAGATTTTCGCGTTTTTGCACCAGTTTGGTCTGGAAGGAGAGCAGGTTCGGCATTTTGTCTGTTAACAGGCCGAAGCGGTCGACCATGAATACGCGTTGACGTGCCGCTTCTTCGCTTAAACCTTCACGCTGGATCTGCGCAATGATCTGCTCGGCGATCCCGCAACCGGCTGAACCCGCACCGAGGAAGACGATGTTCTGTTCGCTCAACTGGCTACCGGCCGCGCGGCTAGCCGCAATCAGCGTACCGACAGTAACCGCCGCGGTGCCCTGAATATCGTCGTTAAACGAGCAAATTTCATCACGATAACGGGTCAGCAGTGGCATAGCGTTTTTCTGGGCGAAATCTTCAAACTGCAACAGCACGTCCGGCCAGCGATGCTTCACGGCCTGGATGAATTCATCAACGAATTCGTAGTATTCATCATCAGTGATACGCGGATTGCGCCAGCCCATATACAGCGGATCGTTCAGCAGTTGCTGGTTGTTGGTCCCCACGTCCAGTACCACCGGAAGAGTATAGGCCGGGCTAATTCCGCCACATGCGGTATATAGCGACAGTTTACCGATTGGAATACCCATCCCGCCGATCCCCTGATCGCCAAGACCTAAAATACGTTCGCCATCGGTGACAACGATGACCTTGATATTGTGGTTAGGGACGTTTTGCAGGATATCGTCCATATTGTGGCGGTTCTGATAAGAGATAAACACGCCGCGCGCACGACGATAAATCTCAGAGAAACGCTCACAGGCCGCGCCGACCGTTGGGGTATAGATAACTGGCATCATCTCATCCAGGTGATTATGCACCAGTCGGTAAAACAGGGTTTCGTTGGTGTCCTGGATGTTGCGCAGGTAAATATGTTTGTCGATTTCGGTTTTGAATCCCTGATATTGGATCCAGGCGCGTTCAGCCTGTTCCTCAATCGTCTCGACCACTTCCGGCAGTAACCCCAGCAGGTTGAAGTTACGGCGTTCTTCCACACTGAAGGCGCTCCCTTTATTCAGTAAAGGGAATTCCAGCAGTACCGGGCCAGCGTAGGGGATGTAAAGGGAACGCAGTTTTTTGGTTTCGTTTTCCATGTCACTCACTCTTTTTTGAATAACCGTCCCTGGCGCTCTTTATGATCGTATGTGGCCTGTCCGCCAGGGAAACGGGCGAAGTATAAAGCATTGTGAATGGGTTAAGGGGTTTTATAAGCAAAAACACCACTGCGGTTGCAATGGTGTTTATCTCGTTACTCAGTCAGACGTGCGAAAGGCTACTTGCCGTCAGTGCGGCGCTTTCTTCCAGTAGGATTATTGACCACGTTGGTTTTGTCACCTTCGGTCACGATTTTACGTTGATTTGAGATTTTGTGGTCCAGTCCGAGAATATGACGGGCCTGACGGTTCGATTTCATTCTAACTCCTTAATCCTGTTACTGGTTTCAAGGGCGAGCCCGTATGAGAACGGACGAAATACAACCTGATATAAAGCCGATGTTCAACATAACGGCTTTCTGGATGGTCGGTCATTTTATCTGAAAGGTCAATGCTTAAGCGGCAAATGAGAACTATCCCGTATGTAACATGCTTTTTCTCAGCCGTCCTATACTAGTAACTCCGACGACAATACAGGAGAGCGGTAATGACTATCCATAAGAAAGGTCAGGCACACTGGGAAGGCGACATTAAGCGCGGCAAAGGCACTGTGTCGACCGAAAGTGGCGTGTTGAATCAGCAACCGTATGGGTTTAATACACGATTTGAAGGTGTGAAAGGCACCAATCCTGAAGAATTGATTGGCGCGGCCCATGCAGCCTGCTTCTCGATGGCACTTTCGCTGATGCTGGGCGAAGCAGGGTTTACACCAGATGCCATTGATACCACTGCCGATGTTTCTCTGGATAAAGTAGATGCCGGGTTTGCGATCACTAAAGTCGCGTTGCATAGCCAGGTGAGCGTGCCGGGGATAGACGCCGCCACGTTTGACGGCATCATCCAGAAAGCAAAAGCCGGATGCCCGGTATCGCAGGTACTGAACGCGGAAATTACGCTGGATTATCAGCTGAAGTCTTAATCGTGGCGTGCCGGATGCGACTGCGTTTTATCCGGCCTACGATTGTGCCGGATGTAAGTCAGTCTTATCCGGCACCTGATGATGTTATTGCGCTACCCAACCGCCATCCATATTCCACGCCACGCCGCGCACCTGCGCCGCACCGTCTGAACACAGAAATAGTGCCAGCTCACCTAACTGTTCCGGCGTGACGAATTCGCGCGACGGCTGCTTTTCCGCCAGCAGGGCGTCACGCGCAGCCTCAGGCTCTGCGCCTTCGGCAATACGCTTATCGATCTGCTGCTGAACCAACGGCGTGAGCACCCAACCGGGACACAGCGCATTGCAGGTGACACCCGTCTGCGCGGTTTCCAGTGCGATGGTCTTGGTGAATCCCACCACGCCGTGCTTCGCCGCTACGTAGGCAGATTTCTCTTTTGAGGCCACCAGGCCGTGAACAGAAGCGATATTAATGATGCGCCCCCAGTTTCGCGCGCGCATACCAGGAAGCGCCAGACGCGTGGTGTGAAAAACGGAAGAGAGATTAATAGCGATAATTGCGTTCCATTTATCAACCGGGAAGGTTTCCACCGGGGATACATGCTGGATCCCCGCATTGTTGACCAGAATATCAACACCGCCGAATTCGCTCTCGGCATAGCGCATCATGTCGGCAATTTGCGCTTCATCGCTCAGATCCGCTCCATGATAACCTGGCGTTTTGCCATATTGCGCAACAGCGTCTTTGGCGGTATCCACATCACCAAACCCGTTGAGGATCAGGGTGGCGCCCGATTGCGCCAGCACCTGTGCGATACCTAATCCGATACCGCTGGTCGAGCCGGTAACCAGGGCGGTTTTTCCCGTTAAGTTCATGATGATTCTCCTTAAACAATTCCGGTGGTGTAGAAGACGCCGATGACAAACAGTACGGCCAGACTTTTAATGACGGTAATAGCAAAAATTCCGCCATACGCCTGACGGTGGCTGAGACCGGTGATAGCTAATAAGGTAATGACTGCGCCGTTATGCGGCAGGGTGTCCATACCGCCGCTGGCCATAGACGCCACGCGGTGAAAGACTTCAAGTGGGATATTGGCAGCGTGAGCGGCCGCGATAAAGGTGTCAGACATGGCGGCAAGGGCAATACTCATCCCGCCAGACGCCGAACCGGTGATCCCGGCGAGCGTAGTGATACTGATAGCTTCATTGAGCAGCGGGTCAGGAATAGCCGCCAGTGCTTTTGACAGTACAAGGAAACCTGGCAGGGCGGCGATCACTGCGCCAAAACCGTACTCTGACGCGGTGTTCATCGCCGCGAGGATCGCGCCGCCAACCGCCGTTCTGCTGCCTTCCGCCAGGCGACCTTTAATGTTGCGATAGCCGAAGAGCACCACCAACAGGATCCCAGAAATCAGCGCCGCTTCCACTGCCCAGATAGCAGTGATTTTACCGACTTCGGTGGTAATCGGTTTGGCGAGACCTGGAAGCTCCAGTTGATGCGTGGCGCCATACCATTGCGGGATCCAGCGGGTAAACAGCAGGTTAAATACCCCAACCAGGATCAGCGGAGAGATCGCGATGATCGGGTTCGGCAGATTAATGTTATCCGGCGTTTCCGGCTCGTTTAACAGTTCAGTCCCATAGCCTTCATTCTTTGCCTGCGCTTTACGACGCTGACGTTCGAGATAAACCAGACCAACAACGATGATAAACACGGAACCTATCAGACCCAGCCACGGCGCGGCCCAGGCGTTGGTACCGAAGAAACTGGTCGGAATAATGTTCTGGATCTGCGGTGTGCCTGGCAGGGCATCCATGGTGAAGGAGAACGCGCCCAGCGCAACGGTTGCCGGGATCAGCCGCTTCGGGATATTGCTCTGACGGAACAGTTCGGCCGCGAACGGATACACCGCAAACGCCACGACGAACAGCGATACGCCGCCGTAGGTCAACAGCGCACATACCAGCACAATAACCGGAATGGCATGGCGACGGCCGAGAATGTTGATAGCGGCGGCAACAATGGAACGTGAAAACCCAGATAACTCGATTAACTTGCCAAACACTGCCCCCAGCAAGAACACCGGGAAGTAAAGCTTCACAAAACCGACCATTTTTTCCATAAACAGGCCGGTGAAAGCAGGGCCGACGGCGCTGGGTTCAGTGAGTAATACAGCACCTAATGCCGCGATGGGGGCAAACAGGATAACGCTGTATCCGCGATAGGCTGCCAGCATCAGCAGGCCCAGCGCTGCCAGGGCGATTAATACACTCATCATGACTCCTTATTATTATATTGGGGTACAGAAAGAGACGTTATGGTTTCAGGGCAAAACGCAGCTGATGCTCCCTGCGTTGCTGGATGTATTCCTTGCGCGAATCATCCCAGTGATAAAAACCCTGACCACTGCGTACACCGGTATTACCGTTGGCGACCTTGCCAGCGACCAGCGTCATCATGTCGCTGCCGGTTGCCAGTTCCGGGAGCAGATGCCGACAAATGTCCTGCACCGTAGAAAGTCCGGTCATATCAGCAGCCTCCAGCGGACCGACCATTGCATAGCGACGTCCGAGCGAGGCGCGCATCACCTGATCAACCACTTCTGCGCTGGCGATGCCGCTTTTAACGATATGTAGCGCTTCACGCAGCAGAGCAAACTGCAGTCGATTGCCAACAAACCCTGGAGCGGCGCGGTCGAGCACCACGGCCTCAAGTTGCATCGCGATCAGTTGTTGTTGCAATTCATGGAGATACTCTGGCTTCGTTGCGGTGCCAGGTACAATTTCGACCAGCGGAATAAAATGTGGCGGGTGCCAGAAATGGGCGATCAGCAACCGTTCAGGATGGGCGAGTTTTTCTGCCAGCGCATCCGGCGGCAGGCCGCTGGTATTACTGGCAATAACGGCCTCCGGCGCGATCAGCTCTTCCAGTTGCGCATACAGTGCGTGTTTGAGTTCGAGCCGCTCCGGGATCGCTTCAATCAGTAACCGGCATGCGGCAATATCCTGTAGTGAGGTTGTGCCGTGCAGGCGAGCCACGACCGACGTTTTTTCACCAATTGCAAATTGATCAGTGACAATCAGCTCATCCAGGATACCGCCAGCAACTCCGCTTATTTCTGCAATTCGGCTGCTATCGGTATCGTATAACCAGACATCGTAACCAAAACGGGCGAAGTGGGTAGCAATGCCGACACCCATTAACCCCGCACCCAGAATGCAGATAGGCTTACTTTGCATGAGCTACCCCCTGCGGACGTTCTACCGCCAGCGCCACACCTTGACCGCCACCTACGCACAGCGTAGCCAATCCTTTGGCTGCGTTGCTACGCGCCATTTCATGCAGCAGAGTCACCAGAATTCGGCAACCTGATGTGCCAATCGGGTGCCCCAGCGCAATCGCACCGCCGTTCACGTTTACTCGGTTGCTGTCCCAGTTCAGGGATTCACCAACCGCCAGCGCTTGCGCGGCAAAGGCTTCGTTGGCTTCGATAAGATCCACGTCATTTAGCGTCCAGCCAGCACGCTTCAGGCACTGGAGTGACGCTTCTACCGGCCCAATCCCCATAATGGCGGGATCGACGCCAGAAATCGCGTAGCCTGCCACCCGGGCAAGCACCGGCAAATTGAGTTCTGCGGCTTTGGCGGCGCTCATCAACATCACCGCGGCGGCACCATCATTGATGGATGATGCATTTCCGGCGGTCACCGTGCCGTTACCCGGACGAAACGCCGGTTTAAGTTGCGCCAGCTTTTCGGCCTGAGTATCCGGACGAGGTTGTTCGTCACGATCCACCACACGTGGCGGCTTTTTGCCCCGCGGGACGTTAACCGGCGTGATTTCCGCGTTAAAACGACCCGCTTCAATGGCGGCGGCGGCTTTTTGCTGGGAGTGCAGGGCAAAAGCATCCTGCTGCTCACGACTGATTACGAACTTATCCGCCAGATTTTCGGCAGTAATACCCATGTGATAGTCGTTGAACGCATCCCACAGGCCGTCCTGCACCACGCTGTCTTTCATACTGGCATGACCCAACCGCAAACCGGCCCGCGCGCCGTCGAGAAAATAGGGCGCATTGCTCATGCTCTCCTGGCCTCCGGCGATCACGATTTGCGCATCGCCACAGCGAATCGCCTGTACAGCCTGATGCACCGCCTTCAAACCTGAGCCACACAGCAGGTTGATGGTTAACGCGGGCGTGGTGACCGGCAGTCCTGCCCGTAACGCCGTTTGTCTGGCTGGATTCTGGCCGCAGCCCGCAGTCAAAACCTGACCTAAGATCACCTCATCGATTTGCTCAGGTGCCACAGCCGTTTTTTCCAGCAGCGAACGGACTACCGCCGTGCCTAACTCCACGGCGGAAAGTGGTGCCAGCACGCCATGAAAACTGCCAATCGGGGTGCGCGTTGCCGCGACAATGACAACATCCTGCATGGTCAGCTCCTCAGCTAAAGTGCATTTCGGGGACAGTTTCGGGAACGATCAGCTTGCCGGCGGTTCTGGCGACAATTTCATCCACGCTGATGCCCGGTGCACGCTCACGCAGAATGAACGCACCGTCGGCAATTTCCAGCAGAGCCAGGTCGGTAAGCACACGTTTGATGCAGGCCACGCCGGTCAGCGGCAAGGTGCAGGCGGGAAGCAGTTTGGACTCACCGTTTTTGGAAGCATGGGTCATTACCACAATGATATTGTCAGCTCCGGCAACCAGGTCCATCGCGCCGCCCATGCCTTTCACCATTTTTCCGGGGATCATCCATGAGGCGATATTGCCGTTAACATCGACTTCAAACGCACCGAGCACCGTCAGATCAACGTGGCCGCCGCGGATCATGGCGAAGGATTGCGCCGAGTCGAAAATCGCCGCGCCTTTGCGCGCCGTCACTGTCTGTTTCCCGGCGTTGATCATGTCGGCATCAATTTCGTCTTCTGTGGGAAACGGGCCCATACCCAGCAAACCGTTTTCTGATTGCAGCATCACGTCCATGCCATCAGGGATGTAATTTGCCACCAGCGTGGGAATGCCGATCCCAAGGTTGACGTAATATCCGTCGCGCAGCTCGCGGGCGACGCGCATCGCCATTTGTTCACGCGTTAACATGGTCAGGCTCCTTTCTGGCGCAGGGTGCGTTGTTCAATACGTTTTTCAAACTGCCCCTGAATGATGCGGTTAACGAAAATTCCGGGAGTGTGAATCGCAGCAGGGTCCAGTTCTCCGGGAGGGACAATCTCTTCGACTTCCACGACGGTAATGCGCCCGGCGGCGGCCATCAGCGGATTAAAATTCTGTGCGGTGTGGCGATAGATGATGTTGCCGTACCAGTCGGCTTTCCAGCCTTTAACCAACGCAAAATCACCGGTTATCGCCTGCTCAAGGATGTAAGGGCGTCCGGCAAACTCGCGAACCTCTTTCCCTTCCGCCACGGGGGTTCCATATCCGGTCGCGGTAAAAAATGCCGGGATCCCCGCGCCGCCCGCGCGCAACTGCTCTGCCAGCGTACCCTGTGGCGTCAGGATGGCTTCCAGTTCGCCGCTAAGCACCTGTTTCTCAAACAGGGCGTTTTCCCCCACATAGGACGCGACCACTTTGCGCACCTGACGCGTTTCCAGCAGCACGCCAAGGCCAAAGCCATCCACGCCGCAGTTGTTTGATACAACGGTAAGTCCCTGAACCTCCCGACGGCGTACTTCGGTAATCAGGTTTTCAGGGATCCCACATAGACCAAAACCACCTGCCAGCAGCGTCATGTTGTCGGTCAGTCCTTCCAGCGCCTCTTGATAAGTGGCAACACGTTTATCCAGTCCAGCCATACACTTGCCTCCCCAGTTGTCCTTGCCGACATCATTGGGGGTGAAAAATGATTTGTTAATTTTAAATTTGTGACTCACTCATTGGGTTTTTTTATCAATTTAATGTTAATTAAAGGTATTCAACAAGTTAAAGGAATGCGAAATGGGAATGAGCATCAAACAGTTACGCGCGTTTTTAGCGGTAGCTCACACTCTGAATTTTGCTCATGCCAGCGAAAGACTGAATATGTCGCAACCCGCGTTAAGCCTAGCGATTAAAGGACTGGAAGATTCGCTGGGCGGGGCGTTACTGTTAAGAACAACTCGCAAAGTGACCCTGACGCAGGAGGGAGAAACGCTGCTGAATATGGGGCGACAGCTGCTGGCGGACTGGGAGAATACGGAAGAAGCCATGCGCCAGCGCTTTACGCTGCAGCGCGGTAAAATATCGATCGCCGCCATGCCCTCATTTGCCGCTAACGTCCTGCCATCGGTACTGAAAACATTTCGTGATTCTTATTCCGGTATCAACGTAACGGTTCACGATGTAATTAATGAACACGTGATTGAAATGGTCAGTGAAGGGCGGGTCGAGATGGGCATAGCCTTCGAGCCGGACTATTCGGGACATCTGCATTTCACGCCGCTCGGCGTGGATCGTTTTATCGCGATTGTGCCGCCAACCTGTCGACTGGCGGACAGGGATCGTATTGCGTGGCGCGAACTGCTGACGCTGGATTTTATCACCCTGCAACGCCCGTCCGCCGTGCGGCTGATGCTGGAAGAACAACTGGTGCAAAGCGGACATACGCTGGAAGTAGCGCTGGAGAGCCACCAGTTGGTGACCGTTGGCCGTCTGGTGGCTAACGGTCTGGGCGGTAGCGCCGTACCTGCACTATGCCGCACGCAAATGACAGAGTTAGGCGCAACCTGTATCGATCTGGATACGCCGGTGATTCAGCGTCGGATCGGGGTTTTGCGTTCGGCGCATCATAAATTATCTACCGCTTCCGAAGTGCTGGTGGACTCACTGAAAAAGGCGTATCGCACCTGACTTTTCTCAACGGCTCAGGTCATGTAACCGCCCGCCAGCAGCGAACGTCACATCCGGTATCACTCTTCAGCAATGCCTGTTTCTTCTCACAACCGTGGGTTGCCAATGGACATCTGTCACGGAAAAAGCAGCCCTGGGGCAACGTTCGGTTTCCCGGTAGCTCAGTCTTACGTAACACCAAATCTTCCGCCAGCGGTGCGCCCGTTTTAGGTACCGAGTCCAGTAATAATCGTGTGTACGGATGGGCGGGATGAGTGAGAACCTGTTGGGCATCACCCAGCTCAACAATTTGCCCGAGGTACATCACCGCCACACGGTCGCTCATATGGCGGACCACCGACACGTTATGCGATATCAATACGTAGGTCAGGTTTCTGCGCGCCTGTAGCGACACCAGCAGGTTGAGAATTTGCGCCTGCACGGAGATATCCAGCGCTGAAGTGGGCTCATCGAGGACGATAACATCCGGCTCTGACGATAGCGCCCGGGCAATAGCAATACGTTGGCGCTGTCCACCGGAAAACGCGTGCGGCAATCGGTCGAGATATTCAGGACGAATGCCTACCTGCCGTGCCAAATCCTCGGCAAGCATGCGTCGTTCACGCTCCGGGCTCCGTTTTTGGATCCACACCGGTTCGGTAATTATCCGCCACACCGGTAAGCGCGGGTCCAGTGATGAAAGAGGGTCCTGAAAGACCATTTGCATACCGTTATGCTGCTTATCACCACGGCGAGAATAGCTTCCCTGACTGGGTTTCAACATGCCCATCAACAGTTGCGCCAGCGTACTTTTTCCACAGCCGGATTCGCCAACAATCCCCAGCGTTTCACCCTGGCGAATATGTAAATCCAGACCGTTGAGCGCATGCACCCGTTCCGTAACCTTGCCAAGCCAGTTTTTACGCGCAGGAAAGTTGACATGAACATCCTGCAGCGCCAGTAAAAAATCAGACATGTGTTGTCTCCAGTTGCGGATACCAGCAGGCAGATTGTTGATCTGCACCTCCCTGACTACTTAACACCGGCGTTTCTTCACAACGAGGACCAGCTGCAAAGCAGCGCTCGCGAAACGTGCATCCGGCAGGTAAGCAGGTTAGGTTCGGCACGGTGCCGGGAATGGCGGGCAGCAATGTGCGCGGTTCGCCGTGTTCCGGCGCACATTTCAGCAAGCCGATGGAATAGGGGTGCGTCGGACGTTGAATAACGGTTTGCGTCGGGCCACTCTCAATCACGCTCCCGGCATACATGACGTACAACCGGTCGCATAACTGTGAAACCACCGCCATATCATGGCTGATAAATAATACGGCTGTTCCGCTGGCGCGTGCTTTTAGCTTCAGTAAACGCAGCACCTGCAGCTGCACCGTGACGTCCAGTGCGGTGGTCGGTTCATCGGCAATGATAAGCTCCGGCTCGCACGAAAAGGCCAGCGCAATCATCACGCGTTGGCGCATACCGCCGGAAAGCTCAAACGGAAATCGTTTCATGACCTCCGGCGCGTCCGGGATTTGCATCTCTTCGAGTAGAGCGACGGCTTTCTGGCGGGCATCCGTGCGGCTTAACGCCTGATGATGGCGGATCACCTCCACCATTTGCTGGCCGATACGGCGGGTCGGATTCAGTGCCGTCATGGGCTCCTGAAAGATCATTGCGACACGTGCGCCGCGCCATTGGCGCATTTGTTTCTCACTGGCGTTGAGCACATCTTCACCCAGCAGCGAAACGCGTCCCTGGTGAATACGATAGCTCCCCTCCGGTAGCAGACGCATGGTGAGCATGGCGGTCACGGACTTACCGGAACCGGATTCACCCACCACACCAACGATTTCTCCGCGGTTGATGTGCAGTGATACATGGTTCAGCGCATGCACGTCAGCTTTATAGCCGGGGAAACTCAGATGCAAATCTTCGATTTCCAGTACGGGTTGTGTCATGACTGTTTTCCTCCGGCTTTCGGATCCAGCAGATCGCGAATACCATCGCCAAAGAGATTAAAGCCCACGGCGGTAATCAGAATGGCGGCGCCGGGAAAAGCACAATACCACCACTGATCAAGCACGTAATTGCGGCCAATTGCGACCATCGCCCCCCATTCAGCGCTGGGCTGCTGGGCGCCCAGACCGATAAACCCGAGCGTGGCAGCCATCAGGATCGCACTGCCGATATCCAGCGACGCCTGAACAATGAGCGGCGGCAGAGAATTGCGTAAAATGTGCCAGCTAATCAGATGCCAGCGTGAAGCGCCGTAGGTCCGGGCAGCCTGTACAAAAGTAAACTGGCGTACCACTAACGTCTGACCACGGGCGAGGCGTACATAGAAAGGGATACGGACGATTGCAATCGCCAGCATGGCGTTAAACAGGCTTGGACCCAGCGCGGCGGCTAACGCCATCGTCAGCACCAGCGAAGGAATGGACAGCATAATGTCCATCATCCGCATAATTATCGCGTCGGCACGCCCGCCCATGACACCCGACAAGCAACCCAGCAGTGAACCCAATCCCCCGGCGATACCCACTACCACCAGACCCGCAACGACAGATTGCTGACTTCCTACCAGAACGCGGCTGAACAGATCGCGACCGACTTCATCGGTTCCAAACCAGTGAGCGGCTGACGGGGGCAGCAGGCGCGCACTCAAATTGATGGCATTCGGATCGTGGGGTGTTATCCACGGCGACAGCACCATCAGCAGCAGTATCAATACGATGATGACCCCGCCAACCAGCGTCAGCGGGCTACTTTTCATCATCCAGAACAGTTTAGCCCAGTCCGTGCGGCGACGTGCTGACTGAGGGTGGGTCGGTGTTTCTTGTGTGAGCATCATTCAGCACCTCCACGTCCAATTCGAGGGTCTACCCACAGATAAAGTAAATCCACCACCAAGTTGACCAGCACATAGGCGAACGAGACCACCACCGCAAATCCCATTACCGCCGGGAAGTCGAGTGCCTGAATTGAGGTCACCACCCAGGCACCCATGCCAGGCCAGGCAAAGACCGTTTCGGTCAAAACCGCACCGTAGAGCAGATCGCCCAGCGCCAGGCCGAGGACGGTGATTGATGGGATAAGTGCGTTAGGCAATGCATAGCACAGCACGATGTACCAGCCCGGGAGCCCGCTGGCGCGGGCGGTACGTATGTAATCTTCACTCAGTTGCTCCAGCATGGCGGAACGAATCTGACGAGCAACGATCCCAAGATGTACAAAAGCCAATGTCAGCGATGGCAAAATCAGGTGCTGAAGCGCATTGAAAAAGACTTCGCCGTTGCCTTCCAGCAGAGCATCAATCAGGTAGAAACCGGTGACGTGAGCAGGTGGATCCAGCCAGTCGTCTAAACGCCCACCGCCGGGTAAAATTTGCAGATGACCGTAAAACAGCACGATAACCCCCAGCCCCAGCCAGAATGCAGGCGTGGAGATACCGGTAATTGCCATTAGCCGAACAAGGTGATCAAGCCAGCGGTTACGCCAGACCGCAGACAAAATACCCAGCGGGATACCTATCACCAGCGCCAGCAACAAAGAGCAGAAAGCCAATTCAAGGGTCGCGGGGAAGAAAATGCGCAGCTCATCCAGTACCGGACGCCCGGTGCGAATGGATATGCCTAAATCGCCGTGAAAAATATCGCTGACATAGCGAAAAAACTGGACATACAGCGGCTGATTCAGCCCCAACTGTTGGCGAATATTTTCGACAATTTCATCACTGGCGCGATCGCCCGCCAGCAGCCGCGCGGGGTCGCCAGGTATCAGGTGTGAAATAATAAAGGTGATTACGCAAACACCGATAACCACCAGAATAAGTCCCCAGCATCGCTGGCGTAAAATACTCCAGAACGTCATTAGCTTCCCCTTGCGGAGCCAGAGCGGCTCCGCATAAACGTGGCTTATTTACTCATGGTGGAGATATTGAAGACCTGTTCCAGCATGGGGTTGAATACAAATCCTTTGACGTCTTTATTCATCGCCAGCTGATAGTTTTTCTGGAATAAATAGACGTAGGCCGCTTCATCAATCACGATGGTTTGCGCCTGCTGGTAGTCATTGGTTCTGGCCACCTGATCGGTTGTGGCCAGCGCGCTGCGCAGCAGCTTATCGACCTCACCGTTTTCATAGAACGAACGGTTACCGGGCAAACCCTTCTTATCTGACTCAAACCAGTAGTTCATAAACATGTACGGGTCGGCAAAATCCGGACTCCAGTTGCCAATGGCAATGTCGTAATCGCCTTTGCCCACGCGGTCGCGCATGGTGGCGTTTGCCAGTTTTTCCAGTTTCACCTTAATACCCAGTTTGCCAAGGCTTGCCTGGGTGGCGAGCGCGATAGGTTCCCAGTTAGGGTCATTATCAGAGTACAGGAAGCTCAGGCTTTCAGGTTTGCTAGCAACTTTGTCCCACGCGGCTTTGGCTTTGGCTTCATCGAAGCTGTACTGCATGGCCTTATCGTCAAAACCCCACATGCCTTCAGGGATCGGGCCACGCATTTGCTTTCCATTGCCGCTCAGGATCCCGTTAACCATGCCTTTATAATCAGTGGCCCACGAGATGGCACGGCGTAAATCCACCTGATTGAGCGGGGCTTTACTGTTGTTGAGATACAGATAGGTCACGCGCAGCGAGGGATAATCCGCCACGTTCACTTTGCCTTCCTGTTTCAAAGCGGCAAGCTGGTCAACAGGCAGCGCATCGGCAATGTCGATATCGCCACGCGACAATTGCAGGCGACGGGAGGCGCTTTCACCAATGATTTTGACTGAGACACGCTTAAATGTCGGTTTTGTACCGGGATAATGCGGGTTAGGCACCAGCACCAGTTGTTGTCCCTTTTGCCAGCTCTTCAGCATGAAGGGACCAGATCCAGCCGTGTTCTGCGCCAGGAATCCGCGGGCATCGTCTGCGGCATGCTCTTTTAAGATGGCCGGGTTAATGATTGAGGCACCGTCATTTGCCAGCGTATACAGAAACGGGGCAAACGGCTGGCTGAGGGTAAATTTCACCGTGTTGTTATCAATGACGTCGACCTTCAGATCTTTTGGGAAAGCCTCCGCAGGTCCCTGACCAATCTTGAGCAAACGTTCAAAGGACTGCTTTACCGCATCTGCCGTTACCGGCGTTCCGTCGGCGAATTTGGCATCGTTTTTCAGGGTAAACGTCCACTCTTTCTGATCGTCAGAGGCTTTCCAGCCGCTGGCTAAATCACCTTCAACTTCCGTGGAGCCTTTGCCTCCGTCGGTTTTGTATTGAACCAACCGCTGGTAGGAGGGATAGGTGACCGTCCAGTCATTGTTATCGATGGTCACGGCGGGGTCGAGCGTCTGCGGATCGGCGGCTTTACCAATCACCAACATATCTTTGGGAACGGCAGCCTGTGCGGCGGGCAGGGCAAACGCTAACGCAACGGCTATCAGAGCGGGGCGGAAAAAAGCGTTTAACGCAGGTGTAGTCTTCATAACCAGGCTCCAGAATTAAAGGGGATGTTGTGTTGTTATGGACGTGACAGTGTAACAACCTATTTGATCGTCAAGCAGCGGATAGCGAGCGGCATCAGGTAATTCAAAATGCCACCATTCACTGTTAATACCGACAAAACCACCGCCAAACATAATGGCATTGAGCAGTAGGCGGTTACGCTGCGCGGCCGGAGGTACAGACGGGTGCCAGGCATGGGAACGGTCGTGCATTTCATCAAAACCGGCTCCCATATCAAGGAGATGGCCGCGATCGTCCATCAACGTAACGTCAATGGCTGTGCCCCGGCTGTGATTGGAACCAATTGCGACATCGACAACATACTGCGGGTCGGGACAGGCATTCCACAGTATCGCCTGCGCCTGCTGGGGGCGATACGCGTCGTACACCACAAGCTGCAGGCCGGCCAGTTGCGCAATGCTGATGCTTTTAGCCAGCGCGGTTACCGCCTCAGTGTGCAACAGACAACGCGCTTCCCGGTAGATAGGTGCGCCGGTAATGTTGTCGGCAGTAGCGTATTTAAGATCGATATGCAGCGACGGAAATATCACCGACAGATCGACCAGTTCTGGGAGTTCTGACATAGCACGTTTCCTGTTTATTGTTCGAATTGACCAAATTGTTGTTGTAACTGGCGATTGGTTTGCAGGCGTCCTGCGAGGGCGTCACCCAGTTGCGCTACCACCGCAGAAAGTAATAAGTTGAACAGACAGCTCACCGGTGCCAGTGAGTCCCAGAAATGCCCGGTGTCAGTTTTTACCTGAAGTAAATCAATGGAATAATCCCTGGCCCATGGGCACCACACATCGGTAATGAGCGCCAGCGGAATACAGCGTTCTGTGGCGACGCGGCAATATTGTCGCGAAATAGCGGAGTAGGCGCGCATATCGGTAATAACCACGTAAGGCTGGCTGAATCCCGAGTTCAGCGACTCTACCCAACTGCCGGAAAGGCCTTCGGAGTAGCTGACTTTAGGTCGCAGGTATTCCAGGTGACTAAAAAAGGCGTTGGCGATCCCGCGGGTGGACTGGATCCCGAGGATGTATACGGCTTCCGCATGCGCCAGCTGCTGCGCAATGCGTTGAAACGTCTCACCCTGGGCAAGTTGATAGACGTGGGTAATGGCGTCGATCTCCAGTAACAGCGACTGCTGTGCCCGATCCGGCAGGCTTTGTTGCTGGTGCCAGGAATCCAGTCGTTCATTCATTCCCCAGGGCTGATACGGAACAACGGGCAGCTCACGCAGACTGGCTTTTGCATCCTCCAGGTTACGAAAACCCAGTTTACGCAGATAACGTCCGACGGTAATGCCGCTGGTTCCGGTTGCTTTGGCGATGCCATCTGCGGTTTCAAATGGGATCTGCACAGCATGGGCTAACAGCCACCCGGCCACGCGCTTTTCGCTGGGCGTCAGCTGGCTAAAGGTTTGCTCTATGCGGGTAAATAACTCTGGTTTGGCTGTCATTACCTTCTCGCTGTTAGTTGCCTGTCAGATACCGTATTTCTGTTAGCGAATTAACAATGCAGGACGCGTGCCATGTGCGTAACAGCGGCACGCCGGCTGTTTTTGTTAAAAACCAACCGATATTCATTAACCAATGATCAACATTTGTGCAGCGTAGTTCAGTTTTGGTGCAACGGTAGAGGAAGAGGGGTATGAATCTGCTGATTTCGTCGGAACGATCACATTGTGGGCAACATTTATCCCTCAGACATAAGAATCAGTAATAGGAAATATAAATTTCAGCCATATCAATAACAGCAATCTTTATTCTTATGACGGTAGGGGTATTATTTTTCGCGAGCTACATTAACGGTGTTAAGCGCAAGTGTAGATATTATTTATATTATAAATGGAGTACTACAATGAATAAATTCTCCCTTTCTACAGCAGGTATTCTGGTCGCAGCGCTGTTAACCAGTGTCAGCGTCAATGCAGCAACAGATAACGCTAAAACTGAAGTGACTCCGAAAGGTATGAACTGCCAGGAGTTTATTGATTTGAACCCACAAACTATGGCTCCGGTGGCCTTCTGGGTGCTCAATGAAGACGAAGACTTCAAAGGTGGTGACTACGTCGACTATAACGAAACCGTTACGACTGCAGTTCCTCTGACCGTTGAACTTTGTAAGAAACATCCGCAGAGTGAATTAAGTAAAATAAAAGACGAAATCAAAAAAGAATTATCTAAATAAGATTAAGATGTTATTAAAACCCAGCCAAAGTGCTGGGTTTTGCTATTTGTGACGCTGTCACTTATTTGTTTTGCAATACTTAAGAAAACTTTATAAAGATATAAACGCCTGTGCCGATACTGGATAAAAGTTAGCCTTTTGCAGAAGGAGTTTGTATGGCCTGGTATCCTACTCGTATTTCAACGCGTTTAACCATCGGCGGCATTCTGCTGCTTGCAGTAACGACCCTTGTTATCGTGGTGATTATGCTCTGGCGCGGTCAGCCGCGCGTCGTTGAAATCAACACCGCCCTGATCGAAGAAACAGGGCAAGGTTTAACCCGTCAGTTGAGTACCGTATTGTCCCGAATTGAAGGTGAGACCGTCAGCCTGTCGCGACTGGCTGAAGTGTTGCCTAACGATGAATCACTGTATCAAAGCGTCGTTCCGCATCTTATTGGTGAAGGTAAAGACTCGATTATTACCGGCGGCGGCATCTGGCCAGAACCAGACGCCTTCACCGCAGGTGTGGAGAAAAGAAGCTTTTTCTGGGCGCGTAATGCTGAAGGAAAGCTGGTGTATTCCAATGATTATAACGTCGAAGGATCGAGTGGATACCACAATGAAAGCTGGTATCAACTGGCCAAAGGCCATTCACAAAACAGCTGTTTATGGTCTGACGTTTACCAGGATGCCAGTTCAGGCGTCAACATGGTGACATGCAGCGTGCCTTATCAACAGGCGGGCAAGTTTGCCGGTGTCGCTACCACTGATATCCGTCTGGATAACGTCGCTACCTTCATGCAGCAGCAGGGAAACAGCACCGGTGGTTACGCATTTGTGGTAGACAAGCAGGGACAAATTCTCTATTTCCCGCAGGCCGACCTGGCAAAATATAAAACCATTAACGATTTGGCGCAAAGCGCGCAGTGGCTTATCCCGGTGCAAAACGGTCTGAAATCTTTGCGCCCGACAGATGGGGTGAAGACTATCACGCTGGCAAACGACAACGTCCTGAATACCGCGTCACAGGTAATGCTGTTCCCGATGCCAGATACCGGCTGGGTCGTAGGACTTGCAACCCCGGAATCTCGTATTGTCGGTCTTGCCAAAGTGATGATGCAGGACGTTCTGGAAGTATTGATCCCTATCATGACGCTGTTGCTGGTGGGATCATGGCTGGTGGTTCGTCGACTGATTTCGCGTCTCGATGATACCCGTCAGGCACTTGATGACATCGCGCAGGGAGAAGGCGATCTTACCCGTCGTCTGGATGTTCGTGGCAAAGACGAGATTTCGGCTATCGCCGAGGCGTTTAACCTGTTCGTCGATAAAATCTCAGCCATCCTGATCACCGTCAGAAGCAGTAGCACAGTGGTAGCGAATAACGCCGTTAGCCTGGCTGACAGTAATATGGAGCTTTCATCTCGCGTAACGCAGCAGGCCGCTGCGCTGGAAGAGAGTTCGGCGGCTATGGAACAGTTAAATGCGACCGTTCATCAAAACGCCAGTAATACACAACTGGCGGATGAGCTATCCGATAGCACCGCGCAAACGGCCAACCGCTGCGGCGATGTGATGCAGGGCGTGATCTCAACAATGGATAACGTCAGCGCCTCATCCGGCAGAATGGTGGAAATTGTCGCGGTCATCGACAGCATTGCGTTCCAGACCAATATTCTCGCCCTGAATGCCGCGGTTGAAGCCGCCAGAGCGGGCGATGCAGGCAGAGGGTTTGCTGTCGTGGCCTCCGAAGTGCGCACGCTGGCTCAGCGCAGTGCCACCGCCGCCCAGGAAATTAAAACGTTGATTGATGAATCCGTTTCTCATGTTGGTAGCGGAAGTCAGCAAATTCACAATGCCGGTGAGCGTCTGGGAGAACTGGTCAACAATGTGCGTCAGGTGCGCCAGTTGATGGGGGAAATACGCGTTGCGGGTGAAGAACAACGTAAGGGCGTTTCCGAAGTTACGCTGGCCGTTACCGAAATGGACAGCACCGTTCAGCAAAACGCCTCATTAATTGATGATGCCGCAGCACGGACGCAGGCGCTGAAAGAGGAGGCGGAACAACTGGCATTGCTGGTCTCATCCTTCAGATTACCTGAACCTTCCGTTGCCTGATAACAACACCATATCCGGGTACAGACAATGCGCCCGGATAACTCCAGTATAATGGCCCTTAAGCAAGATTTTCCGGTTTAACTCCTTTTTATTGTGCCTTATAAGGCTTTGAATCATTCCCCACTTAACTCTATAATATTGGGTGTAAAGTCGTTTTTATCCCAATAAGAGCCAATATTATGGATTTAACGCTAAATACTGCAGCCGATATCGTCAAACTACTTTGCGACAGATTGCGTAAAGAACGACTCGCCCGGCAAATGACGCAGGCTGATGTTGCCGCGCGTTCAGGGGTCGGTGTGAATACCGTGTCGAATCTGGAAGCGGGGAAAAATGTAGGATTTGAGAATCTGGTCAAAGTCGCGATGGTGTTAGGCTATGGCGATGCACTGGAGGGGTTATTCAAACCCAGGATTGATAGTCTCGATGATATTTTGCGTTACGAAAAGAGCGCGGCACGTCAGCGGATCAAAAGGAAAAATTCTGATGCCTGAGCAAGTTGATGTCTTCTATGAAGGCTGGGGTGAGAAATGGCTGTGGGGCAAACTGGTGTCTTCCACAGCCCTGACCGGACGTCCGTTGATCGCCTTTGAATACAGTGAAGAGGCCTTACGTAAGGGGCTGGAACTGTCCCGACTGATGTTACCGCTGAACGGTCCCCGTTTACGCAGGGATTTCCCGGCTCATCAGCTGGGATTACCTGGGCCAGTCTATGATTCGCTACCTGACGGCTGGGGTATGCTGTTGATGGACCGACTATTTAAACGCCGCGGGCTCAACGCAGCACGCATAGGTCCATTGGAGCGCTTAACCTGGGTCGGCAACAACGCGATGGGCGCCATGACATTTCAGCCCGTTCAGTCAGATTCCGAGACGCTGTCAAAAGAGGATGTTCCTCTCGCACAACTGGCCGCTGAGGTTCAGGAAGTCCTGAGCGGCGAAGGCGGGGAATTCTTGCAAAAATTACTCCAGATGGGCGGTTCGCCACAGGGAGCAAGGCCTAAGGCGTTACTTTATCGTGACACTGTCACGTCTAAATTCACCACGGCGCCGCTACCCGGGAGCGAAAGCTGGCTGATTAAATTTCCCGCCAGGCATGAGCATGCTGAGGTATGTGCCATCGAAGCGGTTTATGCTGAATGCTTGCGCCAATGTGGGATCACCACGCCCGATACTGCGTATTTCAATCTGCCCGGCGGACAGGCGGCATTTGCCACTCGCCGTTTCGACCGTGACCAGTCGATACGTATTCCTATGCAGAGCCTGGCGGCACTTACCGGGGCAAATTACCAGATACCCGGCGCTTTAGACTACCGGGATTTTCTGCGCGCCACGCAGATTTGTACCAATGATGTCAGAGAAAAGGGAAAAGCGTTCGAACGCGTGGTTTTCAACGTGGCATTTAACAACCGCGACGATCATCCGAAGAATTTTGCCTATTTAATGTCAGCCGATGGAGACTGGACTCTGGCTCCGGCTTACGATGTCACCTGGTGCGAAGGGCCTGGCGGGTATCACCAAATGGACGTGCTGGGAGAGGCGCTGGATATCGAAAGAAAGCACCTTCAGTCGCTTGGCGTTCAGGAAGCTGAGTTATCTGCTGACCATGTGAACGGCATAATCGAAAAAGTCTGTCACTTTGCCACGGCATTGAGCGCCATCGCCAGGGACAAATACCCCGATCAGATAACGCAATCCACGCTGAAGACGATTCAGAAACAAATTGATGATAATGTCCGTCGGTTAATGTCCCGGTAACGCAGATACAGCCGCTACACTTAGCGAAGAATTAAATCTGAGCGGGGCAATGTTATGGCTGAATTTGTCTTGGGTATGCTGGAACACACGCCAGTTTGGGTGTATCTGCTGTTTGCCTTTCTACTTTACAGAGGGATTAAAGCCAGAACACCCGCCACCGTCACGCTGGAAAAGCTGGCGCTGATCCCGGCTATTTTTCTGTTCTGGGATATCTACGATTTAATCACTTATCGCGACCCGACCCTCATTACCTATATCCAGTGGGCGATAGGTATTATCAGCGGCGCGATAATTGGCTACATATTAATTAACCCAGACCGTTTGAGCCGCAGTAGCGCACCGCGGAGTATTCATCGTCCGGCAGATTATTCCGCATTGCCATTTATGTTGCTGGCATTTGGCGTTAAGTACGTTCTTGGCGTACTTAACGCCACTGCTCCCGACGTTTTACGTCAACCCGCAATGAGCGCTCTGGCTATCATTACAGGCGGCATGTTCGCCGGCGTTTTTGTGGGGAAATTTACCCGCTACGTGAGCGTCTGGCTCAGACTTCCCACTCAGGACAACTATTAACGTCCCCAACGATTACGAATATAGGTCACGGCTTCCTGCGTTTGCGGTTGATTAAGATAATCTTCGCGAAACAGGATCGTGCCGTTGATGTACGGTTCGGATTCGTTTAAATCGAGCTGCTTTTTCAGTTCCGGCACACCGCCTTTTACCGTCCAGTCTGGCTCTTTTCTCGATGGTTCACCAACTTTATACAGCGCTACACCAATGTAGAGGCGGGTGTTGGTTGATTTCACGACATCTGCCCACCATTTTGCCAGTACATCGTAACGCGCTGCGTCGCGGGCAAAAGGCCAGTAGAGTTGCGGTGCAATGTAATCCAGCAAACCTAGTTGCACCCAACGGCGGGTGTCTGCATACGACTCATCATACGCTGCCGCGCCGCGCGTGTCGGAGCCCGCTGGATCGTGCGAACGGTTGCGCCACACGCCCGCAGGACTGACGCCGAATTCAACCTCAGGCTTGAGTTTCTTGATGGTCCGCGAAACCTGGGCAATCAGCCGTTGCGTGTTATCGCGACGCCAGTCAGCCTTGGAAGCGAATCCCTGGCCGTATCTTCTGAAGGTCTGGCTGTCGTTGAGCGCAGAGCCGGGAGATTCGGTATAGAAGTAATCATCAAACTGCACGCCATCAACCGGGTAATTCTCAACCACTTCCGCCACGATGCTGGTGATCCAGTCGCGCACGTCGGGAATACCGGGGTCTAACACAAAACGCTCGCCCGCAGTGCGGATCCAGTCCCGATGCAGGACGTATACGCTGGACGGCGTCTGTGAAAGCGTGCTGTTTAATTCAGAGACCGTCGAAGGTTTGGTGTTTACGGACACGCGGTAGGGGTTAAGCCAGGCATGAACTTTCATTCCGCGTTTATGCGCTTCATCGAGCATAAACTGCAGCGGATCGTAACCCGGATCCTGGCCAATCGTACCGGTCAGGGTATCTGACCACGGTAGGATCTTTGACTTCCACAATGCGGTCCCATCGGGTTTAACCTGGAAAAAAACGGTGTTAATACCAAGCCGTTTCAGGTTGTCCAGCTTATCCGTCAGCGCTTTTTGCTGCTGGCTGATGCGTACGGCAGGCGAACTGATGTTCACGGATGAGATCGGCGGCCAGTCAAGACGAGAAACCGTGGCCAGCCAGATCCCGCGCACTGGCTCCTTGCTCTGCTGTGGTTTGCTCACCGGAGGTAGCGGAGTGGTTTTGGGGCCGGGCGGTTGTGAAGAACAGCTGCCCAGTAACAACATACTGCCCACAAGTACAGCAAACCATTTCATGTTGGTCAGCGGTAGTCTGGCACGAGAACGGGCGAGAATCTTCGCCAGTTTTTTCTGATAATTTCCTGAAAAGAAACCGGATGCTGCCATCTGATTTTGCTCTTATTTCTTTTTATTGCGGCTGTTAGCCCAGGGATCGAAGGCCGGTTCGGGGGTGTTGTTTGAGGCCAGGTCATGCAGCGAATCAAGGTACAGCGCTTCAACTTCTGCCCGCGCCCACGGCGTGCGGCGCAGAAACTTCAGACTGGATTTAACGCTCGGTTCATTTTTAAAGCAGTTGATATTAATGCGTTGCGCCAGTTCAGCCCAACCATAACGTTCAACCAGGGCATTGACCTGCATTTCAAGCGTTACGCCATGTAAAGGGTCTTTAGAAATATGAGCATTCATATGAAGTCCAGTTCAGTGGTTCCAGATTTTGTCAGTAGTGAGACGGAAAGAAGGTTACAAGAAAGCAAAGCTGCCAGCAACGGCAGAAAGCGGTATGGCGCGACAAGCCGTACGCCATACCGGCAATGGATGGCTCAATACTCTTTAAAAGCCAGTTCCAGACGGGCAATCAACGGTTTAAACAGGTAACTCATCAGGGTTCGTTCACCGGTCTTGATCGTCACGCTGGCAGGCATTCCCGCTTTAATTTTGTAATCGCCCAGCAAACGCGCGCCCTCTGCTGAAACCTGTACTTCCGCAAGGTAGTAAGGCTGCTGAGTGGTTTCATCAATTAAGCGGTCCGCCGAGATAGTCAGAACCCGGGCCGGAACCGACGGCAACAGGGCATGGTTAAGGGCAGGGAAAAGCACATCAACGGTTAAGCCGGGGACCAGTTTATCAATGGCATGCACCGGTATTTTGGCATCGATTTGCATCGGTTGTCCGGCGGCAACGATATCCATTAAATGTTCTCCAGGCTGAATGACGCCGCCCACGGTACTGACTTTAACATCCAGCACGATACCGTTAATCGGTGAGCGGATCTCGGTGTTATCCAGCTCGTGACGGGTGGACACCAGTTCATCCTCCAGCATTGCCACTTCTTTTTGGTTTTCCGTCAGTTCAGACTCAACTTCACGTAAATATTGATGACGCACCTGGTAGGCTTTAATTTTTAATTCGTTTTGCTGCGATTTCAGTTTGGCAATGTTAAGAATATCTTCTGAAACGCTGCCAGATATTTCAGCCGCTTCGCGCTCCAGCACCAGTAATTGCGCTTTGGGGTAATAGTTCTTTTCGCTCAGCGCGCGAATAGCCCCCAACTCCCGGTTAATCAGGGAAAACTGGTGGTCGCGATAGCCTTTTATTTTATTGAGATTATCCGTTTGCCCAACCAGACCATCGAGCGTCTCCTCAATCATCGACAGTTCGTCCTGAATCGTTTTGCGACGCGTATCGAAAAGCTTGGCCTGCAGATTTCTGACTTCTGTCAGCCGTTTATTGCCAGAGAATTGCTGCGTCAGCGTCGTATTAAAGACGATCGCTTCCAGGCCATCGCGTTCTGCCAACAGGCGATCTTCGATACTTTTTGCAGAAATATACTGGGCATTTAACGCGCTGAAACGCATTTCGAGCTGCATTTTATCCAACCGGACGAGAACCTGATTTTTCTTCACGAAGTCGCCTTCTTTGATAAAGATATCCGTTACCCGACCGCCGCTCAGATGCTGAATAGTTTTGCGGTTACTCGATACGGTTACCGTACCATCAGCGACCACGCCCGCATCTAATGGAGCTTGCACTGCCCAGAATATAAAACTACCGACACCAAGCACAATGACGATCACGCCCCGGATAATCGGCGACCAGATATTGGTATCTACGCCAGCAGATGCCGTATTGTGGGGATTCTTTTTCATCATCAGGCCTCACGTTGCTGTTCAGTAGTGGATGGAGAAGGCGTAGCCACCGGTTTCAGTACGTTGGCCTGACGCAAATGGGCAAAAACCTGATCGCGGGTACCAAACTCCTGTATGGCGCCATCGTTAAGCAGCAAAACCTTATTGACCACGCCGAGCAGCGTCGGGCGGTGTGAGATAATGACGGTAGTTTGTCCCTGTGTACGCAGGGTATTGATGGCTTTAACGAGTGCAAATTCGCCCGCGTCGTCAAGATTGGCATTCGGTTCATCAAGCACGATGAACGCAGGATTGTTATACACGGCGCGTGCCAGCCCGATACGCTGCCGCTGCCCGCCGGAGAGCTGGTATCCGCCTGCGCCCAACAGCGTGTCATAACCTTGTGGCAAGCGCAGGATCATCTCATGAACGCCTGCCAGTAATGCGGCGGCGACGATAAGCTCACTGTCATTCTGCGAGAAGCGGGCAATGTTTTGCGCGATGGTACCGTCAAACAGTTCTACATCCTGCGGCAGATAGCCAATAGACGGACCTAGCAGCGCTTTATCCCACTGACAAATATCTGCGCCGTCTAATCTGACTTTCCCTGATAACGGTTTCCAGACACCAACCAGAACCTTTGCCAGCGAGGTTTTCCCTGAGGCTGAGGGGCCGATAATCCCCAGGACTTCACCTTGCTCCAGCTGGAATGCGATATTACGCAGTAGCGGGGAAGGCTGGCCGGGGGCAGCGGCGAAGACGCTTTCGACGCTGATGTTGCCGTTAGGACGCGGCAGGGTCAGTACCTCTTTCGGTGCCGGATACTCCTTCAGCAAGGTTGAGAGCTGATGCCACGCGCTACGAAACTGCACGAACTGCTTCCAGCTGCCAATAACTTGTTCTACCGGGTTGAGGACGCGGCCAAGAATAATCGAGGCGGCGATCATCAAGCCCGGAGTAATATGGCCGCCGATCACCAGTAAAGCCCCGGCGCCCAGCGCAATAGATTGCAGCAACACCCGCACAAAGCGGCTGAGGCTGCTTAACCCGGCCGTTTTGTCGGCAATCTGCGTTTGTAGTGCCAGCACTTTGTTATGTTGCTCCTGCCAGTTGGACTTCAGGGTCGAAAGCATCCCCATCGCCTCAATGGCATCGGCGTTTTGCAGCTGTTTATTCAGTTTGCTGGCATTGTTAATGGTTAAGGCGTGCGCTTGCTGAATCGGGCGTTTGGTAGAGATTTCGGATACCAGCGTCAGAATAAATAATAACGTTATTCCGCCGAGAGAAAGGTATCCCAGCAGGGGATGGACCAAAAAGGCGATGAACAGATATATCGGCGTCCAGGGAATATCCAGTAAGGCGAATAGACTATTCCCGGAAAGAAACTGACGAACCTGATCCAGTTCGGCTAAAGATTGCGCCGGGTTGTTATCGCCGGTAACCATCTTTCTTTTAAAGGCTGCGTTAAAAACCAACTGGCTTAGCTTTATATCCAGCCTGTTGCCAAGCCTGACCATAACCTGCGCGCGGGCAGATTCAATCATGGCTATAACGATGTACAAGCCGACAATCAATAAGGTCAACATTAACAGCGTGGTGGTATTTTTACTGACCAGCACACGGTCGTAAACCTGTAGCATATAAATTGCCGGCGCCAGCATAAGCATATTAATCACACAACTAAAAAACAACAGCATCAGAAAAGTGGGTTTCGTTCCCTTTAATGCATCATTCAGTTCTGTTGGCGTATGCTGGCGCGACATAGTCTTCTCCTTATACGATCAATGAACTATTGCCGTTGTTGCTGGCAAGGGTAGTGGGCATTTCCAGATAAAAGTCACCAATATTCACGGTGGTTGAGTTGACGCCCACCAATGTGATGGTATCTGTACCGATAGTCACAATGGTGTTACCATTGTTTCCGGTGATAGACACGCTGCTGGCAAAATTACCCGCGTTGATACCTAACAAGACGAGATCAAGGAAGTCCTGCCCGCCGTTGGGGTTACTGTCAAAACCGGTAATTCGGTCCTGCCCAAAGTTGGCGCCAAAGGCAAAGATATCGCTACCGGCACCACCGTCCAGAATGTCGTTACCTTCCTGACCATTAAGAATATCGTCCCCGCTACCGCCAGAAAGGGTATCCGCGCCCGCACCGCCAATCATGACGTCGTTGCCAACTCCACCTTGCAGGTTATCAGCGCCATCTCCGCCATCGAGGAAGTCATTCCCGATACCACCAAACAACTGGTCGTTACCGCCCATGCCGAACAGATAGTCGTTACCGGTCCCTCCCGTAATGGTGTTCGCAATGGCATTACCGGTACCGATAAAACTACCACTGCCGGTAAATACCAGCTCTTCCACGTTATCGGTGAGGTCGTAGCTGCTGAGGTTGGTTCGGACAACGTCCGTGCCACCATTCACACCTTCAATAACTACATCACCGAAATCATCAACGATGTAGGTATCATCGCCCGTGCCGCCGGTCATACTGTCGGCACCAAGCCCGCCATCAAGCGTGTCATTACCGGCATCACCTTGCAGAATATCTTGCCCCGCCTGACCAGAGAGGTTGTCGTTTCCCGCACCGCCAATGAGCAGATCGTCACCTGCACCGCCGAGTAAGGTGTCATTACCGCCTTCACCGCGTAGGATATCGCTCCAGGCAGTACCGACGAGGGTGTTAGCCCCGTTGGTACCCACAATCAGATCGCCCACGGGCTGGGTGGTGGTCGACGTCAGGACAACAGGGGGGTTGCCTTCATCGTCGACGACGGTAACGACCACCTGCAACGTTCTGCCGACCATAGCCTGACCCGGCGTATAGGTGGCGGAAGTCGCACCGTTGATGTTGACGAATCCGGTTGGCGAACTCATTCTCCATTGATAAGTGAAATTACCGCCGCTCAGACCATCGGCGTCAGCAATGCCTGAAACCACTGCGGTCAGCGTCAGGCTTTCAGTTGGGGTGAGGTCGTTAATTACCGGCACACCGGTCGTGGCCTGATTTCGCGGTAGGATCGCCTGAGTTTGTGCCGACACCAGGGTTTCAGCGTCACCCATGCGGTCGTTAAAGCTGGCTACCACACGCAGCGGTGCGCCCTGAATAGTGCCAGGCACTCTGAACTCAACGCCGGTTGCCTGATCTCGCCATTGGCCGTTGACGAATGCCTGCCAGGTCATGGTGATGGCCACATCCGCCGCCAGCCCGTTACCATCCAGCAAGTTCGCCACGTTGACGCGCAGCAGGTCGCCCACCGAAGGGTTAGGGTTACTGATGGTAAGATCGCCCGTCGCTTGTTGCCCCGTCACCCACAGCTGCTTCCCATCGCCAAACTCGAGCTTTTCGATGTTCAACAGGCGATCGATGCCATCATTCAGGTTCAGCGCGGCATCCGGCGTGGCGTGATCGACGCGCAGGCTACCGTCCGCCATACGGGTAAAGACATAGTTGCTGCTGACATCACGGTACACCGCGACGTCAGTTTCCGTGCCGTTACCTTCATGCAGGATTTCTCGCACAATCGACAGCTGATTCGGTTTCAGCGTGCCGGCCAGCATGTACGATTTCAGTTCGGCCATTCCTTCGGCGCTGGTGAGTCCTGCCATACCCGTAACGGCAATACGCACGTTGAGCCATGCATCACCATCAATGATATCGTTACCGGCTTTACCCATAATGCGGTCGCTACCGCCACCGCCGAGTAAAATATCGCTACCATCATCAGGATTCAGGAGCACCGCGTCCGGATTTGTAGAACGCTCTACGCCGAGAATAGCCTGTAAACCGGTGATCCGATCCGCACCTTCCTGGGTCAGGTTGTTAGAGAGGGGAACGCCCTGAACAGGCGCAGTACCTATCGGCTGTTCTGTCCCGGTCAGGATATCGTCGTATTTCCAGCCCGACAGCCCTTCAACAAGATCAAAACGGTCGCGTAGAATAAACTCCTGCTGGTTGACGAAAATAGGGATCCCAAGGTCAGAGTTAGCGCCATTTGGGTCGCCTTTATGGATAGCCCAGTCGAAACCGGCCATGCCATTATTGCGCTGGATCCCCGCGCCCTGAACCATGATGTCGTCACCGGCTTCGCCATCGTAGTCGGTGTCGTTACCCTGACCGTTGAGGACATCGTGACCGATAATGGTACTGTTGAAGAACAACTCGGAGTTGTCACCCGCCAGCGTGTCAAACCCGTCGCCGCCTTCCAGCCAGTCATCGCCTTCGTTGCCCATCAGGAAATCACCACCCGAGCCGCCAAGCGCAAAGTCGTTATCCTGACCCGAGAAGACCTCCTGCGCATCTTCGCCGACCACCACGAAGTCGCTACCGCTGCCACCAAAGACCAGATCGTTTCCGTTACCGGAGAAGATAACGTCATGTCCGGCATCACCGTGCAGGAAGTCCGCATCACCAACGGGCGTACCGGTATCGGTAATAATGTCATCACCATCACCGCCATGGACCACGTCTGCTTCGTCGCCGCCATCCAGTCGGTCATCTCCGCCATCACCCCACAGACTGTCGATCCCTTTACCGCCGATTAACGTATCATTGCCTGCCGTCCCTCCAAGCACCACATGCCCATCGCCGGTATATTTCAGATACCCGCCATCGGCAAAACTATCGCCGTCAACATCCACACCTGGGTCGCGACGCACCAACAACGGCGAGAGCAGATCCTTCAGCGGATTACCCCATTTCGGGTCGATTTCCGTTTGCAGCACGCGGTTCACTTCAAAAATATGGTCCGGTGTCTGGAACAGATTTGCGGGCAGGTGGGAGGATCCCTCATCACCAAGATCGCTGTTACGCATTACTAGTGCGGAAAACGAGTTGGCCTCCAGTTCATTGAGTAAGTTCAATCCCTGAACGCGGCTCAGATAGTAGAAACGATCGCCGTCCTGAAGCATTTCCATTTGTGTTTCAAAGACGAAGTTGAAGGTTGAGCCGAGCATGCCGCCAAATTCATTTTTGCGCTCTGCCAGCCCGCCAATCCAGAAATCGACCATATTCAGGCCGGTCTCTTTGGTTGCCCACGCTCCGGTACTGTTAAAGAAATCCATCGCATCCGCAGGCGGGGCATTGTTAGCATCACCAAACAATAGGAAGTTTACCGCTGCACGCTTACCTTCAAGGCTGGTGGCATTGAGGATCAGCTCATGCTGACCATAGGCGGCCATAAAGTTAATGATTGAAGCGGGATTTTTCAGGTAGGTAGTGAAGTCAGCCCAACTGGTATAAGGCTTCAGTTGACTATCACCGCTTAATGCAAAAAACTGCTCGCGGGCCTGGTTCAGCGTCGGCATTGCGGTGTCACGGCCACGGGCTATATTAAGCGCGCCTAAATCGAGGGGCAGGCCGATGAGATTATTACGCAGAGCATTGGTAATAAATTCATCAATTTCGTTACCCACCTGACGCGTCATACCACGCACAATTGCGCCAATAGCCTGATCGTCCGTGACGGTGGCCCCGTTGATTTGATTAAATGCTACCGGATTCAGGAATGCTGAAATCAGGTCAATATCACCGCTTTGCATATCAATGTCGGTGCGCGCCACGGTTTCTGTCAGCATTGAATGCCCGAAACGGTAAACCACATGCGCAAACTCGGCAAAGATCATCGGGTTTATATCCGCCGTGTTGGAGAAAACAAACGGATCGACGGCGGGTTGTACGGTACGGGCAAACTCCTCGAAGACGAGGTGCTGATATTGCATTTCCGTGGAGAAACGACCTGCCTGGAATAGGTACTCACCGTTCCATACCAGCGTACTGGTATCGGCAGGTAATTCCGTGATTTGATGATTGGGCATCAACCACTGATTAATGAGGTCGATATCACCGGTTTCCAGCAGTGTTGTTTTATATTGCTCAACCAGACGGTTATGCTCGCTGTGAAAAACGGCGTGCACCGCGGTTAAACCTATATTTTCGTTCCCACGCCCGTCACCGGTAATAAAGTGACGATCGAGCAGTTCGTTATCATAGGTTCCTGCCGGTTGCGCTCCTTCGCCCCCAATCGCAGTGTCATCATCTGCCAGCAGACCCGCTTTTGGCGCGGCAGCATGCGCAATATCATCAAGAAACGCATGGCCGGTGCGGAATGTTCCCTCAGGCAACAGACCGCCGTTGGCTTCAACCAGTCCCCCGGTGGTAACAATCTGTACCTTTCCATTTTCACTTAAAATCAAATTACCATAGCGATCCGTAGCCAGCAGGGGAACATTAAACACATCCTGATCGGTGAGTTTAATGCCAAGCAGGGTTTCAGCCTGGTTTTTAACGTCGGCCCAGGTCGCCAGTCCACCGTTCGCACCGCCTAATAAATTCCCGGTAGGCTCAGGTTTCCCATCAATAATGACGTATTCGCGGATGAAAATCTGATGTGAAGGATGGGAGGTGTAGGTTTGGTTTTGGTCGATGAAGGGGGTCGTCAGGTTTACTGTCTCTCGATTTTCATCCACCGTTGCCCGGGTTAATAGCATAAAGTTTGTTGACGACCCTTCCACATATAAAGGGTCATCCGGCTGTAGCGGAATGAAAACGATACCGTTGCCTCCTTTGGGAATCAAATCCAGACCGTGGTCAAAAAACTGGCCAAAGAAGGTCATCCAACCGTTAAAAGCAGGGGAGAGACCGATATCGGGAGACTGGTTAGGAATGGATAACGTTTCTCCGTCTCCTGTAATAGTCCCCCCGCCGGGAGCATCTTTTAATGCGTTAAATACCTCCAGTGCGGCTGGGTTAGATGCCGTTTGATCGGAAATTAAGTTACTAATAATACGTGGGTCGGCATCAATAACGGTGCCACCAATTTGGATATAACTGGTCATTTGGTCCGCATCTTGCCAGTTTAACGCGGTTAATCTCGGCATTGTCTGGTCGGCAGAGCCATATAACTCCTGACCCGGTAGAAGATTATTCCATGAACCATCTACCGTGCGAAGTCCATAAGGTAATAGCGGGCTGGAAACTAATTCTCTAAGCAATTCAGCATTAACGCTACCATCTGGGTTAGTTGCCGCTTCGGATATTTTGATCTGCTTAAGAATAAAAGCAAGATCGTGCAGGGTGACAGTAAAGTCATATTGTGAGGCCATAAGTCATTACCCCTATCTTTACCTGTATTAGCTATCATCACTCTTTTCTTCCGCTTACAAAAAATGACAGAAGAATGAGTCGTATCAGATACCTGATTGTTATTGCATGATTAAAAGTCCATATTTTAAAAATGATGTATCCATGACCAGATTAGCGTTATTCTCCTGAAGATTAGTTAGCACAATAAGATATTCACCTCACTTATATATTAGGTTTTAGAGGTTAATAATCATCGTGCCCCATTGAAATCACAGACATATTTGAGGCGCGAAGTTTTGAGAAGACAAGGTCTCCTCAAGGCTGTAAAGGTTTTACTTTTTAAAACGCATATTACAGTTATGTGATGATCATAACTATGGTTTTTCCGTTGACGACTTCACTCATACTTTTTTATGAAAAGATTAAATTTTCATTTCTTTACATTAGAATTTATGTCAAATCACTTATTAAGAAGAGTTCTCATTAAGTCGACTTTTAAGATGTCATTGTGTTGAATTATAAAATTTAATATTGGATGAAATTTAACACGACATCATTCCTGATGCCTGATTATGCTATTAGCATAAATCAATACCGTGTGATAGCTGACCCTACGTTTAGTAAAGAACGCCCCCTCCAAACAGGTAATACAATGAAAAAAAATATAATTTTTCTCTCCGGGATGATCTTTTCATCGGTCGGTCACGCCAGTGCGCTCTATTTCTATGAAATCGGAACGGAAGATACCGCACTGGCTGGTGCAGGGCAGGCCGCTCGTGCTCAGGATGCCTCTACGCTGTTAACGAACCCTGCGGGGATGACTCGTTTACCTGACCATATGGTCACCGGAGGATTACAGGCGATGGGCGGAGATATTCCCTATACGCTGAATAATACGACAGATGGCAGACAAAGCCCCGGTAATGTAATGACGCTTTTCCCTAATGCCAGCATGTTTTATACGCAACGGCTGAGTGATACCGTTTCTGCCGGTTTGGGTTTGTACGGCAACTATGGGTTAGGTATCGACTTCGGCAACTGGGCAGGGGATCGGTTAATTAAACAAAGTACCATGGTTGCGATGACGCTGAGTCCCGCTGTTGCATGGAAACTAAGTGATAAGGTGTCGGTTGGCGCAGCTGCAGGGCTAAACTATGGTTTTCTGTCGCTAAGCAGAGATGTCGATGGCCACGATGAGAAACAAAGCGATCATGACTGGGCGATGAATTACCACCTTGGGTTATTAATGGACTTAACTGACAATACACGGGCGGGTGTAACCTGGACCAGCAAGACCGATTATCATTTCAATATTGACGGGACAGCGCGTTTTCCCAATATACCTAATATTGGATATGATCTGCCGATCTCCACACAGGTCCGTGCTCCGCAGCAGGTGATGTTTAGTCTGGTTCACGATATCAACAGGCAGTGGTCAGTGATGGGCGATCTTGGCTGGCAGGACTGGAGTCAGTTTGGCAGCCCGCAGATTACAATAAATGGTCAGCAAAGCGATCGTGATATTCGTCTGAAAGATACATGGCATACAGCGCTTGGCGTGCAATATCATCCCGATGAGCAGTGGCGCATTAATGCCGGTATTGCATATGACAGTTCACCGTACAAATCGCAAAGTGATGTAGCGCTTTCGATGCCAACCGGCGAGGAATGGCGACTTGCCACCGGTGCACAGTACCAGATTACGCCAGCCAGCAATATTGGCGTTGCCGTTGAGTATTTGCACATGCAGTCGTCCAACGTCAAATCTGATATCTTTGCAGGCCAGTATAAGAACCCGTGGCTATGGTTTGCCAGTGTCAACTACAGCTATCAATTCTAGCGCCGTTATTCCCGATTAAATATCTCACGCATTGTTAATAGTCACCATGGCGGATTATCTATCCGGCGGTGTCTGGTGACCATCTGCTGGTGGTCTTATCACTCACGCTTGTTTAAATAAAAATAAATTTGTACTTTTATTATTGAGCAATTTATGGTTTTAATATGAATCTGTACTACCTTCATGGAATATAGGTAAAAGCATATTGTTTTCAATATAAATAATACAGGTTTGATTATGCAAATTTCACCTCCGGTACGCCCAGAACAAAGCATACAACGTTTAATGCAAGCACTTGAACCGATTGCAGAAAAGATGAAGGTTGTGCCGCGGCGGCGTATCATGTGGAAATACAAGAATAAGCCTCAACTCTACCTTTTTTTGCAAGGGGAGCTGTCCATTTTACGTTCTTCTGATGGTCTGTTAATCGTGACCGTCTATGAACCCCATCTGTTCGGTATTGCCGAAATGATCCAACCGGTACACGGCCATTTATTGCGCGCTGAAGCTGAATCAACCTTATTACGCGTCGATGCTGATAAAGCACGAGAACTCTTTCATCAACAAGGCTTGTGGGAAGATGCGGCGGCAGTGCTTTCATATCATACGGGTTATCTCTTTTATCGTGATGATTTAGTCGTACAGCAGCGTACTTATTCAGTGATACGTAACCACCTCGAAGAGATGATTTTGTTGCCGGAAGAGACGCGCAAGCGAGTTTCTATTTTGGATTATATTCAGGATCGGACCCACTTATCGCGCAGCAGTGTTTTAAATGTTGTATCTGCGTTAAAAAAAGGAGGGTATATTGATTTTGAACGCGGAGGGTATCTTACTTCCATCAATAAATTACCTGAGCGCTTTTAAATAAACCCACAAACAAGTTACAAATCGATTTTCTAAATTTAATATTCTATTGTAGTGGCATGCTATATATCAATCGCAAAAAATCCTCCTCATCATTCTCTGAGGAGGGTTTCTTGTTATTCAATAAGAGAGTTCACGGACTGATTAATGCTTAACAGTCCTGTTTGATCATGCTCCTTATAATAAAAATTGTTCATTTGCTGCATTTGTTCGAGCTTGGTTAAAGAAGCATAAACCTGGTATGCCTGGCTATGAACGTCAAACATCTCTCTTGGCTTAACCTCATGAAGATACTCATTTTTTAACGAACTCACGACGTTTTCAATTTGCTGTTTATTATCCTGGTATAAGGACAGGGATGCCGAGTCACTACTTGATTTTGACTCGGGTTGTGCCTGAACAACAGGGATCACCATTTTATTGATTTTAACAACTTTCTCTGGGGGAGAAGTATTACAGCCAGAAAGTATCCCAGTGATGAGAAGTAGATAGAGAGTGCGCATATATAGTGTTCTAAAGACAATGGATGCCAGCCATTATCTTTTTATACAGTCAGGTGTCTACAGCTATTTTGTTTAAATAAAAACAAAATGAAATTTAAAATTAAATGTCATTGCATTATATTGTTTCATAAGATCATGTTAGCCTACGAGCATTAGATCATAGAAACCTGATGAACACAGTATTACGGAAGCTTCTCAACAATCAGAGCAGCAGGGTTTCTAATATATTATTAGTGAGGATTTATGAAACTTAATAAACTAGTGAGTTATCTGGCATTAGCTGGCGTGTGTTCAACATCATTAATATCACTACCTGTATTGGCACAGGAAGGGGCAAAAGATGCGACTGCTCAGACCAAAAGTGCGAATGACGCCTTATATGGTCAATTGCCATTCACTGATAAAACCGATTTTATGAACGCTCATAAAGGTTTTATTGCTCCGCTTCCCAGTGAATTGATTAAAGGTAAGCAGGGAAATGTTGTTTGGGACCCTCAGCAATATGCCTTTATCAAAGAGGGTGAAAAAGCCCCCGACACGGTTAATCCAAGCCTGTGGCGTCAGTCGCAGTTGATCAATATTGGCGGCTTGTTCCAGGTCACTGATGGCGTGTATCAAATCCGTAATCTTGATCTCTCGAATATGACAATTATGGAAGGGAAAGAGGGCATTACGGTCATTGATCCGCTTGTCTCGGCAGAAACCGCGAAAGTAGGAATGGACCTTTATTATAAGAATCGCGGTAAAAGACCCGTTGTTGCCGTCATTTATACACACAGCCATGTTGATCACTACGGTGGCGTCCGCGGCGTGATTGATGACGCTGATGTGAAATCCGGGAAAGTGAAGGTATATGCACCGGCTGGTTTTATGAAGGAAGCTGTATCTGAAAATATTATGGCAGGTAACGCCATGAGTCGCCGAGCCAGTTACATGTACGGCAATCTGCTGAAACCGGATGCAAAAGGTCAGGTCGGTGCGGGTCTGGGGACGACAACCTCCGCCGGTACGGTGACGCTGATTGAACCCACTAACTATATTACCCACACCGGGCAGAAAGAAGTTATCGACGGTCTAACCTATGACTTCATGATGGCACCGGGATCGGAAGCACCTTCTGAAATGCTGTGGTATGTAGAAGAGAAGGGAATGATCGAAGCTGCAGAGGATGTCACCCATACGCTACATAACACTTATTCATTACGTGGCGCGAAGATCCGCGATCCGCTGGCATGGTCAAAATATATCAATGACGTTATTGGCCGCTGGGGTGGAAAGGCAAACATTATTATTGCTCAGCATCACTGGCCGACCTGGGGTAATGAAAATGTGGTGAAGTTAATGAAAAGTCAGCGTGATATGTACCGTTACATCAACGATCAGACGCTGCGTATGGCTAACCAGGGGCTGACCCGTGACGAAATCGCCGCTAACTTCAAACTGCCGTCTGGTCTGGAAAAATCATGGGCCAGCCGTGGATACTATGGTTCTGTCAGCCATGATGTGAAAGCAACGTATGTCTTTTACCTCGGCTGGTTCAACGGTAATCCGGCAACACTGAATGAATTACCGCCCGTTGATGCCGCGAAGAAATATGTCGATTATATGGGCGGCGCTGATGCAATCATGCAAAAAGCGAAAACGGATTACGCCCAGGGCAATTACCGTTGGGTGGCGCAAGTCACTAACAATATCGTCTTTGCTGATCCGAGCAATAAAGAAGCCCGTAATCTGGAAGCCGATGCCCTTGAACAAATGGGTTACCAGGCTGAGTCCGGTCCATGGCGTAATTTTTATCTGACAGGTGCACAAGAATTACGCAACGGTGTGGTAAAAGGCGCGACGCCAAATACCGCCAGCCCGGATACCGTTAAGGCCATGTCGCCGGAGATGTTCTTTGATTATCTCGCGGTACATATTAACGGAGAAAAAGCGGCAAATGCGCAGGCAGTCTTCAACGTCGATTTAGGTGCTGACGGCGGTAAATACAAACTGGAACTGGAAAACGGTGTTCTTAACCATAGCGCTGATGCACAGGCCAGCAACGCTGATGCCTCCATTACACTTAACCGTGCAACATTGAACAAAATCATTCTCAAGGAAGAATCGCTGAAACAGGCAGAAGAGAAGGGTGATGTACAAATTTCCGGCAATCATGCCAAGCTTGATGAGTTCCTCGGGTATTTAGATAGCTTTGATTTCTGGTTTAACATGGTAACGCCTTAACTTCAGAGACAAACTATGCCATAACCCGCCAGCACTGGCGGGTTTTTTATTGTTGCTTATCAGAGTATTGAGTTGTACGAGACTGTATAGCAGTTGCTATACATAAGCTTTATGATATGCTTGTAAAGCAATTGCTATACAAGAGGCTTAATAATGAAATCAGATGTCCAGCTCAACCTTAGAGCTAAAGAATCCCAACGCGCGCTTATTGATGCGGCCGCAGAGATTCTACATAAATCGCGTACAGACTTTATTCTGGAAATGGCCTGCCAGGCGGCAGAGAACGTCATTCTCGATCGCCGAGTGTTTAATTTTAATGATGAACAATACGCTGAGTTTATCGAGATGCTTGATGCTCCGGTTGCCGAAGATCCCGCTATCAGGAAGCTACTGGCAAGGAAACCACAGTGGGATTTGTAACCGCACCAGAACCGCTAACTCACATTCATCAATTGGCGGAATTTGTCAGCGGAGAAATTGTTCTCGATGATTGGTTAAAGCAAAAAGGGCTAAAAAATCAGGCTCTCGGCGCAGCCAGGACGTTTGTTGTCTGCAAAACAGACACGCGACAAGTCGCTGGCTTTTATTCACTGGCCACTGGTAGCGTCAACCACACAGAAGCAACAGGCAATCTTCGGCGTAACATGCCAGATCCAATCCCCGTAATTATCCTTGCCAGATTGGCCGTAGATCTTTCTGTTCGTGGAAAAGGGTTAGGGGCCGATCTGCTTCACGATGCGGTACTGCGGTGTTACAAAGTGGCAGAAAATATTGGCGTGCGTGCCGTTATGGTGCATGCGCTCACAGACGAAGCTAAACGTTTTTATCTTCACCACGGATTCAAAGCATCTCAACTGCAAGAACGAACTCTGTTTCTCAGGCTTTCATGATTGTAATGAGCAGAGGAGGTCAATGGCCAAACGTGGGCCACATGGGGACTTAACTGAGTACGTATCAAATCGCATTTAACATAATATACATTATGCGCACTAACGTCAGGTAACAAGAATTGTAGCTAGATTGGTGCAGTAGTTAGTTCGCATAACAGTTGGATTGTCTTGCGCCCTCTGGTTCGGATTGTGGACTTCTATGGCCAAGCTCTCACTACGTTCGAGGGATTGTGCTCGTTGTGATGTCTTCATTCACCTGACCGACATCATCAAAACCTGTTTCGTCTTTTAGCTTGTGCAAGCCTCTGCATTAGCTGGATGTGATTCTGGTTACTGCAAACTGGAACGCTTCTTCTCTGTTTCGGCTATGTGCTTCTCTGAGGCATTAGCTGTTTTTGAATTCTTCTGATGTGTCAGTCTGAATTTATCATCTTGGGTAAATGATGGATTCCTTCAAGGACTAATGCACAGAGAATGCGTTGTACTGCCCAACGTTAAACTTCGTAGTGCTGGTGAGATTCCAGCAAATCTTGTTTACAATTCGAGGATTCTAGATACTGACAATTGTTATACAATTCCTCTCGTCTTAGACCAGACGCTAAATCTGTCCATGAAAGTGAAAAGCTTTAATGAGTTATGTGCGGAGGATTCCATACCTCGTGTTGACCGACACTTGCAGCTTGTCTGCATTTGCATAACCAACAATGTAGCACCAGACATTCATACAGGGACTCCATACCTTGTGCTTACCGCGTTTGTTATTCGATGAATACACACTCGTGAATGCTGTCGAACTTGAAATAGCTTCTTCGAAGCAGGTGGCGAAATGCCATTATTAATTGTTTTAACTGGCGTGGAACACGCTAGCTTTATCCCATTGATTCAGAATCTGTCAGCCTTAAGCAAGCCGATGGATGATGAGTGTTAGCAATCACCAGTGCACTGGACATGGTTGCTGACTTGCTCCGCTTAAAGCAGATGGGATGGAAGATAAGGGATTAGCTACCCTACTCTTTCATGGCTCCAAAGCAATTATCATGACATTTTCTTGTTATGAGAAATAGTTATGTGACTTAATCGTGAAATGTATCGTGCCCAAAATCGTGCCTTAATCTAGTAACAAGACACTTACCTTTGTATATGTGAAAGCTATTGGGACAACCGAACCTCCAGTCTTGTGCTGGGTGGCAGAGGCCAATAGTATTCATGCCCAAGAAAGCAGATATCAGTTAATCGCAGTACCCTATGCCGAAAATGGGTTGCTGATATCTGGCGTATGAAACAGAATGAGGTGGTCAGTACCCTATGCCGAAAACGCATCTCTGCCTGATTCATGTATACAAAATTAATGTGCCTTATCGCTTAGAACTGCCTTACTTCATACACATCGTTGTTGAAGTTTCCTTGAAGAATTATTGTCACTGGTGCATTAGCTCCATAAGATTGCGGAGCTAAGTATTGAATGGTACAAACCACAAGCTGCTTATTGCCGTGAACTGAAAGAAGCTTTGGATGATTCACATCATACTTACTTTGAAAATCCCTCATGAGCACAGCACACCTCTTGTCTGCCCGTTGTTTTAGTTGCTCAATTTCTTTCTTTTGTTCTGGAGTTAATTCTTTCGGTGCTGGAACTGGTACAGGCTTTGGTTGGGTATTTGTATGGGAAGTAACTTCGGGTGTTTTCTTTTCAATCTTATTACTACTGTCTGGACAATAAAAAATTCCACCTGAAATGTATTTACAACCAGTACACCCTGTAAGCGAGAGGATTGCCAAAGCAACAACTCCTCTGTTAATGACAGATTTCATTAATTGCAAGTTCCTTGTTAAATTGAAGTTCAACTCATATCGACTAAGGAGTTATGTGCATACACTCAACAACTGAGCTGTTCTGAGACATTAGTTGTTTATGAGATAAAAGAACAACTGCATTATACAAAATCACCTTTTTCGGTGTAAGTAGTAAGAAGTGCTATCTTATTGTTTGTTCATTCTTCTAATCTTATCTGCCTTCCGGCAAGGACTCCTGCGGAGGGCTATGATACTTCATGAAGAAATTCAGTCTATCCTAAGTCCTCCTTACTGTTTCTTTATTATTCTTTTATTAATCTTGTAGCTCTTCATTAAGTAATTCAGTCTTCATAAGTACAGATTACGGATAATAGATAAGATAATAACAATAGAGATAATCCTAATACTATTCGCTCGCTGGCAGCAGAGCGAGCCTAAGGCATAAATCGAATTCTGTCAAACGATATAATAAGCAATTAGTGCTATGATCATTTATTGAACTCATTGTACCAGCTAGATAGTACGTGCGTTATTTAGCCAAAATCGGGAGCGGTGGATAATACAGAATACAATCCCTTCACTTCCAACTAATGCCCCATTTAGCACGCCTGCATGGCAATCTCAGGGCTTTCTCTGCCCTACCCTCATAATCACCTTATTTCATTCCAGAGCCTCTCCTTGTGGCATTGAGAGGCATTGCTATCTGGTCTAACCACTAATAATGTCACATTTCTTTAAACCTTAATAATCATCTAATAAGGAATACACATGAACAATTTCATGCCTTCATCTCCTGCTTCACAAGCAACCTCTTCTGTCCCTTCCACTGCATTCACTCCACCTGATGAAATAATTAATGAGACACTTATCTCGTTATTCTATCTCACCAGTGAAGGTGGCT
This sequence comes from Citrobacter sp. Cpo126, assembly GCF_030332445.1. Lineage (NCBI taxonomy): Bacteria > Pseudomonadati > Pseudomonadota > Gammaproteobacteria > Enterobacterales > Enterobacteriaceae > Citrobacter > Citrobacter sp. Cpo126. The sequence goes on from NZ_JAOWHT010000032.1 coordinate 548,458, forward strand.
TTATGGGTAAAGATACTCGTATCGTTAATCATCGCGAACAAGATGGGAAAGTTCAGATTGAATTAGTTATTAATGGCTATTCATTTTGGATGGATGCGAAGGAAATCTCACTCCGACTTAATCAAATGCAGCAGCGTCGCCTTATGTCTGACCGCACTATTTATTTCATTTCTGATTCTAATGGGAAATTCCGTTGTAATCATCGAATTAAATCATGGTCTGACATGCGACTTGAACAGTATCAGGAAATGTCCGGGAGATATGCCCAATGAAAACACTCCACAGTTTTTCAGCTAAAGGCTTGAATGATGAAATCTTTGCTCGTCTTTTAAAAGATGATGACAGATGCAAAATCAGCAAGTGCTTTAGCGGTGATAATCATTGTGGCTGGAATGTAAGTGCCCCTCGTTATCTATGGATAAAAGCTGGAGTTCATCCTATATGGCTAAGCCATACAAAAGGGTATTCCTTGCAGACGCGAGTTGGCACTAAGCGAATGAAACGCTCAAGAGAACTACTTCTTGCATCCTTAGAAGCGAATGAATCTATTTCATTTACTCAGCCAATTCCTGTCCAGGTGTTCCACTCCACTCTACGCGCATAAGAAGATATCCATGAATAAGAAACTATCCAAAATAGTTAGAATACAGAATACAACTATTCGTAGACTGGCAAAGAAGAACAGACTGTATTCAAAACAACTTTCACACAAGGAGGCTGACAATGGCATTATCCAGAGCGCAGCATGAAGCAAACAAAGCTAATGGTGCATATCACATTGACCGTCATGGGAATCGTGTTACTCCTGCATTAGCTCGTTCTGCACGTTCCACAGATGTAGTAACAGGCGTTCGTCATACTGCTGCAAATTCAGCTATTGATAAAGATGTATTCAATGACCCATTAAAGCTACAGATTATGTCTCTGCGGGCTTGTGGCCGTCATGCAGAGGCTGACCGTTTAGAGGGTGTGAAACGTTAAAAATAATGCGCTATATAGGGCTACAGCACGTCGTGAGACGTTAAGCCCTGTCATTGCATTGTCCATTATTAAAAGCTCTCAAAATGGCATACAGAGCGTTTAATAATGGCTGATTGTTATTTGATCATTATTGCCACAATTTTATTTATGAATTTTTTTTTAGCTCCATGCAGTGAATGCCTGAATTGAAGGTGTTGATGAAAGTAGGACCCATTCCAACTTCATTCTTCCTTCTGTTGATTCTCATTCATTCTATGGAGCATCCGATGAAATACAATTACACTACAGATTACAATCATCCTCATTATTATTCAGGCAATGTCTTCACCTCTAATCGTTACGGTCGATATCGCATTCTTGGCAAGCTTCTCAATCATAACCGCCGTGGTTATTATGTCGTTCAGTTTGAAGAAACTGGGCACACAACCAAAGCTTATTGCTCAGCTATCAAATCTGGAAAGGTTGCCGACCGTTCATATGACTTCGGCAATGAAGAAGAAAGACGAGAAGCGTTAATGCGTCCCGTTATTCATGGTGTTGGCTATATCGGAATTGGACAGTATCGGACATATGTCCCCTACACTCCCGATACATATGGACAGAGAACAAAGGAGTATGTGCTCTGGCAAAATATGATTGCTCGTTGCTACTACACCAGAAATGGAAAGCAGGTTCACAAGGGATACAAAGGTGTGGTTGTGTGTGAACGCTGGCATTGCTTCCAGAACTTCTGTTCAGACCTTCCAGCAATTCCCGGATATAGCAACTGGAAGGATAATCCAGTGAGATATGAGTTTGACAAAGACTATTCCCATCGTCGTCATTACTCACCAGATACAATGTGTTTCATTCCAACCAGTGATAATGCAAAAGAAGCTGGCTTGAGAAATCAGGCGATGAAGATAGCCAAGTCAGATTATTACTCCATAAACAAGAATCGAGAATCCATTGTTGATGAAGCCAAAGAGGCTTTGATAATTGATTATGAGATTGTGATGAATGGAAACACTCACACCATTATCACTGATACACCCTATGGAACAACAGTCTTCTTCCCATTAACAAAGAAGATAATGCGTCATTGCTTCCTCATTGATGGTGACGTTCATGTCTTCATTCAGTATCTCGACTGGCTGAAACAACGGTGGATAGATAGAAATCCATCCATTGATATGCATTGCTATGAAGTGATGTGATTGAACAAAGGGCATTGTTAATTCAGTGTCCTTGATTGAATCACAAACGATTAATTATAAAGATTCAGCATTCTCTAACTGACGAGTTATGGAATACAACTTGTGGGGGTAGTCTTGTTACTACGTGAACGGGCAAATCAACAACAACGCATTCACTCATGTCATGCCAATTGCAAAAGACAATTGTCACGCCATTCGTTCAGCTCTCTATCGCTCAAGCTTCCAGCTTGTCGCTTATTGGTGCAGCCATCTAGTTATGAGTCTTGAGGGGAAATAGCGTGTTCCACGCCATTTCACAATCCAATACATTATGCGCACTAACGTAGATAAAGGCTGAATCTGATGTTTTATGGTCATCCTTGTGCTGCTCAATAATGACGCCTCAAAACCCTTTCAAGCACAGTTGCCTCAACAGCGCTAACAGTTCTGGATGATGGCTCTCGACTACAGCTGGTTATGCAAATAGCTGTTTTATGTCTTCTACAATTCCACCGCGACTCTCACTTCACTGAACATTAAAACTGATAACTGTAGTTCACACTGGCAAACCACAGATACGGATTATCGTAACTCCCCTGATAAATTGATGGTGACTGTACGTGGGACGACTGCATATGCAGATACGACACAGCAGCACCGATATTGCTTTGTGGTGTAATTTGATATTGCGCTCCGGTAGCAAATCGCCATTCATCACCGGTCGGCAACGTCAGCGCCACATCGCTTTGCGAATTATAGACCGTACTATCAAAAGCTACGCCCGCATTCAAACGCCATTGTTCCGTAGGTCGAAATTGCACACCTAAAGCCGTATGCCACGAATCCTTAAGACGACTGGACTTATCAACTTCTTGCCCGACCACCGTTATTTGCGGCGCGCCGAACTGACTCCAGTCCTGCCAGCCAAGATCGCCCATCACTGACCACTGTTTATTAATGTCATGAACCAGACTTAACATAATCTGCTGTGGAGCACGTACCTGCGCAGAAATAGGTAAATCGTATTCCACGTTCGGTAAGTTCGGGAAACGCGCTTTGCCGTCAATATCAAAATCGTACTCAGTTTTGCTGGTCCAGGCGATACCGGCCCGGGTTTGATCGGTCAGTTCCATCAATAATCCCAGACGATAGCTCATCGCCCAGTCATGATCCTTTTCTTTTTCATCGTTGCCATCAACATTTCGAGTAAGTGACAGAAAACCGTAATTGACGTTAACAGAGCCCCCAACGGAAACCCTGTCACTAAGCTTATAAGCCAGCGATGGACTGAGCGTCATCGCAACCATGGTGCTTTTCTTAATCAGCCGGTCGCCGGACCAATTGCCAAAATCGATCCCCAGACCGTAATTTCCGTATAGCCCAATACCAGCATAAAGATCGTCATTCACCTTCTGGGCATAGAATGCGCTGGCATTTGGAAAGAAGCGCATGATGTCACCGGGGCTTTTACGCCCCGTCTCGTCTTCAAGGGTGTAGGACACATCACCATCCATTGCCTGTAATCCACCGGTGAACATATGATCCGGAAGTCGCGTCATTCCTGCGGGGTTAGTCACGATGGTGGAGGCATCCTGCGCACGCGCTGCCTGCCCCGCCCCTGCCAAAGCCGTATCTTCGGTGCCTATTTCATAAAAATAGAGTGCGCTAGCTTGTGCTAACGGCGAACAAAAAAGACTAAGATAAATCAAGGTCAATTTTTTCATATGCCACCTGCAGAATTTCTTCATTATTGAAGTAGTTAGCGTCTGTAAAAGCGTAGCTCGCAGCATTTAAATTGTCAGGCAAAAGCACCGGATTAAAAGCGTGACTTGTGCATACGTTCGAGCTGAATTTTGTCTGCTTCACTCGCTGTGTCAGCCAGGGACTGAAAACTATCTGGTGCGTAATAAGTTTTCGGTCGCGGAAGCGATTGCATGGAAGTGCCCGGGTAAATTTGTAACTCGCCCAGGCGCGCAAGCCGATATCCTTCGATCACGGCGGGAAAAGTCAGTTGCAGTGGTGTGGCGTTCTCGTACGAAACTGGGGTTGGTAACCGGTTATGCTCAAGATTATAGTTACGCTTTAACACCAGGAATTTATCTGGAACCCTACGTTTACTGTTCCACCAGTCACCGTCCAATTCGCGAAACTTACGCTCAGTTTCAGTCCGGGTTGCGACGCCAAGTTGCAGTAAAACCCGCTGCAGTTCGCGATCCACCGCCGCGTTGTAGGCCGCAATGGATTCCACCCTGCCCTGTAAAATCACGTTGATGGCGATACGAGCACCCAGTAGATTTGAATAGAGATCTTCCGGGGAAAATGCAGAAATCTGCTCAGAAAAACCGGGAACAGACTCGAATCCATACCACTGTGCAATTTCGTGCCATTGAGCCAGTTCAAAGGCCAGATTCCCCGCCAACCAGGCGGCCAATGTGTAACGCTGCGCCATTGCTGCAGGAGGTGTGAAACCGTGTAGCTGTATCCGTCTGACGCCCAATTCTTCGCTGTAAAAAAAACGCCACTGTTGACCAAGTTTTGGATAAATACGAGAAAAGAGGTAAAAGGTGTTATCCGCCGTATCGCGAACGTGCGCTATGTCGATAAAACCCCCACGGTGGGTATAAAGCAGTCCGTCTTTTTCCTCACTCAGTCCAACGATATTTTTCACGGCCCCCAACGCACTATCGTTATAGTGATGACGCCCCAGTGAATCTAACGTTAATACATTGCCAATCTGGTAGACAGGGATCGGCACACCTATCGCCCTGACATGAAGATCATAGCCAAACGCGCAGCATGGGCGTAGTGACTCCGGCGGTGCTAAATGGCCGACAACGGGATATGCCTTATGCGCTTGTTTAAGAGTGAGGCCAGGAACTTCCGCGCAGGCAAATCCGGCTACCAGCAGTAAAAACAGAAATCCTTGGTACCGTTTTGCGTTCCGCCACCGCCAAACGCGCTCATGGCCGGAGGAATAAACTGCCCATCAACCTGTCGTCCCTTGCCATGCAGAAACAGACCGAACAGGCCGCCGCCATAACCAACGGCCGGCTCGGTAATAACCAGCGGAATCGGTAGAAAACCGTACGGGTTTTCTTGTAAATAACGGCTCATGTCCACCATGCCGTCTTCAGGATCAATAAGCCCTGTCGCCATAGCGCGCCAGCACAGCAGAGGAATTAGCAGAAAAAGCCAACGCATTATTTCCCGCCTTCTGGCGGTGTTGCGGGTGCGGTATACCAATTCTCTTTGGCCACCATCACGCTGTTTTCTGGCTGTAGCACAAAATTCGGAGACATAATCTGCACGTTAAATTCGTTGAAGACGTCCTGAATATTGCTATGCAGTTCATTACGGGCATCTGCCAGAGATACATCCGGCAGCAGGCGCACCTGCAATTCATAGGAAATATACCAGTCCATCAGACTCAGCTGACGCACCAACGGCGGCTGTGAAAGATCGATTCCTTTGGCACGCTTGGCTGCCAACTCCAGCATTGCGTGGACCTGGCGCCAGGGCGTGTCGTAGCCAATGGTAACGCCGACCGTCAGGTTGACGCCGCCGTTGGTGCTTTGCGCGCTAAGGTTAGTAATTTTTCCACTAACCACTACCGCATTTGGCACGGTGACCACGTAATTTTCACGAGTGATAATTTTGGTCGCGAGCATACCAATTTCGCTTACCAATCCCTCGTTGTCCGCTACCCGAATCATGTCGCCTTTGCGTAGCGCGCGCGAATAGATCAAAACCAGTCCACTCATTGCGTGGTTCATCACCCCGGCCGACCCCAGCGTGAGCATCAGGCCAAAGAAAACGCTGATACCTTTAAACGCCAGTGAATTGGCACCAGGCAAAAAGGGATAGGCTGCAGATAGCGCAAAGAGCCACACCACCACAGAGATCAACTTCCGGGTTGCGCCCACGGTTTCAGGATGAATTCCAGGCAACTGCAAACGCCCTGCCTCCACCTGGTTGAGAACCACTTTAAGCAACTTCAGGATGAAGGCCGTGATGAGAAAAATGATCAGGACGATCATCAAGCCAGGTAACGCTGAGACAATCGACAATGCAATATCACGCACTACGCGTACAGACCAGTCACCAAGGGACTCTCCCCAGACGCGCGTCCAGGGAAACAGGCTAAAGACCCAACTCAGCCAAACGTAAAGTGCAACGATACCCAGCAGGATCATCAACAGTGCGTACAGGCGTGTCTCGATAGCGCCGATAAAATGCCGCCAACTCTGGGGGATCCAGCTTTTGTTCTCAAAAATGCGACGACGATAAACGCGTCTGACCCAACGCCAGGAACGGTATGCACCGAACCAAAACAGCACCAGTCCCACCAGACCAGCCACCGTTTTCACCGCCGACAGCGCCAGCCAGGCGCTGTTATACTGATCGCTCAATGCAGACCGCTGCGCCTCCATGCGCGCCAGTACGCGCTGCGCCGCCTGGTCGAGCGTAAGATCGTCTCCTTCGTCGAGATCGCCTTGTGTCAGCAACATCACCGGTTTACCGTTCATCACGATAAGCCTTCCCGGCTGGTTATAACGCGTGACCGATACAACCTGTAGCGGTTCGCGAACATCGGCTTCAGTGAAATTTCGTAGCGTATTGCGGATGCGCAGCACCCGCTCTTCTGGCGTGGTAAGGCCGAATTTCGCCTGGAGCATGACAATCGGTTGATGAAAAATATAAACCGTTCGCGCGCGTTCCTTTTCGGTGGGCTCCTGACGAGGTTCCGCCGCATATGTGTTAACAACCAAAGAGGAAAGAAAGCACATTAAAAAAGCGATCACAATCCTGTTCATATTCGCCACCGAAAACACGATAATTATCGTTATTATTCAAAAAGCCAACGCAAATTTGATTGCTTTTTTTAGCATAGACCAGCCTTTCACTTACGCAATGTTAGTCAGAATGAGATCTTCATTTGATGTGAACTCTGGGAAGGCTCTTATCTTTATCGTCGCTAATTTGAAACGCATACCTCTGACCCAAAGTACATAGTCTCAATTATTACGTCATGAGATTCTGGCTTTGGTAGCTTTCATTTAAAAATATAAAACCGCACATCTTTGATTTTTAAGCAATGGTATGTAATCGTTCGTTATATACTGAACTAGGTGACTTCACTTACTTTCAGAAATACGATAATAAAATTGAGTACATATCGGACAATGCGAAACAAAAAAAGCAAAACCATCCTACGCTTCATGCTCTTGCTGCTATTTACCTCTACGCTGTCGAGCTGCACATTAACCCGTGTTTCCGACAGCACACATGCCAAAGAGGTCGATGAGCTGAATGTTATTGGTCTGAGCCTGGAGGCAGCAAGGCAAAGAGCAACTGAAAAAGGTTTTGTGTGCAGCGAATACGGAAACGTGAACACGGTTGTAACCGAACAGGGTGAGCATCGATGGCTACAAACTGAATGCAGCAAGAAAAGTGCAGAGCTGTTCTGCCCGCAAATGCGTTTTGTCGTTCTTAATGTCGATCCCAACACGAATAGAGTCGTTGATGTTGGCAATTATGTTAATCAACACACCTGTTTTTAAAGACAACACCTGCATCTTGTGCTAATTATCGTATCGACTAAAGGACGTTATCTTGCTCATCAGAATCATCATCGCAATGGTCGCATTTGCCGGCAACTCCGTACTTTGCCGACTCGCGTTGAAGGGGATGCATGCTGATGCTATTTCATTCAGCAGCCTCCGGTTGATAAGTGGCGCAATTGCCCTTTTTTTATTTATTGCGATAACATCTGACAGCAGAAAATTTGAGTTCAAGTGGTTAAATGCCCTGCTCCTTTGCATCTATGTTTTTTCATTCTCCATTGCCTATGTTTCTCTCAGCACCGGCGCTGGTGCCCTGCTGCTCTTTGGTACCGTTCAGCTCGTCATGACAGTATGGGGGATAGCTCAGGGAGAAAAGCTCGTAATTTTAAAAATAACAGGAATACTCGGAGCATTGGCTGGAATAGCCATATTGCTGCTTCCTGGTGCAGAACGCCCTTCCTTGTATGCTGCAATAATGATGGTTATTGCTGGGTTAGCCTGGGCGTTCTACAGTATCACAGGGAAAAAAATCACGGATGCTGCTGCTTCTACCGGGGGGAATTTCATCCTGTCAATCCCGGTCGCATTGATTATTCCTCTGTTCTTCCATTCTCATCTTCATATCGATATATATGGATTAGTTCTGGGCGTGCTTTCTGGTGCAATTACATCGGGAGGTGCATATCTGCTGTGGTATTCATTGCTCCCCTTACTCAGGTCCACAACGGCCAGTACTATTCAACTCAGCGTACCTTGTCTGGCCACTCTCGGTGGGATCATATTTTTGGGCGAAACGCTCACCGTCAGAATCCTTCTCGCAAGCGTCATTATTTTGGCTGGAATTGGCTTAGTTATTTTCTCTGATATGAGAAAAGGAGCAAAATAGACTGATTAATTATCGGCAAAGACGATACAGAACATGTTGTGCCAATCGATGATCTGGCGGCAACGCGGGATGCGTAAACTCTTCTGTTTTATTCATACCAAGTCGTATCATCAGATTCTCTGACGGTTTATTCAGCACAGAAGTAAATGAAACGACTTCATTTAGCGCCAGTACGTCAAAAGCAAATGCAAGACTCGCTTGTGCGGCTTCTAACGCCAGACCCTGGCGCCAGTATGCTTTAGCAAGCCGCCAGCCAATTTCGGTACAGGGTGAAAAATGAAATTTATCAGGTTGTGGATGCAACCCCACACAGCCCACAAACTGGTGTGTTTCTTTTAGCTCTACGGCCCAAAATCCCCAGCCGCGTTCTGCAATACCTTCACTAAATCTATCGGCCAGGTTATCGCTTTCAGCTTTCTGTAGCGGCGCGGGGAAAAAACGCATCACGTCAGAATCGGCATTGAGTGCAGCAAAAGGGGCTCGGTCTTTAGCCTCCCACTGTCGTAATATCAACCTTGATGTTTCCAGCATATTCCTGCCCTTATCATTCATTTTCATATAATCTTCTAAAATAAGTGGCTCATCGGCAAGGTCTTATACCGTCCTTTTCCGACTTTTCCTCTCATACTGGAGATTTATACATGGCCGACTGGAACCCTTCGCTTTATCTGCAATATGCAACTGAACGTTCAAGACCCGCAGCAGAATTACTCAGCCGTGTGGCGTTAGAAAATGTCCGCTCAGTTGTTGATCTTGGTTGTGGTCCGGGAAACAGTACGGCATTGCTGCATCAGCGCTGGCCCACGGCAAAGACAACAGGTGTCGATTCTTCACCTGCTATGCTGAATGAAGCACGCAACGCATTACCTGACTGCCATTTTATCGAAGCGGATATTAGCCAGTTTAAGCCCGAGCATCCCGTGGATCTGCTTTATGCAAATGCGTCGTTACAGTGGGTGCCCGATCACTATGAATTATTCCCACATTTGGTCTCACAGCTGAGTCACAACGGCGTTCTGGCCGTGCAAATGCCGGATAACTGGCTGGAGCCCACGCATGTACTGATGCGCGAAGTGGCTTATGAACAAGATTACCCCGACCGGGGGCGTGCTCCGCTTCCTGGCGTTCACGCCTACTATGATATTTTGACCGAAGCGGGTTGTGATGTAGATATCTGGCGTACAACGTATTATCACATTATGGATTCGCATCAGGCGATTATCGACTGGGTAAGCTCAACGGGACTACGCCCCTGGTTGCAGGATTTGAGCGAAAGCGAGCAGCGTCATTACCTGGCTCGCTACCATGAACTGCTTCAGGATCAATATCCGTTGCAGGAAAACGGCAATATTTTGCTGGCATTTCCGCGGTTGTTTATTGTTGCCAGACGCAATAGTTAAGCGTTTATCACCAGACAGATCACAGGACTGGGCTACCGAGTATGCGCGCCCTCGCCTTTTTATCATAAGGATCTAGTGGCTATGTCTGGCATCTGCTAGTGTCTTGCCACATGTTTCTGACGGGAGTTGTTATGTCTAAAGTCTACATTGGTGGGTGTCTGTGTGGCTCGATCCGCTTCACTGCCAGCAGTCCTAATAATTCCCATACCTGCTCATGCGATATATGCCGGAAACATACGGGGGCCCCGACCGTCGTCTGGATTGAGTTTGATGCAGAAAATGTAGAATGGACGGGAAAAGCCGGAAAACCGACAACCTGGCGCTCATCTGAAACCACCAGTCGGGCTTTTTGCCCTCAGTGCGGTAGTTCCGTGGGCGCCATCGATGACGCTCCGGTCATTGCGCTTTTAGCCGGCGCTTTTGACGATCCTAATGATGAAGATCTGGCGCCGGAGTTTCATTCGTTTTCTGATATGCGGCCAGCATGGTGGGAAACAGAACGAAACTAAGTTAGTTGGTAATGTTTATCCGGCATATGTTTTGCTGGCACATTGGTTTCATCGTTCATTTGCAGTAAATCGATTTCGATTGCATTGCAAATCGCATCCAGCGGCAGGTCATTGTTCTCAGTACCAAACGGATCTTCGAGCTCTTCCGCAAGCGCATCAAGCGAGATAAAAGTATAGGAAATCAGCACCGAAATAAACGGCGTCATGTAGTGAAGATCCACCACCAACGCGAATGGCAGCATGATACAAAACAGATAAACAGTGCGATGAAGGATCAAAGTATAAGCAAACGGAACGGGTGTATTCGCGATTCGCTCACAACCTGCCAGTACTGCCGACATATCATTTAATCTGTTGTTTAAACTATGAAATAATATATCGGACAGCTGCCTATCACGTCTGCGCACGGCCAACCACTCCCCCATCAGCAACAAAATTCGGTTTGCTGGCGATTGTGCGGCAAATACCGTCTGCAGATCTTTCTCGCTGAGATATTTCGCCAACGGCTCTGCCTGTGGGTTTCGACGTAATGTCATGCGTAAACAGTGGGCAAATGCGATTTGCAGACGAACAAACTGCCCCAGTTCGGCGTCATCCGGTAAGGTGGTTTTCACCTCGCGAAGTAGTGACCGGGAAGCAATCATCAACTGCCCCCACAGGTGTCGGGCTTCGACATAACGTGAATAGCAGGCGTTATTGCGAAAACCTAAAAAGATAGCAATCGCCACGCCCAGAATACTGAACGGTGCCAGGGTAAATTTGATACCCAACATCGTATACCAGGGCAACATGATGATAACGGCGATGGAGAGCAGGAAGTTCAGCAGCAGTCGTGAAAATATTTTAGATAATACGGAACCATGCCAGACGAATATCAGGCGCAGCCAGTGTTGTTGGGGACGAACGATCATGGTTATCTTCGGGAAAATGTGAAATCCGTCACATTAGACGCGATAGCGATCAATGTTGCAAGTTAATCGCAACATTATCCCAACAACTTTGGCCCTGCTTAAAATGAAGCCGCACCTAAGTCACAGACCGGGTTTATGATATAAACCACATAGTATGTTGTAACTAATGTATATCCAGAAAAAACCCGGCCTGAGCCGGGTTATCGGTAGTCGTCTTAGCACAGTGGCTTAACGGCTTCACGCATACCTTTTGCCAGAATGGTATCCAGATCGGCAGAGACCTGTTCCACCAGTCCAGAAACCTGCGTCAGATCTTGTTCCCAGTGTTCTTTGACACCCAGTACAGATTTGACCAACGCTTCGGTACTTATCTGGCGATCGCGATGCTGGGACCACAGCTGTTGAAAACGTTCTATCCAGTGCGCATCATCCTGAACCGGATAAGACTCACCGTTGCGCTCTCCACGATAAAAAGCAATTAACGCGGCAAGTGCAAACGTCAAACGCGCCGGCAGCTTACCGCTGGCCTGTTGCCCTGCCAGCAGTTGCGGCAATATACGGGTGCGGAACTTGGTCATGCCATTCAGGGCAATCGACAGCAGCTGATGTTTTATATACGGGTTGCAGAATCGACCGGTTACCGCGCTGGCGAAAGAAGCTAACTCATCACGTGGTAAATCCAGTACCGGAATGATCTCTTCATAGATCGCTTTCTCCACGAAAGCACAAATCTCAGCGTCATTCATCGCCTCGCCCACGGTGTCCAACCCTGCCTGCCAGGCAACAGGGACCAGCGCGGTGTGAGCACCGTTGAGAATCGCCACTTTGCGCTCTTTGTACGGTTTGATGTCATCCACGATCAGGACATTCAGCGGATACTTATCCAGACCTAGTTCGGCGGCTAATGACTTTGGCCCCTGAATGACAAACAGATAGAAATGTTCTGCGGTATCGAGGAAAGCATCATGATAGCCCAGTTCAGCTTCGAGCTTAGCTACCTCATCACGCGGATATCCGGTAACAATACGGTCCACCAGCGTGGAGCAAAATGCATTGGCCTGATCCAGCCACTGGATAAACGCTTCCGGCAGCGCCCATTCCTGAGCGTAGCGCAGAACCAGTTCACGCAGTGCATCACCGTTATAATCAATCAGTTCGCAAGGGATGATAATCCAGCCTTTATCTAATGCGCCGTTAAAATAGCTGAAGCGTTCGAACAGCAGACGCGTCAGTTTAGCCGGATAACTAACCGCAGGCGCGTCGTCAAACTTATCGCCTGCGTGGTAACTGATCCCTGCTTCCGTGGTGTTAGAGAACACAAAACGCATATCAGGATTATGCGCCAGCTTCAGGAACTCATCGTATTCGCTATAGACGCTGATTTCACGGTTAACTGAACGAATTAGACGGGCATCACTGACGGCCTCGCCCTTCTCATTCAAACCACGAATGATAGTGGTATAGAGGCCATCCTGCGTACTCAGCGATGGCGGGAAGGAACTTTCGATAGGACGAACAATGACCACACCAGCGTTCAGATCGGTATGTTCGTTCAGCAGATCTACCTGCCAGTCTACAAAGGCGCGCAGGAAGTTTCCTTCACCAAACTGAATAATGCGTTCAGGATACTGAGCACCGGGGAAATCGCGACGATTTAGTGTTTGCACAATGGGTTCCCTTTATGATTAGTCATACAACCTGATTGAATTGGTCCAATAGGTTAGCAAACTTTAATACATTGAAACCCTGTTTTGATCAATCCCCGGCGACAAATTAGAGCGTTTTATAGAAAAGTGTGGTTCCGGTCAGCGTCCCGTCGGGCATTTGGGCATAGTCAGGTATCACCCCTACCTTTTTCCACCCACAATTGTGGTAGAACAACTCCGCACCACTGCCCGTCGCCGTATCAAGCACCAGCAGCGTTTTACCTTGTTGACGCGCGCAACTTTCCAGTTCATTCATCAATTCACGGGCCAGGCCACCGCGTTGCGCTGAAGGGTGAACCAGCAGTTTGGCGACATCAGCACGATGAGGTTGATTTTCGGGTTGCTCGATAATGAGTTGGACGGTACCGACAAGAACCCCCTGCGCATTCTGAGTACCAAGAACGATCCGTTCACCGCAAGAAACACTTTGCGCGACCTTCATCCAGAAAGGCTCTGATTTTTCGCGATTAAAGGGCAGCATAAAACTGATGGAGGCGCCGTCATTGACGCACTGTTCAAGAACATCGCTGAGCTCGTCGATTCTCGACAGAATCTGTGCCGCGCTCAGCACAAAGCAGGGTTTGCCGGAAGCCATGGTTTCTCCTTAGATTGACCCCTTCATACTGCTTTTAACAATTACACAACACAAGGGGGCATATCATAGGATAATGTTATCTATGGCTTGTTCATTTGGAGCACTAACCAGTGGTAAATAACCGTGACAACGTAACGTTGCTGTTCATCGTTTAGCGCTACACCCTGAGGTATATCATGCCATTTCGCCAGACACCCTCGACAGCACGTCGCCGTAGCATGTTGAGCAATAAATACCGGGTGACCACGCATAGGAGTCTGTTTTCCATCATTTGCGGGAAACGCAGGTGCCAGTCGTTTAGCTATAAAATCCGCAGCATGTTGTTCGATAACTGGCGCCCCTTTATCCAGACAATACTGCCTTTCTTTCTGACCAAGACGAAACCGCGAGCGAAACGTTGATTTCGCCAGCCGGGCAAAAAGAGGATCGAGCGTTTTCATCAGTAAACCGAGCGCCCCAGCTGTTGTGTTAATTGCTCCAGCACGGCGATACCGGCCAGTGAGTTTCCCGCCGGATCCAGTTCCGGACTCCAGACAGCAATCGCCATCTCGTGTGGCACGATCGCCACGATGCCGCCACCCACGCCAGATTTCGCCGGAAGCCCGACCCGCCAGGCAAATTCCCCTGCGTTCTGATACATGCCGCTGGTCGCCATCAGCGCATTGATCTGCCGGGCCTGCATCGGAGTGACCACAGGCTCAGCAAGATGAAAGGCATGCCCTTGATTTGCCAAAAAGACAAAAGTCCGCGCCAGTTCCACACAGCTCATTTTCAGCGCGCAGTAGTGAAAATAGTTCTGCAAAACGGTGGGCACGTCATGGTGAAAATTGCCGAAGGATTTCATCAGCCAGGCAATAGCGGCGTTACGCGCCGAGTGCTCAAACTCCGATCGCGCGACCGTCGCATCATAGGCGATATCCGAAACGCCGCTTAATGCCCGCACCACTTCCAGCATCCGTTGACGCGGTGCGCTTAGACGCCCTTGCAGCATATCGCAAACCACCAGCGCCCCGGCATTAATAAAGGGGTTGCGAGGGATACCCTGCTCCATTTCCAGCTGCACCAGGGAGTTAAAAGGATGACCGGAAGGATCTTTGCCGACGCGCTGCCAGATCTCCTCTTCCTGATAGTGACGCATCGCCACGACCAGACTGAGCACCTTTGAAATCGACTGAATAGAAAAACGTTCTTGCGCATCTCCCGCCTGATAGTGCTGTCCATCAACGGTACAGATAGCAATACCCAGTTTTGAACCGTCGACGGATGCTAATGCCGGAATGTAATCAGCGACTTTACCCTGACCAATCAGCGGACGAACCTGCTGCACAATGGTCTCTAAAATTGAATTGTCCATGGCCCTGGCCACAACATGCTCCTTGCTCGCAGGTATGAAAGGCCTGCGAGTATAACAGAGCTGAATACGCAGCGTCAGGCCGGAAGGCGGAATCTGGCCACGGCCTGCATAAGCTGGTTAGATTCATGGTGAAGCTGTAAGGAAGAATCAGATGCAGCATTCACCAGATCACTGGTTTGTCGGGCTTCGCCGTTCAGGACATGGAGCTGACGGGTTAACTGGTGAATACTGTTCCCCTGATTTAACGTTGCAGTCGAAATGTCGTTCAGTAACGCACCGAGGTTTTCCACCAGTGCGATAACCTGCTGCAAATTCTTATCCAGTCCGTTAACCGCGTGAAAGCCCTCTTCAATGCCCTGTAACGAGTGTTTAATCAGTGTCTGAATGTTTTGCGTAGACTGACCACTTTTTCGCGCCAGCAGCCCAACTTCTTTCGCAACCACGGCAAACCCGCGCCCTTGCTCCCCGGCATGTGCTGCCTCGATTGCCGCGTTAAGAGCCAGGATATTTGTCTGAAATGCAATGTTGTCGATAAGCGTTGTAATCCCTCGCATTTCAGACGAGCGAGTCACAATCGCCTGCATTGACGCATTTACCGTCGCCATCATTCGGTCTCCACCTGCCGCAATATCACGCGCCTGCACTGCGCGTTGATTCGCCAGTTCAGCAAAGCCACTGTTATCCTCAACATGCGTTTCAAGAACCGAAATATGCGATGTCACAGTGCTCAACTCTTCACTTTGTTTTGCCGACTGCTGGTATAGCTGTTTATTGTTCTGCGCAAGTTCGTTGATATTTCCTACCATTGCGGTGGTGGCATCATTCACCTGCCGCACCAGCGCGCAGAGCCCCTGCTGCATTGCAGCAATACGCGAACTTAATTGCGTCACTTCCCGATTAAACTGACTCACCTGCGGGGCTGGCCGAGAAAGATCACCCGCCGCTAAAATATCGATATGATCGATCAGCCGTCGCAGCGGCATAATCACCCAACGGAACATACTACGCCAGACCAGAAAGGCGATAACCACCAGCACCAGAGGAATAAACAAAAATAGATTCTGTAAACGCTCAAGACTGGTCAACAGCTGCTGACGCCCAGCTTCCACATGTCGCCCACTGTCCTGCTGAAAGCGCGCGTAATTACCGTTAAAGTCTGTCTGAAAGGCCTGTACGGGTACGGCAAAAAACGCATCAATGGAACCTGACTGCATCAGCCCGTCCGCCTGCTCCAGAATACCGCTATAAAAACGCTGATAGCTCTCCGTTAGACCCGGGTCCGACTGCGGTTTCATATCCCGCCATGCATCCCATGCACTTTTTGACTGCGCCAGCGCCCGGTACGCCTCTTCCATTAACGGCCGCCAACTCCCGTCCGAACCGGTGGCGGCATCCTGCATAAAATAAATCCCCGCACGGTTAAGTAAATCGCTGGCAGATAATAACGCCACCCGCGCTTCATCGACCTTTTCCTGCTGCAAAAGCGCGAGTTGATTACGCCCTTCATTATGCTGTGCGTCGCTGACTGAGGCCGAGAGCATCAAGGAGGACACGACCTGCAAAACAGAGAACAGCGCAATAATGCAAAAAATGCCGGTTAACAGACCGAACTGACGGGGTATTAGACGATGGAAAATTTGCGTTATGTTCATATTACTCTTCTGTATCAAAGCGTTAGCCGCGAGTGTACGGAGAGTAAATGACAGAAAAATTGCAGAAATAAGACAGGTGCCCCCAGCGGAGGCACCCACACCATCAAAGGCGGTTTTTCCAGACGGTCTGCACGTTACAAAACTCATGCAGGCCAAAGTGCGAAAGTTCGCGGCCAAAGCCACTTTTCTTCACACCACCAAACGCAACGCGGGCATCGCTGGCGCTGTAGCCATTGATAAATACGCCACCACACTCCAGGCGTGACGCCATCTCCTGCGCCAGCGCTTCATCCGCAGTAAACACCGTGGCGGATAAGCCGAAATCACTGTCATTCGCCAGCGCTAAGGCATGCTCAGCATTCTTCGCCACGGTAATTGCCGCAACCGGACCAAACAGCTCCTGGCGGAACGCCGTCATCTCTGGAGTGACATCGCCCAGTACCGTCACGGCATAGTAATTGCCCTGACCAGCAATTTTTTCCCCGCCGAGAAGTAACCGTGCCCCTTCGGCAAGGGTAGCTTCTACCTGCTGGTGCAGCTCATCACGCAGATCAAATCGCGCCATCGGCCCCAGATCGTTTTCTTCGTTCAGCGGATCACCCATTTTGAGCGCGCTCGCAGCGGCCACAAAGCGTGAAGTAAACTCTGCCGCAATCCCTTCTTCGATAATAAAGCGCTTGGCTGCCGCACAAACCTGCCCGGTGTTCTGATAACGCCCAGCGACCGCCGCCTTAACGGCCAGATCGAGGTCAGCATCATTGAGGACAATAAACGGATCGGAGCCGCCCAGTTCAAGCACACATTTTTTCAGAGCGGCCCCAGCCTGAGCGCCAATCGCCGCACCGGCACGTACACTGCCTGTCACCGTTACCGCCGTAATACGCGGGTCATTGATCATCTGACTGACCCCGGCGTTATCGGCATTCACCCAACCGTAAACCCCCGCGGGTACACCAGCATCAGCGAAAACCTGCGCAATAATTGCAGCACAGCCTGTTACGTTAGGCGCATGCTTTAACAGGTAGCCATTTCCGGCCAACAGAATCGGGACGGCACCTCGCATTACCTGCCAGAGCGGGAAGTTCCACGGCATGATCGCCAGAATGGTTCCTACCGGACGATATTCAATCACTGCCTGGTTATTCTCCACCAGCGTAGGTTCCGGATTGAGCATCGCCGGTCCATGCTCGGCGTACCAGTCACACAATGCAGCCGACTTGGCGACTTCAGCACGCGCCTGCTTAATGGGTTTACCCATTTCACGTGAGATACACTGCGCCATCTCTTCCGCACGATGGCGCAGAGATTGCCCGATCTGGCGCAGCGTTTGCGCACGGTGCTCAACGGAAGTATGTTTCCATTCGCTATAGCCATTCGCGGCAAGGTTCAGCGCATGATCAATCTCTTCCGCGCTGGCCCACGGCGTCGCCGTCAGCCTTTCACCGCTGGCAGGGTCAATGGAAATCGCATGTGTTGCTGCTGTTATAGTCATAAGTGCCTCTCTTTATCGCAGGGTATGGTTGTATCATGAGCATATTTACTCTTTCTGAAAAATGAATAATATTAACCATGCCATTCACGAATAGAGAAGATTATGGATCTGACGCAGCTGGAAATGTTCAATGCCGTCGCGGAGACTGGCAGTATTACACAGGCCGCCGCGAAAGTGCATCGCGTGCCATCCAATCTCACCACCCGTATACGTCAGCTTGAAGCCGACCTGGGCGTTGATCTGTTTATTCGTGAAAACCAGCGCCTGCGGCTTTCCCCATCCGGGCACAACTTTTTGCGCTACAGCCAGCGGATCCTGGCACTGGTTGAGGAAGCCAGGATGGTCGTCGCCGGGGATGAGCCACAAGGACTCTTCTCTCTCGGCTCGCTTGAAAGTACAGCAGCAGTACGCATCCCCGCCACGCTGGCTGAATATAACCAGCGTTACCCCAAAATTCAGTTCGCGCTGGCGACAGGTCCTTCAGGCACAATGCTGGACGGCGTACTCGACGGTACATTAAACGCGGCCTTTGTCGATGGCCCAATTACCCATCCGGGACTTGAAGGAATGCCGGTCTACCGTGAAGAGATGATGATCGTGACGCCGCACGGCCATCCCCCCATTCAGCGGGCCAGCGACGTCAACGGTTGCAGTATTTACGCCTTTCGCGCCAACTGTTCCTATCGCCGCCATTTTGAAAGCTGGTTTCATGCCGATCGCGCCATGCCCGGCACCATTCATGAAATGGAGTCATATCATGGCATGCTGGCCTGCGTCATTGCCGGCGCGGGTATCGCACTGATCCCGCGATCGATGCTGGAGAGCATGCCAGGGCATCATCAGGTCAACGCCTGGCCGCTAAGCGAGAACTGGCGCTGGCTGAATACATGGCTGGTCTGGCGCAGAGGTGCAATGACACGTCAGCTGGAAGCGTTTATTGAGGTGTTGAACCCTCAGTTATCACAGAGCCCGGAGTAACTGGCAATCCTCAAAGAACATGAATACCTGTAAATCCGGGTGAAGTCATACGCCCGGAATTTCATTATTATTGAAATACTTAAAAATACGAGGAATGTTCGGCAGCATATTGTGGCCCCCTGCCAATGAAATGAGATCCACATCACAAAATGATTGTATTTTCGCCAGCAAACGTTTTAAGATCGTGGCCTTACCTTTTCGCAGCTAATCCTCTTATTTGATATGACAACAGACACTGTTTCCCGCAAGGTCGCGTGGCTACGGGTAGTTACGCTTGCCATTGCCGGTTTTATTTTCAATACCACCGAGTTTGTTCCTGTCGGCTTGCTGTCCGACATCGCACAAAGCTTCAATATGCAGACCGCTCAGGTCGGGATCATGCTGACGATCTACGCCTGGGTTGTCGCACTGATGTCGCTCCCTTTTATGTTACTTACCAGTCAGGTGGAGCGCCGAAAACTGCTGATCTGTCTGTTTGTTGTGTTTATCGCCAGCCATGTGCTCTCTTTCCTGGCATGGAATTTTACCGTGCTGGTAATTAGCCGTATTGGTATTGCTTTTGCGCACGCTATTTTCTGGTCGATTACCGCATCGCTGGCGATCCGCCTGGCCCCTGCCGGTAAACGTGCACAGGCTCTCAGCCTGATTGCCACTGGCACCGCACTGGCGATGGTGTTGGGGCTGCCAATCGGGCGTATCGTCGGTCAGTATTTTGGCTGGCGCACGACCTTCTTCGCCATCGGTATGGGGGCGTTAGTTACCTTGCTTTGCCTGATAAAGCTCCTGCCCAAACTACCCAGTGAGCACTCCGGCTCTTTAAAAAGCCTGCCGGTGTTATTCCATCGTCCGGCATTGATGAGTCTGTATCTACTGACGGTGATTGTGGTCACCGCACATTACACGGCCTACAGCTATATCGAGCCGTTTGTGCAGACCGTCGCGGGCCTGAGCGCAAACTTTGCTACCGTGCTATTGCTGGTTCTGGGTGGCGCGGGAATTGTCGGTAGCGTCATTTTCGGTAAGCTGGGGAATCTGCATGCGTCAGTGCTGATTAGCAGTGCCATCGCCCTGTTGACGGTATGCCTGGTGTTGTTACTTCCGGCTGCTGACAGCGAAATGCACCTTGCTGTCCTGAGTATTTTCTGGGGCGTCGCCATCATGCTGATAGGTCTCGGAATGCAGGTAAAAGTGCTGGCGCTTGCTCCGGATGCGACTGACGTCGCAATGGCGCTGTTCTCAGGCATCTTTAATATCGGTATTGGCGCTGGTGCGCTGGTAGGCAATCAGGTGAGTTTGCACTGGTCGATGTCTACGATTGGTTACGTCGGCGCAGTGCCTGCCGTTGCCGCGTTGATATGGTCGGTGATTATCTTTCGTAAATGGCCGGTATCGCTGGAAGAACAGCCTCAGCATTCGTAAAAAATGTGCCCGGTAAACATTAACGATTACCGGGCACAGCGTTCTAAGCGTAGGTTTTAATAATTTCCAGCACGCCGTTAATAATAAACTGCACGCCCATACACACCAGTAAGAAGCCCATCAAACGAGAAATCGCTTCGATACCACCTTTGCCGACGAGGCGCATGATCCCCCCGGAACTGCGCAAACAGCCCCACAGGATAATCCCAACAACCGCAAAAATAATCGGCGGTGCAACCATGATCACCCAGTCCGGAAATTCGGAACCATGACGCACGGTTGACGCGGAACTGATGATCATCGCAATCGTTCCCGGACCGGCAGTGCTTGGCATAGCCAGCGGTACAAAGGCGATATTGGCAGTCGGCTCGTCTTCCAGCTCTTCTGACTTGCTTCTCGCTTCCGGAGAATCATGCGCCTTCTGCTGCGGAAACAGCATCCGGAAGCCGATAAACGCAACGATTAACCCACCCGCAATACGTAGTCCGGGAATCGAAATCCCGAAGGTATTCATCACAAGTTGCCCGGCATAGTACGCCACCATCATGATGGCAAACACGTAAACGGACGCCATGAGTGACTGACGGTTACGCTCTGCGCTGTTCATATTGCCGGCAAGGCCAAGGAACAACGCTACGGTGGTTAACGGGTTTGCCAACGGTAACAGGACTACCAGCCCAAGTCCTATCGCTTTAAACAAGTCCATCATAATGTCATCTTTCCTGTGCGTTAATCGTCAACGGCAAGTATACGGTGAAATCCGCGAGATAAGCCATTTTCGCGATGTAAGGATTCATTTTTCATCCACGCGTATAAACCATAATTATCAGATCGTTAAAATTTCACTCATCGGATGTTGAGTCTGATGATTTAACAAAACGTGGCATTTGCTGACTCATTCATTTGACTTATATTTGCCTAAGCAATAATATCAGCCGTGACTAACTACTTGCCAGGGCAACCATTGTGAAAAGCACCAGTGATCTGTTTAACGAAATCATCCCACTGGGTCGTTTGATCTATATGGTTAATCAGAAAAAAGATCGTTTGCTAAACGACTATCTGTCACCGCTGGATATCACGGCATCGCAGTTCAAGGTGCTCTGCTCCATCCGTTGCGCGGTGTGCATCACCCCTGTCGAATTGAAAAAAGTGCTGTCTGTCGACCTTGGCGCCCTGACGCGAATGCTGGACAGACTGGCCTGTAAAGGCTGGATCGAAAGGCTTCCGAATCCACATGACAAGCGTGGCGTGCTGGTGAAACTCACTGAGCATGGCGCAGCAATTTGCGAGCAGTGTCATCAATTAGTAGGGCAAGACCTGCACCAGGAACTAACAAAAAACTTAACGGCGGATGAAGTAGCCACACTTGAGCACTTGCTTAAGAGAATCCTGCCGTAAACAGAAAGAGGTATGACGATGTCCAGACGCAATACTGACACAATCACTATTCATAGCATTTTGGACTGGATCGAAAATAACCTTGAATCGCCGCTCTCGCTGGAAAAAGTGTCTGAGCGTTCAGGTTACTCCAAATGGCACCTGCAACGGATGTTTAAAAAAGAAACCGGTCATTCACTGGGTCAATACATTCGCAGCCGTAAAATGACTGAAATAGCGCAAAAATTAAAAGAGAGTAACGAGCCCATTCTTTATCTGGCAGAGCGTTACGGTTTTGAGTCTCAGCAGACGCTGACCCGGACATTCAAAAACTATTTTGATGTTCCGCCGCATAAGTACCGTATGACGAATATGCACGGCGAATCACGCTATTTGCTTCCACTCAATCAATGTAATTGCTAATCGCCAGTTAACGACGTAACCGAGGAAATCATGAAACTTCTGTCTTATGCAATGCTGGCCCTGCTGTTTGTTGTTTCGGGCCAGAGCATGGCGGAACAGACCGCGCAACCTGCCACCCAGAACAGTCGCGACGCGATGATTATGCCCCCTGCGCACGATCAGTCCCCGTTCGATTTTAATCATATGGGTGCAGGCAGCGACAAGTCCGACGAATTAGGTGTGCCTTATTACAATATGCGCAACCTGTAATTATATTGCCCAGCAACTGCGGTAATGCCTGTCAGTTAGCGCCTCAGTTTAAGTAAGCATCAACCTGTGCTGGCGGAGGTAAATAACATGCTATCTAGGAGAAAGAGTTCCGTTCACCTCATGTGCATTGCTTCTCTAAAACACTGACTCCTGTGAACGTGTAAAGGGCGTTCTCCGCCACGCCCTTTACAATCCCGGCTCCCGGCAGGAAAATTGTTGCTGCGCAATACCCTCCGCTTATTCCTCCAGGCTACCGGGCCGGGCGCGAGGAAGCGTCCTTGCAAAGCGCGCCCTGAGCCAGCATCCATGCTGGCTCTCCCGGCCTTACGGAAACACGTCGGCAATTTTCAGCCGGACCAGTCCACACCTCACCACCTACGCTTTTATTTGAATATCTCTGAACAGCAATACGGATATAACTGGAAGTCAGTGCGTTGAAGCGATGACCCCGGTCCGGCTGAAATCGATGAGTGTTGACGGCTGACCGGGTCTGTCCGCAGGGATGCGGACAGAGGGGACGGCCCGCAGGGACGCAGGCTCGGCCCCGACCCGACAGGCAGACGACATAAGACGAATAACAAAATTGCCGGGAGCAATTTTGAACAGCGCTTGTGCTGGCCCCGAAGGGGTAAGCCCCAGGGATGGGGCGAATAATCGCGCAGCGACGATTTTCCCGCCGGGAGCCTGGGATGCAAGGGAGACGGCGGTGAGTCTCCCTTGCACGTTCACGGGTATCTACGCTTCAGAGAAATGACACCGCTGAGGTGAACGGAACCATGAGCAATAATCACATGTTCACCATACATGCTTAACTGACGAGCATTACTCCACTGCGGGGCTTTTTTAGCCCCTCACCGACGCAACCTTACGCAACCGAAAGCCAAACACATTGATATACAACCCTGCCATGATCAGTAGCGCACCGAGCAGTTGCAATCCGGTCAGCGTTTCATCCAGCAGCACGACCGCACTCGCCAGTCCAACGACCGGCACCAGCAGCGACAACGGCGCGACACGCCAGGTTTCATAACGTCCGAGTAACGAACCCCAGATACCGTAACCCACAATGGTCGCCACAAACGCCAGATAAACCAGTGAAAGAATGGTGGTCATATCTATCTCCACCAGACTGTGGGTCATTTGCGTTGGACCATCCAGAAGCCATGATGCCAGGAAGAACGGAACAATGGGAATTAACGCGCTCCATACCACCAACGACATAACGGCCGGACGCGATGTATGCTGCATGATTTTTTTGTTAAAGATATTGCCGCAGGCCCAGCTTAGCGCCGCCGCCAGCGTCAGCATAAAACCGAGCATGCCAACATGCTGACCATTCAGACTGGCCTCAATCAGTACCAGCACGCCAAATACCGCCAGCGCAATCCCAACCAATTGTTTACCCTGCAGACGCTCACCGAAAGCAAATGCGCCCAGAACAATGGTAAAAAACGCCTGAGCCTGCAATACCAGAGAAGCTAACCCTGCAGGCATACCGAATTTGATAGCGCTAAAGAGAAATGCGAACTGCCCAAAACTGATGGTCAGGCCATAGCCGAGCAATAACGAAAGTGGGATTTTCGGCCTGGCAACAAAGAGTATTGCCGGAAACGCCACCAGTAAAAAACGTAATCCCGCCAACATTAGCGGTGGCATATTGTGCAGACCCACTTTAATAACGACAAAGTTCAGTCCCCAAACCACGACAACCAGTAACGCTAACAACCCGTCTTTACGCGACATACCACCGCCCCTGCAAATATTAAATTTTTGTAAACAAGTTAAAGTAACGGAAATCGTTGTGCCGTAACAGATCATTATTTCAGGTAGGCCACGCAAGGCATTTTCGGACAACTTATTGAGTGTACATCACAGTTTTGACATGCTATTTGTTTCTTATATCTAAAAAAAACATAACAACATGCATTGTCGGGCAGGCAAATGAATATCTCCTTGAGAAGGTCCACTCTCGCGTTACTCGCGTCATCTTTGTTATTAACAATTGGCCGTGGCGCCACTCTGCCATTTATGACGATTTACCTCAGTCGGCAGTATCATCTGAGCGTTGACCTGATCGGCTATGCGATGACGGTCGCGCTGACCATTGGCGTGGTGTTCAGCCTTGGCTTTGGTATTCTGGCCGACAAGTTCGATAAAAAACGCTATATGCTGCTGGCAATTTGTGGCTTTGCTTCCGGCTTTATTGCAATCCCACTGGTGCATAACGTGGTGGTAGTGGTTTTGCTTTTTGCCCTGATCAACTGTGCCTACTCCGTCTTCGCCACGGTGCTGAAGGCCTGGTTTGCCGATAATCTGTCTGCCACCAACAAGACTAAAATTTTCTCGCTCAACTATACCGTGCTGAATATTGGCTGGACCGTTGGTCCACCGCTGGGCACGCTGCTGGTGATGCAAAGCATTAACCTGCCTTTCTGGCTGGCTGCCACCTGTTCAGCATTACCACTGGTGTTTATCCAGACCTGGGTAAAATGTTCGACTGCACCATCAGAAGGTTTAAACGCCGCGGTATGGTCCCCTTCGGTACTCCTGCGCGACCGGGCATTATTTTGGTTTACGTTATCGGCCTTTCTGGCATCGTTTGTTGGCGGTGCTTTTGCGTCCTGTATTTCGCAATACGTTATGGTGGTCGCCGATGGCGATTTTGCCGAGAAAGTGGTAGCAGTCGTCCTGCCCGTTAACGCCGCCATCGTAGTATCACTGCAATACGCGCTTGGCCGCAGGCTCACCGCCACGAATATCCGCCCGCTGATGACAGTGGGTACAGTCTTCTTTGTCGTTGGCCTGGTCGGTTTCGCTTTCTCCGGCAACAGCTTGTTGTTATGGGGAATTTCTGCTGCCTTTTTCACTATCGGCGAAGTCATTTACGCGCCGGGTGAATACATGCTTATCGACAACATCGCGCCAGCAGGCATGAAAGCCAGCTATTTTTCCGCCCAGTCGTTGGGCTGGCTTGGCGCAGCGGTTAACCCATTAGTCAGCGGCGTCATTTTAACCACATTGCCGCCATGGTCGCTGTTTGTCGCGCTGATAGTGGCGATCGTTCTTGCCTGGGCGCTCATGATAAAAGGCATGCGCGCCAGGCCCTGGGGGCAGACGGTGGTCTGCTGATGAGTATAGCGACAGAGCCGAAGCCGCTCTGTCGCATACCTCAGATTGCAACCAGTCCCCGAACGCCCTCGGCCTCCATATTTTTACCATCGCCGCTTTGAATAATGCTGCCCCGCGACATGAGCAGGTATTTGTCGGCCAGCTGCTGCGCAAAATCGTAGAACTGCTCCACCAGCAAAATAGCCATATCCCCCCGGTGCGCCAGTTGAGAAATCACCTGACCAATCTCTTTAATCACCGACGGCTGGATCCCTTCCGTTGGCTCATCAAGAATCAACAACTGTGGGCGACTTGCCAGCGCTCGTCCAATGGCCAGTTGCTGCTGTTGCCCGCCGGACAAATCTCCGCCACGCCGATGCTTCATCTCCTGTAAAACCGGAAAGAGCGCGTAAATATCATCCGGCACATGCCTGGCCTCCGGTGCTGAAAAACGGGAAAGACCGAGCAGCAGATTCTCTTCGACCGTCAAACGCGGAAAAATATCACGCCCCTGTGGGACATATGCCACACCGGCCCTGACCCGCTGATGCGGCTTCCAGTGAGTGACATTTTTATCCTGCCAGAGCACGCTTCCGCTACGGGCCGGAATAAGTCCCATCAGACAGTTTAGTAGTGTTGTTTTCCCCACGCCGTTACGCCCCAGCAGGCATGTCACCTCACCGATACGCGCTTCAAAGCTCACCCCGCGCAGAATATGGCTGCCACCATAATATTGATTCAGTTCTTTCACCTGCAGCATATGAACTCCTTAACGCCCGAGATAGACTTCAATAACCTGCTCGTTGGCCTGCACATCGCGAAGACTCCCCTGAGCGAGAACACGTCCCTGATGTAATACTGTGACACGATCGGCAATGGTTTCAACAAATCCCATATCGTGCTCAACAACCATCAGAGAGTGCTTTCCGGCAAGCTGGCGAAACAGCTCCGCCGTGTATTCCGTTTCCGCATCCGTCATCCCCGCCGCGGGTTCATCCAGTAGCAGTAAATGCGGCTCCTGCACCAGCAGCATGCCAATTTCGAGAAACTGTTTTTGCCCATGCGAAAGCAGACCGGCGCGGCGGGCCCGCTCATTACCCAGCCGCAACAGCGCCAATACTTCATCAATACGATCCCGTTGTTCGCCTGAGAGTCGTGCCCGTAGAGCCCCCCAGACAGATTTATCATTTTTCAGCGCCAGCTCCAGGTTCTCTTCCACCGTTAATGCTTCAAATACCGTGGGCTTTTGAAATTTCCGTCCAATCCCCTGACGCGCGATGGCAATGGGATCGAGCGTTGTTAAATCGGTCGACTGATCGTATATCGCACGACCACTTTGCGGTCTGGTTTTACCGGTTATGACATCCATTAACGTCGTCTTCCCGGCGCCGTTGGGGCCAATAATACAGCGCAGCTCCCCGACGCCAATATTGAGCGAGAGATCCGTTAACGCCTGGAATCCGTCGAAATTAACGTTAATTTTTTCCAGTTGGAGTACCGGGTCCGTTTGTTCGCGAAACCGATCGCCAGGCATCTGGCGAGTAAAAAGTCCTTCATCCGGCTGCATTATTTGTCTCCTTTGCGAAACAGGCCAATCACACCACGGGGTAAAAAAAGCGTAACGCCAATAAAGATCAGGCCAAGAAACAGCTGCCAGTATTCCGGCATAATGACGGTAAACAGGCTTTTAGCACCGTTCACCAGTACAGCGCCAAATACCGGGCCGATCAGGGTTCCACGTCCGCCGAGAGCAACCCAAATCGCCGCTTCAATCGAGTTGGTCGGCGACATTTCGCTGGGGTTGATAATCCCTACCTGCGGGACATAAAGCGCCCCGGCCAGGCCGCACAGTACAGCGGAAAGCGTCCACACCAGTAACTTGAAACCTTTCGGATCGTAACCACAGAACATCAAACGGTTCTCGGCATCGCGTACGGCGGTCAGAATACGCCCAAACTTACTGCGTGCCAGCGCAAATCCCAGCCATATTGCCAGCACCAGCAGCATAACCGTCGCCAGAAACAGCGCGATCCTGGTGGACGTCGCGGTCACCGGAAACCCCAGAATGGTGGTAAAACCGGTAAAACCGTTATTTCCACCAAAGCCGGTTTCATTGCGGAAAAACAGCAGCATTCCGGCGAAAGTCAGGGCCTGGGTCATGATGGAGAAATAGACCCCTTTGATTTTTGAACGGAAGGCAAACCAACCAAATACCAGCGCCAGCAGGCCCGGCACCAGAACAACCAGCAGCATCGCCCAGAGAAAATGTTGCGTCCCCCACCAAAACCAGGGCAGCTCGCTCCACGACAGGAACGACATAAAGGCCGGTAATCCTTCGCCGGAAGCCTGGCGCATCAGGTACATTCCCATCGCATAGCCCCCCAGCGCGAAGAAGATACCGTGTCCCAGCGAGAGCATTCCGGCATAACCCCACACCAGATCCAGCGCAACGGCCACAATGGCATAGCAGAGAATTTTCCCGGCCAGCGTCAACGTCCACACCGATATGGCCAGCGGATGCTCCGCAGGTAACAGCGCAAGAAACGGCAGAATAATCAACGCCAGCAGTAAGCCCAGACCCAGCACGCGTGTTGTACGCGGCGCTTTACGCGCCAGCGTTATTGTCATTGGCATCGTCATCAGTCAATAACCCTCCCTTTCAGCGCGAACAGTCCCTGAGGTCGTTTCTGAATAAACAGAATGATCAACACCAGGATCATGATTTTGCCAAGAACCGCCCCCACCTGAGGCTCCAGAATTTTATTGAATATCCCCAGCCCAAATGCCGCAGCCACGCTCCCGGCAAGCTGTCCAACGCCGCCCAGTACCACCACCAAAAACGAATCGATAATGTAGCTTTGCCCCAGCTCCGGTCCTACGTTACCTAGTTGCGAGAGCGCCACGCCTCCCAGTCCGGCAATTCCTGAACCAAGGCCAAAGGCCAGCATATCGACTCGTCCGGTAGGTACGCCGCAGCAGGCCGCCATATTGCGATTTTGCGTCACGGCACGCACGCGCAGCCCGAGGCGCGTTTTATTCAACAGCAGCCAGGTGAAGAACAGCACCAGCATGGCAAAGCCAAGCACCACTATTCGGTTCCACGGCAATATCAGATTGGCATAAACCTGAATGCCGCCGGAAAGCCATGCCGGATTGGCGACTTCCAGGTTTTGCGCGCCAAAAGTCATACGCACCAACTGGATGAGCATCAGGCTGATACCCCAGGTCGCCAGTAGCGTTTCAAGCGGACGGCCATATAAATGGCGTATCACCCCACGCTCGAGCAGCATTCCTACTGCCGCAGTCAGCAAAAAGGCGACCGGAAGTGCAATA
Source organism: Citrobacter sp. Cpo126 (assembly GCF_030332445.1). Lineage (NCBI taxonomy): Bacteria > Pseudomonadati > Pseudomonadota > Gammaproteobacteria > Enterobacterales > Enterobacteriaceae > Citrobacter > Citrobacter sp. Cpo126. The sequence goes on from NZ_JAOWHT010000032.1 coordinate 577,573, forward strand.
ACCGGATACCAGGCTAACCCGTGCGGGAAAAACTGCCCCATCAACTGTTGCACCATCCAGGTACAGTACGCCCCGAGCATCAACATCTCGCCATGCGCCATATTGATGACGCCGAGTAATCCATAGGTTATCGCCAGACCCAATGCCGCAAGCAGCAAAATAGAACCCAGTGACAGTCCCATGAAAGCCTGCCCAAGAAGATCCCCAACCTTCATGCGATGCGAGATGGAATTCAGACTTTCGTCAGCGGCAGCACGCACTCGGGCATCGGGTTCATGTTCAGCCCTGGTGAATGGCTGCAGGCGCGCCTGAGTTTCAGGATCATTTGACGCCCCTAATAGTTCGATTGCCTGAAGCCTGACTTCCGGCGAGGTGCTACCCAATTGCAGATTTGCCAGTACAATAGCGAGTGCGGATTTCACATCACCATCTGACTCCTGAGCCAGTCGTTGTTGTAAAAACGGCAGCATGTCCGGCTGCGCCTCACGCTGTAATGTACGAGCTGCCTCCTCCCTTACCGTGACACTGTCACTTAAAAGCTGATGGACAGCCAACGCTCCGGCTACCAGATTACGCAGGCGGTTAGTCAGGCGAATTTTTTTTAGCTCGCCGTTTGGGGCTATCGCTGTTCCTAACGGCTGTACGTGCGAGCCGTTCATGATGAAGGCATTTTTCGTGTTATCGGTCAGCAGGTTCTCATCTCGCAGTGCGCTGAGCAGCGGGATGCGCTGAACGTCGGGATTCACCGCCCATTGTTCAAGCAAGGCGGCCTGCTGAGCACGGTTGGCGGCGGTAAAGGTATCAGCATCTGCGGCCTGGGCTATCCACGGCAAAAACCACATCAGCAACAACACACCACGAATAAAGCGCATAGCTTTCATGAGCGTTCTCCAAAGCATTACCCTCCCGCAGGAGGGCGTTAGATCAGTTGCTGGCGGTTTTCACAGGCTGTTCAGATTTTTTATCATTACCAGCGATGTACGGACTCCACGGCTGGGCGCGGACCGGCTCATCGGTTTGCCACACCACGTTAAACTGGCCGTTGCCTTCAATCTCGCCAATCATGACGGGTTTATGCAGGTGATGGTTGGTCGCATCCATGGTCAGGGTAAAACCTGATGGCGCAGCGAAGGATTGCCCCGCCATAGCAGCACGAACTTTATCCACATCGGTAGTTCCGGCTTTTTCTACCGCCTGCGCCCACATATGCAGGCCAACATATGTGGCTTCCATTGGGTCGTTCGTCACCACCGAATCAGCATTCGGTAATTTGTGCGCTTTGGCATACGCCCGGTAATCAGCGACAAACTTTTTGTTGGCCGCATTATCGACGGACTCAAAGTAGTTCCAGGCGGCAAGGTTGCCCACCAGCGGTTTGGTATCAATACCGCGTAGCTCCTCCTCACCCACGGAAAAAGCCACCACCGGCACATCGGTGGCTTTCAGCCCCTGATTCGCTAACTCTTTATAGAACGGTACGTTAGAATCCCCATTGATGGTTGATACCACCGCCGTTTTTCCCCCTGCGGCGAATTTTTTAATGCTGGCGACAATGGTCTGGTAATCGCTGTGTCCGAATGGGGTGTACACCTCTTCGATGTCTTTATCGGCGACCCCTTTTGAGTGCAAAAAGGCGCGTAAAATTTTGTTGGTCGTGCGCGGATAAACATAATCTGTGCCCAGCAGGAAGAAGCGTTTCGCGCTACCGCCGTCCTCACTCATCAGATACTCAACCGCAGGGATCGCCTGCTGATTGGGGGCTGCGCCGGTATAGAAGACGTTAGGCGACATCTCCTCTCCTTCATATTGCACCGGGTAAAACAGCAGACCGTTTAACTCTTCAAATACCGGTAGAACCGATTTACGCGAAACCGATGTCCAGCAGCCGAAAACTGCCGCCACCTTGTCCTGACTCAGCAGTTGTCTTGCTTTTTCAGCAAATAACGGCCAGTTCGAGGCCGGGTCAACCACCACCGGTTCCAGCTTTTTACCCAACACACCGCCCTGAGCATTTATTTCATCGATGGTCATCAACGCCACATCTTTTAGCGGCGTTTCGGATATGGCCATCGTGCCGGACAACGAATGCATGATGCCAACCTTAATGGTGTCGGCTGCCTGAACGCTAAAACTCACGCCCATTGCGACAACAGAGGCAGAAAGTGCAAAAGCTTTTAAAAATGTACGACGCTGCATAGTTTCACTCCTGAAATTAGACTTGCTGAAAGCTCCGGTGCAGCCGGGCAGACAAAACGGTGCAAATTAAGGGTGTTCAGAAGTGATAAGGCAAAAACGATGCCAGATATTAAAACCTCATATAAAATCAATAAATTAGCATCTCACGCACATAAATCAGTATTACATTTTCCCGCCAAAAGGATTAATCAAACGAAAAATTGAACCACCATGAGACAACTCTGCATTATAAACGTGCAACAATCTGTATCAGCAGCACACCGTCATAACAGCGTCTCAGGGTTTAAAAACAGGGTTATTTGTGCGCAGATAAATGTGTCTCGTCACTATTATTTATTTTATTCGACGTGATCATGTCAAAAATTTACTTTTCAGTCGAAATAATCACACAGTTCAGCCTTTGTTTAAGATTGAATAGCTACTATAGTCATAAGCGAGGTGAACTTAAGGTAAGAGAGGAAACTCACAGATAAAGGAGCATTTACTATGCTGGGTAATATGAATATTTTTATGGCTGTTCTGGGAATTATTTTATTTTCCGGTTTCCTGGCCGCGTATTTTAGCCACAGATGGGATGATTGATGAACGGAGATAGTCCTGCACCGACCCGGCCCCTTGTAGCGTAACTGCACAAGGGGCCATTTTTTTACCTGAATCGCACCCGCTGTGCCTTTTTCCTGATTTACAGATAAAAAAAACCGCCGGATAAACCAGCGGTAAATGCTTGCATGGATAGATTTGTGTTTTGCTTTTATACGCTATCTGGCAATTCCCTGCGAAGATAACGGATAGTCAGCTAACCTATCATCGACAACCCCAATGAAAGTTAAACGAAACGCAACTACCTCAAAGCGTTTTTCGAAAACTCACGCACTGAGGGGATACGAGGTTCCGTCATTGGTGTCCACCAACGCAATTTGCTCATTTTCATCCATAAACATGCAGCGATTCCTGCCGGTCTGTTTCCCCTGATACATCGCCCTGTCGGCCCGACCAAGCGCGGTATCCAGCGTTTCACCCTGTTGAACCCGGGTTATGCCTGCCGTCACCGTGATACCGATCTCTCCCTCAGCGTAGGGAATTTTTTTCTGACCAATCAGACGACAAAGTCGCAAACCCGCCTGGCATGCCTGCTCGTCTGTTTTTGTTCTGATGATGATAATGAACTCTTCTCCACCGTAGCGGTACGCCGCCTCATCATATCGCGTCCATGACAATAAATTTGATGCCAGAGCCCGCAATACCACGTCACCAACCAAATGGCCGTAGGTATCGTTAACGTATTTAAAACGATCGATATCTAACAACAATATATAAAGATTAAGCGGTTCGGCATCGAGCAACTGCCGATCAAAAGACTCATCAAGCATTCTTCTGCCAGGTAAACCTGTTAATGCGTCGATATTACTGCGGATACTCAATAAATATATTTTGTAGTCCATTACAGATGAGGTAAATGCCAGCAGCGCATCCTGGAAGCTGTCGAAATGCCATGAATGGCTACGATTCTCCACGATAGCCATTAGCAATTTCTTGCCTGATAAATGCATCTTTTCGTGGGTGGCGCTTATCTTGCTTACGTAACTACAATCATCCTCATTGTACCGTGATTGATTATTAAGCCACTGTCCAAATCGACAAGCAAAATGCGAGTTTTCACCCATAATATCTGGCTGCGTAACATCTGAAGACACCACGCAGCGGAACATGGTCACTAACCATTTGTAGTGGGCATCAATGGACTTGTTCAACTCAATCAAAATTGCATCTATTTCCTTCGTATTTCTCATCATCACGTTCTCCCTCCCTGTTCGAGCGTTTCTGATGGAATTATCTTAACGATAAAAAAGAAAATTTATGTAAATTTTTTAATAGTAATTAATAAATCATAATTAACAGGATATTACGCTATACCATCTGTTGTGGCATAGCGTTGTCACTAAAGTGGTCAAACCAATAACGGTTCATTCAGCATTTCATTAAGCCCAATCACCTCTAATTGATCGGATCTGTATGTTTTGTCGCCTCTGGCATATTGATACGCAGAACCATGGGAAAACCCGGATTCACGCGCTTCTTTATACCGTGCGATGATTTCAGCATTTGAGCGTGAAACATGTGGCGTAAACGGAGTGACGCTGGATTGTACAATTGTACTATCTGCACATCCGGACATAACAAGCACAGCTATTAGAACCCCTATTTTCATTAACAATTACCTGAGAAACCTGCCCGTACATGAACGCTAATCTTATCAAACATCCAAAGGCATCATCATTATTAAACCAGCATTCCTGAATATATTTCATCATCATTTGTTGATAACCATTATTGTCAACTTTCATATAAAACCCTAAAAATTGCCATCTTTAAAAATAATAAAAAACCGGGCATCACGCCCGGCTCAATATTCTGGCTAATAATCTCTTAGACGCTCAAACCACGATGTTCCAGCATTGGCTCCATTTTTGGATCTCGCCCGCTCCATTGGCGATAAAGTTCAGTTAAATCAGTACCGTTACCGCGGGACAAAATCGCTTCACGGAACTTTTGCCCGTTTTCACGAGTTAATCCGCCCTGCTCTACAAACCACTGATAGCCGTCATCGGCCAGCATTTGCGTCCACAAATAGGCGTAATAACCTGCGGCATAACCGCCGCCGAAGATATGGGCAAAATAGCTGCTGCGATAACGAGGCGGCACAGCCTTGAGATCCAAACCTTCAGCCGCCAGCGCCTGCTGTTCAAATTGTTCGACCGAAAGAGATAACGCGCTCTTTTCCAGACTGTGCCAACGCATATCCAACAATGCGGCACTGAGCAGTTCGGTCATGTCGTAACCTTTGTTAAACAGGCTGGCCCGCTGCATCTTATTCCGCAACGCCTGCGGCATTTGCTCCCCGGTATCAACATGACGAGCAAAACGAGCAAAGACCTGCGGATGACTCGCCCAGTGTTCGTTGATCTGCGAAGGAAACTCAACAAAATCACGCGGAGTGTTGGTCCCTGAAAGCGTGGCATAACGCTGAGTGGCGAACAGGCCATGCAACGTGTGCCCAAACTCATGAAATAACGTAATAACATCATCCCACAATAACAATGCAGGCTGACCTTTTGCCGGTTTTTGATAATTACACACGTTGTAAATAACCGGCCGGGTTTCATTGAGTTGCGATTGCTCAACAAAATTGCCCATCCAGGCACCACCGCTTTTCGATTCCCGGGCAAAGAAATCGCCGTAAAATAACGCCAGCCCTACGCCATCGTGATCGAATATTTCCCATACCCGAACATCCGGGTGATAAACAGGAATGTCGAACCGTTCTATAAATTTTATGCCAAAGAGTTGATTAGCTGTCCAGAAAACGCCCTCGTTCAGCACCGTATCAAGGGCAAAGTAAGGTTTGAGCTGCGCCTCATCAAGAGCATATTTCTCACGACGAACCTGCTCGGCATAAAATGCCCAGTCCCAGGCCTCGACGTTAAATTGCCCCTGTTCGTGATTGATAACATTCTGGATTTCGGCCTGTTCATCCCATGCCCTGGCTCGCGCAGCGGGAACAATCGCCCGCATGAAATTGAGTGCCGCTTCCGGTGTTTTTGCCATCTGATCGGCAATTTTCCATGCAGCGTAATTGGCAAAACCGAGTAGTTTCGCCTGCTGCATCCGGATCTCGACCAGTCGCTGAATAATCGCCCGAGTATCGTTAGCGTCATTGTTTTCTGCTCTCGTCCATGCGCGGTTGAACAGATTCTCACGGGTCTGGCGATCGCGTAACGCCGCAAGCGCCGGTTGCTGAGTCGTGTTCAATAGCGGGATAACCCAACGCGCTTCAAGCCCTTTCTCCTTTGCAGCTTCGGCGGCAACAGCAATTTCCTCTGCGCTGAGTCCGTCCAGGTAACGTGCATCATCCACCACCAGAGCACCGGACTTGTTCGCCGCCAGCAGACGTTGATTAAACTGGCTGGTCAACGTGGCGGACTCTGTATTGAGCGCTTTAAGGTTCGCTTTATCGACCTCATTTAAACGCGCGCCGGCTAATACAAAACGCTGGTGGATGACTTCCAGCAAGCGTAATGATTCGCTATCCAGCCCCAGCGAACCTCGCTGTTGCCAGACCGCTTCAACGCGCGAAAAAAGCGCGCCATTGAGATAAATATCATTGGCAAGGCTCGCCAGTTCTGCGGAAAACTCTTCGTCAAGGCGCTGTAGTTCATCGTTTGTGTGCGCCGCCGTCATCGCGAAGAAAACGCTGGTTACGCGTGTCAGCAAAGCGCCGCTTTGTTCAAGCGCCAGCAACGTATTGGCAAAATCAGGGGCCTGCGGGTTTTGCACAATCGCCTCGATCTCTGCACGTTTTTGCCGCACGCCTTCATCGAACGCTGGGCGATAGTGCTGCACCTCTATCTGATCAAACTGCGGTGCCTGGTACGGCAACGTGCTGTGACGTAAAAAAGGATTCGTTAACGACATCTTTCACTCCTGAAAACGATTTGTTTACCAGAGTAGACTTCCCAGGAATCAACCGCAATCGCGTTACGCAGGAATAGCTCTGAACGGAAATGACGTGCTATGGTAGTACGACATAAAAAGCGTTGAGGAACAGTGAGATGATCGTTTTAGTAACCGGAGCAACCGCAGGTTTTGGTGAGTGCATTACGCGTCGTTTTATTGAGAATGGGCATAAAGTTATTGCCACCGGACGCCGCCAGGAGCGCCTGCAGGAACTGAAAGAGGAATTGGGTGACCGCCTCTATACCGCGCAACTGGACGTACGTAATCGTGCATCAATTGAAGAGATGATGGACGCCCTTCCTGCTGAATGGCGCAATATTGATGTTCTGGTCAACAACGCGGGTCTGGCGCTGGGCCTTGAGCCTGCTCACAAGGCCAGCATTGAAGACTGGGAGAATATGATCGACACCAACAACAAGGGGCTGGTTTATATGACCCGTGCCGTTCTGCCTGGCATGGTTGAACGCAACCGCGGTCATATTATCAATATCGGTTCTACCGCGGGCAGTTGGCCATACGCTGGCGGTAACGTCTACGGTGCGACCAAAGCGTTTGTTCGCCAGTTTAGCCTGAATTTACGTACTGATTTACACGGCACTGCAATTCGCGTTACCGACATCGAGCCGGGTCTGGTTGGCGGTACGGAGTTCTCTAATGTCCGTTTTAAAGGTGATGACGCCAAAGCTGAAAAAGCCTACGAAAATACCACGGCGCTGACTCCGCAAGATGTTACAGAAGCGGTATGGTGGGTGGCTTCTTTACCGGCTCATGTCAATATCAACACCCTTGAAATGATGCCTGTCACACAGTCTTTTGCCGGGCTGAGTATCCACCGGAGCTAATTTCTCTGCCCGGCCTTGCGCCGGGTATAGATAGCCTGAAAGAAGTGATAAAATATCCGGGTTAACTCTCTAAAAAGTAAGAATGAATGACCGTAGAAACGCAGCTCAACCCTACACAGCCAGTAAATCAACAGATTTACCGTATTCTTCGCCGTGATATCGTGCATTGTCTGATTGCACCCGGTACACCGCTGTCGGAGAAAGAGGTTTCCGTACGTTTTAATGTGTCACGCCAGCCGGTACGAGAAGCATTCATCAAACTGGCCGAGAACGGTCTGATTCAGATCCGCCCGCAGCGTGGCAGCTACGTGAATAAAATTTCGCTGTCGCAGGTGCAAAACGGCTGTTTTGTTCGCCAGGCAATTGAATGTGCCGTGGTACGCCGCGCCGCATCGCTGATCAACGATCAACAGTGCTATCAGCTTGAACAGAATTTGCATCAGCAGCGCATCGCAATTGACCGAAAACAGATTAATGATTTCTTCCAGCTTGATGATGAGTTTCATCAGAAACTGGCTTTAATCGCCGAGTGCCAACTCGCCTGGGATACCGTTGAGAATATAAAGGCTACAATTGACCGCGTTCGTTATATGAGCCTGGATCATATTTCCCCGCCTGAAATGCTGCTACGCCAGCATCACGATATCTTTGCCGCCCTTGAGAAGCATGACGGCGATGCGGTCGAGCGCGCAATGATGCTCCATCTTCAGGAAATTGGTGAGTCCGTTCAGCTTATTCGTCAGGAAAATAGCGACTGGTTCAGCGAAGATTAATACTACGCTCACCTCACTCCGGGGTGAGTTTCTCCTGCATTTTCCCCTCTCCTGCATAACTGCATAAAAAAAGCTGTGATTTTGATCGAAAACAAAAAAAATCATTAACGAGAAGCGTATTTATATTGCGCCCGTTACGTGGGACTAAAAGCCCACGGGCTTTGACGGTAAGTTGGAAAGGAGAAAACACCATGAAAACATACGATCGTAACCGTAACGCAATCACCACTGGCAGCCGCGTCATGATCAGCGACACCGGACTCACAGGCCGCATTACAGCAATAGATACCGATGGCCTGACCGCTGAGCAGATTCGCCGCGGGAAAACAGTGGAAATCGAAGGATGTGAAGGCAAATACGCCCCCCTCGAGCTGATTCGTTTAGGCATGAACTAATTGGTGTGAATGCCAGAAAACACAGCGCCATCTGGCCGTTGCAAGCCAGATGGCGGCATAAAGCATAATCTTCGTTACTTCAGTTTTGCTGCATACTTCGCAACCGTCGCCTTCGCCCCTTCAGCCAGTAAAGTAAGATACGCTTGTGTGACCTGACGGTTGAACAGTTCAACCTGTGGCAGTTCACGGCCAAAAATAGCATCGATTGCCAGTAGCGCCTGAACGCGCTCTTCGCCTTCGTTGCTGCTACGCACCGCATTCTGGATCACCGGCAACAGTGGATCGCTAATTTCAATCGCCTGGCCCTGTTCATCCACACCACCTACGTAACGCATCCAACCAGCGACACCCAGTGCCAGCAGCGCAAAGTCACTACCGTGCACAATGTGCCAACGAATGGAATCAAGCATACGCTGCGGCAGTTTTTGGCTACCGTCCATGGCGATCTGCCAGGTACGATGACGCAGCGCCGGATTGCTGTAGCGTTCAATTAACAGATCGGCGTAGCGCTGTAGGTCAACACCTTTTACTTTCAGCGTAGGTGCTTGTTCCTGCAACATCAGCGCACGTGCAGCAAGACGATAGTTTTCATCGCCCATGCAATCGTTAATATGTTGATATCCCGCCAGATACCCAAGATACGCAAGGAAAGAGTGGCTGCCGTTGAGCATACGCAGTTTCATCTCTTCAAACGGAATGACATCGGCTACCAGTTCCGCCCCGGCCTTTTCCCATTCAGGACGGCCGGCAACAAAGTTATCTTCAATTACCCACTGGCGGAACGGTTCGCATGCCACGCCTGCCGGGTCGCGTACACCGGTGATATGTTCAATTTTGTCCAGCGTCTCCTGCGTAACTGCAGGGACAATGCGGTCAACCATTGTTGATGGGAATGTCACATGTTGTTCGATCCACGCGGCCAGTTCCATATCTACCGCTCGGGCATATGCAATGACAACATTGCGCATCACATGACCGTTTTCTGGCATGTTATCGCAGGACATCACGGTAAAGGCGGCTAAACCGGCAGCTTTGCGACGCGCCAGGGCTTCAACCACCACGCCCGGCGCAGTTTTTGGTTGTTTAGGGTTTTGCAGATCGGCTGCAATCATCGGGTTGTCTAACATCAGTTGGCCGGTCGCCGGTGAATGGCAGTATCCTTTCTCGGTGATGGTCAGTGAAACGATCGCGACCTGCGGTTCACACATCGCTGACAGTACGCTTTCCAGACCATCAACCTGCGCATGCAATGCATTTTTCACCACGCCCACGACTCTCGCAGTCCAGGCATCAGCAGACATCTCTGCAACGGTATACAGATTATCTTGCTGTTTCAGATCGAAAATCTGCTGCTCGCCGCCAATCAGGTTCACCTCGTAGTAGCCCCAGTCACTGCCGTGATCGGCGGCCAGAATGTCAGCGTAAACACCCTGATGTGCGCGGTGAAACGCGCCAAACCCCAGATGAACAATACGCGGAACCAGTTTTGTACGATCGTAGTCAGGAAGTGCAGCCTTTGCCGCTAAGAGCTTGTTTTGCATGGTATGGCCTACTTATAAATGAAATCAGGACTGTTCCAGAGTAACGCCTGTATGGTTGTATGTTTTGATTTGCATTAAGCTTTTTATGATTGGTATGACATCATTTGTTGAGTTATATACCAAAGTCAGTGAATTTGGCGGCATACTGCCGCCAAAGGATATTAATGTTTCTGCCACTGCTGGTATTCACGCTTAAGTCTTTGCGGAGCGGTTTCCGGCATCATCAACAAACCAATAATTGAGATAACTCCAAGTACAATCACATAGGTTGCAAGTCCATAGTAATGTCCACCTGTTACTTGCAGAATTTTTACTGCTACCAGTCCAAGAATGCCACTGCCTATTAGCGACCCCAGTTGCCAAATTAAAGCTATTCCGCTACAGCGAATATGAGTTGGGAAAAGCTCCGGAAAATAAGAAGCCTGAGGTGCATAACACATACTATGCCCAACACTCAGTACCAGGATCATTACTATTTGTGTAAGCCAAAAACTATCCTGATTAATCGCAAGAAAGAAAGGAATAATCATAACGACCTGCAGCAGCGCACCGATAATATAGACTGGTTTACGTCCAATTTTATCGCATAGCGACCCCATCAACGGTATTGCAATTATTTCTATTATGACCGCAACGATCATTGTCTCCATCAAAATATTAGCATCAAGATTGTTTGCCTTACCGTAAGCCAAAACAATCACTGTGAACATTGCAAATGTGCAAGCTTCAATCAGTTTCGCGCAGACCCCCTTGACAACAATGCCAGGAAAATCGCGGATAACTTCAACTAATGGACGTGATTCTTCTGCTTTTGTCTCCCTAATCTGAGCAAAGACAGGTGATTCATCAATTTTTAAGCGGATAAACAGTCCAACAATAACCAGTAACAGACTCAACAGAAACGGTATACGCCACCCGTAATCCATCATTGCCTCTGGAGAAAGTGTGGCATTTAACAGCGCAAAGAGCGCTAACGGCAGGAGGAAACCAACCGGCGCACCGATTTGAACCCAACTGGAAAAAAATCCACGATGTTTGGGTTCAGAATATTCAGCCGTCATCAGTACTGCACCGGCTTGCTCACCTCCAACACCAAATCCCTGTAATACACGAATAAAAATAAGTAAAGCTGGAGCCCAGACACCTATTTTCTCATATGTAGGTAATAACCCTATACAGAACGTCCCCAAACCAACAATTAATATAGTAATAACCAGTGCTTTTTTACGCCCAACCTTATCGCCAATATGCCCAAAGACGATTCCTCCTAATGGTCTTGCGAGGAAACCAACAGCATAGGTTGCAAAAGCAGCGAGAGTACTTATTAACGGATCGTCACTCGGGAAAAATAGATGACCAAAAAAGAGTACAGCTGCTGTCCCGTATGCAAAAAAATCATAATACTCAGCAGCAGTACCAATTGCGGATGCTGAAGCCACTCGACGAATAATAGGCTTATTATCTACGTTATTTTTAATATCGACTGAACTAACCATAAGTTTAACCTTCTGTAGGGTATTGGGTTAATCAACATCTTTCGTACGTAAAATTTATATTTACCAGTTCCACAGCGTGCCATCTTCCAGGCGAGCAACGGGCAGATATGCAGGGTCATACGGATATTTCGCTGCCAGTTTTTCGTCAAACTCGATCCCAAGACCAGGTTTGTCTCCTGGGTGCATATAGCCGTTATCAAAGGTCCAGTTATGTGGGAACACTTCCAGCATTTGCTCGGAATAGCCCATATATTCCTGTACGCCGAAGTTCGGCACCCACAGATCAAAATGCAGCGCTGCGGCCATGCACACAGGCGACAGATCGGAAGGTCCATGTGAACCGGTACGAACCTGATACAGCGACGCGAAATCAGCAATCCGGCGCATACCGGTGATACCACCCGCATGGGTGATGGTGGTGCGGATATAGTCGATCAGTTGTTCTTCAATAAGCTGTTTACAGTCCCAGATGCTGTTGAACACTTCCCCTACCGCAATCGGCGTGACTGTATGCTGGCGGATCAGGCGGAAGCACTCCTGGTTTTCAGCTGGTGTTGGATCTTCCATCCAGAACAAACGGTACTGTTCAATGCTTTTGCCGAAACGGGCGGCTTCAATGGGCGTCAGGCGATGGTGCATGTCATGTAGCAGATGTTCGTTAAAACCAAACTTGTCACGCACGGCGGCAAACAATTTTGGTGTGAAATCCAGGTATTTCTCCGTTGACCACAACTGCTCTTCCGGCCATTGCCCTTTGGTGGCGGGTTCGTAGGCCTGTCCTTTGCCTTTAGACATACCGTAAGTGGTTTTCATCCCCGGCACGCCGCACTGTACGCGAATCGCTTTAAAGCCCATTTCTTTATGACGCGCATAATCTTCGAGTACGTCATCAACGGTATGGCCTGTGGTGTGGCAGTAGACCATAACCCCTTCACGAGAAGCACCGCCGAGCAACTGGTACAACGGCATATTCGCCGCTTTCGCTTTGATATCCCAGAGAGCCATATCCACCGCAGAAATCGCCGACATGGTGACCGGACCACGACGCCAGTACGCGCCTTTGTAGAAAAACTGCCAGATGTCCTCAATACGATGCGCATCGCGACCAATAAGCTGCGGACACACGTGATCTTTCAGATAGGACGCCACGGACAGCTCGCGTCCATTTAACGTGGCATCTCCCAGCCCGGTGATCCCATCTTCTGTCGTAATTTTCAACGTTACAAAATTACGCCCAGGACAGGTGACAAACACTTCAGCCCCAACAATCTTCATTTCTTATTCCCTACATCTGTTCTTGTGATGCAGGAAATTTACTCAACTGAGCTACTACCATACAAGTATAAAGATCAAAAAAACGCTGTTTGATCACAAAAAAGGCGCTATGCGCGCCCCCATCCAGCCACAATAATCAGCATGCCGCACAACGCCACCAGCGCGCCAGACCAGTCATATAAACTGAGTTTTACACCATCGACAATACGTAGCCATAGCAGCGCGGTCACCACGTAAACACCGCCATAGGCTGCGTATACACGCCCGCTGGCTGCCGGATGCAGTGTCAGCAACCAGACGAATAAAGCCAGTGACACCCCGGCGGGTATCAGCAACCAGGCTGTAGCTCCTCGCTTAAGCCAAAGCCAGGGTAAAAAGCAGCCAATGATTTCGCATAACGCGGTGATGAAAAAAAGAAATGTGGTCTTAAGCATTGATGTTATTCAGTTACCTTCGGTTTAACCATGATACGACAGAATCTCGTTAGCGTATCCATATCCACCGGGTGGGTATGCCCGCAAACTGGAATAGTGTAGAATTTAACCCTGTTTTATCGTTTTTACCCTTTCCCATAAAAGGAATTCACCATGAAAATTACACTGACCAAACGCCTGTGCCTGACGGCTATGCTGACGCTGGCTGCGGCTGTGTACACCTCTTCGGCATTTGCTGAAACCAGTAAACTGGTCATTGAATCCGGAGACAGTGCGCAAAGTCGTCAACAAGCCGCAATGGAAAAGGAACAATGGAACGATACGCGTCAGCTTCGCCAGAAAGTCAATAAACGTGCAGAGAAAGAGTGGGACAAAGCCGATACGGCCTTTGATAGCCGTGATAAGTGCGAGCAGAGCGCTAATATTAATGCATACTGGGAACCTAACACCCTGCGCTGCCTCGACCGCCGTACTGGCCGCACCGTTGCCCCATAATCATTGCACTTTGAAGGATATTGAAAGGATACGATATGACTAGCGCCCTCAGTGTTAAGTTGCGCCCGCTGGAGCGTGAAGATTTACGATTCGTCCATCAGCTTGATAATAATGCCAGCGTAATGCGCTACTGGTTCGAAGAGCCTTACGAAGCGTTTGTTGAGCTGTCAGACCTGTATGACAAACACATCCACGACCAAAGCGAACGTCGCTTCGTGGTGGAGTGCGACGGTGAAAAAGCCGGGCTGGTGGAATTGGTTGAAATTAACCATGTACACCGCCGGGCCGAATTCCAGATTATTATTTCGCCGGAATATCAGGGGAAGGGTCTGGCCTCACGGGCAGCAAAGCTGGCAATGGACTATGGCTTTACCGTGCTCAACCTCTATAAGCTGTATCTGATCGTCGATAAAGAGAACGAAAAGGCTATCCACATTTACCGTAAACTCGGTTTTATGGTGGAAGGCGAGCTGATCCATGAGTTCTTTATCAACGGCCAATACCGCAACACGATTCGTATGTGTATCTTCCAGCAGCAGTATCTGGCAGAGCACAAAACGGCAGGCCCTAATCTGCTGCCGCCTACCGCTCAGTAAACACGACTAGTAGTAGTCGATCGTGTTTTCAATCGAGTAATGATGTTCAACTGCCGGCTTCACGCTCTCATCAACGATAACAAGCTGGCAGTTGATCGGATTTGCGTATTCATCGTATTTGCACGTTTGTTTGACATTGCCTAACGGATGATTGTTGAGCATGCTCACCGCGGTGTAATCTAACTTCTTCAATGGGTCAACCGACGGTTTAGCATCAACCTGCAAAGTGCTGTCCTTACTGACGGTTGTTTTGCCCAGCGGGTAGCCTTCGGCATCATATCGATACTGCACCTTCATCTCTTTCCCCGTGGCGGAAACGACAAAGCCGTTATCGTCGGTATCCCACACCACACCGGCAGCAGGCAGTTCCGCCAGTTGGCATTTGCCCTGTAAACGGATCCGTTTTTCCAGCGTTTCGGCATCCCGATAGTAGTTAGCATCCAGGACCAGCGCCATACCGGTATTGTTTTCGATATCGTGCAGTTCAAGTGTATCGAAACACCCTTCCTGTGACAGGGTACCAGCAACGCGCTTAGTGACCTCACCTTTGTCGTTGAGCAGCGTCTGACTGAAATCTTTCACCGGCCCGCGCAGCGGATCGAAATCAAACTCATTGGAAAAACTGGCCATTTCCGGCGTAAAGGAAACCAGCCCTTTGGCGTTATCACACCCGACCAGCACGACACACAGGAAACCTAACAGGGTCTGTTTCTTCACATTTTTCACCGGGATAAGAAGATAATTCTCAATCATATTAGCAAATACAGTTATTTACACCAGAAATGCTAATCTTAGTCTATGTCGATCATAAAGGAGCTGATGATGAAATACGTAACAGGAATTGCCGCGATCTTACTGGCAGTTGCATCCCCACAGGTTCTGGCCGCACCTGCGTCATGTGAACGCGTGAAAAGCGATATCGAGCAGCGCATCATCAATAATGGCGTCGCAGAGTCCAGTTTTACGCTGAACATTGTCCCCAACGATCAGGCCGATCAACCTGATTCGCTGGTGGTAGGACATTGTGCAAACGATACGCACAAAATTCTCTACACCCGGACTAAC
Organism: Citrobacter sp. Cpo126; assembly: GCF_030332445.1. Classification (NCBI taxonomy): domain Bacteria; kingdom Pseudomonadati; phylum Pseudomonadota; class Gammaproteobacteria; order Enterobacterales; family Enterobacteriaceae; genus Citrobacter; species Citrobacter sp. Cpo126. The sequence goes on from NZ_JAOWHT010000032.1 coordinate 593,196, forward strand.
AGTGGAAACGCCCCTGCCAACAGCTCGCCTGCACAGGACGGGCACGTCGCCGAACCGCAATAAATCATACCCTCCGTACGCGGAGGGTTACTCCAGTTTGATATGCATTAAGATGCCATACTCATAAATGGGTAAACTCACTCCATTATTAGCATGCTATTAATTTCTCTGTAGAGATTAATATATAGCGATAACTATAATGGAGTGAGTTATGTCTGATACTGAGCAATATGGAGGCATTAGCCGCAGGATGTTAGTGAAATCCTCGGCTATAGGTTCGTTGGCGCTTGCCGCTGGCGGGTTATCGTTACCTTTTGGGATGCGCACCGCTGCTGCTGCGGTACAACAGGCGATACAACCGGCTGAAGAGAAAGTGGTTTGGGGCGCTTGTTCCGTGAACTGCGGCAGTCGTTGTGCCCTGCAACTCCACGTCAAAGATGACGAGGTCGTATGGGTAGAGTCTGATACGACCGGAGACGATATTTATGGTCAGCACCAGGTGCGTGCCTGTTTACGTGGACGCTCAATCCGTCGACGGATCAATCATCCGGATCGCCTCAATTATCCTATGAAGCGCGTGGGCAAACGCGGTGAGGGTAAATTCGAACGCATAACCTGGCAGGAAGCGCTGGATACCATCAGCACCAGTTTAAAAAATACCGTACAGAAATACGGTAATGAGGCCGTGTATATCAACTACACCTCTGGCATTGTCGGCGGCAATATTACTCGCTCCTCCCCTTATGCCTCGCTGGTCGCTCGATTGATGAACTGCTATGGCGGATTCCTGAGCCATTACGGCACATACAGTACCGCACAAATCGCGGCGGCAATGCCTTACACCTACGGCTCAAATGACGGCAACAGTACCTCCGACATTGAAAACACGAAGCTGGTGGTGATGTTCGGCAATAACCCTGCCGAAACGCGTATGAGCGGCGGTGGCATAACATACTTCCTTGAGCAGGCCCGGGAGCGTTCTAACGCCCGCATGATCGTCATCGACCCGCGTTATACCGATACCGCTGCGGGTCGTGAAGATGAGTGGATCCCTATCCGTCCGGGAACCGATGCCGCACTGGTGGCGGGAATCGCCTGGGTCCTGATTAACGAAGATCTCGTCGACCAGGCATTCCTTGACACATATTGCGTCGGTTATGACGAGAAAACCCTACCCGCTGACGCCCCCGCTAACGGACATTACAAGGCCTATATACTTGGCAATGGCGATGACGGTGTCGCTAAAACGCCCCAATGGGCCTCGCATGTCACAGGGATCCCGGCCGAGCGCATCATTAAACTGGCACGAGAAATCGGTAGTACAAAACCGGCGTATATTTGTCAGGGTTGGGGTCCACAACGTCAGGCTAACGGCGAACTGACTTCGCGCGCGATCGCAATGCTGCCAATCCTGACTGGCAACGTTGGCATCAACGGCGGCAATAGCGGTGCACGAGAATCAACCTACACCATCACGATTGAACGCATGCCGCTGCCGGATAATCCCATCAAAACCCAAATATCCTGCTTTAGCTGGACCGACGCCATCGCCCGGGGTCCGGAAATGACCGCAACCCGCGATGGCGTGCGCGGTAAAGATAAGCTCGATGTACCGATTAAATTTATCTGGAACTACGCGGGTAACACCATTACTAATCAGCACTCAGATATCAATAAAACACATGAGATCCTTCAGGATGATACGAAATGCGAAATGATAGTGGTCATCGAAAATTTCATGACATCTTCGGCGAAATACGCCGATATCCTGCTGCCGGACCTAATGACCGTCGAACAGGAAGACATCATTCCTAACGACTATGCGGGCAACATGGGATACCTCATTTTTATTCAACCCGCGACGTCACCGAAGTTCGAGCGCAAACCGATCTACTGGATAATGAGCGAAGTCGCCAAACGCCTTGGCAATGATATCTATCAACGGTTTACGGAAGGCCGTACTCAGGAACAATGGCTCCAGTATCTGTATGCAAAAATGCTGGCCAAGGACCCCGCGCTCCCTTCTTATGACGAGCTGAAAAAAATGGGGATCTATAAACGCAAAGATCCTAACGGGCATTTTGTCGCTTATAAAAAATTCCGCGACGATCCGCAGGCCAATCCGCTCAAAACACCGTCTGGAAAGATTGAAATTTACTCCAGCCGGCTGGCGAAAATTGCCAACACATGGGAGTTGCAGAAGGATGAAGTAATTAGCCCGCTTCCCGTCTACGCCTCCACGTTTGAAGGGTGGGACGATCCCAAACGCAGCGCATTTCCGCTGCAGTTGTTTGGCTTCCATTACAAATCCCGTACGCACTCCAGCTACGGCAATATCGATGTTCTGCAGGCGTCCTGTCGTCAGGAAGTGTGGATCAATCCCGTCGATGCCCAAAAGCGTGGTATTGCAAATGGCGATATGGTGCGGGTCTTTAACGACCGCGGGGAAGTACGTATTCCGGCCAAAGTGACGCCACGGATCCTGCCTGGCGTCAGCGCAATGGGCCAGGGTGCATGGCACGATGCGGATATGGCCGGCGACAAAATTGACCATGGCGCCTGCGTCAATACGCTGACAACACAGCGCCCTTCACCGCTGGCAAAAGGCAACCCACAGCACACTAATCTGGTCGAGATCGAGAAGGTTTAAGGACTAACCCATGACAACTCAGTATGGATTTTTTATTGATTCCAGTCGTTGCACCGGGTGCAAAACCTGCGAGCTGGCCTGCAAAGACTACAAAGACCTCACCCCTGACGTCAGTTTCCGGCGGATTTACGAATACGCAGGTGGTGACTGGCAGGAAGACAACGGCGTCTGGCACCAGAACGTTTTTGCCTACTATCTTTCAATCTCCTGTAACCACTGCGAGGATCCGGCCTGCACCAAGGTTTGTCCAAGTGGTGCGATGCATAAGCGTGAGGATGGTTTTGTGGTGGTCGATGAAGACGTGTGCATTGGCTGTCGCTATTGTCATATGGCCTGCCCGTACGGTGCGCCACAGTACAATGCTGCAAAAGGACATATGACCAAGTGTGATGGCTGCCATGATCGTGTTGCAGACGGCAAAAAGCCCATCTGCGTCGAGTCCTGTCCGCTGCGTGCGCTGGATTTTGGCCCCATCGACGAACTGCGCAAAAAACATGGTGAACTGGCTGCCGTCGCCCCGCTGCCGGGTGCGCACTTCACCAAACCAAATATTGTGATCAAACCAAACGCCAATTGCCGCCCGACCGGGGATACCACGGGTTTTCTGGCTAATCCAAAGGAGGTGTAAAATGGGAAATGGATGGCATGAATGGCCGCTGGTACTGTTTACGGTGCTGGGCCAGTGCGTAGCCGGGGCGCTGATCGTCAGTGGTTACGGCTGGCTGACCGCTAAAGACGAGCTGGTAAAACAACGTATCCTTCGCAGTATGTTTTTTCTCTGGCTGGTAATGGGCATCGCCTTTCTCGCCTCGATCATGCATTTAGGTTCGCCGCTGCGCGCGTTTAACTCGCTGAACAGAATTGGCGCATCGGCGCTAAGTAACGAAATCGCCAGCGGTTCGCTGTTTTTCGCCGTCGGTGGCCTGTGGTGGCTGGTGGCGTTTCTCGGTAAAATGCCCGCAGCGTTAGGTAAAATCTGGATGCTGTTGAGCATGTTGCTGGGCCTGGTATTTGTCTTTGCGATGACCAACGTCTACCAGATAGACACCGTCCCAACCTGGTATAACGGTTATACTACACTGGCGTTTTTCATGACGATGCTGCTCAGTGGACCGCTATTTGCCGCTCTGCTGCTGCGTGCTGCAGGTGTTTCTTTTAACACCGCCAGATTCGCCGGTATCAGCGTATTGGCTCTGCTGGTTACGGTGGCCGTTATTGTGCTGCAGGGACTGTCACTCGGCGAGATCCACAGTTCGGTACAATCCGCCAGCGCACTGGTTCCCGACTACGGCAGTTTACAGGTCTGGCGAGTCCTGCTGCTGGCCGCGGGTCTGGGTTGCTGGATATGTCCGTTGATCCGTCGCAAAGGACCGTCAGTTGGCGGGTTGGCGCTCGGGTTAATTCTGGTGCTTGTCGGTGAAATCATTGGCCGCGGTTTGTTTTACGGTTTACATATGACAGTCGGAATGGCTGTCGCAGGTTAACTTTCGGGTGCGGGGCAACCCGCACTGTTCAGGATTGTTTGCATGACCCATTTTTCACAACGTGACAACTTTTCTACCGCAGCGCGCGTGCTTGGCGCGCTGTTTTACTATGCCCCAGACAGTGCGGAAGCTTCGGCATTGGTCAGTGCGTTAAGAACCGATGGCTGGCAGGCGCAGTGGCCGCTTGAAAAGACAACGCTTTCGCCGTTAGTCGCTCAGTTTCAGGCTGAGGCCGATGAGTCTCTCCCGCAGGCCTGGCAACGTCTGTTTGTTGGCCCCTATGCGCTCCCTTCTCCGCCATGGGGATCCGTCTGGCTGGATCGTGAAAACGTGTTGTTTGGCGACTCCACGCTGGCATTACGCCAGTGGATGCGGGACAACGGCATCCAGTTTGCCATGCAGCAAAATGAGCCAGAAGATCACTTTGGTTCGCTGCTGTTGCTGACGGCCTGGCTTGCCGAGAACGAACGCCACACCGAGTGCGAGCAACTGCTGGCCTGGCATCTGTTCCCATGGTCATCACGCTTTCTTAATGTGTTTATCGAAAAAGCCGATCACCCGTTCTACCAGGCGCTTGGTGAGCTGGCGCGCCTGACGCTGGCACAGTGGCAATCACAGTTACTGATCCCGGTAGCCGATAAGCCTTTGTTCCGTTAATTTCGTCACAGGCAGGAATTGTCCTGCCTGTGGTGCATCCTGTTGCGCACGCTGAGCTTTTGCTTCTGTTGCCTAATAGCCGCAAAATAGAGCGTCTGAATTTTCCAGTCTGGCCACTCATGCATCATTTACATGCTTACCCTGACCTGCGTGCCATGTTCCGCCGCCTGCTGATCGCCGCGTTGATTGGCGTCCTTGCTGCGCTGGCCGTCGCAGGATTTCGTCATGCCATGCTGCTTCTCGAATGGTTGTTTCTGAGCAACAACACGGGAAGTCTGGTCAACGCAGCGACAAACCTTTCGCCCTTAAGGCGTATGCTGACACCTGCACTCGGCGGTCTGGCGGCTGGATTACTACTGTGGGGCTGGCAAAAATTTAACCGTTTACGTCCGCAGGCTCCCACTGATTATATGGAAGCCCTGCAAACCGACGGACAATTTGACGTCAGTGCAAGCCTGGTGAAATCGCTGGCATCGTTACTGGTCGTTGCCAGCGGGAGCGCCATCGGACGTGAAGGTGCCATGATTTTACTGGCGGCGCTGGCGGCCTCCTGCTTTGCTCAACGCTTTACCCCGCGTACAGAATGGAAGTTATGGATTGCCTGCGGCGCCGCTGCAGGTATGGCTGGAGCCTATCATGCCCCGCTAGCGGGCAGTTTATTTATTGCCGAAGTATTGTTTGGCACGCTGATCCTCGCCTCACTGGGGCCGGTAGTGGTGTCCGCCGTAGTCGCATTACTCACCACCAATCTGCTTAGCGGCAGCAATGCGCTGCTGTATACCGTGCACCTGTCGCGGGAATTACATGCTCTGGAATACGTTATGATTGTCAGCACCGGTCTGGCTGCTGGCATCTGCGGACCGCTCTTCATGTGGTTGATGACCGCCAGCCATAATGTATTTTTGCGCTTAAAACTCTCGCCACCGTGGCAACTGGCGCTTGGCGGGTTGATCGTTGGCCTGCTTTCATTGCTCACGCCTACGGTCTGGGGTAATGGCTACAGCGTGGTGCAGTCATATTTACTTTCACCACCGCTGCTGGCCGTGGTTAGCGGGATTTTTATCTGCAAATTACTGGCGGTGCTTGCCAGCAGTGGATCCGGTGCTCCGGGTGGCGTGTTTACGCCAACGCTGTTTGTCGGCTTGTCGGTGGGCATGTTGCTGGGTCAGGTATGGGGATTATGGCTTCCGGGCTCGGATGAAATTGCCATTTTGCTGGGATTAACGGGGATGGCCACGCTGCTGGCGGCTACCACGCATGCACCAATAATGTCGACGTTGATGGTTTGTGAAATGACCGGGGAGTATCGCCTGCTCCCCGGATTACTGATTGCCTGTGTCCTGGCGTCGGTACTGTCGCGTACGTTACGCCACGACTCTATCTACCGACAGCACGCTGCCGAGCATTGACAGGCGGATGTACTGCGACAACTCACGCTGCTCTGCACGTGGCAGATAAGGCAGTTCACCGATCAGCGGTGCAGGTAATTTTTTACCCAGCACATCAATGATTTCCGCATAATGCGCCAGCCCCGGGTTAATGCGATTCGCAACCCAGCCAATCAACGGCAGTCCGTCGCTGGCTATCGCCTGCGCGGTGAGGATCGCATGATTAATACAGCCTTCCTGGATACCCACTACCATCAGCACCGGCAGTTGTTCCTGCACCACCCACTCCGATAACGGACGCAGATCGTTCATCAAGCTCCGCCAGCCTCCGGTGCCTTCCACGACGACGTGATCGACTTTTTCGCTAAGGCTTGCGAGACCGTTGGATAACAGGGTGTAATTGACCGGACCACTATGCGCCACGCTACTTTCATCTTCGCTTAACGCAATTGGGTTAATTGCCTCATAGGGCAGCTCGATAGATGACACACTTTGCAGCACCAGTGCATCTTTGTTGCGCAGACCTTCGGGCGTCTCTTTGCTGCCTTTGGCTACTGGTTTGTAACCTGCTACGCTTTTACCCCCTGACGCTAACGCTTGTAGTAATGCGCGGGAAACCACGGTCTTCCCAACAGAAGTGTCTGTACCTGTAATAAAGAAACGCTTCAGCATCACTAACTCCACCGTTATGCTTTGAAAATATAAGTCAGGAAAATAAAACAGTGGAGAAAGTCTAAGGTATGACGACCAGGATCAGCTTGAGATAGCGCAATTTTTCGTACAACAGTTAAAAAATGTTAACCCTGTAATAGACGAATCAACAAAGAACCGTTATACATCGCGTCCTTCACGAGTGCCGCCCCCGCCATCGTCCCCTGATTGGTAAACTGGGTACTTTCAACGACTATATGCTGACTGTAAGCCGGAAGCGCCTGCTGACGAATGCTGTCAGCGATGGTTGGGAACAAGATATCTGCCGCTTTACTGAGCGGAGAGCCAATCAATATCTTTTGCGGGTTGAACAAATTCACCATGATGGCAAGAATTCGACCGACGTGGGTCCCAACGCCGCTAATGATATCTTTCGCCAATAAATCACCCTGCATGGCCGCCAGACACAGCGCGTCTACCGTTAACGGTTGCCCATGTAGAGAAGAACTCATTGACTGCTTCAGGCGCACCTGCGCCAATTCGAGCACGCTATCGACGCTGGCGATTGTTTCCAGACAACCATGGTTGCCGCAATAGCAGCGTTTACCGTAGGGATCGACCTGCGTATGACCAATCTCCACCAGGCTACTGCTGCCTGCATGCAGCAAATGGCCGTCAGTGATCACCCCTGCACCCACGTTATGATCGATCACCACCTGAATGACGTCGCGCGCACCGCGCGATGCGCCAAAAAGCGCCTCGGCCATCGTCCAGGCGCTGATATCGTGCTGAATATACACCGGCACGCCGGTATGGTTCTCAAGCGCTTCGCCCAACGGCATCTCTTTGACATCTTCGTAAAATGGCATGCGATGAACGATACCGTTTTCAGTATCAATAATGCCGGGTAAGGTGATGGCGATGGAGGTTAAGCGCTCCAGCTTTTGCTGGTGGCGGATGAAAAACTGATCGACCTGGGTTATCACGCGATCCAGCAACGGTGTTTCGCTGACCAGCGCCATTTCAAGACAATCTTCAACCACCAGCTTGCTGCTCAGATCGCGTAGCGCCAGAAAAATCTCGCCACGACTGATACGAATGGATAAGTAGTGCCAGGCCTCCGTTTCGACAACCAGCCCAACGGCCGGACGACCACGGCTACCCGCTTCCTTGATTTCCAGCTCTTGCACCAGATGCGCTTCGAGCATTTCGCGGACAATTTTGGTAATGCTGGCAGGCGCCAATTGTGCCAGGCGGGAGAGATCAATACGCGATACCGGACCCAGCTGATCAATCAGGCGATAAACCGCACCCGCATTGGTCTGCTTAATTTGATCGATATGCCCAGGCTGACTATCAGCAACCACCACTTACTCCCTTTATTTTCGCGCTCCGAAATAATCTGCGGGCTATGGTGAAGCACTTCAATGGCTTCCGTCAACTTTTTACTTAGCCTTGTGATTTACTGCACATTTTCGCCCATTTTTAAACTAAATTAACCGCTCTGAACGGCCGCCAGAAGCTGCTCGCGAAAGCGTTGCGCGGCGTGACTTTGCTCATGATGCTTTGGCCACACTAACCACATTTCCGAGACAGCATCTTCTTCCGCTATCGGGATCCAACACATTTCATACAGTTGCACCCGTTTAAAAGAAGCAGGAAGTATAGAAACCCCTAATCCTGCGGCCACCAGCCCAATGATAGTCATCGCCTCGCCAACCTCCTGCGCAATCGTCGGTTTCAGTCCATAGCGACGCATCAGGCCCAGAATATCGTCATACAACCCTGTCCCCACATGGGGGTCAAAAAAGACAAATGGCTCATTCGCCAGTTCGGCCAACGTGACCACGGGTTTTTGCGCCAACGGATGCGCACGTGGGATCATTGCCATCAGTGGTTCATGCAGAATGATTTCACGCTCCAGCGTTTCCGGAAGCTGCGTATTACGCAGAAGTCCCAAATCCAGCGTTCCTTCATTGAGCGGGGCAATTTGCTCACGCGTGTTCATTTCACGGGTTTGCATATGCACTGCCGGGTAGCTTTGGCGAAACAGCGATAACGTATCTGAAACCGCTTTGATAAACGGCGCGGACGACGTAAAGCCGATACGTAATTCCCCTGCTTCTCCCAGATGCAAACGCTCAGCCCTGGCGGCGGCTTCATTAACCAGCCCGAGGATCTGTCGACTGTCCGCCAGAAACTGCTTTCCGGCAGAGGTCAGCGCCACGCTACGGTTAGTTCGGGCAAGTAACCGGGCGCCAACCTGCTGTTCAAGGATCTGGATCTGCTGACTTAGCGGCGGTTGCGAAATGTTTAACCGCGCCGCCGCCCGACCAAAATGCAACTCTTCGGCAACGGCCACAAAGTAACGTAAATGACGCAGTTCGATATTCATATTTTTAACATATTATTTGAGATTATTAATATATTAGACAGAATATTGTGATTTTCATACTCTTAAGGCTGGTCCTGTAGACGTAATTGAATGAGCAAGGATTTCAAGTGAGCCGTACAACAACTGTCGATACCGCGCCAACAAGCGATGTTGATGAACAGATAGTTACCCCGCCGGATGGATTTATCAAACGCGGAACATCCCCATTTATGCGCGTCACGCTGGCGCTGTTTTCCGCCGGACTGGCGACTTTTGCCCTCCTCTATTGCGTTCAACCCATACTGCCAGTGCTCTCGCACGAGTTTGGGGTTTCTCCCGCAAGCAGCAGTATCTCGCTTTCCATCTCGACGGCGATGCTGGCGATAGGGTTACTGTTTACCGGCCCACTTTCAGATGCTATTGGCCGCAAGCCGGTGATGGTTACCGCGCTGCTGCTCGCCTCTTGTTGTACGCTGCTTTCAACAATGATGACCAGCTGGCACGGTATTTTAATCATGCGTGCTCTGATAGGACTTTCACTGAGCGGCGTCGCGGCGGTAGGGATGACCTATCTGAGTGAAGAAATTCATCCCAGTTTCGTCGCCTTCTCAATGGGCCTGTATATCAGCGGTAACTCAATTGGCGGAATGAGTGGTCGCTTGATCAGCGGCGTGTTTACCGACTTTTTTAACTGGCGTATCGCGCTGGCGGCGATCGGCTGTTTTGCCCTTGCCTCTGCGCTGATGTTCTGGAAAATCTTACCGGAATCCCGTCATTTCAGACCCACATCGCTGCGCCCGAAAACGTTGTTTATCAACTTCCGTTTGCACTGGCGCGACAAAGGTTTGCCGCTGCTGTTTGCGGAAGGTTTTTTACTGATGGGATCGTTTGTCACGCTGTTTAATTATATCGGCTACCGCCTGATGCTCTCCCCGTGGGAGCTCAGCCAGGCGGTTGTAGGTTTGTTATCTGTGGCGTATCTGACCGGGACATGGAGTTCGCCAAAGGCGGGTTCTATGACCACTCGTTATGGTCGTGGCCCGGTAATGCTCTTTTCAACAGGCGTGATGCTGGTTGGACTTTTGATGACCCTGTTCACATCGCTATGGCTGATCTTCGCCGGGATGCTGCTCTTTTCAGCCGGGTTCTTTGCCGCGCACTCCGTAGCAAGCAGTTGGATTGGACCACGAGCAAAACGCGCTAAAGGCCAGGCTTCTTCCCTGTATCTGTTCAGCTATTATCTGGGATCCAGTATTGCCGGTACGCTGGGCGGTGTGTTCTGGCACAGCTATGGCTGGAACGGCGTGGGCGGATTTATCGCCCTGATGCTGGTGTTGGCGTTGCTGGTCGGTGCGCGTTTGCACCATCGTCTGCACGTATAATCCGCGATGCCCGGGTTCCGGGCATCACCTTCATCACCCTGGCTGTAACGTCTGAGCCGCCATCTGCAGAGCAACAACTGTCCCGTTCATCACTATATGCAGCAAAATTGGCATCAACAGACCGTTGCTTTTCAGTCTGGCCAGGATCAACACCTGCGACACAAGAAACAACATCAGCAACGTGCGTAGATCCACATACTGCGTATGCATGATGGCAAAAATGACCGATACCACCACTGACGACAGCCAGGTTTTATTATTGAACCAGTACTGGAACGCGTTGAATAAACAGCCTCTGAAAACAATTTCTTCATAAACTGGCGCGATAAATATCAGGGTCAACGTAGATAACCACAACGCATAACTACTTAAGGATATTTGGCTGGTCACCCACGCTTCGGTTTGTCTGAGCCCCAAAATCAATGGCAGGATAAGCTGAATAAACAGCAGCCCCGCGAACAAAATGGCAAACCACCTGGCGTTGAAAATGCCTTTGCCCAGTCCCTCTCTTTTTCTAAAGAAGAAATAATACAGCGGAACCAGCACAACAAATTCCAACGCAAACAGCAGCGGAAAAAGTAATCCTTTAGCAAGCAGGTCCTGACTCGCGGGGAAAAACAACGGGGTAAACGTGAGGCCAAACATCAGTAAAAACATTGAAAAGCAGCCAGCAACTGCTTTAGTCCTGGCGATATACAGGTTGTCGGCATCCTGTGACATACGATCTCCTTGCGCTCATCGAAGATAAGTTGATGAATTACCTATGCATGATAAAAATTCTCATTATCACTGACAACCTACCAACTTTTACGCAATGCCCATGAGTACAATGCCAAAACCCTCTTTACTCCGGAACTTCACCGTCAACTACTCAGAGGAGAATCCGCCAGCGGCAACGAGAAACGGAAGCAGGCCCCTGCAGTTGAGCTAACCAGATGTATATCTCCTCCATGCAGTTCGAGCATTCTACGCACGATCAGTAAGCCCAGACCGCCGCGCTCGGCCCGCTGCTCACGGGGAATTAACGCGGTCGGGCGCTGAAACAATACTTCTCGCACAGCTTCTTCTACCCCTGGCCCGCTGTCCTGCACTTCGGCTAACAAACGGTCTTCATCACGCCAGACTTTTAGCCGCACTTCGCCTCCGTCAGGCGTATGACGGATAGCGTTATCCAGCAAATTCGTCACGACTCTTTCTATCATCGATAAATCGGCATTCACCAGCGGTAACGGCCCCGTTACGTCAAGGTGCAACTGCAAATGACGCGTGGCAACAGGGAGATCAAATTTCTGTGCCACGTCCTGGATCAATTCACCAATAGCAAAACGTTCACGCTGCGGTTTTATACCGCCATGCTCCAGCCTTGCCAGCTCAAACAGCTGTTGTGACAGATGGCGAACTTTATGCCCCTGGCGCAGCGCGATGCTAAGATAATGCCGGTTTTCCTCCGGCGTCATCGTATCGGCTTTCAGCGACAGCATTTCCAGATACCCCAACAGTGAAGTCAACGGTGTGCGTAAATCGTGCGAAATATTGGCAATAAACTCTCTGCGCTGACGATCGCTGTCTGCTAATAAATCCCACTGCTGGGCAATTTTCTGCGCTAACTCGATAAACGCATTGTTCAGCAGCGCTATTTCATTCTCCGGTACCGGTTCGGGATTTTTTTGTGCCAATTGTTTGATGACGGTAATGCTGTCCTTCTCCAGTTTTACCACCTGTCCGGTTAGCCTTTTCACTGGATTCGTCACCCATCGCCACACCAGAAAACCTGCAATTCCACCGGCGAATAAAACCAGTATTAACGTCCAGGCCACGGTATTCCAGAGCGTTTTTTGCCAGGCGGTATTCGCCAGCATATTCAGATCTTCGCCCTGCAGAATAATGTACAAATAGCCATGTAGCTCACCGTTATATAAAACTGGCGCGGCGCTGAATACCTTTTGCTGGCTGCTGCGCGGATCGTTGCCATAGACGGGCAACGCATCTGAGTTAAGGAAATCCTGTATCGGCTGTACGCTAATTTTCTGCCGCTGGATATGCCCCGGCGGTGCGGCATCAGCAAGTATTTCACCTGACGGTGAAATCAGATACAGCTCCACGCTGGGGTTGAGCGTCATCAGGTGATTAAACAATCCTTTTAAGGTCTGGCGATTAATCTGCCCGCTGGTATCAATAAGCGACTCACTTTTGACAATCTTGCTCGCCAGCTCCAGCGAGAGCCTTTGCACCATGGCGTCGCCATACTGTTTACTGCTGCGGATCTGGACAACACTGACGGTAACCGCACAAATCAGCATAATGGCGGTAAAGACGAGGGTCAGACGCTGGCTCAGCGACAGGCGATAAATCATGGCTGATGCTCCGCGTTAACCGCAGCAAGCTTATAGCCTCGTCCCCAAACCGTGAGAATAATTTCCGGCTCGGCAGCATCCTTTTCAATTTTGGTCCGCAGGCGATTAATATGACTGTTCACCGTATGCTCATACCCTTCATGCTGGTAGCCCCACACCTGATCTAACAGCGCCTGACGCGAAAAGACCTCGCCTGGATGACGGGCGAAAAAATAGAGCAGATCGAATTCGCGCGGCGTTAAATCGAGGGATTTACCATGCAGCCGGACTTCCCGGGCTAATGGGTCAATCTCTACGCCATGAACGGTGATAATCCCCGCCTCCATACGCAGGTTCTGACTCATCGCTTCCTGACGACGAAACAATGCCTTTACCCGGGCCATCAACTCCAGCACCGAGAAAGGTTTGGCCAGATAATCATCGGCACCCATTTCCAGCCCCAATACACGGTGCGTTTCACTGGTGCGGGCGCTGATGATAATGACGGGCAAATAAAAACTCATTTGGCGAATGCGACGACAAATCTCCAGCCCGTCGACACCCGGCAGCATCAGATCGAGGATAACGGCATCCCAGACGTGTTTCTCCAGTTGTTCAAGCGCACGAGCTCCGTCTGCCTCATGAACAATCTCGTAACCCTCATCCTTCAGGCTAAGCTGCAAAAGTGAGGCAATATCGCTGTCATCTTCCACCAAAAATATCTTTTTCGCGCCTGCCATCAGTGTCATCCCCCTCTCGTCGTGCTGAAAGCTTACCTCAGGCAAGGGGCGGAAGTTATCACAAAATTTTTAACTTTTCGTGAGGATCCAGGGATACGCATGCGAGCAGTATGTCGTTATAGACACGTCAGACATCAACAGGGAAACGTCGCTTGTTTTCCTTAACATGAAAATAAGAAGGAAAAGTCATGCTAAAAAAACGTCCACTTCGGGAAGCAGATGTTACAGCCGAGTCAGTATTTTTTATGCAACGACGACAGATCCTCAAAGCACTTGGGATAGGTGCTGCTGCGGCCACGCTGTCCTCTCCTACACAGGCTAATTTGCTGGATTGGTTTAAAGGCAACGATCGTCCACCCGCCCCCGCAGGCAAAGCGCTTGAGTTCACAAAGCCCGAACGCTGGCAAAACAGCCTGTCTCTGACGCCAGAAGACAAGGTGACAGGCTACAACAATTTCTACGAATTTGGTCTGGATAAAGCCGATCCTGCCGCCAATGCCGGTAGCCTGAAAACCGATCCCTGGACGTTAACCATCAGCGGTGAGGTCAACAAACCTTTAACCTTGGATCATGATGCGCTGACCACACGCTTTCCATTAGAAGAACGTATTTATCGGATGCGTTGCGTTGAGGCCTGGTCGATGGTTGTGCCGTGGGTGGGTTTTCCGTTGCATAAATTACTGGCGCTGGTTGAGCCAACCAGTCACGCCAAATATGTTGCCTTTGAAACACGCTACGCCCCTGATGAAATGCCGGGTCAGAAAGACCGTTTTATTGGCGGTGGGTTGAAATATCCCTATGTCGAAGGTCTTCGTTTGGATGAGGCTATGCACCCGCTCACATTTCTCACCGTAGGCGTATATGGCAAAGCATTGCCGCCGCAAAACGGGGCGCCGATACGCCTGACCGTACCCTGGAAATACGGCTTCAAGGGCATTAAATCGATTGTCAGTATCAAGCTGACGCGTGAGCAGCCACCGACGACCTGGAATATGTCTGCACCGAATGAATACGGTTTTTACGCCAACGTAAATCCGCAGGTTGATCACCCTCGCTGGTCTCAGGCTACTGAGCGTTTTATCGGTTCGGGTGGCATTCTCGATGTACAGCGACAGCCCACGTTACCTTTTAATGGTTATGCCGATGAGGTGGCATCGTTATATCAGGGCATGGATCTTCGGGAGTATTTTTAAGTGAGGTTGACTGCAAAACAGATAACCGGCCTGAAAGTGCTGCTGCATTTCGCCGGTTTTTTACCCCTGCTATGGCTCTTCTGGGCCGCGCAGCATGGCGGGTTGGGTGCCGCCCCGGGAAAAGATATCCAGCACTTTACGGGCATTACCGCGCTGAAGTTTTTGCTGGTTACCCTGCTGGTATCGCCGCTTGCGCGCTATGCAAAGCAGCCTTTGTTGTTTCGTACCCGGCGGTTGTTAGGTTTATGGTGCTTTGCATGGGCCACACTGCATATAACCAGCTATGCTCTGCTGGAACTGGGTATACAAAACTTGGGATTGTTGGGTCGTGAACTGGTTTCACGCCCATGGCTAATGCTGGGTATGGCCGGTTGGATTATCTTATTCCTGTTGACGTTGACCTCGACACAAGCCGCTCAGCGTAAAATGGGCAAACGCTGGCAAACATTGCACAACTACGTCTACCTGGCCGCCATTTTGCTACCGCTGCATTATCTGTGGTCGGTAAAAGTGTTATCACCGCTCCCTATTATCTACGCCATCTGTTTTGTGGTTCTGCTGGCTTTTCGCTATAAAAAGCTGTTACGGAAAACCGGGTACAAAGGTGTGTTTATGAAAAGTGAGTGAATCACGGTAAACTTCTTAACCACACCTAAACAGAACGAGAACAAAAAATGAGTAACAATGATAATTACCATCAGCTCACCCGCACGTTCCAGCGGCTCTCTCGCTTCTCCCACCTCTCGGCAATCGCCAGTTGGGACATGTTTACCATGATGCCGCCAGGAGGCAGTAAAGCCCGAGGCGAAGCGTTGGCCGAGCTGAGCGTGCTTGAACACCAACTGTTAACTGACCCGAAAGTGGCAACGTGGATTGCCGCAGCGCAACAGGAAGATCTCAACGATGTAGAACAGGCGAATCTGCGCGAAATGTCGCGATTGCATCACCAGGCATCCTTGTTGCCCGAATCGTTGGTAGAAGCAAAATCACTTGCGGGAAGCCGCTGTGAGCATGCCTGGCGTAGCCAGCGACCAGCTAATGACTGGGAAGGATTTTCCGAAAACCTGAAAGAGGTTGTGAAGTATAGCCGCGAAGAAGCCCGACTGCGCGCAGAAGCAAAAGGTTGTTCGCCGTATGACGCGCTACTGGACATCTTTGAACCAGGAATGACCAGCGCTCAGTTGGATGTCCTTTTCGCAGACGTTAAAAGTTGGCTGCCCGATCTGCTAAACAAGGTGGTGGCAAAGCAGTCTCAGCAGTCGCTCATCGCCCCGGTAGGTCCCTTCCCAACAGCTGTACAGCGAGAGCTGGGTCTTGAAACAATGGCACAGCTAGGTTTCGACTTTACCGCTGGTCGGCTGGATATCAGTGCACATCCTTTCTGTGGCGGCGTACCAGAAGATGTTCGCATTACCACCCGCTATGATGAAAACGAATTACTCAGCGCGCTGTTTGGCGTGATCCATGAAACCGGTCATGCGCGCTATGAGCAAAACCTGCCACGCAGCTGGTCTGGGCAACCTATTGCTCTGGCACGCTCAACCGCCATTCATGAGTCCCAGAGTCTGTTCTTTGAGATGCAACTGGGACGCAGTAAAGCCTTTCTGATGCGGTTGATTCCGGCTGTAACGCGCCACTTTGGCGATCAGGCAGCGTTTGAAGAAAGCAATTTCATCGCCTGGAACCAGCAGGTCAAACCCGGGTTTATCCGTGTTGATGCCGACGAGGTAAGCTATCCCGCTCACGTGATCCTGCGTTATGAAATCGAACGTGCGCTTATTAATGGCGATATTGAAGTGGATGATATCCCGGCATTGTGGAACGAGAAAATGCAGGCCTGGCTGGGGCTGTCAACGATCGGAAACTACCGTAACGGTTGTATGCAGGATATTCACTGGACTGACGGCGGCTTTGGCTACTTCCCTTCCTATACCTTAGGCGCCATGTATGCAGCGCAGTTGTTCAGTGCCGCTAACCGCGCATTGCCTGATTTGAATCAGTCTATTGCCCAAGGTGAGTTTGGTGCCCTGTTTGACTGGTTACGTCAGAACATCTGGCAGCATGGCAGCCGCTTTACTACTGAACAGCTTATTACCCAGGCGACCGGAGAGCCGCTCAGCAGCCGTTATTTCCGTTCTCATCTGGAAGCCCGCTATTTGTAATCTCATACCGTGAGTCATTGTACATATCGTTACACGCCGAAACCAATGACTCACGGAAGCCCTGTGTTTACAGCGATATAGTTATTTCAACGGCCCCGCAGTGGGGTTGAATGAAAAACCAAATCGAGGGTATGAGAATGAAAAAAGTATTAGCTCTGGTTGTTGCCGCTGCTATGGGTCTGTCTTCTGCTGCTTTTGCCGCTGAAACAACTGCTACTACCGCTCCGACTGCTGCTGCAACCACCAAAGCAGCGCCGGCAAAAACCACGCATCATAAAAAACAGCACAAAGCAGCGCCGCAGAAAGCGCAGGCTGCCAAGAAACACGCTAAAAAATCCACCACTAAACCGGCTGTAGAACAAAAAGCGCCAGAGCAGAAAGCTCAGGCTGCTAAAAAACACACCAAAAAAGCAGCAACCAAGCCAGCAGCAGAACAAAAAGCACCAGAGCAGAAAGCTCAGGCCGCTAAAAAACACACTAAAAAAGCCGTAAAACACGACACCGCTAAACCAGCAGCTCAACCTGCAGCATAACGCATTTGTAGTCACTATGGCGTCCCCCACGCCATAGCATACGGCGCTAAATCAACCTGATGTAGCGCCGCCTTTCGGAGGGTAAAATGGTGTCACATTACCGCTTTGAGTTCATTCTTATTACTCTGATAATTTGCGCCCTCATTGCCATGCATTTTTATCTTTCCTGAGTGTAGTTATCTGATTTTACTCCCACTTTCTCGCCGTCCCGTCTATAGTATTAACTGAGGGTTTGCTGTTTATAATCATAATTCCCCACCAGAGTGTGATATGCATAAAACCATTGCTGTATTACTGGGCTCAATTTGTTTTTTTCCTGTTGTTGCGCATGCAGATCAGCCAGCAACGACCACCGCTGAAGCAGAAAGCATAAAAACGCTGTTTTTTGGTCATGACGATCGCACGAAAGTAACGGATCCAACGCAATCACCGTGGGATGCTATCGGACAACTGGAAACCGCCAGTGGTAATCTGTGTACCGCCACGCTCATTTCACCGCATCTGGCCCTGACTGCCGGACACTGCTTGCTCGCCCCACCGAAAGGCAAACCGGATAAAGCCGTCGCGTTACGCTTTGTGTCGAAAAAGGGTGTCTGGCGCTATGAAATCCATGGAATCGAAGGACGGGTTGATCCCTCACTCGGTAAGCGTTTGAAAGCAGATGGCGATGGCTGGATTGTGCCGCCATCCGCAGCCCCGTGGGATTTTGGTCTGGTGGTGCTGCGTTACCCGCCTTCCGGAATCACGCCCCTACCATTATTTGAAGGTGATAAAGCGGCGTTAACCGCGGCGTTGAAAACCGCCGATCGCAAAGTCACACAGTCGGGCTATCCGGAAGATCATCTGGACGATTTGTACACCCATCAGGATTGCGTGGTGACCGGCTGGGCGCAGAATACCGTCTTGTCGCACCAGTGCGACACGCTCCCGGGCGACAGCGGTTCACCGTTGATGCTGAAGACAGATTCAGGCTGGCAGTTGATTGGCGTACAAAGCTCCGCTCCGGCGGCGAAAGATCGCTGGCGAGCCGATAATCGCGCCATATCCGTGACCGGTTTTCGCGATAAGCTGGAAGAGTTGGCGCAGGAGTAACATATGCTGCCCGCATTAATGGGCAGCACGGATATCAGGCAAGTTTAATCATCACCATTCCGGCCAGCAGCAGCGCCACACCGATCCAGCCTTTATTATTCAGGCGCTGACCAAACAACACCCAACCAGCCGCTAACGTCGCGGCAATCCCAAACCCGCCCCACAAAGCGTAGGCAACAGAAAGGTCAATACCTTTTACCGCCTGCGACAGCGCGCTAAAGGCCGCTAACACGGCAGCCAGCGACAGCACGCCATAAACCTTGCGGTGAAATCCATCAGAAAATTTCAAAAAGACGTTAGCGACTATTTCCAGCACGATGGCCATGCCAAGCCAGGCACCATGAACCCACTCAAACTGCTGCATGGGTCACCTCTTTGCTCGTTTTGGCAGGTTTTCGAGTACCAGACTTGATCAGCACAATGCCTAATACCAGCGAGACCAGTCCAGCCACTTTCATCGTGGACAAGGTTTCATCAAATAACAACACACTAAACAGCGTAATAAATAAAATACCGATACCTTCCCACAAGGCATAGGCCACACCAAGGGCAATTTTTTTAACAGCGAAACTAAGAAAAATATATGATAAGGCGATCATTACCAGCATTAAAATAAAGCCTGAATTACCATGGCCAACGCTTGCCCATTTCATTGACAGCGTACCAGTAATTTCAGCCGCGATGGCCAGACCTAATAATATCCAGTAAAACATGATGCTTCTCCTGCTTGAGAATATAGTCCTTTAGGCCTACTGCATGCAGTAAACCAAAAAATAAAATTAGTTAGCTCAGCGCACAGCGCCAGCTCAGGCAGAAGAAGGGACTAAAGCGCGTTGCGCCAGTGTTGCTCACCCGCAAGCAAGAAAGTGGAGGAGGTACGAAGAAGTGTAGGTAAACGCAAAAACATCCTGAACATATTGTCCATAATATTACAATTATCCGCAGTGTTGCTTCTCATCATCGCGGATGATAATTGTCCTCGGTAGTTAAACACAGATGATTTGTATCATAGCTTCAAGACGAACTCAAAGTCTTTTCACTTCTTTACCTGCCCCGTTTGATTTTTGTTATAACGGCTCGACGCAAATCACATTATTATGCAGATTCAAAAATGAAAAATGCGGGAATACACATGGCGAAACCGATCATCACGCTTAACGGTCTAAAAATAGTCATTATGCTGGGCATGCTGGTTATCATCCTGAGCGGTATTCGCTTTGCCGCAGATATCATCGTCCCCTTTATTCTGGCGTTATTTATAGCCGTTGTGCTCAATCCCGTGGTGCAGCGGATGGTCAAGCTTCGCATACCGCGCGTAATTGCGGTGTCATTGCTTATCGTTATTATTGTAATGTTAATGGTGCTGCTGTTGGCGTATTTAGGTACATCCTTAAATGAACTTGCGCGAACGCTACCGCAATATCGCTCTTCACTGGTTATCCCACTGAAAAATCTTGAACCATGGTTACAACGCGCAGGGATCGGCGTTTCCGTGGACGAGCTCGTCAAATATATCGATCCGAACGCGGCAATGACGCTGGTGACCAATTTACTGGCGCAGCTTTCAAATGCTATGTCATCGATATTTTTACTGCTACTGACGGTAGTTTTTATGCTGCTGGAAGTACCGCAACTGCCCAACAAACTCAAACAAATGATGAGTCGCCCCATTGAAGGTATGGCGGCGATTCAACGTGCCATCGACAGCGTCTCCCACTACCTGGTGCTTAAAACGGCAATCAGCATTGTGACCGGGTTGGTCGCCTGGGGCATGCTTGCTGCATTGGATGTGCGCTTTGCCTTTGTCTGGGGATTACTGGCCTTCGCCCTGAACTACATCCCTAATATCGGTTCTGTATTGGCGGCCATTCCCCCTATTGCTCAGGTGCTGGCATTCAGCGGTCTTTACGATGCGCTGGTGGTTCTGGCAGGCTATCTGGTCATCAACCTGGTATTCGGGAATATCCTCGAGCCGCGGATCATGGGCCGCGGGCTGGGGCTGTCTACGCTGGTGGTATTTCTGTCGTTAATCTTCTGGGGCTGGTTGCTCGGTCCCGTGGGGATGCTGCTTTCTGTGCCGCTGACCATCATCGTGAAAATCGCGCTTGAGCAAACCAACGGCGGTCAAAGCATTGCCGTGATGCTTAGCGATCTGAACAAAGAATGAGTTTTCGCCCCGCCATTACGGGGCATTTCCTTTATCGTTTCACGCGGAAAGCCAAAACGGCGCTTAACAGCGTAAATAGCGCTATTATCCACGCCATGGTCCAGGGCGTGCCATCACTGAAGGCGGCCAGCAGCAACGATGAGATAATACCGCTGCCATATTGCAACGCGCCAATCAGCGCCGAAGCTGAACCCGCAATGTTCGGTACCGCGTCCAACGCCGCGGCAGTCGACGTCGCGGCAATAATGCCATTCATCGAGAACAGCAGAAAAATGGAAACGATAATGGCAACAATTCCGCCTGACTCCAGCTTAACCAGCAGTGCAAGCGCCACTGCGGCCAGCGCCGCCAGCATCGTCGCATATTTCAGCAGTTGTTCCAGAGCATGTCGTTGAACCAGACGACGGTTGACCACGCTCATCGCCATAACACCGATAATGTTTAGCGCAAACAACCAGCCGTAATGCTGTGGATCAACATGGTAATAGCTAATATAAACAAACGGTGACCCGGTAATAAACGCGTACGCACCGACGTAATAAAACGTCAGGCTCAGGGTATAGCGCATGAAACGCCCATTGGTTAACAACGAGCGGTAATTACGAAATGCGCCAGCCAAAGAGGCTTTCACCCGTTTATCTTCCGGCAATGTTTCGGGCAGCCAGTTTAGGGAGATAAACATCAGCGCACCAATCACCACCAGCAGCCAAAAAATAGAGTGCCAGGTGCTCAGGCGAATAATTTGCCCGCCAATCAACGGTCCGGCGATTGGCGCAATCGCCATCACCAACACCAGGGTCGAGAGCATTTGCGCCGCACGAGTACGTGCAAAGAGATCGCGGATCATCGCTCGCGCCAGCATAGGTCCGGTACAGGCTCCAAGCGCCTGAAATACCCGCCAGAAAACAATTTGCGTGATACTTGTAGACAGCGCACACCCTGCGGAACCAATGATAAATAGCACCATGCCGATAAACAGCGGCTTGCGCCTCCCCATATGATCGCTAATCGGCCCCCAAATCAACTGTGCGATAGTAAAACCAATTAAGAAACCAGTAATCGTCAGCTCAACATTGCCATGTAAATCCTCGGCCATCGTCGGCATTGCTGGAAGATAAATATCGGTAGAAAGCGATGTAAAGGCCATCAGGCCACTGAGGATCAGAATAAAAGTAAGACCGGTCTGGCTTGCGGTAGTTACCGGTGAGGCATGTTCACGTGTACGCATAGTGCCCTGTCATGTTCTAAAAAGTCAGGTCGCAGTATATAGACAACGTATTGCCGTGATTATACGGTTAAAACCGCATGAGTTTATGAACTGAAATCATGAATGGTGAAATCATAGGCGTCATATTTTGTGACTGACTTCCAATAATTACCTTTCAGAAATGAATTCTACTCATAGGTCCATGCGAATTTCACAGACTAATCGTATCAACACAGATTTGCTAATCTGCAGCCAATGCAACGATGATGCTCAGGAGAACCCAATGAATACAACAGTTCTGAATAACGGTGTTGAGATGCCCCTGCTCGGATTTGGCGTTTATCAAATGACCGATGCCAGCGAATGTGAGCAAGCCGTACGGGATGCCATTGATACAGGATATCGCCTGATTGATACCGCTGCCTCCTACCAGAATGAAACTCAGGTCGGCAATGCACTTAAGCAAAGCGGAGTCCCCCGCGAGGCGCTTTTTGTGACTACCAAACTGTGGTTACAAGATACCAACTATGCAGGCGCAAAGGCGCAATTCGCACGTTCTCTGCAACGGCTTCAACTGGATTATATTGACCTTTATTTGATTCATCAGCCCTATGGCGATGTGCACGGTGCCTGGCGCGCGATGGAAGAATTATATGAAGAAGGGAAAATCCGCGCGATTGGCGTGAGTAACTTTCATCCGGATCGTCTGGCGGATTTAATCGCTTTCAATCGCGTAATCCCGGCCGTTAACCAGATTGAGGTGAATCCTTTTCATCAGCAACCGCATGCCGTAGCCTGGATGCAGAGCCGGAATATTCAACCGCAAGCCTGGGCGCCGTTCGCTGAAGGACGCAATGACCTGTTTCAGAACCCAGTCTTAGCGGCTATTGGTGAAAAATATGGCAAAAGCGTTGGTCAAGTCGTGCTGCGTTGGATTTATCAACGTGGGATAATTTCGCTGGCGAAAACCGTGCGTAAAACGCGGATGGCCGAGAATATTCAGGTGCTGGACTTTGCCCTAACGGCGGAAGAGATGACGCAAATTGCCGCGATGGACAGCGGAACCAGCGCGTTCTTCTCGCATCGCGATCCTGCTCGTGTGGAATGGATCACCCAGCGTAAACTGGATGTTTAAAAAAACGGCCTCCGCAGAGGCCGTCTAACTTTTACTGGCAATTACAGCGCTTTCAGGATCGCATCCACGCTGGCTTTGGCATCGCCAAACAGCATATGGGTGTTATCTTTAAAGAACAGCGGGTTCTGCACACCTGCATAGCCGGTGTTCATTGAACGTTTGAACACAATTACGTTCTGCGCTTTCCACACTTCCAGCACCGGCATGCCGGCGATCGGGCTGCGCGGGTCATCCTGCGCCGCCGGGTTTACCGTGTCGTTGGCACCAATGACCAGCACGGTATCGGTATCGGCGAAATCATCGTTGATCTCATCCATTTCCAGCACGATGTCATAAGGTACTTTGGCTTCCGCCAGCAGCACGTTCATATGACCTGGCAAGCGCCCTGCTACCGGGTGAATACCAAAACGCACTTTGATGCCGCGCGCGCGCAGTTTCTCAGTAATTTCCGCGACCGGATACTGTGCCTGAGCCACTGCCATGCCGTAGCCCGGGGTGATGATCACGGAGTGCGAGTTCTTCAGCATTTCTGCTGTGTCTTCCGCAGTAATCTCGCGATGTTCACCAACTTCTTCATCAGACCCGGTAGAAGAACCGTCAGAACCAAAGCCGCCCGCAATAACGCTGAAAAATGAACGGTTCATCGCCTTACACATAATGTAAGACAGGATCGCACCAGAAGAACCGACCAGCGCACCGGTAACGATCAGCAGATCGTTGCTCAGCATAAAGCCCGCCGCCGCTGCCGCCCATCCTGAATAGGAGTTAAGCATTGAAACAACAACCGGCATATCCGCACCGCCGATGGAGGCCACCAGATGCCAGCCAAAGGCCAGTGCAATAATGGTCATCACCAGCAGTGCCAGAACCTGCAGGCCCACGCTTTCGGTACGAACAAACACCACCAGCAGCAGGAAAGAAACAACCAGCGCCGCCAGGTTCATTTTGTGACGATTCGGCAGCATCAGCGGTTTAGAGGAGATCTTGCCGCGCAGTTTGCCAAAGGCCACCACAGAACCGGTAAAGGTCACCGCACCGATGAAGATACCCAGGAACACTTCCGTCAGGTGAATGTTCACCAGAATCGGCTCCAGGCCCGTATCGTGATACAGGTAGCTGTTGAAACCCACCAGTACCGCAGCCAGACCGACGAAGCTGTGCAGAATTGCCACCAGCTCCGGCATCTCGGTCATTTCGACTTTCTTCGCCAGACGAATACCAATCGCGCCGCCGATGATCATCGCTACCAGGATCCACGCAACGTTGCCGGTATCCGGACCAAAAATCGTGGCAATCAGCGCAATCGCCATCCCGGCGATGCCGTAGTTGTTACCCTGCTGAGAGGTTTCGTGTTTCGAAAGCCCCGCCAGACTAAAAATAAACAGGATCGCGGCAACAATGTATGCAGCTGTAACTAATCCTCCAGACATATGTTACCCCTTAGTTTTTCCGGAACATTTTCAGCATGCGCTGAGTCACGGTGAAGCCACCGAAAATATTAATGCTGGCAATAAGCACCGCGATAAAGCTCAGGAAACTCACCCAGCCACCCTGGCCAATTTGCAATAACGCCCCAACCACGATAATCCCCGAGATGGCGTTAGTCACAGACATCAGCGGAGTATGCAACGCATGTGACACATTCCAGACCACGTAGTAACCCACCACGCAGGAAAGCGCGAACACCGTAAAGTGACCAAGGAACTCTTTCGGCGCGACGTCGGCGAGCCAGCCAAACAAAATCACTACCAGCGCCATCAGCGCATATTTGCGCCACGGAGAGACAGGCTTTTTCTCTTCTTTCGGCGCTGGTGCGGCTTTTGGCGCAGCCTGCGGCTGAGCAGAAACCTGGATCGGCGGCGCAGGCCAGGTGATTTCACCCTCGCGAACCACCGTGACACCACGTACAACCACGTCGTCAAAATCGACAGTGATATTGCCGTCTTTCTCTTTGCACAACAGTTTGAGCAGGTTGACGAGGTTCGTGCCGTACAATTGGGAAGACTGCGTTGGCAAACGGCCAGGCAGATCGGTATAGCCGATAACCTTCACCCCGTTCTCGGTGGTGGTCACCTGATTAGGCACGGTATATTCGCAGTTACCGCCGTTTTGCGCGGCAAGATCGACAATTACGCTGCCCGCTTTCATCGAATCGACCATTTCACGAGTGATCAGTTTCGGGGCCGGTTTGCCCGGAATCAGCGCTGTGGTAACGATAATGTCGACGTCTTTCGCCTGCGCAGCGAAGAGTTCCATTTCAGCTTTGATGAACGCTTCGGACATCACTTTGGCATAGCCATCGCCGCTGCCCGCTTCTTCTTTAAAGTCCAGTTCAAGGAACTCTGCGCCCATACTCTGCACTTGTTCCTTCACTTCCGGACGGGTATCAAAAGCACGCACAATAGCACCCAGGCTGTTTGCCGCACCGATCGCCGCAAGACCTGCCACACCCGCACCAATCACCATGACCTTGGCAGGTGGAACCTTGCCTGCGGCGGTGATCTGGCCGGTGAAGAAGCGACCGAATTCATGTGCAGCTTCAACAATAGCGCGATACCCGGCGATGTTCGCCATCGAGCTTAAGGCATCCAGCGACTGTGCGCGCGAAATACGCGGCACGGAGTCCATCGCCATGACCGTCACGTTGCGCTCTGCAAGTTTTTGCAGCAGCTCAGGGTTTTGCGCGGGCCAAAGAAAACTCACCAGCGTCGTGCCCGGATTGAGTAACGGAATTTCCGCCTCCTCCGGCGCATTGACCTTCAGGATGATCTCTGACTGCCAGACTGCATTTCCATCAACAATTTCTGCGCCTGCTTGTACAAACGCCTTATCGTCAAAACTCGCCAGTTGACCTGCACCGCTTTCAACCGCGACGCTGAAACCCAGTTTAAGCAGCTGCTCAACCGTCTTCGGCGTGGCTGCAACGCGGGTTTCATTGGTTAACCGTTCTCTTGGTATGCCAATTCGCATAATGTTCCCTTCCATCTGTAATTATGATGATGGTTTATCAATGTTCGCACGAGGCATGCGCGCACTCTCGAGAGAGGTCAGTGTTACCTCAATAAAATAAAACAGTAACAAACTCTGTATAACCTACTGAAAATGACGCCTGTGATCTAGCGCCAAAAAACAGTATTTATTATGAAATTCGCAAAATAGAGATGAATCGAACCTCAGACAGATAAAATGCCCTAAAAATAGCCCACAAAGGCTGATAATTCGCTCAAGCGAAGCGGCAAAACATGATTACGTACCTGCCAAAAACAATTAATTAACATTAAATTAACTTATGAAATTCAACTGCTTTATCAGTTTTGGTCACCAAACGCCGAAATTTTCGGCATATCACAAAATGTTATCGCTGTTGTTACCTAACGTGACACGATGAGTGAAAAATGACGCAGACACTGACACAATTTAAATGCAATAATCAGCGACGTTTCTAGTCAATAACAATACCAGTACCTGGTTTGCGCAAGGCGAAGGATTATTTTTATGAAGCTTAAGAACACTCTCCTGGCGTCCGCACTAATTTCTGCGACTGCTTTTTCTGTAAATGCAGCGACAGAATTGACGCCGGAGCAAGCGGCTGCCCTGAAACCCTATGACCGCATTGTGGTCACCGGTCGTTTTAATGCTATCGGTGATGCGGTTGCTGCCGTTTCACGCCGTGCAGATAAAGACGGTGCAGCCTCCTTTTATGTTGTTGATACCTCAGATTTTGGCAGCGGCGGTAACTGGCGCGTTGTTGCCGACGTCTATAAAGCCGACGCTGAAAAAGCGGAAGCGTCAAAAAACCGTGTCATTAACGGCGTAATGGAATTGCCAAAAGATCAGGCCGTTCTGATAGAACCTTACGACACCGTTACAGTGCAAGGTTTCTACCGTAGCCAGCCTGAAGTAAACGATGCCATCACCAAAGCAGCGAAAGAGAAAGGTGCTTACTCCTTCTATATCGTGCGTCAGGTCGATGCTAACCAGGGCGGCAACCAGCGTATTACTGCATTCATCTATAAAGCTGATGCGAAAAAACGCATTGTACAAAGCCCTGATGCGATCCCAGCAGATTCAGATGCTGGTCGTGCCGCATTAGCAGCAGGTGGCGAAGCCGCGAAGAAAGTTGAGATCCCGGGCGTAGCAACTACCGCTTCTCCGAGTGCTGAAGTCGGCCGCTTCTTCGAAACGCAATCCACCAAAGGCGGACGTTACACTGTCACGCTACCGGATGGAACCAAAGTTGAGGAGCTGAACAAAGCGACCGCCGCCATGATGGTACCGTTCGACAGCATCAAGTTCACCGGTAACTACGGCAACATGACGGAAGTCTCTTATCAGGTAGCAAAACGCGCAGCGAAGAAAGGCGCGAAGTACTATCACATTACCCGCCAGTGGTCAGAACGTGGTAACAACGTGACGATCAGCGCCGATCTGTATAAGTAATACCCAATGCCTTATCAGGTCTACAGTCCTTGTAGACCTGATAATTTCGCGCAGTTCTGTTTCCAGATAAAACAAAAACAGCAGTATTAAGACAACTTTTCACACTATTAGTCACAAATCTCTCTATCCCCATTGCATGCGTTCTCTTCTCTCCGTAAAATCCCGCGCCTTAGTGGCTTTCACCATTTTTATGCGGTTTGCCAAAATAATTATTCTCTCACTCTCGTTTTTGTAACTGGATACAAATGGAAAAGAAATTGGGTCTGAGCGCACTGACCGCGCTGGTTTTAAGCTCAATGCTCGGCGCTGGCGTTTTCAGCCTGCCACAAAATATGGCGGCAGTAGCCAGCCCGGCTGCATTACTAATTGGTTGGGCGATTACCGGTGCGGGTATTCTTTTGCTCGCCTTTGCCATGCTGATCCTGACGCGTATCCGTCCTGAACTGGACGGCGGTATCTTCACCTATGCACGTGAAGGTTTCGGCGAGTTGATTGGCTTCTGCTCTGCGTGGGGATACTGGCTGTGCGCTGTTATCGCTAACGTTTCGTATCTGGTCATCGTCTTCTCTGCGCTCAGTTTCTTTACCGACACACCGGAATTACGTCTGTTCGGCGACGGTAATACCTGGCAGTCGATTGTCGGCGCATCGGTACTGTTATGGATAGTCCATTTTCTGGTGTTGCGGGGAGTACAAACCGCAGCCAGCATTAACCTTGCCGCGACTCTGGCAAAACTACTGCCGCTAGGCCTCTTTATCGTGCTGGCATTCATGCTGTTTAAGCTCGACACCTTTACTCTCGATTTTACCGGCGTCGCGTTGGGCGTGCCTGTCTGGGAGCAGGTCAAAAACACCATGCTCATCACCCTGTGGGTTTTCATTGGTGTGGAAGGCGCGGTGGTGGTATCTGCCCGCGCCAGAAATAAACGCGATGTTGGTCGCGCCACGCTGTTAGCTGTACTCGCCGCATTGGGCGTTTACCTGTTAGTCACCCTGCTATCTCTAGGCGTTGTCGCGCGGCCAGAACTGGCAGAGATCCGCAATCCATCAATGGCCGGTCTGATGGTTAAAATGATGGGGCCATGGGGCGAAATTATTATTGCCGCGGGTCTGATTGTTTCCGTGTGCGGTGCCTATTTAAGCTGGACGATTATGGCGGCGGAAGTGCCGTTCCTCGCCTCCACGCACAAAGCGTTTCCGCGTATTTTTGCGCGACAGAATGCACAGGGTGCGCCATCGGCATCGCTGTGGCTAACCAACATCTGTGTACAAATCTGTCTTGTGCTAATCTGGCTCACAGGCTCCGACTACAATACGTTACTGACAATCGCCTCAGAGATGATTCTGGTGCCCTATTTGCTGGTCGGCGCATTTCTGTTAAAAATTGCCACCCGTCCGATTCATAAGGCTGTCGGTATCGGCGCGAGTATTTATGGCATCTGGTTATTGTATGCGTCAGGTCCGATGCATCTGCTGCTGTCTGTAGTGTTGTATGCGCCAGGGCTGTTGGTTTTCCTTTATGCCCGTAAAACGCACACGCATGAAAACGTATTAAAACGCCAGGAGATGGCGCTGATCGGCCTGCTGCTTGTTGCTGCTGTGCCAGCTACCTGGATGCTGATAGGCTAACGTTATACCCATCGCTGGCTTCGGAAAATATCAGACTATGAATATCCTGATAAAGGATTATCGGGATATCATGGTTAACGCTGATTAATCGAAAATAATCGCTCTCGCTCTCCCTTCATGCTTGCCCCCCACACTATTTGTTGCTGCGTGTGAAGCGCTTATCACGGCTCTCCAGATGATGACTCATCACAAGGTGTGATCCCCCTATTGAGTTCGAGTTACTCTTTCTACACTTCACAATCGCAAACTGCTTTACGGCGCAACAGTCAGTCACGATCACCTGCTTTATCTTCTTATGAATCACAACATAACATACAGAAACACATCATAACCTTCTCAATTCTTTGTTCACTTTTCATATTGATAAAAGATAAAAAAGAAACACTTAACGAACACATACACATCATAATATATGGATAAATAAAAGAACAATTAATCATCACACAATTAACTATTTGTGCTTTATCTTGTGTTGAGTTTATCATGCAGTTGTGTTGGTATTTGTGTTTGATGATAATGCAACCCGTGCGCTGGTCCCACCAGCTACACTCCCCTCGTCAATTATGTCGGAAATAAAAAAGGTTTATTAATAGCTGCTACTGCATCGATTAATTATGTAATCGGCAGTATTTAGTCATTGAGGGACAAACAAAATGAGAAATAAAGAATTAATGATGACACCCCCTATTAATCCTAAATGGAGTATTAAAATGTTTAAGAAATCAGTGGTTGCAGTATTAATAGTTCTTCCAATGTCTGCTTTTGCTCATGGTCACGGTGGCCATGGAGGTATGGGCGGTCACAATTTTGGTGGCCATGGCCATGGTGGTAACATTGGTCATGCTTTTAGTGGTCATTCGTTTGGTGGTCACATTGCGGAGCGCATGAATGCAGGTGGTGGCTTCACAGGATTCTCTAAAGGCTCCATCAATATGAGCGATCACCCCATTGCAGATAACACGACACGTTCCATCAGTGTGAAAGATGGTGTCGTTACTAAAAACATTGCCTACAACGGTGTTAATGAACAATATTCTGCGACAACCACAATCAGTCAAGAAACAGGTGTGGTTCGTACCTCAACAGTTACTCGTGATGGTGTGACCAAAACAGCATCAACTGTTGTGTCGCCTGAAATGCGTTCCCACACCGTTGACGTGACGAACGGTGATGTAACGCATTTCTCCGACCATAGCTATGTTGAAGGCGTTGGCGGCCTGTCGATTCACGGCACTAAAGAAGGTGATGAAGCTATTGGTACAGTCACTGCATACAACGATGTATCCAACGCAGTGAAAACTACCCACGCGCTCAAAAACGCTGACCTGACTCGTGTAGCATCAACAGTGATTGCACCAACCATGCGTACTCATAATGTTATGGTGAAAGAAGGTGATCTCACAATCACTCACCTTCGTGGTTATGTTGGAAATGAGACTGTTGGGTATGGTTTCTCTAAGGGCGTAGCTAAAGAAGATGGTTATGCAATCGAAACTTCAGTCAACTCACTTGGCATAGCAACTGTTGGGGCATATGGCCCTAGTCACTATGCAGAGAAGGCAGAAAATCTGAAAACGGGTGAAGTGAAAACAATCACCGATATCACTCCGCCACAACCACAACCAACTCCAGTTGTCGTACACGTTGTACCCGTAACTCCTCTGACTCCTGCGACGCCTGTGAATCCTCCTGTCGTGGTTCACGTTGTTCCAGCATCAACGATTACCCCAGCCACACCAGCGACTACCGTGTATAACGATAAACTCGGTGATAGTGTCATCTTGTATTGGAATATCTAAACTAAATGAGGCTGGAGCAATCCAGCCTTTTTAGAGGAAATAATTATGTCAGTTTTAACAGCAGCAGATTTTCTAAAACTTATTGATCTTGAACCATTCAAGAAGCTAAACAATGAAGCAGGTGTCTCTGTTCAGCGTGGTATTGAATTAGAAAAGCTACGCCTTGCTGTAAAAGAAGGTCATGTAAATCTCCGCTTTTTCCTCAAATGGTTAAATGCATCTGCTGGTTGCCGTTTACAAGAACGATGGTTAAACAAGTTTTTCGCCGATGATCTCGGAGAAATTCCCGCACGATTTCAGCAGTCCCCCAGTAAGAGCACAGAAGAAAAGCTAAAGGAAGAAGTTGCCCGTCTCACAGCGGAACTGAGAGCGTCACAACAACAAAATCAGGTTATTGCTTCTATCGCTTCTGAGGACAATCAGAAAGCCATTTTTGCGGGTATCGTCGAACGTATCGAAGAAGAATCACAAGCTGAACTAAAAGCTTTTGCAGAGAAGGCAGCAACACGGGCAAAACAGAAAGCAATAGAGATGATGATAGCTATCTTTCCTAATTGGAAGCCATCAGATTGAACACAAGAGGCTGTGTGTATTATCATGCTCCCTTAATCATTTAAGGGTAGACAATGAAGAACGTAAATCTGATCTTACTCGGAGACAGCACACAGCCACAAGAACGCCGAATGAAAGAAGCGTTAAAGATAAGCAAGGACGTAAAACCTGCCGCTGTGTTAGATGCTGTGAAAGAGGCGTATGAAGGCACAGGCAAGAAACCTAAGCTGAACTATGCACAACTATCACGATGGAGAAAAGGTTTAACCTTCTATCGTTCACCACCGCCAGAAGACGCTGTAGATCAGTATTCAGATTTATTTTCCCCACTCTACCAACTCTTAGAGAATCCGGTGATTGTTGCTTCTATCGACATATCAGAATTTGAACAGAGATTGAAGATTCAGATTAAAGAACGAGAACAAAGATTGATTGAAGCAAGAAGGCTTGAAGCCGCTCGTATTATGCAAGAAGCAGAAGAAAGAGATCACAGAAAGTTCACAGAAGAATTCAATAAAATAATGGATAAACTGAGAGAGCTTAGGAAAACATAGCTACAATGGGGAGCCTGTTTTCTGGTTCCCTTTTTTAATGACTAATCATTCTATTACGTTAATCCCCCTCTCTCTATTACTCCTTCGACTATAGCCCGACTAAAATGTGCTCGCCGCTAAATCAGGATGCTGTAACAAACCCCAACAACTTTATTCCTGTGTGCTACTGTGTACACATGAGTTTGTACTGATCACCAATGTTTCATACACCACTTACACCCTTTCTCTTGTAAGATGCTGTTTTTAACGGAGCCTGAGTATAACAATGGGTAAAAAACCTCCTTTGCCAATTCTTATCACCGGAGGTGGTCGTCGTATCGGCCTCGCCGTCGCATGGCACTTTCTGAACCAAAAACAGCCAGTTATCGTCAGCTACCGAACTCACTATCCTGCCATTGACGGCCTGCGAGAAGCGGGCGCGATTTGTATCCCGGCTGACTTTTCCACGGATGAAGGCGTACTGGCCTTTGCTGATGAGGTCAAAGCGCAGACGGATGGCTTGCGCGCCATTGTGCATAATGCCAGCGCC
Organism: Citrobacter sp. Cpo126; assembly: GCF_030332445.1. Lineage (NCBI taxonomy): Bacteria > Pseudomonadati > Pseudomonadota > Gammaproteobacteria > Enterobacterales > Enterobacteriaceae > Citrobacter > Citrobacter sp. Cpo126. The sequence continues at coordinate 625,846 of NZ_JAOWHT010000032.1, forward strand.
TGGGTCGCCGAAAAACCCGGCACACCGCTTAGCGAAGTACTGTCACGTATGATGCAGATCCACGTCAATACGCCCTACCTGCTCAACCACGCGCTGGAAGGATTGCTACGCGGTCATGGGCACGCAGCCAGCGACATCATTCATTTTACGGATTATGTTGTGGAGCGTGGCAGCGACAAACACATTGCTTATGCTGCCAGCAAAGCGGCGCTGGATAATATGACCCGCTCGTTCGCGCGCAAACTGGCACCGGAAGTGAAAGTGAACGCGATTGCCCCCTCACTTATCCTGTTTAACGAGGGCGACGATGCAGAGTATCGCCAGCAGGCACTAAACAAATCACTGATGAAAACCGCGCCTGGTGAAAAAGAGGTCATTGATTTAATTGACTACCTACTAACCAGTTGTTTTGTCACCGGACGTAGTTTTGCCCTTGATGGCGGGCGCCATCTGCGTTAGTGCAGTTTGATCCAACAAAAGATCAGCAACCACGCGCTCAGGCTCCAGCACACTACTGCACCGCCGAGCGCGATAGGTAAGCGCATAAACCCGGTGAAATACCACAGTGAAACAAGGTAGACAAAATAGGGAATAATCGACCACATACTGAATACAATGGTTGTACGTAACGCCTCGATCCCACGCTCACTGGCCACGATGTAGTGGGCAATCAACGCAAACGTCGGGAACAGTGGAATTAATCCAGCAATATAGTAATTCTTTGTTTTCGCCAGCAAACCTATCAACACCACCACCAGCGCACCGAGCGCCGCTTTTATAACGAGTCCCATCACTCTGCCTTAACACATCAATAACATCAGCCTCTAGCATAACGGAAGCGTTCTTGTTTAGAAAAGATTAATGGAAGGAAAAACCGGGGCGGTGTATGTTGGCGTTTTATATTCAAAATGAATGATATGAACACCATCGTATTTGTTGAAGATGATCCCGAAGTTGGCTCACTGATTGCAGCCTATCTGGCCCGGCATGATATTGAGGTTATCCTTGAACCTCGTGGTGATTTGGCTGAGGAGAAAATCCTGCACGTTCAACCCGATCTGGTGTTATTAGATATCATGCTGCCGGGCAAAGACGGGATGACTATCTGCCGCGATTTACGCGGACGCTGGCAAGGCCCGATTGTTCTGCTCACCTCGCTGGACAGCGACATGAACCATATCCTGGCGCTGGAAATGGGCGCCTGTGACTATATCCTGAAGACAACGCCGCCAGCTGTGCTGCTGGCTCGCCTGCGCCTGCACCTGCGCCAGAATGAACACTCAGCACAGTCTAAAGGCATTCAAGCGGCAACCATCACACCGCACACAACGCTGCGCTTTGGCACACTCACTATCGATCCCACCAACCGCTCCGTGCTGCTCGGCGGCGAGCAAATCTCTCTTTCCACCGCTGATTTTGAATTACTGTGGGAGTTGGCAACCCATGCCGGGCAGATTATGGACCGTGATGCGTTGCTAAAAAACCTGCGTGGCGTAAGTTATGACGGCATGGATCGCAGCGTCGATGTCGCGATTTCCCGCTTACGCAAAAAACTGCTCGATAACGCGACTGAACCCTATCGAATCAAAACGGTACGCAACAAAGGTTATCTGTTCGCACCGCACGCCTGGGACGACGAGCCTCATAAGTAATCCAACCGGGCCGATCTCATTGGTCGGCGGGATTGCTCACAATACGTTACACTGTCACGTAAAATCGTCTACAGAACAGGCATATAAACGCCATCCGACGCCGTTCCACACTTTTTGTGTGGCTGTTACCCTCCCCCCTCCCTATAATCCGTCGCGGTCCTGAACCCTTATGGTTCATAGGTTTTTTTCGCACTAACAAATCTCTTTCCGGCATTTCAGGTGCTGAATGAGGCAAGAGGCTACAATATGTTCGTAACGCTCGCGTATATCGCGTTCTTTTTGGTTTGTTCATGGGCAATTTTTAGAATCAACCAAAAAAGTCACTCTCTTTCAAAAAGCGTCTTCATCGCTATTTTTATGGGGGCCGTTATCGGCTTATCCCTGCATCTCATTGCTGCTGACGAAAGTAAAACAGTTATCGACTGGTATAATGTTATCGGCAACGGTTATGTTAATTTACTGAAGCTGGTTGCGGTTCCGCTGATTTTCATCTCTATTCTCTCAGCCATTAATAAGCTCGAAAACAGCGCTGGCATTGGGAAAATGTCGTTAACCATTGTCGGATGCATGCTCTGTCTGGTAATGATTGCCGGTTTTATTGGGCTGTTGACTGCACATGTATTAGGTCTGGACGCCAGTGCGTTTGTTCATATGCAGTCCACACTGACGGCAGACGATGTGAGTAAAACTGCCGCTATTTCACTGCCTAAACTGGTTACATCTCTGATCCCAACGAATATCTTCCTTGATCTAACAGGAGCCAGAAGCGTTTCCGTCATTGGCATTGTTATCTTCACCCTGCTTGCCGGCGTGGCATTATTAAAGGTCAAACAAGACGCCCCGCAAGAAGGTAAAAAATTAAGTGCTGGCATTAACGCTATCCAGATTTGGGTGATGAAAATGGTGCGTATCGTTATTGCCCTCACCCCTTATGGTGTGATGGCATTAATGGCAGGCGTATTTTCCGCGTATCGATTTGAACAATTTGCCAGTCTGTTAGGCTTTATTGCTGCCTGTTACCTTGCGATTCTGATGATGTTTATCGTCCACGCACTGATACTGGTTCTGAGCGGTAATAATCCCGTTCACTATTTTAAAACTGTCTGGCCAGTTTTAACCTTTGCATTTGTTTCACGCAGCAGTGCAGCATCTATTCCACTGGCTATTTCCGCACAAGAAAAATTTGGCGTGCAAAACACCATAGCTAATATTGCAGCTTCATTCGGCTCCAGCATGGGTCAAAACGGCTGTGCCGGGATCTATCCGGCTATTATGGTGGCGATGATTGCTCCAACAATTGGGATTGATCCGCTATCAGTACATTTTTTGCTCGCCATGCTGCCTGCGATTGCGCTGGGTTCTATTGGGGTGGCGGGTGTCGGCGGTGGCGGAACATTTGCTGCGCTGATCGTCCTTTCAACGCTGAACTTCCCGGTCGCGCTGGTGGGGATTTTCATTGCTATCGAGCCTGTCGTCGATATGGCCAGAACGGCATTAAACGTGAACGGTTCGATGATGTCTGGCGTGCTGGCTAACAGGCTCCTGAAAAAGAGTGCTGAAAAACCACAACCCGAGAACGCGAATTAGTCAGTCCTAAAAAGATCAAAGCCTTCCTGTTCCTGGAAGGCTTTCTTTTGTGTCAACTAAACGTCAGTCCGTCGTATTTTTTCCAACGGTAGTTTACGGCGGAGATAATCCAGCAGCCGATAAAGACGCCAATAATCGCAAAACCGACATTCCCCATATGGTCACTCAAATTGCTGACGGTATCCCACAAACCACCCTGAAGCGAAAACGCGTCAGAGAGAAGTCCCAGCGCCTCCAGCCCGCCAATAAATAGCGCAACAATCACGGAAGTCCCGGTAATGGTCATATTGTAATAGAGCTTACGTTGCGGCTTATTGAACGCCCATCCATAGGCCTCAACCATCAGAATACTGTCGAGACAATCAATTAACGCCATACCGCAGGTAAACAGCGCCGGGAACACGAGAATTGACCAAATCGACATGCCGCTGGACGCGCTTGAAGCAGAAATTCCCAGCAGAGAAATTTCAGTGGCGGTATCAAAACCCAGACCAAACAGAAAGCCGACAAAATACATATGCCAGTCTTTACCTACCAGCCGAAACGCTGAGCGGAAAAGCCAGTTCAGAGGGCCTGAAACTGTAATGTCTTCCGTAGTGCCATCGTAAGTACCGGTGCGTTTAAGATGGCGGAATGCCTTCCAGACCTGGCAGAAAATAATGAGATTGATGGTAGCCAGAATCAGCAAAAATACGGCAGAAACCGTAGTTCCTATCAGACCACCGACATTCTGAAACCATGCCATATGTTGCTTAAACACGCTGGTAGTTAACGCAATGCCAATGCTGGCCAGCACCACAATGGTAGAGTGTCCCAGAGAAAACCAGGCCCCCGTTGTCAGGGCACGTTTTTTCTGCTGCATGAGTTTACGCGTCGCGCTGTCTATCGCGGCGATATGATCGGCATCAACGGCATGGCGCAAACCATAGCACCACGCAATCAGACTCAGTGCCAGTAAGGAAGTATTGTTGCTAAACGCGGTGAAAGCCCACAGCCACGCTACGATGTTTGCCCCGATGAGTAAGACCATCAACAAAAGAATATTCGGGCGTTTTTTTAATAATGAAAACAATGCGTTCATTGTTTCCGGCCTGTCAAATTTTCGCTCAACAACACACCACACCGCCGTTCATTAATTGATTAATACAACGTTTACCAGGCTAATGATAACTCTTAAGAATTACTAACCCAGTGTCGTAGATCAAAATTGATTACCACCTGAAGCAAGTTCTGCCATCGCTAGCTCCGCAATACGCAGAGGTACCGTTGCGCTGTCACCCTCTTGCAGAAACCAGACGGACGACAACCCACACCAGGCAACAATCCACATCAGTAAACGCTGCCGTTCAATTCTGGCGATTTCAGACACAATGTTGACTCGTTGCGTGAATCTTTCCGGCTCAATGGCGACAGGTCCGGTAGGTTCGGCAAGATCGGGGTTAGTAAAGATATTGGCATAATCAAAGCCACGCTCGCCCACCAGCCCTTTGGGATCGATAGCCAGCCATCCTCTCGTTCCGAAATCAAGAATATTGCCGTGGTGTAGATCGCCATGTAATACGACTGCATCATGGGGTGAAGATAGCAGTACGTTTGCCACCGCAGCACAACACGTCAGGATACCGCCATGCTTTTTCGCGGCAGGAGCCAGATCGCGAAACCAATGGTGCAGAGGTGTTAACGCAGGCGTAGACGCATTTCGGGAGAGATGGAGTCTACTGGCAGCATGGCAAATAATGCGACAGGCCTGCGCATCGTTGCCAGTCCAGGACATGTCCGCTAAAGACTCTGTCCCTGTCGCACGTTCCAGCAGAATCGCCCCTGCTGCATGAGCAAGTACTTTCGCTGCGCCATTTCCGTTCCACCAGACCATGAGTTCACAGCCGATCCGTTCACTGTCATCATCGGTGATCTTTAGTATGGCTTTCTGCCCGTCCTTGACCACCACCACAGGCAAAAGCTGCGATGTGTGCGTTTCAAACGGTTCACCATCTGGAGTGAGCCCCCAACGGTTGAGCCAGGTGTTGAACAGACGATTTTCCAAACAATATCCTCATTTTTCTCTGGAAGATGGTAATCAAAAGGATCCGTGTCGGCATTATTCCTGTTTTCTTTTGGTTGAGCCACAACCCCCACTTCCATCATCACTGACTTATCGGGTAGAGCACTAACAGGCACATCCTTGTGTATCTGTGTGCCATGCTGACTGTGTTCGGTATATGAGGAGGGCACGATGATCACGTTATGCAAAACCTGTGGAACATCCTATGAGGTAACTGGCGCCCATCCGGAACATTGCGATATCTGCCTGGATGAACGTCAATATGTCCCCACAAGCGGGCAGAAATGGATCGATTTTGACACCCTGTGTGCATCGCATACAAATAAGTGGAAGCAACACGACAGTACCCTCCTCAGCATCCGCACCGTTCCTGATTTTGCAATTGATCAGCGCGCGTTTCTTGTGCGTACCCCAGAAGGAAATATTCTGTGGGACTGCATTGCCACGCTCGACGATGCCACAAAAACGCTAATAACGTCCCTTGGCGGCCTTAAGGCTATCGCGATTTCGCATCCTCATTACTACACCACCATGCAGGACTGGGCTGCGGAATTTAACGCGCCGATTTACCTTCATACCAGCGACAGAAGGTGGGTAATGCGTGACAGCCCGTGGATTAGATTCTGGGATGGCGACACCATTGAGTTAACCCGTGACGTCACGATGATACGTCTCGGCGGGCACTTTGCTGGCGGCTGCGTCCTGCACTGGGCGCGTGACGAAGGCGTGGTGCTTTCTGGCGACATCGTTCAAGTTACACCAGGTGCCCATGCAGTCTCATTTATGTGGAGCTACCCCAATATGCTACCGTTGCCAGCCGCCACCGTCAGCGACATCATCCAACGCCTGAGAACAGTGAAATTTAAGCAACTTTACGGCGCATTTGAAGGTAAAGATATTACGCAAAATGCCGATGAAATTGTGCGCCGTTCAGGTGAAAAATATATTTCCTGCCTCAAATAAACCGGCAGTTTATTCACCAACCATGCTCAGGAAGGAAAAATGGATAGAACTTATAAATCATGCCCATCACAGAAACACTCACTATCACACTGATAATAAAGTAGGTTTTGAAAGGTTGCTTTTGTGTTTTATGGCGAAAGATTTGTTGACCCGCTATCGCGCCGCCCCACCCGCCCACAACGCCAAACACCAGCAATGTGGATTCCGGCACTCTGCGCCAGTCCTTGCGTGCCGCCATTTTGTCCACGCCGTATAACAGCAGCGTCAAAACGTTGGCGAGTAGAAACCATATAACAAGAGGATAAGCGGTGAAAATGCAGCCGACCGCTGCGAAAATGAGAAGCGAATAACAACAGCGATTGAGATTCATATTTTCAGTCACAGCACTTTTCAGGAAGTATCGGCACACATTATACGCAAGGTCAGTCATCCCTGCCACGGGTGAGAATATCCCTTTTATTATTATGCCTATATCCCCAAAGATAGCGCAAATTCTCTGGTCTGCGGCGTACCTAACAATTCAAACAAGAGAGCCGTTTTCATTATTCAAAACAAATGGTAATTTATTAAACCCAAATGGAGAAATTGTTCTGGAGTCACAAGGATGAGAAAATACTCATATCCATATTTGTTTTTTGTTACCGTCTCATCTCTCGGCGCAATATTTCTCTTTTACTGGTGGAAGGTAACGATATACAGAGCGACATTTCTCTACCCGCTCACATCCAAATACCTCATGCTTATTTCTCTGGCAGTGTCATTGTTAATTACCTTATTTCTGGTAGGTAATGGGATAATGAAAAAAAGTCCCTTCCAAACCTATCTGAAATTATTTGGTGGCATCAGCATTGCCATAGTGCTGTTTTCAGTGATCATGGTTATGGCGATAACCTGGTTCATTCCGGGTGTCCCCTCGTCCTATACCGCCACATACGTCTATGCTACAGGAAGTTCTAAAAGCTGTTCGGGGGCTGATGTTGACGATCCGGATCTCGGGACTAACATCAGAATTTGCTATCCCGAAGGTAACTACGAATATAACAACACCATCTACGTTGAGAAACGAAGTAACCTTTTAGGTGCGGTCGTGACATACGCCAGAACAACCCCATCCCGATTTTGATTAACTTACAGCGTAGAAAGCAATGCGTGATCCAGCGAAAGGTCATTCCGCGCCCGTAGGAGCCATAAGAATGCAGAAAAGAGATATACAGTGTACTCTGCGTGGACAAGCACGCCGGATGGTGATCGGAGAACCTTTCTGAACCCACGCATCGGCGGATACCGCTGTGCCCACTTTTCCCTTGAGGGACACGTGCACTCGCTAACTTATTGAGCGTTCGGTGATTTTTTATGAAGAAACTGTTTGTGCAGTTTTACCTCCTGCTGTTTGTCTGCTTTTTGGTGATGACCCTGTTGGTCGGTCTGGTATACAAATTCACCGCAGAACGCGCAGGCAGACAGTCGCTCGACGATTTGATGAAAAGCTCGTTGTACCTGATGCGCAGTGAACTACGCGAAATCCCGCCACGTGACTGGGGTAAGACGCTGAAGGAGATGGATTTAAACCTCTCATTTGACCTGCGCGTTGAACCGCTGAATAAGTACACACTGGATGCCCCAACCATGCAGCGTTTGCGCGAAGGCGATATTGTGGCACTTGACGATCAATACACCTTCATTCAACGCATTCCTCGCAGCCATTATGTGCTGGCCGTCGGTCCGGTTCCCTACCTCTATTTTCTCCATCAAATGCGCTTGCTGGACATCGCGCTGATGGCGTTTATTGCTATCTCACTGGCCTTCCCGGTACTGATCTGGATGCGCCCGCACTGGCAGGAAATGCTCAGACTCGAATCCGCCGCACAACGTTTTGGTGAAGGACATCTGAGTGAACGCCTTCATTTTGACAGCGGTTCCAGCTTTGAGCGCCTGGGCGTAGCGTTTAACCAAATGGCCGACAATATCAATGCGCTGATCGCCAGTAAAAAACAGCTCATCGATGGTATTGCCCATGAGCTTCGTACCCCGCTGGTACGTTTACGTTACCGGCTGGAAATGAGTGATAACCTCACCGAGCAGGAATCTCAGGCGCTGAATCGTGATATCGGCCAACTGGAAGCGTTGATCGAAGAGTTACTGACCTACGCCCGCCTGGATCGCCCGCAAAATGAACTGAAACTCAGCGTACCGGACCTGCCTGCTTGGTTGACAACCCATCTGGAGGATGTGCAAAGCGTAAATCCGGACCGTGCGGTGCAATTACGTCATCTCGAAACTGGCGACTACGGCGCGTTGGATATGCGCCTGATGGAGCGGGTCCTGGATAATTTGCTGAATAATGCCCTGCGCTATTGCCAGTCAACGGTGCAAGCCAGTCTGCTGCTGAACGGCAATCAAGCCACGCTGGTAGTGGAAGACGACGGTCCCGGTATTGCACCAGACGCTCGCGAACAGGTTTTTGAACCGTTTGTACGCCTTGACCCCAGCCGTGACCGGGCGACCGGGGGTTGTGGGCTTGGGTTAGCCATCGTCCACTCAATAGCGTTGGCTATGGGAGGGACGGTCGTCTGTGATGAAAGTGAACTTGGCGGCGCCCGGTTTACTTTCCGTTGGCCCGTCTGGCATAACATTCCTGAAATTTCGGCTGCCTGACCTATTCTGCTCGGTGGCCAGGCGGTGGATGTTGTGCTATAAAAAGGTATGTTGTAACTAAAATGGTAAATCTATGGCCCGTTACGATCTCGTTGACCGCCTGAACGGCACCTTTCGCCAGATGGAACAAGAACTGGCGCTTCTGAACGAAAACCTGTTGCAGCAGACGCTGCTTATTGCCCGCGTGTTCTCGTTACCGGAAGTGGTCAAAGAGGCAGAGCATGCCCCTCTGCAGAGCATTGATGTTAAGCAGCATTTAGGCAAAGAGGCTGAAGCGCTGGCACTGCGCCATTACCGTCACCTGTTTATTCAGCAGCAGTCCGAAAACCGCAGCAGCAAAGCGGCCGTCCGCCTACCGGGTGTATTGTGCTACCAGGTTGATAATGCGGGGCAATGTGCTCTGGAAGAACAAATCCAGCGTATAAACCAGTTGAAAACCACCTTCGAGCGCATTGTTACAGTAGAATCAGGGCTGGCGCCGGCAGCACGTTTCGAATGGGTGCATCGCCACCTGCCGGGGCTGATTACACTGAATGCCTATCGCACGCTCACCGTTGTCAGAGATCCTGCCACCCTGCGATTCGGCTGGGCTAACAAGCACATTATTAAAAACCTGAAACGCGATGAAGTACTGCAGCAACTGGAAAAAAGCCTGACCTCACCGCGCAGCGTACATCCCTGGACACGTGAAGAATGGCAGGCGAAGCTTGAACGCGAATATCAGGATATCGCCGACTTACCGCAGCAGGCCCGCCTGAAAATTAAAAGGCCGGTAAAAGTGCAGCCTATTGCCCGAGTCTGGTACAAAGGAGAGCAAAAACAGGTGCAATATGCCTGCCCGACGCCACTGATTGCTTTGCTTAATAACGACAACGGTATGACCGTACCGGATATTGGCGAGTTACTGAATTACGATGCCGATAACGTTCAGCATCGCTTTAAACCTCAGGCGCAGCCGTTGAGATTGATTATTCCCCGGCTGCACCTGTACGTTGCGGATTAACTGCCTGGCCGCATGCTGCCAACCATCAGCTCCGGACGTACCCAGCTGTCGAACTCCGCTTCGGTTAGATATCCCAGCGCCAGAGCGGAGGCTTTTAGCGTCAGCCCTTCTTTATGCGCTTTTTTGGCAATTTCAGCCGCTTTATCGTAACCGATATGGGTGTTGAGCGCGGTCACCAGCATCAGCGACTCATTGAGCAGTTGATCTATTCGTTCACGGTTGGGCTCGATTCCCGTCGCGCAATGTTCATTGAAGCTTTCCATACCGTCCGCCAGCAGGCGTACCGACTGCAGGAAGTTGTGGATGACCATCGGTCGATAGACGTTGAGCTCAAAGTTACCTGACGCCCCGCCCATATTGATGGCGACATCGTTACCCATCACCTGGCAGCACAACATGGTCAGCGCTTCACACTGGGTAGGATTGACTTTACCCGGCATGATCGAGCTGCCCGGTTCGTTTTCCGGAATTGAAATTTCGCCAATACCACAGCGCGGGCCAGATGCCAGCCAGCGTACATCGTTGGCGATTTTCATCAGCGCCGCTGCCAGCCCTTTTAGCGCTCCGTGGGCATGAACCAGGGCATCGCAGGTGGCCAGCGCTTCAAATTTATTCGGAGCGGTAACGAACGGCGCGCAGGTAATGACCCGCAGTTCATCCGCGACCCGGCGGGCGTATTCGGGATGAGTGTTCAGTCCGGTACCTACCGCGGTTCCCCCCAACGCCAGTTCTGCTACATGCGGTAAACTGTTTTCAATGTGTCTGAGGTTATGTTCAAGCATTGCTACCCAGCCGGAAATCTCCTGGCCAAGCGTAAGTGGAGTTGCATCTTGCAGATGTGTACGACCAATTTTAACGATATCGGCGAAAGCGTGGGACTTATCACTGAGCGTTTTGGTCAACACATTTAATTGTGGGATCAAAGATTTACGCAGTGCCAGCAGTGCGGCAACGTGCATTGCGGTCGGGAAGACATCGTTCGAGCTTTGGCTTTTATTGACATCATCGTTGGGGTGTACTTTTCGCTCCATCCCCCGCACGCCGCCCAGCAATTCGCTTGCCCGGTTTGCCAGCACCTCGTTCATGTTCATATTGCTTTGCGTGCCTGAGCCGGTTTGCCAGATGGCCAGCGGAAACTCATCGCGGTGTTTATCTGCCAACACCTCATCTGCAGCCTGCATAATAGCCCTGGCTTTATCCTCCGCCAGCAGCCCCAGATCCTGGTTAACCTTTGCCGCGGCGCGTTTCGTCAGCGCCAGCGCATGGATCAGCGAGACCGGCATTTTCTCCGTAGAGATACGAAAATGCTCCAGCGAACGTTGGGTTTGCGCGCCCCAAAGCTTATCGGCAGGAACATCAATCGCCCCCATTGAATCATTCTCGCGGCGTACCGTTACCATTACCTGCTCCTTACATTAACAGTTGATTAGGTTATGTTTCGACATTGCCCATTTGCATTGGTCTTATGAGTATTAACGAGGATAAAGCTGTCGTTTGGTGGTTCGTGCGGTAAAAAAAACCGCCCCGAAGGGCGGCTGACGTTACTTAACGCAGCGTGCGCACTGCGACGTCTGAATTTGCTTGAAGAAATCGTTGCCTTTGTCATCTACCAGGATAAATGCCGGGAAATCTTCTACTTCAATTTTCCAGATGGCTTCCATCCCGAGTTCCGGGTATTCCACGCACTCCAGGCTCTTGATACTGCCCTGAGCCAGCACCGCGGCGGGGCCGCCAATACTGCCCAAATAGAAGCCGCCATGTTTATGGCAAGCATCGGTCACCTGCTGGCTGCGATTGCCTTTCGCCAGCATAATCATGCTCCCACCAGCGGCCTGAAGCTGGTCAACATACGAGTCCATACGTCCGGCAGTGGTTGGCCCCAGCGAACCAGAGGCATAGCCTTCCGGCGTTTTTGCCGGACCTGCGTAATAGATCGGGTGATCTTTAACATACTGCGGCAAACTTTCGCCGTTATCCAGACGTTCTTTCAGTTTCGCATGCGCAATATCACGGCCAACGATAATTGTACCGTTGAGCGACAGACGCGTGGAAACCGGATACTGGGAAAGCTGAGCCAGAATCTCTTTCATCGGACGATTGAGGTCAACGCGCACCGCTTCCCCCTCTCCCGCCTGGCGCAGTTCTTCCGGTATAAATTTCCCAGGATTATGTTCCAGTTTTTCGATCCAGATACCTTCGCGGTTGATCTTGGCTTTGATATTTCGATCGGCTGAGCAAGAAACGCCCATACCAACCGGACACGACGCGCCGTGACGCGGCAGGCGGATCACGCGGATATCATGCGCGAAGTACTTCCCGCCAAACTGCGCGCCAAGCCCCAAATTCTGCGCCTCAATCAGCAGCTCTTTTTCCAGCTCAACATCGCGGAATGCCTGACCATGTTCGTTACCTTCTGTCGGCAATTCGTCGTAGTATTTTGCAGAAGCCAGTTTGACCGTTTTCAGCGTGGCTTCTGCCGATGTTCCACCGATTACGAACGCGATGTGATACGGCGGACAAGCCGCAGTGCCCAACGTACGCATTTTCTCAACCAGGTAATCTTTTAATTTGCCCGGCGTTAGCAGCGCTTTGGTTTCCTGGTACAGATAGGTTTTGTTCGCCGAACCACCACCTTTGGCAATACACAGGAATTTGTATTCATCTCCGTCGACGGTATACAAATCGATTTGTGCTGGCAGGTTGGTACCGGTGTTCACCTCTTTATACATATCCAGCGCTGCGTTTTGTGAATAGCGCAGGTTGTCTTCGATGTAGGTGTTATAGACGCCTCGTGCCAGCGCCTCCTCATCGCCCCCACCGGTCCAGACACGCTGACCTTTTTTACCCACGATAATCGCAGTTCCGGTGTCCTGACAGGTCGGCAAAATGCCTTTTGCCGCGATGTCAGAGTTACGCAGGAATTGCAGGGCCACATATTTGTCGTTTTCGCTGGCCTCCGGGTCGCGCAGAATATCAGCTACCTGCTGTTGATGTGCGGGACGCAGCATAAACGACGCATCATGAAAGGCCTGACGAGCCAGCAGGGTTAAGGCTTGCGGTGCAACTTTAACAATCTCCTGCCCTTCAAATTCGGCAACAGAGACATAGTCGCTGGTCAGCAGATAGTATTCGGTATCATCCTTTTTGAGGGGGAAAGGATGCTGATAATGAAAGGGTTTGTTTGACATTGTGCTCTCACTTACTGCTCGGTCTGGTTATTCTCTGGGCAGATGTTCCATTGCCCTGCTTCCCTGCCGCAGATCCGGTTGTAGAAGGAAGAGCTTTCTGCAACCGGAATTACTCAGGGTATTAAAAGCGAGTCACCATATCCTACACATTTTTTTAACAAAAACTGAGACAAGTACGACTTTTTACATGTGCAGGTTACTTCCCTCAGGGTTTCTTGGTTTAATAGCCGTAGAAAATTCAACATTGAAACAGGGCTTGATAATGCAAAAACTCATCAACTCAGTGCAGAACTACGCCTGGGGAAGTAAAACGGCGTTAACGGAACTCTATGGCATTTCCAACCCCACTCAGCAACCGATGGCTGAGTTGTGGATGGGCGCGCATCCGAAAAGCAGTTCGCAGGTTCTGGGCGCTGACGGTCAGACGGTTGCTCTGCGCGACGTTATCGAGCACGATAAATCCGCACTGCTAGGCGAAGCCGTAGCGCAACGTTTTGGTGAACTGCCCTTCCTGTTTAAAGTACTCTGCGCTGCTCAACCGCTTTCGATTCAGGTTCATCCTAACAAACACAATTCTGAAATTGGATTCGCCAAAGAAAACGCCGCGGGGATCCCGATGGATGCCGCCGAGCGCAACTACAAAGATCCTAACCACAAACCAGAACTGGTATTTGCTTTGACGCCTTTCCTGGCGATGAACGCATTCCGCGAGTTCTCTGACATTGTTGCATTGTTACAACCCGTTTCCGCCGCACATCCAGCTATTGCACATTTCCTGGAAGAACCGAGTGCGGAACGTCTGAGCTATCTTTTCGCCAGCTTGCTGAATATGCAGGATGAGGAGAAATCCCATGCGTTGGCGATCCTGAAATCAGCGCTGAACAGCCAGCAGGGTGAACCCTGGCAAACCATCCGTCTGATCGCTGACGTCTACCCGAACGACAGTGGGCTTTTCTCCCCGCTGCTGCTCAATGTGGTGAAACTCAATCCAGGCGAGGCTATGTTCTTATTTGCCGAAACCCCGCACGCTTACCTGCAAGGTGTGGCGCTTGAGGTGATGGCTAACTCGGACAACGTGCTGCGTGCCGGACTGACGCCAAAATATATTGATATCCCGGAACTGGTCGCCAACGTGAAGTTTGTCGCCAAGCCAGCAAACCAGTTACTGACCACGCCGGTTGAATCTGATGGTGAACTGGACTTCCCAATCCCGGTTGATGATTTTGCGTTCTCCCTGCATGAGCTTACTACCAGTGGCGCAGATATCAGCCAGCAAAGTGCGGCTATTTTGTTCTGCATCGAGGGTGAAGCCGTGCTGAGCAAAGGCGAGCAACGTCTGGTTCTGCGACCGGGTGAATCGGCCTTTATTGGCGCGAATGAATCGCCGGTTAACATCAGTGGCGCAGGTCGTTTAGCCCGGGTTTATAACAAGCTATAGCAAGATACTGATATTTTTAACAACTCTTGCTAAGCTGTAGTGTGTTAAAGACATGTCACTCCTCCAGGCGTCTTCAAACGCCTGGTTTTATTTTATGGATATCGAAATGAAAAAATCGCTGGTAGCTGCGGGTGTGGTGGTTGCGCTGGGTATCGTCTGGACGGGCGGCGCCTGGTACACAGGTAAGAAACTTGAAACGCATCTCGCCGAGATGGTGACACAGGCAAACGATCAGTTAAAACGTTTCTCCCCTGAGGCGGGCATTGAACTGAGTTATCAAAACTACCAGCGCGGGGTGTTCAATAGCCAACTGCAATTGGTGGTGAAACCAATCGCCGGGCAGGCAGATTCCTGGCTAAAACCGGGGCAAAGTATCGTCCTGAATGAAACCGTCGATCACGGTCCATTCCCGCTGGCGCAACTGAAGTCATTGAATCTGGTCCCGGCTATGGCCTCCGTGAAAACGACGCTGGTCAATAACGACGTTACCAAACCGCTGTTTGATATTGCCAAAGGTGAGTCGCCATTTGTCATTAACTCCCGTATCAGCTACAGCGGCGATACCCGTTCCGATCTCTCCCTCAAACCACTGAACTATGAGAAAGGCGACGAAAAAGTAGCCTTCAGCGGCGGGGAATTCCAGTTTACAGCAGACAAAGAAGGTAATGCTGTCTCGCTGACAGGCAATGCGCAAAGCGGTGTGGTCAATGCGGTCAACGAGTATGACCAGAAAGTACAAATGACTTTCAATAACCTGAAAACTGAGGGTTCCAGCAGTATTGCCAGCTTTGGTGAGCGCATCGGCGACCAGAAATTGTCACTCGATAAACTGTCGATTTCCGTCGAAGGTAAAGAGTTGGCGGTTCTGGAAGGCATGGGTATTGATGGTAAATCCGATCTGATCAACGACGGTAAAACTGTCAACAGCCAGCTGGATTACACGCTGAACAGTCTGAAATTACAGGGTCAGGATATGGGTAGCGGTAAACTGACGCTGAAAGTTGGCCAGATTGACGGTGAAGCACTACACCAGTTCAGTCAGCAATATAGTGCCCAAACCAAGGCACTGATGGCGCAGATTGATGTGGTACAAAATCCTGAGCTTTATCAGCAAAAAGTCACTGAAGCCTTCTTCAATGCGCTGCCGATTCTGATGAAAGGCGAGCCGGCTATCACCATTGCCCCGCTGAGCTGGAAAAATGCAAAAGGTGAAACTGCATTTAATCTGTCACTGCTGCTAAAAGATCCGACAGCAAATACTGAGGAACCACAAACGCTGGCTCAGGAAGTGGATCGTTCGGTCAAATCACTGGATGCTAAGCTGACGATTCCGGTTGATATGGCGACTGAGTTCATGACGCAGATTGCCAAAATTGAAGGCTATCAGCAGGAGCAAGCGGCCGATCTGGCGAAGCAACAGGTGAATGGCCTGGCGGCAATGGGTCAGATGTTCCGTATTACAACGATGCAGGACAACGTCATCGGCTCCAGCCTGCAATACGCAAACGGCCAGGTTACGTTAAACGGACAAAAAATGCCGCTGGATGAGTTTGTTGGCATGTTCGGTATGCCTTCTCTCGGCGAACCGGATGCCCCGGCTATTCCGCAACAGTAAATACACGTGACAACAGGCCCGATAACCGTGTGTTTATCGGGCCTTTTTTATTTTGCCACCACCAGACGGGCGGAAAGCGTTAAGTTACGCGAATGACCATCATCGTGCCCAATGCGCTGTAGCATGCGCTCAGCAAGGGTATAACCCATTTCACGCGCGGGCGTGCAGGCCCAAATAATGGGGATATCGTCCAGTGCATTTTCCGCTACATCGGCAAATCCGGCTAACGAGATCTGCTGTTCGAAGTAGCGATCTACGCCAATTTCACCACTCTGACGCCCTGCTCTCATCAGGCCAAACCAGGCGCCAACGGCTATGGTTTCGTTGTAGCACACCACTGCGCTGATCGTTGGGTTACGACGTAACAGCGCGGTCACCTCCTCTGCGGCCTGCTTTTGGCTGGATGAGCACTCCAGCACCCAGTCGCTATGAAACGGTAAACCATACTTTAGCAACGTCGTACAATAGCCGCCGACACGCTCTGCGCGGGTCAATGAAGAACTCTGCCCCCCCAACCACGCGATGCGCTGATGCCCATGGCGTATCAGATGTTCAACCAGCAATTGCGCTGCCTGCATGTTGTCAGGTCTGACGGTGTCAACGTCATCCAGGTAGCTGGCCCGAGACGCAAACACTACCGGAATCCCCTTATCGGCGGCCAGTTGTTGTAGGTCGTCGCTACTGCCGGCAGCCCCGGCGATCACCACACCATCAACCCCTTGATTAAGCAGCATAGCGAAACGCTGCGCCAGCTGTTCGCCATCTCTGCCACCATGTAATAAAAAAACCATGCGCCCCTGCGCTTCTAATGCTTCCGTCAGACCCGCTGTCAACTCGGCGTAAAACGGGGTGGAAAGGTCGCGCACGATCAAACCAATTACCCCGCTCTGGCCGCCACGCAGTGCTGATGCCTGGCGATTACGCACAAACCCCAGTTGCTCAATAGCGGCATTCACCCGTTCGCCGGTCGCGGATGAAATACGGCCTTTTCCACTGAGCACCAATGAGACGGTACTAACCGAAACGCCCGCGGCCAGCGCAACATCATGGATGGTTATTTTTTTGGCTATAGCCATAAAAACGGAAAACTCCCTGATAACGTGACGGATAAAACGTTTTATCAATCACTTATATTTATACGCCCTATTATCGTTCGATAATGTGATTTATACCGCACTAAAATTAGGTAAAACGTTTTATCTTCTCGCCATCATTAGTCAGCTAGCTTTTACGAGGAGTCGTTTGATGACGACGAGAACCACACCAAAAATTACGTTATGGGAATTTTTCCAGCAGTTGGGCAAAACCTTTATGCTGCCCGTGGCTCTGCTCTCATTCTGCGGGATCATGTTAGGGATCGGCAGCTCGTTAAGTAGTCATGATGTCTTAACGCTGATTCCAGCATTGGGTAATCCGGTACTGCAGGCTATTTTTACCTGGATGAGCAAAGTAGGCTCATTTGCGTTTAGCTTCTTACCGGTGATGTTCTGTATTGCCATACCTCTCGGCCTGGCCCGCGAGAACAAAGGCGTAGCGGCATTTGCCGGTTTTGTTGGTTATGCGGTGATGAACCTTGCCGTCAACTTCTGGTTAACCGCGAAAGGTATCTTGCCTACCACCGATGCCGCGATCCTGAAGGCCAACAACGTGCAGAATATCCTGGGGATCCAGTCGATCGACACCGGGATCCTCGGCGCTGTTATTGCCGGGATCATCGTCTGGATGCTGCATGAACGTTTCCACAACATTCGCCTGCCGGATGCACTGGCCTTCTTCGGCGGTACCCGTTTTGTACCAATTATCTCTTCGGTGGTGATGGGACTGGTCGGCCTGGTCATTCCCCTGGTTTGGCCGGTTTTCGCCATGGGCATTAATGGGCTCGGCCACATCATCAACAGCGCGGGCGAATTTGGTCCAATGCTGTTTGGTACCGGTGAACGTCTGCTGCTACCGTTTGGTCTGCATCATATTCTGGTGGCGCTCATTCGCTTCACCGAAGCTGGCGGCACGCAGGAAGTCTGCGGTCACAGCGTGAGCGGCGCACTAACTATTTTCCAGGCTCAACTGAGCTGCCCGACAACACAAGGTTTCTCTGAAAGCGCAACCCGCTTCCTGTCGCAGG
Source organism: Citrobacter sp. Cpo126 (assembly GCF_030332445.1). NCBI lineage: Bacteria > Pseudomonadati > Pseudomonadota > Gammaproteobacteria > Enterobacterales > Enterobacteriaceae > Citrobacter > Citrobacter sp. Cpo126. The sequence continues at coordinate 644,131 of NZ_JAOWHT010000032.1, forward strand.
GTAAAATGCCGGCGTTCCTCGGTGGTTTGCCGGGGGCAGCGCTCGCTATGTACCACTGTGCTCGCCCTGAAAATCGTCATAAAATTAAAGGGCTGTTAATTTCTGGTCTCATTGCCTGCGTGATCGGCGGTACAACCGAACCACTCGAGTTCTTATTCCTGTTCGTTGCCCCTGTTTTGTATGTAATCCACGCCCTGCTGACCGGTCTTGGTTTCACCGTGATGGCGGTGTTAGGCGTCACCATCGGCAACACGGACGGTAACCTGATTGACTTTGTTGTATTCGGCATCCTGCACGGACTCTCTACCAAGTGGTATTTGGTTCCTGTCGTGGCTGCGATCTGGTTCGCGGTGTACTACGTGATCTTCCGTTTCGCCATCACACGCTTCAATCTGAAGACCCCGGGTCGGGACGTCGAAATTGCCAGCAATATCGATAAAGTCATGGCGGGAGCACCGGGTAAATCCGGTTACAACGTCCCTGCCATTCTGGCGGCGCTGGGCGGTGCGGAAAACATTGTCAGCCTTGATAACTGCATTACCCGTCTGCGCTTGTCAGTAAAGGATATGTCGCTTGTGAACGTACAGGCACTGAAGGACAATCGCGCCATTGGCGTAGTGCAACTCAATCAGCATAATCTTCAGGTTGTTATTGGTCCGCAGGTCCAGTCAGTGAAAGATGAGATCGCAGTTCTGATGAACACCGTACAGGCTTAAGGACAACAATATGTTTGATTTTTCAAAGGTTGTGGACAGGCATGGTACCTGGTGTACTCAGTGGGATTACGTTGCCGACCGTTTTGGTTCAGCCGACCTTCTGCCGTTCACCATCTCCGATATGGATTTTGCCACCGCCCCCTGCATTCTGGAGGCGCTGACTCAGCGCCTGTCACATGGCGTGTTGGGTTACAGTCGCTGGAAAAATGATGAATTTCTGGCGGCGATTAGCCACTGGTTTCTATCGCGTCATAATACCCAAATCGATCCTGAGTCGCTGGTTTATGGCCCCTCGGTCATCTATATGGTATCGGAGCTAATCCGCCAGTGGTCTTCTGCGGGTGATGCGGTGGTTATTCATACGCCGGCTTACGACGCGTTTTACAAAGCGATTGAAGGTAATCAGCGCCAGGTATGCGCTGTCGGACTTGAAAAACGCGCTGACGGCTGGTTTTGCGACATGGTTGCACTAGAGAAAGCCCTGTCCCGGCCTGAAAGCAAAATTCTCCTGCTTTGCAGCCCGCACAACCCAACCGGTAAGGTGTGGACGCGCGATGAACTGGAAACCATGGCGGAGCTGTGTCAGCGCCACGGTGTAAAAGTCATCTCTGATGAGATCCATATGGATATGGTATGGGCAGACCAGCCACACATCCCGTGGAGTAACGTCGCGCGCGACAGTTGGGCGCTGTTCACCTCCGGTTCAAAGAGCTTCAATATTCCGGCATTAACCGGGGCTTACGGGATTATTGAGGATGAGCAGAGTCGCAACGATTACCTCAGTGCGTTAAAGGGTCGGGATGGTCTTTCCTCACCTGCAGTGCTCGCGCTTAGCGCACATATCGCAGCCTACCAACAGGGCGCTAGCTGGCTTGATGCGCTGCGGGATTATCTTGCCAGTAACCTGGATTACATCGCGCACGAGCTGAATAACGCATTCCCCGAACTGAACTGGCAGGTTCCGCAATCCACCTATCTGGCATGGATTGACTTGCGTCCACTCAACCTTGATGACCACGCACTGCAGGAAGCACTCATCCATCAGCAGAAAGTCGCCATCATGCCCGGATACACATACGGAGAAGAAGGACGCGGTTTTGTGCGCCTCAATGCCGGATGTCCACGTTCCAAACTTGAAAAAGGCGTTAAGGGGTTGATTAACGCCATCCGCACAATACGTTAAATAGTCTTGCGCAATGAAGAACTCATTGCGCAACTCCTTATATAAAAAAACAAATCTGTTTTTTATCGTTTTTTTAATACCAATTCCTCCCTGACTTTTCCTGCCAGTCAAAATCAACAGCAATAAAAATCAAAAAGACAAAATACAAAGCTGAGAAGATAGCCGAAATATAGCGCTGTTTTATATACATAAAAATCATGAATACAACACAAATAAACATTCACAAAAAGAATTTAACTTTTTTTTTACTCCTGTCCCTAACGACATCCATTTTTCTTTGGTATATCCCTTTTAGTAATCAGCGTTATAGCCTCTCTTTTTACCCGGTTATTGCAACCTTTGCTGGTGTATTGCACATTCAGACGGGGTGCTTTATGACGATGAATTACATGAGTTATCGGCGCAAAAAATATCTTTTACCCCTGGCCTGCGCGTTTTATTTCTCGGGGGTTTTCTTATTTCTTGCGCTCTATATTTATTTTTATAAAAACGGCCTTCCTGGTGTCATCTACAATGACATTGCTGTTTTATACTTTATGAGGAACATGTTAATTACGGGGTTGTTTTTTGCAACATACTATTTATATACGTTTAAAAATAAAAAAGAAAAACATGGTAAAACAGTTATTTACGCCACTTATTTATGGTGCATGTTGCATCTGGTAATGGCTATCCTCTACTCCATCCGTATTACGCCAATATCGTTTCAGTTGGTTGACACAGAAACGTTTGAATGGCTTAGACCCTGGCGTGGTAGCTTTATTTATGTCCTCATTATCTTGTGGACCTGTATTGTTTTATTAGGGGCAAAATTAACCCGGCTAAAAACACAGTTTTGGGTAAGTATGTCACTGGTTGCTCTGAGCAATCTGTTAAGTGTCATCATTATGCTGAAGTACACACATATAGACTCCGCTGGATGGTATCTCGCCAGAGGCCTGGAGTGCCTTAGCGCAATGGCCGTGATGATCGTGCTCATGTCTGATATTTTCAAGCGCTACAAAGCCTCACGTCAGGCCTATGAATTATCCTATGAAAATTCAGTCCGCGACCCGATGACCCGACTTTTCAACCGTGGCTATTTTTATAACGCACTCAGCAATGAGATTAAAATGACAGCGCCCCATAAACCCCTGAGCATTGTCTTTTGCGACATTGATTTCTTTAAGTCGGTCAATGACACCTGGGGACATTTACAGGGTGACAGAGTGATAATTAAACTGTCAGAAATTATGCAGCGACTGAGTCGGCGTAACGACATCGTAGCACGCATTGGCGGAGAAGAGTTTGCTATTTTGCTACCTGAAACTAACGCTGATGCAGCATTTGACATCGCAGAGCGAATCAGAAAACACGTAGAACAACAAACTCAGGCGACGACTAAAGGTGATTTTCCACGCATCATCACCATCAGCCTGGGTATCGTAACCTCGGTTGATAACCGTTCAGCCCCCGAACAACTTGCTGATTGCGCAGACCGCGCCCTGTATATGGCAAAAAACCGAGGCCGTAATTGCGTTGTGGCTTATTCTGGCGAAGAAGTTTAATAGCAAAGGAAAAGATCACCACCAGGGCGATCTTTTCCTCATGATCAGTTGGTAATTTTCATGTGCAGCTGGAATGCGTTGGTTTTCCCCTCATCCTTCGCCGCGCCTTTTTGATATATTTTGATGGTATACTTACCGCTGGCAGGCAGCGTATTTTTATAAGTGTCACCACTCATCATGCCATCAAAAATGAATTGTTCGCCCGGTGCAATAATACTCATGAAAGGATGAGGCCAGGCGCTTTTCAGAACTGCTTGCATGGTCTGCCCTTTTTTGGCGACAAACGTATAATCTTTTGTTTTATCACCCGTAATTGTCCCCTTGATATCTGCGCCACTGGTACCTTTCTTAAACTGGATTACATGCGTTTCATCCGCTTTATACGCCGCATGCGCAGGCACAGTTGCCAGCAGCAAACTTCCACAGAACATTGTACTGACAATTAACTTTACACTTTTCACTTTATTAATACCCTCAGTCGTTATTGTGTTTTTATAACATACCTTGCAGCACATTCATAAACTGGAAAGTGTCCATTTTTCGCTATTAGCAATGTTATTCAATAAATATCCGAATGAAATAACACTGACAGACAGTAATTAAATAAAAACGAGGTAAATAATCTTAAATTAAAATCATTTTATTACACACATGCTGCAGGAAATGCGTTATTGCTTACTTTACGCCCGTCTTACCACCGCAAGGCAAAAGCATCGTGATACGGTCTCAAGGATCAGGGAGTCGGAACACCACTCTGTTGGTACGCTAACAGCATGGTCAACAATTTGGCGATGCTTGCTTCCCCATAACCCCGAACTCTGCACTGCTTTTTTTAAAGTTTTTAGAGGAACATTTTTCTGTTGTATAATGGCCTGCACTTTACCTAAATACACGAGTGCGACCATGATTGATACTTCCCTCCCCCTGACCGACGTCCATCGCCACCTTGATGGTAACATCCGTGCACAAACGATCCTGGATCTGGGCCGTCAGTTCAACTTAACGCTTCCGGCACAAACGTTGGAAACGCTGATCCCTCATGTGCAAGTCACATCAACTGAGCCAGATTTAGTGAGTTTTTTATCCAAGCTCGACTGGGGCGTGAAGGTACTGGCCTCGCTGGATGCGTGTCGTCGCGTGGCATTTGAAAATATTGAGGATGCAGCACGTAACGGCCTGCACTATGTTGAACTGCGTTTTTCCCCAGGTTACATGGCGATGGCGCATCAGCTCCCGGTTGCAGGTGTGGTTGAAGCCGTCATCGCAGGCGTACGCGAGGGCTGCAAGACCTTTGGCGTCGAAGCACGCTTAATTGGCATTATGAGCCGTACTTTCGGCGAAGCCGCCTGTCTGCAGGAACTGGATGCGCTGTTAGCCCACCGAGACCATATTACGGCGCTGGATCTGGCCGGTGACGAACTGGGGTTCCCGGGCAGCCTGTTCCTGTCTCACTTCAACCAGGCACGCGATGCCGGCTGGCATATCACCGTACATGCGGGCGAAGCCGCGGGACCAGAAAGCATCTGGCAGGCCATTAAAGAGCTAGGCGCTGAGCGTATTGGTCACGGCGTTAAAGCCATTGAAGATCGTGCGTTGATGGATTACCTCGCCGAGCACCGTATCGGCATCGAATCCTGCCTGACATCAAACATACAGACCAGCACCGTTGCCTCACTAGCGAACCATCCGCTGAAAACGTTCCTTGAGCATGGCGTTATCGCCAGTTTGAATACGGACGACCCGGCTGTTCAGGGTGTGGATATTATTCACGAGTACACCATTGCCGCACCAGCTGCAGGCCTAACGCGCGAACAGATCCGTCAGGCCCAAATCAACGGTCTGGAAATGGCATTCCTGAGTAACGAGGAAAAACGAGCCTTGCGCGAGAAAGTCGCCGCAGCGTAACAGGTAAAGTGCCGGATGGCGCTAACGCTTGTCCGGCCTACGTTGGTTTTCATTGTAGGCCGGATACGATGCCAGGAAAGTATCGCCTTGCGCCATTTACCTAATCAGGCAAGGCACAGCGTCGAACGATGTTTCGCAGATTCTATACCCAGCTCAATCAGCTCCATAATTTGGATAGCCTGTCTCGCCGGTACCGGGTTTTCACCGTTGCCGTTTAGCGCATCCCGAATGCCAGCATAGTACGCCGGATAGTTGCCCGGTACGGTCAGCCAGGTTTCTTCAACCTGCTCTTCGCCTTCGACTCGCGTCAATACGCCATCGCGCATATCATAACCCCAGTCTTCCTGAGGCAGGCGCTCGCCATTTTTCAGGCGCTCTTCCTGCGGGTCAAGACCATACTTCACATAGCTGCCACGCGATCCATGCACAATATAACGGGCCGATTCTGCGGCAGCAAGCATGGTGCCATGCAGGATCACACGACGCTGCGGATACGTCAGGATGGCATGGAAGTAATCCGTCGCCTGCGCGCCCGGACGCAGCTGGGCCAGGTCTACCGTCAGGCTGACGGGCAAACCAAACAGATTAATCGCCTGATCCAAAAGATGCGGTGCTAAATCGTACCAGATACCGCTTCCCGGACCGCCCTGTTCACGCCAACGGTCACGAACCTGTGGGCGGAAACGATCGAAATGGGATTCGAAATACGCTACCTCACCTAAAACACCATCCGCCAGCAGAGCTTTCAGCGTCAGAAAATCACTGTCCCAGCGACGGTTATGGAATACAGACAACACACGCCCCAGGCTACGTGCCAGCGCATCCAACTCACGAGCTTGTGACAGTGTCACGGTAAAGGGCTTATCAACAACCACATGTTTGCCCGCTTCCAACGCTGCTTTCGCTAACGGAAAGTGCGTGTCGTTTGGCGTGGGGATCACAATCAGGTCGATATTTGGATCGTTAAAAAGATGCTTAGGCTCAGCAACAACCGCCACCGTCGGCCAGTCTGCTTTCACTTTTGCTTCATCACTACTGGACACTGCAGCCAGTTCCAGACCCGGCGTGCCCACAATCAGTGGGGCATGGAAGGTTTTGCTGGCATAACCGTAGCCAATTAGCCCAACGCGGATGTTGTCACTCATGTTATTGCCTCTCAATTCAGGACTGACCTATTTCACACCATACCTTGCAACGTCTCAATAGTTTAATAACCTTTGCGCTACAAAGGTTGTTTTTTAACTTAAGTCAAACATATGCCACTTATGCTTAACTTGCAGCGAAAAAGAGGTAGAAATCGTTCCCAATCATCTTGCTGTATTAATGAGAGATTAGTAACATTTGCAGCCTGTGTTTATGGATAAATCAAAGCAAATGTCATCAGTAATGAATCGTCTTATTGAATTAACAGGTTGGATTGTTCTCGCCGTCTCCGTGATCCTGCTGGGTGTTGCCAATCATATTGACAATTACCAGCCACCAGAGCCCGTTGCGGCAGTGCAGAAGAAATAAGCATCCGCAGCCTTTTATTGCCCGGCAATTAACATTGGTAGTTGCAGGGTCTGCCGGTAAAAGATCGCTTTCTGTCAAAAAAAGCGAATTATGCCGCGTCCCGCTCCGCTGCATATTGCCAGCGATCGCTAAGCGCGTTACCCTTGCTCAAGACGCGCATAGCGCCTGATTTTTCACAGGTATGAACACTCTTCTTACATTTGCACGTAAATGCGCTTTTACCTGTGCTCGTTGTTTATTTTTATATTTTCTACTCCGTTGGTATTATTTTATTAATATGGATCTGCATTTATGACCGTTCAGGATTACTTATTAAAATTCCGCAAAATCAGTTCGCTCGAAAGTCTGGAAAAACTGTTCGACCATCTTAACTACACGCTCACCGATGATAACGACATTATCAATATGTACCGTGCCGCAGACCATCGCCGTGCGGAGCTTATCTCCGGAGGTCGTCTGTTTGATGTTGGTCAGGTACCTAAATCAGTCTGGCATTACGTGCAATAAAGAAGAAAGTAGCGCTCAACGTTAAAAGCTTTATAATAATTGCCCCAAAATGAATGGCATGATTGATTGCGCGCGTAAACCTGGAGAAGAGATGACTACGACACCGGCACAACGTATCGGAGGCTGGCTACTTGGGCCACTGGCCTGGCTGTTAGTCGCGTTGTTGAGCGCTTCGCTGGCGTTATTACTTTATGTCACTGCGCTGGCTACACCGCAAACCTTCAAAACGCTGGGTGAGCAAAGTACGGCAAATTTGCTGTTATGGGGTGTCTCCTTTGTTACCGCGATCGCCATGTGGTATTACACACTGTGGCTGACGATTGCGTTTTTCAAACGCAGAGCCTGTGTACCTAAGCATTATATTCTGTGGCTGCTGATCTCCGTGTTGCTGGCGATTAAAGCGTTTGCGTTTTCACCCGTCCCAGACGCTTTTGCCGTGCGCCAACTGCTGTTCCCATTACTGGCTGCAGCACTGTTGGTGCCCTACTTCAAACGATCGCAGCGCGTTAAATCAACGTTTGTGAACCCGTAATAACCCTACAGTTAACCTGTTGTCGCCTGTTGAAGATTGTCAGATAATAGGCGGCTTTTTATTTCAGGCCGAAAAATGACTGATTACCTGCTGCTGTTTGTCGGAACTGTACTGGTCAATAACTTTGTACTGGTGAAGTTTCTGGGCCTTTGCCCGTTTATGGGCGTTTCCAAAAAACTGGAAACCGCAATGGGTATGGGCCTTGCCACGACGTTTGTCATGACACTGGCATCCATCTGCGCTTGGCTGATTGATACCTGGATCCTAATTCCGCTCAATCTCATCTATCTGCGCACGCTGGCTTTTATTCTGGTTATCGCCGTCGTCGTGCAGTTTACCGAAATGGTTGTGCGCAAAACCAGCCCTGCGCTGTACCGCCTGCTGGGGATCTTTCTACCGCTGATCACCACTAACTGCGCAGTGTTAGGTGTGGCGCTACTGAACATCAACCTCGGCCATAACTTTTTACAGTCGGCGCTATACGGTTTTTCCGCCGCCGTCGGCTTCTCGCTGGTGATGGTACTGTTCGCCGCGATCCGCGAACGCCTCGCCGTGGCGGACGTCCCAGCGCCGTTTCGCGGCAATGCAATTGCGCTGATTACCGCTGGTTTAATGTCATTGGCCTTTATGGGCTTTAGTGGTTTGGTGAAGTTGTAATGAATGCTATCTGGATTGCCGTTGCCGCAGTGAGTCTACTGGGTCTGGCGTTCGGCGCTATTTTGGGGTACGCCTCACGACGTTTTGCCGTTGAAGATGATCCGGTCGTGGAGAAAATTGATGAAATTCTCCCGCAAAGCCAGTGTGGCCAGTGCGGCTATCCGGGCTGTCATCCTTATGCTGAAGCGATCGGGTCTCAGGGTGAAAAAATTAACCGTTGCGCCCCCGGCGGCGAAGCGGTGATGTTAAAAATTGCCGCCCTGCTGAATGTCGATCCGCAGCCTATTGATGGCGATGAACAAGACGTTACGCCGGTGCGAATGCTGGCGGTCATTGATGAAAATAACTGTATTGGGTGCACTAAGTGTATTCAGGCCTGCCCGGTCGATGCCATCGTGGGCGCGACCCGCGCCATGCACACGGTAATGAGCGATCTCTGCACCGGGTGCAACCTGTGCGTTGACCCGTGCCCGACGCAATGTATTGAATTACGCCCGGTAGCCGAGACACCCGATAGCTGGAAATGGGATTTAAACACCATCCCTGTGCGCATCATTCCCGTGGAACAACATGTTTAAGTTATTCTCTGCATTCAGAAAAAATAAAATCTGGGACTTTGATGGCGGCATTCATCCACCAGAAATGAAAACCCAGTCAAACGGAACGCCGTTGCGACAGGTTCCGCTGGCGCCGCGTTTCGTTATTCCGCTGAAACAACATATTGGTGCGGAGGGTGAGCTGTGCGTAAACGTGGGTGACACCGTGCTGCGTGGTCAGGCCTTAACCCGCGGACGTGGCAAAATGCTTCCAGTCCATGCGCCAACATCAGGCACCGTTGTTGCCATTGCCCCGCACTCCACCGCGCATCCTTCAGCACTGGCTGAGTTGAGCGTCATCATAGACGCCGATGGCGAAGATCGCTGGATTGAGCGAGACGGCTGGACCGATTATCGCTCCCACAGCCGGGAAGAGCTGATTGCGCGTATTCATCAGTACGGCGTCGCCGGGCTGGGTGGCGCAGGTTTTCCCACCGGCGTTAAACTGCAGGGCGGCGGAGATAAAATTGAAACGCTGATCATTAACGCCGCCGAATGCGAGCCGTACATTACGGCAGATGACCGCCTGATGCAGGACTGTGCCGCTCAGGTCGTCGAAGGTATCCGCATCCTGGCGCACATTCTTCAGCCACGCGAGATCCTCCTTGGTATCGAAGATAACAAACCGCAGGCAATATCTATGCTGCGCGCGGTGCTGGCTGATTCACACGACATTAGCCTACGCGTGATCCCCACCAAGTACCCGTCCGGCGGGGCCAAGCAGTTAACACAAATCCTGACCGGCAAGCAGGTTCCCCACGGTGGACGCTCCTCTGATATCGGCGTATTGATGCAAAACGTCGGAACCGCCTATGCAATTAAACGTGCAGTAATCGACGGAGAGCCGATCACCGAGCGTGTCGTGACGCTAACCGGTGAAGCAGTCAGTCGTCCGGGCAACGTTTGGGCGCGTTTAGGTACGCCTGTTCGTCATCTGCTCAACGACGCGGGTTTCTGCCCTTCCGCCGACCAGATGGTGATTATGGGCGGGCCGCTTATGGGCTTTACGCTGCCGTGGCTGGATGTCCCGGTGGTGAAGATAACCAACTGTCTTCTGGCCCCCTCTGCCAGTGAAATGGGTGAAACGCCAGAAGAGAAAGGCTGCATTCGCTGTAGCGCATGCGCCGATGCCTGTCCGGCCGATCTCCTGCCACAACAGCTTTACTGGTTCAGTAAAGGGCAACAGCACGACAAAGCGACGGCCCACAATATCGCCGACTGTATTGAATGCGGTGCCTGCGCCTGGGTATGCCCAAGCAATATTCCACTGGTACAGTATTTCCGTCAGGAAAAAGCCGAGATTTACGCCATTAGTCAGGAAGAAAAGCGCGCCGCAGAAGCAAAAGCTCGGTTTGAAGCCCGACAGGCGCGCCTTGAACGTGAAAAAGCGGCACGTCTTGAACGCCATAAGAGCGCCGCTGCTCAGCCGGCGGCCAAAGATCATGATGCCATTGCCGCCGCGCTGGCTCGCGTAAAAGAAAAGCAGGCTCAGGCGCTGCAACCGGTGGTCATTCAGGCAGGTGAAAAACCTGACAATAGCGCCGTGATTGCCGCACGCGAGGCGCGTAAGGCGCAAGCTCGTGCTTCCCGTAAGGAAAATCCGCCGCAAAGTGAAGGCAGCAGCACGGGTACAGACCCGCGTAAAGCTGCCGTGGAAGCGGCAATTGCCCGCGCCAAAGCCCGCAAGCTTGAGCAAGAAGCGGTAACGGAAACGGCCGAACCGGTTGATCCGCGTAAAGCTGCCGTGGAAGCGGCAATCGCCCGCGCCAAGGCCCGCAAGCTTGAGCAAGAAGCGGTAACGGAAACGGCCGAACCAGTTGATCCGCGCAAAGCTGCCGTGGAAGCGGCAATCGCCCGCGCCAAAGCCCGCAAGCTCGAGCAGCAGGCGGTAACAGAAACAACCGAACCGGTTGATCCGCGTAAAGCTGCCGTGGAAGCGGCAATCGCCCGCGCCAAAGCCCGCAAGCTAGAGCAGCAGGCGGTAGCCGAAACAGCCGAGCCGGTTGATCCACGTAAAGCCGCCGTCGCGGCCGCCATCGCACGCGCTCAGGCAAAGAAAGCCGCACAGCAGCAGGTTGTAAACGAGGAATAAATGGTATTCAGAATAGCAAGCTCCCCTTATACCCATAACCAGCGCCAGACATCGCGTATCATGATGCTGGTGTTACTTGCTGCATTGCCGGGGATCGCCGCTCAGCTGTGGTTCTTCGGCTGGGGCACGTTGTTCCAGATCGTTCTCGCTGCCATCAGCGCTATTGCTGCCGAAGCGGGTGTGCTTAAACTGCGTAAACAACCCATTGTTGCAATTTTAAAAGACAACTCGGCGTTACTTACCGGGTTGCTTTTGGCCGTCAGTATTCCGCCCCTCGCCCCCTGGTGGATGGTGGTATTAGGCACGGTATTTGCGGTTATCATTGCGAAACAGCTGTATGGCGGGCTCGGGCAGAACCCGTTTAACCCTGCCATGATTGGCTATGTCGTGCTGCTCATCTCATTTCCGGTACAGATGACCAGTTGGCTGCCGCCGCATGAAATTGCGGCCACGGTGCCTGGTTTCTTTGACGCCCTTAACGTTATCTTTAGCGGGCATACCGCCAGCGGCGGGGATATGAATTCGCTGCGTATGGGTATCGATGGTATCAGTCAGGCAACGCCTCTTGATACCTTTAAGACATCCCTGCATGCCGGACGTACCATTGAGCAGGTGATGCAATACCCGATCTACAGCGGCATGCTGGCAGGCGCTGGCTGGCAGTGGGTGAACCTTGCCTGGCTTGTTGGTGGTATCGTGCTGTTATGGCAAAAAGCGATTCGCTGGCATATCCCGGTTAGCTTCCTGCTGTCGCTCGCTGTTTGCGCCACTTTAGGTTGGATTTTTTCGCCAGACTCACTGGCATCGCCTCAGTTGCACTTGCTTTCCGGCGCGACGATGTTAGGTGCGTTCTTTATTCTTACCGATCCCGTTACGGCATCAACAACCAACCGTGGTCGTCTGATTTTTGGCGCACTTGCGGGCCTGTTAGTGTGGTTAATACGCAGTTTTGGTGGTTATCCTGATGGCGTGGCTTTTGCCGTGTTGCTGGCAAATATCACGGTTCCCCTGATTGATTATTACACCCGCCCTCGCGTGTACGGACATCGCTAAGGACTAGATATGCTGAAAACGATTCGTAAACACGGTATTACACTGGCGCTGTTTGCTGCGGGCTCAACGGGGTTAACCGCAGCAATCAATCAATTAACCAAGTCAACCATTGATGAACAGGCCGCGATACAGCAAAAAACGCTGTTCGATCAGGTTCTGCCTGGCGATCGCTACAATAATAACTTGTCTGAAAGTTGTTATCTGGTCAATGCGCCAGCGTTAGGCAAAGGTACGCACCGTGTATATATTGCCCGCCAGGACGATCGTCCTGTTGCTGCGATTCTTGAAGCTACGGCGCCAGATGGTTATTCCGGGGCGATTCAACTGCTGGTGGGTGTCGATTTCACGGGTACCGTGTTGGGTACGCGGGTTACCGAACACCATGAAACGCCTGGGCTGGGCGATAAAATCGAACTGCGACTGTCCGACTGGATCACCCATTTTAGCGGTAAAACAATTTCTGCGGATAACACCTCTCACTGGGCAGTGAAAAAAGATGGCGGCGACTTTGACCAGTTTACTGGCGCAACCATTACACCACGTGCGGTGGTTAACGCGGTTAAACGTGCCGGCCTGTATGCGCAGACGCTGCCTGCGCAACCCCCTCAACTTAGCGCCTGTGGAGAATAACCATGAGCGAAATTAAAGACGTGATTGTCCAGGGGTTATGGAAAAATAACTCCGCGCTTGTGCAACTACTCGGGATGTGTCCGCTGTTGGCCGTCACTTCTACCGCCACTAACGCGCTGGGTCTTGGACTTGCGACTACGCTCGTCCTGACGCTGACCAACCTGACGATTTCAGCCCTTCGCCGCTGGACACCGCCAGAAATTCGTATTCCGATTTATGTCATGATTATCGCCTCCGTGGTGAGTGCGGTACAGATGTTGATCAATGCCTACGCCTTCGGCCTGTATCAGTCTCTGGGCATCTTCATCCCGCTGATTGTAACCAACTGCATTGTTGTTGGTCGTGCAGAAGCCTTCGCCGCCAAAAAGGGCCCTGCGTTATCCGCACTTGATGGTTTCTCCATCGGCATGGGCGCAACAGGTGCCATGTTTGTTCTGGGCTCGCTGCGTGAAATAATTGGTAACGGTACACTGTTTGATGGTGCAGACGGTTTGTTGGGTAGCTGGGCCAAAGTCTTGCGCGTTGAGATCTTCCATACTGATACGCCGTTTCTGCTGGCCATGCTGCCACCGGGCGCGTTTATTGGCCTGGGTCTGATGCTGGCAGTGAAGTATCTGATTGATGAGAAAATGAAGAAACGTCGTGCCGAGGCGGCTGTCGTGGACAGTCCCGCGGGTGAAACAGGGAATGCGTAATGAACAAAGCAAAACGTCTGGAAATACTGACGCGTCTGCGGGATAACAACCCGCATCCGACAACCGAGCTCAATTTTACATCGCCGTTTGAACTGTTGATTTCGGTCTTGCTCTCCGCACAAGCGACCGATGTCAGCGTCAATAAAGCGACAGCTAAGCTATACCCCGTCGCCAATACGCCGGCTGCGATGCTGGAGCTCGGTGTTGAAGGTGTTAAGTCCTACATCAAGACAATCGGATTGTTTAACAGCAAAGCAGAAAACGTAATTAAAACCTGCCGCATTCTGCTGGAACAACATAATGGTGAAGTGCCAGAAGACCGTGCGGCGTTAGAAGCTCTCCCCGGCGTTGGGCGAAAGACGGCTAATGTGGTGTTAAATACCGCCTTTGGTTGGCCCACTATCGCTGTAGATACCCACATTTTTCGTGTCTGTAATCGCACGCAATTCGCCCCGGGTAAAAACGTCGAGCAGGTTGAAGAGAAGCTGCTGAAAGTCGTACCCAGTGAATTTAAAGTCGATTGCCATCACTGGTTAATTCTTCATGGCCGCTACACCTGCATCGCCAGAAAGCCGCGCTGTGGTTCCTGTATTATTGAAGATCTCTGCGAATTCAAAGAGAAAGTCGATATCTAATGCTGCCGGGGCATCCTCCTCGCCCCTTACATACATAACGATTAGTTATGCACTCCCCAGCGTTTATTTTCCCGACAATGATGCCATCCAATTGCTCATATCTAATGCAATATTCTTGTTAATTAACACCTGAGCAGGTTAATCGTTTTTTTAGCAAAAGAAATTTCTATCTATACGTGATCCAGATCATCCAGCCAACACAATGTTAATAAATTTTTATTTTTTAGTTAAGGTGACAATTAGATGACCCAACCGCACAGTTTCTAAACAAAACATTACACTGCCTATTTTTCAGATAATGGCCTATATCACTGGATTCAACCTTAAATAGCAGAACATATCGCCACATTGCGGTTCTGGCAGTGATTAAACAGTGTAAAAATCTGCCATTTTAGAAATGAAGAAATTTAACGCTAGATAACATTTCACAGCCCCGACGATTTCACCAGTCATGATATATGTAACAGATTATTACAAACCACTTGTCTGAAGGGTCAAGATAGTGAACATTACTTGCCGTTTCCCCTCCCACTATAACAATCGGACGGATGAACTTGACTCATCACGTACCTGAACACCCCCGTTGATATGGGATGTAAAAAAAGAGGTAAAAGTGTCTACTGCAAACAATAAACCAACAGAAAGCGTAAGTTTAAACGCCTTCAAACAACCAAAAGCGTTCTATCTCATTTTCTCTATTGAGCTGTGGGAACGTTTTGGTTATTACGGCCTGCAAGGGATTATGGCCGTCTACCTGGTTAAACAGCTGGGTATGTCAGAAGCGGATTCCATCACCCTTTTCTCGTCCTTTAGCGCCCTGGTGTACGGTCTGGTTGCCATTGGCGGCTGGTTAGGTGATAAAGTTCTGGGAACAAAACGTGTCATTATGCTGGGTGCCGTTGTGCTGGCCATCGGTTATGCGTTGGTAGCATGGTCCGGTCACGATGCGGGTATCGTTTATATGGGCATGGCGGCCATCGCGGTCGGTAACGGCCTGTTTAAAGCAAACCCATCCTCCCTGCTCTCTACCTGCTATGCCAAAGATGACCCGCGTCTTGATGGTGCATTTACCATGTACTACATGTCCGTCAACATCGGTTCATTCTTCTCTATGCTGGCAACGCCATGGTTAGCTGCGCGTTACGGCTGGAGCACCGCGTTCGCTCTGAGCGTCGTGGGTATGCTGATTACCGTTGTTAACTTCGCATTCTGCCAGCGTTGGGTTAAACAGTACGGTTCTAAACCGGACTTTGAACCGATCAACTTCCGTAACCTGCTGCTGACCATTGCTGGCGTTGTAGTACTGATCGCGATTGCAACCTGGTTGCTGCACAACCAGCAGATCGCACGTATGGTTCTGGGCGTCATTGCGCTGGGTATCGTGTTCATCTTCGGTAAAGAAGCCTTCACCATGCACGGTGCTGCGCGTCGTAAAATGATCGTCGCCTTCATCCTGATGCTGGAAGCGATTATCTTCTTCGTGCTGTACAGCCAGATGCCGACTTCGCTGAACTTCTTTGCGATTCGTAACGTTGAGCACTCTATTCTTGGCATTGCTTTTGAACCTGAACAGTACCAGGCGCTGAACCCGTTCTGGATCATCATTGGTAGCCCAATCCTCGCTGCTATCTATAACAAGATGGGCGATACCCTGCCAATGCCGACCAAGTTTGCGATTGGTATGGTGCTGTGTTCCGGTGCGTTCCTGATCCTGCCACTGGGCGCGAAATTCGCTACCGATGCGGGCATCGTTTCCGTTAACTGGCTGATTATCTGCTACGGTCTGCAAAGTATCGGTGAGCTGATGATCTCCGGTCTGGGTCTGGCAATGGTGGCACAGTTAGTTCCACAACGCCTGATGGGCTTCATCATGGGTAGCTGGTTCCTGACCACTGCCGGTGCAAACATCATCGGTGGCTACGTCGCTAACATGATGGCTGTACCAGAGAACGTGACTGACCCGCTGATGTCCCTTGAAGTCTACGGTCGTGTGTTCCTGCAGATTGGTGTCGCAACGGCTGTTATCGCTGTTCTGATGCTGCTGACGGCTCCGAAACTGAACCGTATGACTCAGGACGATGACGTCAATGAGAAAGCCTCTAAGGCCGCGACAGCGTAATTCTCAGGGAAACTCATTTTCAGGCCGCTAACTGTTGTTAGCGGCTTTTTTTTTGCCTGAGGTAGCACTACCATACGATATACCTCAGCCAAAAGGAGTTACCGATGAAACTGTTCTACAAACCGGGCGCTTGTTCTCTCGCTTCCCACATCACACTTCGTGAGAGCGGTAAAGATTTCACGCTGGATGGTGTTGATCTGATGAAGAAACGTCTGGAAAATGGCGATGATTTTTTCGCGGTAAACCCAAAAGGGCAAGTTCCTGCACTGCTGCTGGATGACGGTACGCTACTTACCGAAGGTGTCGCCATCATGCAATACCTGGCGGACAGCGTGCCAGACCGCCAGCTCCTTGCCCCTACCAGCAGCCTCTCCCGTTACAAAACCATCGAATGGCTTAACTACATTGCGACTGAACTGCATAAAGGCTTTACGCCACTGTTCCGTCCCGATACGCCGGAAGACTTTAAGCCAACCGTTCGTGCGCTGCTGGAGAAAAAAATGCAGTATGTGAACGACTCGCTGAAAGATAACCAATGGATCTGCGGCCCGCGCTTCAGCATCGCCGATGCCTATCTGTTTACCGTACTGCGTTGGGCCTATGCGGTTAAGCTGAATATGGCAGGATTAAGTAATATTGATGCCTATATGGCGCGAATGGCTGAACGCCCGGCGGTTGCCGCCGCGCTGAAAGCAGAAGGCTTAAATTAATTGTTGTTGCCGGGTGGCACTTGCACATACCCGGCCTACAGCTAAAAATATGCCCGATAAGCGTGAGCGCCATCGGGCATCGATTACAGCTGAGTTGCGCTAAAGTAGTGTTCAGGCTTGGCGATACGGTCCTGCGCGGCCACGACCTGCAGCTCATACTCGTGCATCTCTTTGGTAGTGATCATCACTTCGTACACCGCCGCAGTCACATGCTCAAGCGCCTGTTGTAAAGATGCGCCCTGCAGCAGTTTCACCAGCAACAAGCCACTCGTCACATCACCCACACCAACCGGTTGACGTGCGCCAAAATCGACTAACGGACGACTGATATGCCACGCCTGTTCAGCGGTGACCAGCAGCATTTCGAAACGGTCGGTGCTGATGCCTGCGCGTGCCAGATGCTTCACCAGTACAATTTCAGGTCCCTGAGCGATCAGTTCACGCGCTGCTGCAACGGCCTCGTCGACATTGTTCACCTCATGCTCGCACAGAATTTCGAGTTCAACCAGATTCGGGGCAATAATGTCACTAGCCGGGAGCGCATGGCGTACATGAAATTCCGCCACTCCGGGTGCGACAATACACCCCTTTTCAGGGTGTCCCATCACCGGATCGCAAAAGTATTTTGCCTGCGGGTTTGCCGCTTTTACCTTGCGAACAATACCCAGAATATGCTCGCCCTGTTCTGCTGAACCAAGATAGCCGCTCAGTACTGCGTCACAGGTCTGGAGTTTATCAATATCAGCAATGCCCTGAACAATTTCAGTCAGGTGGCTCGGCGGCATAACGCAACCGGTCCATTTGCCATACTGCGTGTGGTTTGAAAACTGAACGGTATTCAGCGGCCAGACATTTGCGCCAAGACGACGCATCGGAAATTCTGCTGCACTGTTGCCCGCATGACCAAAAACAACGTGGGACTGGATGGCGAGGATATTCTTCATTTTACTTACCACAACCCTGAAAAAATAAAGGGGCGTAGTTTCCCACGCCCCTGCTAACTCAATCTTACTTCCAGCAAATCAGACAATAGTTCTTCTTGCCACGACGCAGTAAGGTATAGCGCCCGAACAGGATATCATTATCCTGGAAGAAATATTCCGGATCGGACTGCTTCTCACCGTTGATGGTTACCGCGTTTGACGCAATAGTCTTACGTGCCTGACCGCGAGAAGGTTGCAGCTCGGAGTCCACCAGCGCCTGCATCAAATCGGCACCTTTGTCCATCTCGATCATCGGCACGCCATCCTGCGCCAGCTGTTCGAAATCTGCTTCACTCAAATCGCTGAGATTGCCGTTGAACAAGCTTTCGGTAATGCGTTTTGCCGCGACCAGACCTTCTTCACCGTGAACCAGACGCGTAACCTGTTCGGCCAGAACATACTGGGCACGCGGCGCTTTACCGCTGTTTTTATCTTCTTCTTCCAGCGCATTGATTTCTTCAATGTCCATGAAAGTGAAGAATTTCAGGAAGCGATAAACGTCCGCATCGGCGGTGTTGATCCAGAACTGGTAGAATTTGTACGGACTGGTTTTCTTCGGATCCAGCCACACTGCGCCGCCTTCCGTCTTACCGAATTTGGTGCCATCAGCTTTAGTGATCAGCGGAACGGTCAGACCAAACACCTGATTCTGGTGCAAACGACGGGTTAAATCGATACCCGAAGTAATGTTACCCCACTGGTCAGAACCACCAATCTGCAGTGCCACGCCGTGCAGTTTGTTCAGGCAGGCAAAGTCATAACCCTGCAGCAGGTTGTAAGAAAACTCGGTAAAGGAGATCCCCTGATCGTCACGGTTCAGACGCTGCTTAACCGCTTCTTTGTTGATCATCTGGTTAACGGAGAAGTGTTTGCCGATATCACGCAGGAAAGTCAGTACGTTCATACCGCCAAACCAGTCGTAGTTGTTCGCAGCAATCGCCGAGTTGTCGCCACAGTCGAAATCGAGGAACGGTGCAACCTGTTTGCGGATTTTATCCACCCACTCCTGCACGGTGTCCTCGGTATTCAGTTTACGCTCGGCGGCTTTAAAGCTCGGGTCACCAATCAGACCGGTTGCGCCACCTACCAGTGCAACAGGCTTATGGCCTGCCTGCTGGAAGCGTTTCAGGCATAACAATGGAACCAGATGCCCCAAATGCAAGCTGTCAGCGGTAGGATCGAAGCCGCAATAGAGCGCGATCGGGCCTTGCGCCAGTCGCTCTGCTAACGCTTCCTCGTCCGTCACCTGGGCCACCAGCCCCCGCTCTTGCAATTGTTTAATCAAGTTACTGCTTGCCATCAAAATCTCCATGTATAAAACGACTGCACCTTTGCCGGTACACGACTTTTCGCCTGATGCGAAAGAAACATAGAATAAAGCGCCGGATTGATCAGCACCAGCGCTTAAAACAAGAAATTTGCATCTTTAGGGGGCCAGGCGATCAATTTTCCACGCGTTATCTTCGCGTTGGTATAAAAAACGATCGTGCAGACGGTTTTCACCGCCCTGCCAGAACTCCATTTGTTCAATACTCACGCGAAAGCCGCCCCAGAAACTGGGCAGAGGAACTTCCCCTTGCTGAAACTTCTGCTTCAGTTCGAGGAATTTGCTTTCGAGAATACCGCGCGCGGAGATTCGACTGGATTGTTTTGAGACCCAGGCGCCAATCTGACTGTCGCGCGGGCGACTGTGGAAGTATTTAACCACTTCGAGTGTGGAAAGACGCTCTGCCTTGCCGATCACCATCACCTGCCGTTCCAGCGTATGCCAGGGAAATAAAAGGCTGATGCGTGGATTTTTCTCGATCTGATGCGCCTTACGGCTACCAAGGTTAGTATAGAACACCAGCCCTTTGTCATCATAATGTTTGAGTAACACGATGCGCTGATACGGCTGGCCATTTTCATCAACAGTCGCAACGACCATTGCGGTGGGATCGGCCAGTTTGGCATCACAGGCTTGCCCCAGCCAGCGCTCAAACAGCGCAAGGGGTTCGGCGGGAAGATCGCGGCGGCGAAGACCGCCTTTCGTGTATTCACGGCGCAGATGCGCGATTTGCTGCAATTCGTCGTTATCAGACATGATGTTGGGCTACGGATTGTCAGTGGGTGACGCTATTGTGCGCCGCCCAGGTGAAAATCTCAACGCTTCGGGTTCTGTAACTGACAGTTATTTAGCACAATTCTGTCTCGTTTATAGACCGTTGCCTCTTCGCCTTTAGACCAAAATACGTAGATACCATCGGTATAACGAGCACCTGATGCCGACACGCCCTGTTTGAGGTTCAATAGCTGATTATCATAAACAAAGCTTGCCGTCTGGCGGGTATTGTTCAGCTTCACGGTCAGCGGTTTTTCGTCGCAGCGGTATTCAAGCGTATCCGTTTGCATACGCTCGACAAATTGGTTGTACACACTACAACCGCTAAGCAGTACGGGCAGACACACTAACAACAGTTTTTTCATAGCCATATCCTGAAGACTTTCCTGGTCCTGGAGGGTAATGGCACCCTCCCTAATATCCTTAGTTTACCGGCACACCGCGCTGAATAATTTCAGTTAACTCTGAGTTCGTGGATTGGCAGGATAAATTGCCCCTAAAACACTCGGCTCTGACGCCCCCGTCACAGAAGGTAAATTTCCCGGTAATCCGGCCAGCGTTCGCCACGCCAACCAGGCAAAGGCTAACGCTTCCATATCATCACCGCTGATCCCGGCTTCATCGGTAGAGGTAACCTCTGTACCCGGTAATAATGCCGCCAGACGCATCATCAGCAGCGGATTACGACTGCCACCACCACATACCATGAGTCGATCACAGCCGCCGCTTAATAAGACCTGCTCTGAAATGGTTACTGCCGTCAGTTCGGCAAGCGTCGCCTGTACATCTCGTGGGCTAATTCCCGGAAACTGCGCCAGATGACGCTCTATCCAGCCGTAATTAAAATACTCACGGCCGGTGCTTTTCGGCGCAGGCGCGGAAAAATAAGGGTCGTTAAGCATATTCTGCAGCAACGGCAGGATCACCGTTCCTGAAATGGCCCACTGCGCATCTTTGTCGTAGGGCTGGCCACATTGCCGCCAGATCCATGCATCCATCAGCATATTGCCCGGCCCGGTGTCGTATCCGCGAACGGGTTGTTGCGGAATAAGCAGAGACAGATTGGCAATCCCGCCGATGTTTAACACCATTCGCCGTTCCGTTGGATGTGCCAGCAGTGCCTGATGAAATGCGGGAACGAGCGGTGCACCCTGCCCGCCGAGGGCGATATCACGTCGACGAAAATCGCCGACTACGGTTATCCCGGTACGCGCGACAATCTGGTTATTATCACCAATTTGCAGCGTGTGCGGCGCAGCACCGTTCGGTTCATGCCACACGGTTTGCCCGTGGCAACCAATCGCAACGATATCCTGCGGTTTCAATTTTTCTTGCGCCAACAGCGCATTCACCGCCTCAGCAAATAGATAACCGAGCTGTGCATCTAACTGACCAAACTGAGAAAGTGTAAGCTGCTGCCCCTGGCAGATATCCAGAATCGCTTGTTTAACATGAATGGGGATGGGCCAGGTCAGACTCGCCTGCTGCGCAACCATCGTTTCATCTATTGTCGCCAGCACAACATCGACGCCATCAAGGCTGGTTCCAGACATTACACCGATAAAACGGCCCGATTTCATAGGTCATCCTTTTAAGCAAATTAGCCTTGACACTCAACCATAAAGTGTCGACTAATGCCATGCTTCCTTAATGATTTTTGGTGGCTAATCATTACAATGGTCGTTTAATTACATCAATTACATGAATGATTCGTTTATACTCGGTTGATCCGATTTCGGTTAAGATTTTCATATTGTTCCAGTAGAACATGTGACCTTAGGCTCACAAATGCCATATAATTTAGCCATGAAGGGTGCTTTATTAGCGTTTCGTGGTGACAAAGGAGATTTGTAAATGATTAAACGTGTGCTGATTGTTTCATTAATGGGCGTATCTTTAGCGGGTTGCGTTAACAATGACAGCCTTTCAGGCGACGTATATACCGCATCCGAAGCGAAACAAGTTCAGAACGTTACCTACGGTACGATTGTTCATGTTCGTCCGGTGCAAATCCAGGGTGGCGATGACGCAAACGTGATTGGTGCTATTGGTGGTGCGGTACTTGGCGGGTTCCTTGGTAACACCGTCGGCGGCGGTACGGGTCGTTCATTAGCGACGGCTGCAGGTGCAGTTGCCGGTGGCGTAGCGGGTCAAGGCGTACAAGGTGCGATGAATAAAACCCAGGGTGTGGAACTGGAAATCCGTAAGGATGATGGTAATACCATCATGGTGGTTCAGAAACAGGGTGCGACCAAGTTTTCAGCCGGCCAGCGCGTTGTTATGGCTAACAACGGCAGCCAGGTTACCGTATCTCCACGCTAATCGAATTCACGTGTGGTCAGGCTCTGGCCACACGTAACTTATCGTTTCAACCTTGTGACTGCAGTTCAATAATATTGTGTTCGAGTTTGGCAACCAGCTTAATCAGCAGATCAATTTCCTCAGCTGAAATCCCTTCCAGAATTTCTCCACGTGTTTTGTTGATCACCGCTTCCATATCAGCGATCAGCGGCTCAGCCTTCTCTGTCAGTTTAATTCTCTTAGCTCGACGATCGCTGGCGCAAGTCTGTCGTGAAATGAGTCCCTTTTCTTCCAACTGGTCAAGCGTACGTACCAACGAAGGCTGCTCGATGCCAATCGCTTTAGCCAACTGAATCTGCGATTGATCCGGCGGCAACTGATGAATGTTGTGCAGCGTAACCCAATGCGTCTGCGTCAACTCCAGAGGTTTCAGGCGATGGTCAATCAGAGCACGCCAAATGCGCACCAACCGTGCCAGATCAGAACCTAATGGCGATTCCAATTTCATCTCCTTATAATTAGCTTGCTAAGTTATTGTGCTGATTTTAGAATAGTGTGCAGCATTTGTATTCCCAAAACAAATGTATTGCCAAATTTGCTTACCGGCTGACATTTTTTCAGACATTATGCGTTACGGAGACTCATTGTCTCTTTTTTGCTAAACCTATAGCAATGCTCTCTTCCGTCAAGGATTTTGCCCGTGAAGTTTATGTTTAATGCAACAGGATTGCCCCTACAAGATTTAATGATCGGCGCATCTGTCTACTTCCCTCCTGTTTTCAAGGCGATTGTAGCAGGATTTATTCTCTGGCTGGTTGTTCATCGCCTGCTGCGCGACTGGATTTACTCCGGCGAAATCTGGCATCCCCTGCTAATGGATCTGTCACTCTTTACGCTTTGCGTATGTCTGGCCTTTGTTATGCTGATAGCGTGGTGATTATGTCGCTTAAAACCATTAAATACTTCTCAACTATTATAGTCGCTGCAATCGCAGTTTTCGCCGGATGGTGGATGTGGAATTACTATATGCAATCGCCCTGGACACGTGATGGCAAAGTACGTGCTGAGCAGGTCAGCATCACGCCGCAGGTGTCAGGTAGCATTAGCGAACTCTATATAAAAGATAACCAGTTTGTGAATAAAGGCGATGTCCTTTTTATTATCGACAAGACGCCATTTCACATTGCTGAACTGAATGCGCAAGCGCAACTGGCAAAAGCGCAGTCTGACCTGGCGAAAGCCAACAACGAAGCCAACCGCCGCCGTCATTTATCGCAAAATTACATCTCAGCCGAGGATCTGGATACCGCAAATCTCAACGTGAAAGCCATGCAGGCAAGCGTTGAAGCGGCTGAGGCCAGTTTGCGCCAGGCCCAGTGGCAACTGACGCAAACGGTGGTCAAATCCCCCGTGGCGGGCTGGGTCACAAACCTGTCTACCCGTACCGGTGATTACGCCTTAACCGGTAAGCCCCTGTTTGCCCTTGTCGACAGTCACTCTTTTTATGTGATGGGATATTTTGAAGAAACCAAATTGCGCCATATTCGAGAAGGCGCACCTGCGACGATTACACTCTACAGCGGCAATGTAAAGTTACAGGGTCACGTTTCCAGTATTGGCCGTGCCATCTACGATCAAAGTGTGGAAAGTGATTCCGGCCTGATTCCCGACATCAAACCCAACGTGCCGTGGGTGCGTCTGGCGCAGCGTGTCCCGGTACGCATCGAATTCGACGCCCTGCCGCGGGAGGTCACGCTGGTGTCAGGTACAACCTGCAGCGTATCCATCGGCCAGCGTAAATGAAACTGCCCCGCCTGACACCAGGCAATTTGCCGTGGTTTAAAGCCACGGCGGCACAGTGGCGTTATGCGCTGCGTAACACCATTGCGATGTGCCTGGCGTTAACTTTTGCTTATTATCTGAATCTGGATGAGCCCTACTGGGCGATGACCTCGGCGGCGGTGGTTAGTTTTCCCACCGTTGGCGGGGTTATCAGCAAAAGTCTGGGTCGCGTGGCGGGTAGCCTACTGGGAGCCACCGCCGCACTGATTATTGCCGGTCATACTCTCAATGAGCCGTGGCTGTTTTTGCTGAGCATGTCAGTGTGGATCGGATTTTGTACCTGGGCATGCGCGCACTTCACCAATAACGTTGCCTACGCCTTTCAACTGGCGGGTTATACGGCGGCGATCATTGCGTTTCCCATGGTCAATACCGTGGAAATTACGCAATTATGGGATATCGCGCAGGCACGCGTGTGTGAAGTCATCGTCGGTATCCTGTGTGGCGGCGTGATGATGATGATCCTGCCCAGCACCTCCGATGGCACCACGTTACTGACTGCATTGAAAAACATGCATTCACGTTTACTGGAACATGCCAGCCTACTCTGGCAACCAGAAACCACGGATGCCATTCGCACAGCCCATGAAGGTGTTATCGGGCAGATTCTGACCATGAACCTGCTGCGTATTCAGGCTTTCTGGAGTCATTACCGCTTTCGTCGCCAGAATGCTTTGCTCAATTCGCTGTTGCACCAGCAGTTACGGATGACCAGCGTGATTTCCAGTCTGCGCAGGATGCTGCTGAACTGGCCTAATCCCCCGTCCAACACCCGGGAAATCATCGAGCAGTTGCTCAGCGAACTAATAAAATCCAATGCGAATAGCTACACCGTCGCACGTATAATTGCCCCACTGCGGCCCGTCGATGCCCGCGACTATCGACACGTCGCCTTCTGGCAACGACTGCGTTATTTTTGTCGGCTCTACCTGCGCAGCAGTCATTATCTGCATTTACTGGAAAATGGTGTTACCGCCGAGCGTATTAATATCGCCCGCACGCCGGGACTTGCCCGTCATACCGATAATGCGGAAGCTATCTGGAGCGGGTTGCGTACGTTCTGCACTTTGATGCTTATCGGCGCATGGAGCATTGGTGCACAATGGGAATCAGGCTCTGGCGCACTCACGCTCGCCGCGATCAGCAGTGTGCTGTATTCCGCCGTTGCCACACCGTTCAAGTCGCTTTCTTTGCTGATGCGTACGCTGGTTCTACTGTCGCTATTTAGCTTTGTGGTTAAGTTTGGCCTGATGGTGCAAATTTCCGACCTCTGGCAGTTTATTCTCTTTCTCTTCCCACTACTCGCCACCATGCAACTGTTGAAGCTACAAATGCCTGCCCTGGCAGGTCTTTGGGGGCAGCTGATTGTATTTATGGGTTCGTTTATCGCGGTGACCAATCCGCCGGTATATGATTTTGCTGATTTCCTGAATGACAATATGGCGAAAATCACCGGCGTGGCGCTGTCATGGCTGGCCTTCGCCATTCTGCGCCCCGGATCGGATGCACGGAAAAGTCGCCGCCATATTCGCGCCCTGCGCCGGGATTTTGTCGATCAGCTCAGCCGACATCCATCGCTCAGTGAAAACGAATTTGAATCGCTGACCTATCATCACGTCAGCCAGCTCAGCAACAGTCAGGATGCGCTGGCGCGACGCTGGTTATTACGTTGGGGGGTCGTTTTACTGAACTGCTCGCATGTGGTGTGGCAACTGCGCACCTGGGAGGCGCGTTCCGATCCGCTGGCCCGCGTCAGGGACGTGTGTATCTCGCTGCTACGCGATGTAATGAGCGAACGTGGCGTCCAGCAACGACCACTTAATGCCACGCTGAATGAGCTACAGCGCATCTGCGATACGCTTGCCCACCATCATCAACCCGCTGCGCAGGAACTGTCGGCACTGGTCTGGCGGCTACACTGCTCGCTTTCACAACTCGAACAGGCGCCGCCGCCGGGCACTCTCAGTCGTTGATTATTTGATAACACCACAGGCGTAGCGCGCTCCGCCACCGCCAAGCGGTTTCGGTTGATCGGACATATTATCGCCGCCCACATGGATCATCAGCGCTTTGCCTTTGACCTCATCGATCGTTTTCAGCCGCGGTGCAACGACCGACGTTGTGGCGTTACCGTCGTTATTCACCACCAATAGCGGCAGGTCGCCCATATGACCTGCGCCTTCCGGGCCTTCATGTTTACCGGTTTGATGCGGATCGTAATGGCCACCAGCCGATTCTGCGGCTGAGGCTTTCCCTTCTTTAATCGCGGGTTGGCAACTGCCGTTCATATGCACATGGAAGCCATGTTCACCTGGCGGCAACGCTTTCAGATCGGGCGTAAACTCCAGCCCCTTTGCGGTTTCAGCAATAGTGACCGTACCAATCGCCTGGCCGACGCCTTGCGACGTGACCAGATTCATCGTCACTTTTTCTTCACTGGCAGCCTGCGCACCTGCACAGACAAGTAGAGTGATAATGGCCAAACTCAAACGCTTCATAAGACCTCCGTCCAAAAGGTGTCTGATTGTTAAGTGTAAACCAGTGACACAATTTTGAACGGAGATGCGCCAAAAACGAGATTAGGGTACGTCGTAACCCAGCGCCGCTTTACGAATGCGGAACCATTGCTGGCGAGACATGTTCAGCGACTCAGACTCAATGGCAGCACGTACACGCTCTATTTTTCCTGAGCCAATAATCGGCAGCGGCTGAGACGGCAGACGTAAAATCCAGGCGTATACCACCTGTTCAATAGACTGCGCATTCAACTCTTCTGCGATCACGGCAAGCTCATTACGTAAAGGCTGGAAAGCATCATCATTAAACAGGCGACCACCGCCGAGACAGGACCAGGCCATCGGGCGAATGCGCAGCTGTTGCAGTTGATCTAAAGTACCATCCAACAGGAGCGGCTGATGTACTGGTGAAATTTCTACCTGGTTGGTCGCCAGAGTAAACGGCAGACGCGATTGCAGCAATGAGAACTGTGCCGGGGTGAAGTTGGAGACGCCAAAGTGACGCACTTTGCCACTATGGTGCAATTTTTTAAAAGCGTCGGCGACATCGTCAGCATCCATAAGCGGATCGGGACGGTGGATCAGCAGCAGATCAATATGATCGGTCGCCAGCAGCTTCAGCGACTCTTCCGCACTGGCAATAATATGTGCACTGTCGGTGATGTAGTGGCCCAGCGCATTTTCCGCGCGCGCCGTCGTCGCGATCCCGCATTTGGTCACAATCTGCATTTTTTCACGCAAATGCGGAGCCAGTTTCATTGCCTCACCAAACGCCGCTTCACACTGGTAGCCACCGTAAATATCGGCGTGATCGACGGTGGTCACGCCAAGATCCAGATGCTCTTCAATAAAGCTGACTAGCTGGCGCGCGGACATATTCCAGTCCATCAGGCGCCAGTACCCCATCACAAAGCGAGAAAATTCCGGGCCTTGCGGCGCAATAGTAATACGCTGAACCATAGCAGCTTCCTTTTAAGTGAATGTGCCTCGAGTATACGCAATTACGCTTTTAAAAGAGTGAAGGTTGTTGCGGTTCTTCCGAAGGGTTGGCTTTGTTTGCACGTAATTTACGCATCAGGCGCTGACGACAAAGCCGCAGCACTTCCTGCTTTTGGGTATCGCTCATCTTTTGCCAGTTAAAACGCTCATCCCGACTGCGAAAACAGCCACGGCAAAAGCCGCGTTCGTCAGACTGACATATTCCACGGCATGGGCTCTGGACGGGGAAAAACTCCAGCTGTTCGGCCACATCCCCTCCTTTAATAAGATTGATATACCTATTGAAGACGTTAACTGAATTTCTCGCAAGCGCTATTGCATTAGACCGACTGGTCTATTACACTCCTTCCCATGAACAAAATCACTGAACACGATACACGCGAACATCTGCTGGCGACTGGCGAACTGCTGTGTATGCAGCGCGGCTTCACCGGCATGGGGTTAAGCGAACTACTGAAAACCGCTGAAGTACCCAAAGGTTCGTTTTATCATTACTTTCGCTCTAAAGAAGCGTTCGGTGTCGCGATGCTGGAACGCCACTATGCGGCCTATCATCGGCGACTGGCTACGCACTTTGATACGGGAGCGGGAAACTACCGCGATCGCATTCTGGCCTACTATCAGGAAACCCTGAACCAGTTTAGCCAGCACGGCATTATTAGCGGCTGTTTAACTGTAAAACTGTCTGCCGAAGTGTGCGATCTGTCAGAAGATATGCGCACAGCGATGGATAAAGGCGCGCGGCACATTATTGTGCTGTTAGCGCAGGCGCTGGAGAAAGGTCAGGCCAGCCATTGTCTGTCTTTTGTTGGCGAGCCGTTACAGCAGGCGCAGGTACTGTATGCGCTGTGGCTTGGCGCCAACCTGCAGGCCAAGATTTCTCGTAGCGCCACTCCGCTGGAAAATGCGCTGGCGCACGTTAAAAACATCATCACAACGCCTGCCGTTTAACAGGCGTTTTTATTTCCTTCATTACTAGACGACCGGTCTATTCAGGAGTGCCACATGTCATCTGAAAAACTGTTTTCCCCACTGAAAGTGGGTGCCATTACGGCAGCAAACCGCGTATTTATGGCGCCACTGACGCGTCTGCGCAGTATTGAGCCTGGCGACATCCCTACTCCGCTGATGGCCGAGTATTACCGTCAACGCGCCAGCGCGGGTCTTATCATCAGCGAAGCGACGCAGATTTCCGCACAGGCGAAAGGCTATGCCGGAGCACCCGGCTTACACAGCGAAGCGCAAATTGCCGCATGGAAGAAAATCACTACTGCCGTACACGCTGAGCAAGGTCATATTGCTGTCCAGTTGTGGCACACTGGACGCATCTCTCACGCCAGTCTGCAGCCAAACGGTCAAGCTCCAGTTGCACCTTCCGCGATTAGCGCTGGAACCCGCACCTCGCTGCGCGATGAAAACGGCCTGGCAACGCGTGCCGATACCTCAATGCCGCGTGCGCTGGAAACCGAAGAGATTCCGGGTATCGTTAATGACTTCCGTCAGGCGATAGCCAATGCGCGCGAAGCGGGTTTCGATATGGTTGAACTGCACTCTGCCCACGGCTACCTGCTGCACCAGTTCCTGTCGCCAACGTCTAACCAGCGTACCGATCAATACGGTGGCAGCGTCGAAAATCGTGCGCGTCTGGTACTGGAAGTGGTTGATGCCGGAATTAAAGAATGGGGTGCCGATCGCATTGGTATTCGCGTCTCCCCGATTGGCACTTTCCAGAACGTAGACAATGGTCCAAACGAAGAAGCCGATGCGCTGTATCTGATTGAACAATTGGGCAAGCGCGGAATCGCTTACCTGCACATGTCTGAGCCGGACTGGGCCGGTGGCGAGCCGTATTCCGATGCGTTCCGCGAAAAAGTTCGCGCGCGCTTCCACGGCCCTATCATTGGTGCTGGTGCTTACACCCCAGAAAAAGCAGAAGCGCTGATCGAGAAAGGTCTGATCGACGCCGTTGCTTTTGGTCGCGCCTATATTGCTAACCCGGATCTGGTGGCGCGTCTGCAACGAAAAGCAGAACTGAATCCGCAACGTGCCGAGAGTTTCTACGGCGGCGGCGCGGAAGGTTACACCGACTATCCTACCCTCTAACGTCACAATCTCCGTTCTGCCATTGATAGCGGCGTAACAACGCCGCTATACTAAAACAACATTTTGAATGTATTAGCCATTTTCGAAGGGGAAAAAGATGCGTTTACTCCATACCATGCTGCGCGTGGGTGACCTGCAGCGTTCCATCGAGTTTTATACCAACGTGCTGGGCATGAAGCTGCTGCGTACCAGCGAAAACCCTGAATACAAGTACTCTCTGGCTTTTGTCGGCTACGGTCCTGAAACCAGTGAAGCAGTAATCGAACTGACCTATAACTGGGGTGTCGACAAGTATGATCTGGGTACTGCCTATGGCCATATCGCCCTGAGCGTAGACAACGCGGCTGAAGCCTGTGAACGTATTCGCCAGAATGGCGGTAACGTAACGCGTGAAGCAGGTCCAGTAAAAGGCGGCACCACAGTGATTGCGTTCGTTGAAGATCCGGACGGCTACAAAATTGAGCTGATCGAAGAGAAAGACGCCGGGCGCGGCCTGGGCGATTAATCTCACCCTCGGGCGCAGATCGTCTGTGCCCATAGTTTTATACTCATCATTTTGCCATAATACGCGCTGCAATTTTCCCGTATTAAGAGACCCAGATGTCCGATAACGCTCAACTTTCCGGTCTGTGTGACCGTTTTCGTGGTTTTTATCCTGTCGTCATTGATGTCGAAACCGCAGGGTTCAATGCCAAAACCGATGCGCTGCTTGAGATTGCCGCCATCACACTGAAAATGGATGAACAAGGCTGGCTGATGCCGGACACGACGTTACATTTCCACGTAGAGCCGTTTGAAGGTGCCAATTTGCAACCGGAAGCGCTCGCCTTTAACGGTATTGACCCTAACAACCCGCTACGCGGTGCGGTCAGCGAATATGATGCTCTGCATGCCATCTTCAAAATGGTGCGTAAAGGCATTAAAGACAGCGGCTGCAATCGGGCAATCATGGTGGCGCATAACGCTACGTTCGACCACAGTTTCATGATGGCTGCAGCAGAACGCGCCTCGCTCAAACGTAATCCGTTCCACCCATTTGTAACCTTTGATACGGCGGCATTAAGCGGTCTGTCTCTGGGGCAGACTGTGTTATCAAAAGCGTGCCTGGCGGCGGGAATGGAGTTTGACGGGAATCAGGCGCACTCGGCGTTGTATGACACCGAACGTACGGCCGTGCTGTTTTGCGAAATCGTTAACCGCTGGAAACGTCTCGGCGGTTGGCCTCTTCCCGTGCCTGAAGAAGCGTAACGGCGACATAAAAAAAGCGACCATTTCAGGTCGCTTTTTTACTTCTGCTGGTATTACTCAGCGTCCGGCTCTTCGGTTTTGTATTTCGCTGCTGTTTCTTTAATCAGCTGCTGCAACTCACCGCGCTGGTACATTTCGATCAGAATGTCACAACCGCCAACCAGCTCACCATCAACCCACAGCTGTGGGAAAGTTGGCCAGTTTGCGTATTTCGGCAGTTCGGCGCGAATATCCGGGTTCTGCAGAATATCAACATAAGCAAAGCGTTCACCACAGGCTGACAGCGCCTGCACAGCCTGTGCGGAGAAACCGCAGCTTGGCAGTTTAGGGGAACCTTTCATGTACAGGAGAATCGGGTTTTCAGCGATCTGGCGCTGGATTTTTTCGATAGTGGTGCTCATTATCTTGCTTCCTTAAACTTCTTTTACGGCAGTAGTCTGACATTGTAACGGGTCAGACAGGCAACGGAAAATAACATTTTCATTACGCGTTATTATTTTATCCCCTGACGCTAAAAGTTGCATTCACAATCTCACTTATCCCCTTCAAACATGTGGATTTGATTATCTGTTCACCAATTCTATCTCTATTTGCTGTTTTTTTTTGCGGTCGGTTACGAAACGCAGTTTTAAACTAAAAAAGCTATTAACTTTCCCTCTTTCTATAGATTAGAATCGTCAAGTTTTGAAAATCACACGCAGGCACGATAGACCTGCCTTACCAGAGGACTGCTCAGTGGCGCGGATAAACCGAATCTCGATCACGCTCTGTGCTTTGCTTTTTACTACACTGCCTTTTACGCCTATGGCTCATGCTTCCAAGCAGGCCAGGACGACACCTACCAGTACTCACCCACTCAAGACGGTAGATAAAAAGAAAAGCGCAACAACCAGCCAAAAAACAACAAAGACCAGCAAGAAAACGGCGACAAAGACCACCAGCAAAACCAGCACCAAAACCGCTTCCTCTTCTAAAAAACGCACAGCCACTCCGGCAAAGTCGACTAAAACTGCAAATCGCCGTGGTAAAACTGCCGCAGCACAAACCGCAGCCGTTACCTGGACGGAAAAATGCACACCGCGCAAAGGTCATAAACCACGCTGCGTGAAGGTGAAAACCACTGCACCGACTACGCTTGCTGATGCACATAAAGTGAAAGTGCAGAAAGCGACTAAAACCGCTATGTCCACCTTGATGAACCAAATCGGCAAACCTTATCGTTGGGGCGGCTCCTCGCCAAGAACCGGGTTTGACTGCAGCGGTCTGGTTTATTACGCCTATAAAGATCTGGTGAAGTTCCGCATTCCGCGTACCGCGAATGAAATGTACCATCTGCGTGATGCCGCACCAATTGAACGTGGCGAACTGAAAAATGGTGATCTGGTATTCTTTCGTACCCAGGGTCGCGGAACAGCCGATCACGTCGGCGTCTACGTCGGCAACGGTAAGTTTATTCAGTCACCGCGCAGCGGGCAGGAAATTCAAATCACCTCTCTGAGCGAAGATTACTGGCAGCGCCACTATGTGGGCGCTCGTCGGGTAATGACGCCAAAAACAATTCGCTAAAAACTTACCCTACAGAACATGCTGTAGGGTAAGTTCTTCTTTTGCATAACCTTTCAATTTGCTACCCTATCCTTACTCACAATGAGGCTATTGTGTGTACTCAATATAAATAATAAGGAGAGAAGCAATGTCGTTTGAATTACCTGCATTACCGTATGCCAAAGATGCTCTGGCACCGCACATTTCTGCCGAAACGCTGGAATATCACTATGGCAAACACCATCAAACCTACGTGACCAATCTGAACAATCTGATTAAAGGCACGGCGTTTGAAGGCAAATCACTGGAAGAGATCGTTCGTAGCTCTGAAGGCGGTGTATTCAATAACGCAGCACAAGTATGGAACCACACGTTCTACTGGAACTGCCTGGCACCGAACGCAGGTGGCGAACCGACCGGTAAACTGGCTGATGCAATTGCCGCCTCCTTTGGCAGCTTTGCAGATTTCAAAGCGCAATTCACCGATGCCGCTATCAAAAACTTCGGTTCTGGCTGGACCTGGCTGGTTAAAGGAACGGATGGCAAACTGGCTATCGTCTCCACCTCCAACGCAGGTACTCCGCTGACCACCGACGCGACGCCGCTGATGACCGTTGACGTATGGGAACACGCCTACTACATCGATTATCGCAATGCCCGTCCTGGCTACCTGGAACATTTCTGGGCACTGGTGAACTGGGAATTTGTTGCGAAGAACTTCGCAGCATAAAAAAGATAACGCAGAAGGACTTCCTTCTGCGTTTTTGCATTAATTCGCGGTAGTGAAAGCCTCTTCAGGCTGTCTTCTTGCGGAAATGAACACCAGTAGCAGCGCAAGACCCGCCACAATCGCCCCCATCACCGGTACAAAACTGTAGCCCAGGCCGCCAGATATCACCGCCCCACCGGCCGCAGCCCCCAGAGCGTTCCCCAGATTAAACGCGCCAATATTGACTGACGATGATAATCCAGGCGCTTCGCTGGCAACGCGCATCACACGCATCTGCAACGGTGGAACGACCGCAAACGTCGCCGCGCCCCAGACCACCATACTGACCGCCGCTCCCAGCTCATTACGCGCAAAGAAAGGAATGGCCAGCATAATAACCATCAGCAGCAGTAAAAAGCCTTTCAGCGTACCGTTGACTGAACGGTCAGCCAGTTTGCCGCCAAAATAGTTACCGATCGAGAAGCCAACGCCTATCAACACCAGCATCCCGGTAACAAATGCCGGTGTAGCATGAGTGATAGTATGCAGAACCGGCGAGATGTAGGTATACAGCGTGAACATCGCCCCTGCACCCAGTACGGTAGTCAGTAACGCCGACAGCACCTGTGGGCGCATCAACACCGCCAGTTCGCTGCGGACATCCGGGCGCTCTCCTGCTCCACCCTTGGGTAATGAGAAGAACAGGCTGACCATCGCAATGACACCCAGCCCCGCAGTGGCCATAAACGACATGCGCCAGCCGATGGTTTCACCAAGCCAGGTCGCCGCCGGAACGCCGCCAATATTGGCGATGGTTAACCCCATAAACATCGTTGCCACGGCGCTGGCCTGCTTATGTTTGGGTACCACACTGGCTGCAACCACAGAACCGAGACCAAAAAAGGCTCCATGGTTAAGACTGGTCAAAATACGCGATAGCATCAGCGTGGTGTAATCCGGCGAGATAGCTGAAAGCACATTACCCAGCGTGAAAATCGCCATCAGGAATATCAAAGCATTACGTCGCGCACGATGAGACAGCAGCAATGTCATCAGCGGTGCACCTACCATCACACCTACTGCATAAGCGCTGATCAGCATGCCAGCCGCCGGAATCGAGACGTCCACACCTTTGGCAATGACGGGCAACAACCCCATTGGCGAAAACTCGGTGGTGCCAATACCAAACGCCCCGATTGCCAGCGCCAGTAAAGGGTAATTGATTTTCATATTTCGACTCCATATCGTCGAGCCGTGGCACGACATAAAATAAGAGTCAAAAGCATGACATTGATCGCAAAATTAATAAAGTTAACAAAACTGCAAAAGACTTTTGCTTATTCGCAAACAATAGAGGGGAAAAACGAGTCGAAGGGATGAGGGAGAGCTAACTCCCTCGGGGAAATCAATGCAGCGCTGCGGTCAGACCACCCGCGACGATCAAACCCAGAACAATAATGGTAGTCACTAACGAAAATTTCAGATCGGTGCTCATCAAGTTTTCTCCTTTTTATTCCCACACAAAAAGTGATATTGCGCATTTTTACACACTTGAAAGCAAAAATCTCTCACGATTTATATTGATAACTGCTTTTAACTCTTCCCCTTTTCGTTAAGATCAGACAAAATTCCACGCTTACTTGATTAGCGTACCGGCCATTGACCCCTTCCTGACGTTCCGTGTCGTTTTCCCGGCGTGCCGCAACCCTTACGTTGCGATAAGGGTGTGTAAAGGCAAACGTTTACCTGGAGTATTCTCAGGAGCTTAGGATATGGTCTGGAGTGAGATGTAATGGCAACAATTAAAGATGTAGCGAAGCGAGCAAACGTTTCCACTACAACCGTATCACACGTAATTAACAAGACGCGCTTTGTCGCGGAAGAAACACGTAATGCTGTCTGGGCAGCAATCAAAGAACTGCACTATTCTCCGAGCGCAGTTGCCCGCAGCCTGAAGGTAAATCACACCAAGTCTATCGGCTTGCTGGCGACCAGCAGCGAAGCGGCCTATTTCGCCGAAATTATCGAAGCCGTTGAGAAAAACTGTTTCCAGAAAGGCTATACCCTGATCCTGGGTAACGCATGGAACAGTCTCGAAAAACAGCAGGCTTATCTGTCGATGATGGCGCAAAAGCGCGTTGATGGTCTGCTGGTGATGTGTTCTGAGTATCCGGAGTCGCTGCTTTCGATGCTCGAAGAGTATCGCCATATCCCGATGGTCGTCATGGACTGGGGCGAAGCAAAAGCCGACTTTACCGATACGGTCATTGATAACGCCTTCGAAGGCGGTTACATGGCGGGCCGGTATCTGGTAGAACGCGGTCATCGTGAGATTGGCGTGATCCCTGGTCCAATGGAACGTAACACCGGGGCCGGGCGTCTGGCTGGCTTTATGAAAGCGATGGAAGAAGCGCTGATTAAAGTGCCTGAAAACTGGATTGTTCAGGGCGATTTCGAGCCTGAATCCGGCTATCGCGCCATGCAGCAAATTCTGTCGCAGTCACATCGTCCGACCGCTGTCTTCTGCGGTGGCGATATTATGGCAATGGGTGCGCTGTGCGCCGCTGACGAAATGGGGCTGCGCGTACCGCAGGATGTCTCACTCATCGGCTACGACAACGTGCGCAACGCCCGCTTCTTCACGCCGGCCTTGACGACCATTCACCAGCCGAAGGATTCACTGGGTGAAACGGCCTTCAACATGCTGTTAGACCGTATCGTGAATAAACGTGAAGAGTCACAGTCTATCGAGGTGCATCCGCGCCTGGTTGAGCGTCGCTCCGTTGCCGACGGTCCGTTCCGCGATTACCGCCGTTAAGCCTGTTGTGCGGGAGTCTCATCTGGCTCCCGCAGCCATTCCTTGTTCAACGTTTCACTATCCCCTAAATAGTCCAGCAGCCAACTCAATGCTGGTGACGTATCGTTCTGCTGCCATGTCAGACAACATGCGGCATCAGGAAAGGGGTTCTCCAGTTGCAGCGCAACCCATTTACCGCTATCGATCCACGGCTTGGCAAAATGCGTCGGTACCATGCCCACGCACAATCCCGCGGACAAACAGGTCGCAGAGGATTCCCAATCCGGCACGACGACGCGCTTTTGGTTGTCCAGCAGCCAGGTAATACGCTTCGGCAATGTTCGGGAGGTATCTTCGCGCACCAGTGACGGCCAGTTGCGCAACGTGTCATCACTTAACGGTCCGGGCATTGACGCCAGTGGGTGATGACTGGCTACCACGCAGCTCCAGCTCAACATTCCCATATCGCGGAAGGTATAGCGCCCCCCGACCGGAATGGCCTGTGTGGCCCCGATGGCCAGCTCCACACGCCCATCAGACAGTGCGTCCCACACGCCGTTAAACACTTCCTGAAAAACTAACAACTCCACATCATCAAAGTGACGGTAGAAATCCACGATCATCTGTCGGGTACGATCCGGGCGGACAATGTTATCGACGGCGATCGCCAGCTGTCCGCGCCAGCCGTTGGCAATTTGCTGACATTGCTGGCGCGTGATCTGCATTTTTTTGATAACAGAGCGGCCTTCTTTTAAAAACCATGCCCCGGCAGGCGTTAATTCCACATCCCGATGGCGTCGCTCAAAAAGTGGCACCGCTAGCCATTCTTCCAGCTGGCGTACGGTGTAGCTTACTGCCGAAGGTACACGGTGCAGCTCCTGCGCGGCCGAACTAAAACTGCCGTTACGCGCAACCGCATCAACCACTTCAAGTGAATATTCCGACCACATATTCTGCCTGCAAAAAATTTGAAATCAGTAAGCAAATATTAGCGTTTCACAGCGAGAATTACACTCACTACACTCAGCGGCATTGTTCTACTGCTAAAAAAGAGAAATGATGATGCAACCTGGGAAAGGGTTTTTAGTCTGGCTGGCAGGTCTTAGCGTGCTCGGTTTTCTGGCAACGGATATGTATCTACCCGCCTTTGCTGCTATTCAGTCCGATCTGCAAACACCTGCATCTGCCGTCAGCGCCAGCCTGAGCTTGTTCTTAGCGGGGTTTGCCGTCGCGCAACTGCTGTGGGGGCCGCTTTCTGACCACTATGGCCGCAAGCCTATTTTGCTGCTGGGTTTATCTATCTTCGCACTGGGCAGTCTGGGCATGCTATGGGTTGAAAACGCCACTGGTCTGCTGGTACTGCGATTTGTTCAGGCCGTTGGCGTCTGTGCGGCATCGGTTATCTGGCAAGCGCTGGTTACCGATTATTATCCTTCACAAAAAGTAAACCGCATCTTTGCCACTATTATGCCGCTGGTCGGGTTATCTCCTGCACTCGCCCCGCTATTAGGTAGTTGGATCCTGGTACATTTTTCCTGGCAGGCCATTTTTGCCACTCTGTTTGCCATTACTCTGATTCTGATGCTTCCGGCTCTGCGTCTAAAGCCAACGGCTAAAGCGCGCGATGACAGCCAGGATAAACTGACTTTCGCCACCTTGCTGCGCTCGAAAACTTACCGTGGAAACGTGCTGATTTATGCCGCCTGTTCCGCGAGCTTTTTCGCATGGCTGACGGGTTCCCCGTTCATCCTCAGCGAAATGGGTTATAGCCCAGCGGTAATTGGTCTGAGCTATGTTCCGCAAACTATCGCCTTCTTAATTGGTGGTTACGGCTGTCGTGCAGCGCTGCAAAAATGGCAGGGTCGTCAGCTGCTGCCCTGGTTACTCATTCTGTATGCCTTCAGCGTTGTAGGCACCTGGGCGACCGGCTTTATTCATCATGTTGCATTGGCTGAAATCCTGATCCCATTCTGCGTTATGGCGATTGCGAACGGCGCGATCTACCCTATCGTTGTCGCGCAGGCATTACGCCCTTTCCCACAGGCCACGGGACGCGCAGCCGCATTGCAGAATACGCTGCAACTGGGTTTATGCTTCCTGGCAAGCCTTGTCGTTTCCTGGTTGATTGCCACCCCGCTGCTCACCACCACCAGCGTTATGCTGACAACAGTATTGCTGGCTGCTGTGGGTTACAAAATGCAATCGCAGAAAACTGACGCCCCGCAAACAGACGATCGTGCGCAAGTTGCCCACGGAGAGTCGCACTAATAATGGTTGCGGGCATTTAGTTAGCCCGCTAACAATTATCGGTTGAATCGTCAAAAATTCAGGCATATACTGATTTTCAGTTGTTAAAAAAACGATAATTTTAATGCGTTAACGGGGACAAGAACGTTCCCGTATTACCACGGATGGCCTTTTCGGTAAGGGTTTCTCCCTTCCTCTGTTCTACGTCGGATTATAGATTCGCGGATTAATTCCGTGAGATTTCTCACAAAGCCCAAAAAAGCGTCTACGCTGTTTTAAGGTTCTGATCACCGACCAGTGATGGAGAAGCTATGAGTTCATCATGTATAGAAGACGTCAGCGTACCGGATGATGACTGGTACCGCATTACTAATGAATTATTGAGCCGTGCAGGCATTGCCATTAATGGCAATGCACCGGCTGATATTCGAGTAAAGAACCCCGATTTTTTCAAACGAGTATTGCAGGAAGGATCGTTAGGGTTGGGTGAAAGTTATATGGATGGCTGGTGGGAATGTGACCGGCTGGACATGTTTTTTAGTAAAGTCTTGCGCGCCGGTCTTGAAAACCAACTCCCCCGCCACTTTAAAGATACGCTACGTATCGCCACGGCTCGCCTGTTCAATTTACAGACCAAAAAACGTGCGTGGATGGTCGGCAAAGAACATTACGATTTGGGCAACGATCTCTTTACCCGCATGCTTGACCCCTATATGCAGTATTCCTGCGCCTACTGGAAAGATGCCAACACTCTGGAATCTGCCCAGCAGGCGAAGCTCAAAATGATTGCTGAAAAATTGCAACTGAAGCCAGGAATGCGGGTGCTTGATATTGGCTGTGGCTGGGGTGGTTTATCCCAGTTTATGGCATCGCAATATGGCGTGAGCGTGGTGGGTGTGACCATTTCGGCAGAACAGCAGAAAATGGCACAGGAACGTTGCGCTGGGCTGGATGTCACCATTTTGCTGCAGGATTATCGCGACCTGAACGACAAATTCGACCGCATTGTCTCCGTCGGCATGTTTGAACATGTTGGACCGAAGAACTACGCCACCTATTTTGAGGTGGTCGATCGTAATTTAAAACCGGATGGTCTCTTTTTACTGCATAGCATCGGCTCCAAAAAGACCGACAATAACGTTGATCCGTGGATCAATAAGTATATCTTCCCAAACGGGTGTTTGCCGTCAGTTCGCCAGATTGCCAACGCCAGCGAACCACATTTTGTGATGGAGGACTGGCATAATTTTGGCGCGGATTACGACACGACGCTGATGGCATGGCACGAGCGTTTCATGAGCTCCTGGCCTGAAATCGCCGATAACTACACCGAACGTTTCAAGCGGATGTTCAGCTATTATCTGAACGCCTGCGCCGGGGCGTTTCGTGCTCGAGATATTCAGCTATGGCAGGTGGTCTTTTCCCGCGGTGTTGAACACGGTCTGCGCGTTCCCCGCTAATCGTTTTCGCCCCCGTAGCAACGGGGGCTTTACTCTCAGGCTTAGGCTCCCGCTTCGCCCGTTATGTTGCTGATGGCGCTTTCACGCGCCGCCAGGACACGCTCAACGGTATCAACCACCGCCTGCGTTTGGGGATCGATTTCGATATTAACCCGTGCGCCCAGCTTTTTCTTGCCAAGCGTCGTACGCTCCAGCGTTTCCGGGATCAAATGTACACAGAAACGCGTCGGCGTCACTTCACCGACCGTCAGACTGATACCGTCAATACCAATAAATCCTTTGTACAGGATATATTTCATCAGCGACGGATCCTGGACTTTAAACCACACCTGACGGTTATTCTCCGAGGTCAGAATTTTCGACACTTCGGCAGTGGTCATAATATGGCCCGACATTAAATGTCCGCCAATCTCATCACTGAATTTTGCCGCACGTTCAACGTTAACCAAATCTCCAACCTTCAGATCGCCCAGGTTGGTGATACGCAGCGTTTCTTTCATCAGGTCGAAGCTTATCTGGTTACCGTTAATTTCGGTGACCGTCAGGCAGCATCCATTGTGGGCAACCGATGCGCCGGTCTCCAGCGCATCCAGCATATATTCAGGCAACTCCACAACATGCGTACGAAAATTCGGTTTTTCATCAATGGACACCAATTTTGCGGTGCCCTGCACAATACCCGTAAACATACTTCCTACTCCTGAACTCAATTAAGACATCTCTGCACAGCACAATAGCAGGTGGAAATTCAGGTTGCCAGCAATGCACCACCAGCGCCTGTTTTTTCACTGGAGAATTACGTATTCCTCGCTACAATAGACTGAAATTTCCCCTGCTTTTTCTCCTTGCTGCCATATAAGGCGGCTTTTTTAGTCTCTCAAATAACAACAATATAGTGGTGTACACGTGCAAAAGTATGTAAGTGAAGCGCGTCAGTTATTAGCTCTGGCAATTCCGGTGATTCTTGCGCAAATCGCTCAAACCGCAATGGGATTCGTTGATACCGTCATGGCGGGCGGATACAGCGCGACGGATATGGCGGCAGTCGCCATTGGTACGTCCATCTGGCTACCGGCCATTCTGTTTGGTCACGGACTACTGCTGGCGTTGACGCCGGTAATTGCGCAACTCAATGGTTCCGGACGCCGCGACCGTATCGCCCATCAAATACGTCAGGGATTCTGGCTGGCGGGCAGCGTCTCCGTGCTGATTATGGTTGTGCTATGGAATGCGGGGTACATTATTCGCTCCATGCATAACATCGACCCGGCACTGGCGGATAAAGCCGTTGGCTACCTGCGTGCCCTGCTGTGGGGCGCACCGGGTTATCTGTTCTTCCAGGTAGCCCGTAACCAGTGCGAAGGATTAGCCAAGACTAAACCGGCGATGGTGATGGGATTTCTCGGCCTGCTGGTGAACATTCCGGTTAACTATGTTTTCATCTATGGGCATTTAGGCATGCCGGAACTGGGTGGCGTGGGTTGTGGTGTGGCAACAGCAGCGGTTTACTGGGTGATGTTTATCGCCATGCTCTCTTACATCAAACGTGCGCGTTCAATGCGCGATATCCGTAATGAGCGTGGTTTCCAGAAACCTGACACCGCAGTAATGAAGCGTCTGGTACAGCTGGGTTTACCTATCGCGCTGGCGTTATTTTTCGAAGTGACGTTGTTTGCGGTGGTCGCGCTGCTGGTTTCTCCACTGGGGATTGTCGACGTCGCCGGACACCAAATCGCACTGAACTTCAGCTCGTTAATGTTCGTCCTGCCAATGTCTCTGGCTGCCGCCGTCACCATTCGTGTCGGCTATCGTCTGGGCCAGGGTTCCACGCTGGATGCGCAAACAGCAGCCAGAACGGGTCTGGGGGTTGGTGTGTGCATGGCGGTCGTAACGGCGATTTTCACCGTGACATTCCGCGAGCATATTGCCCTGCTCTATAACAATAATCCGGAAGTTGTCGCCCTGGCGGCTCAGCTCATGTTACTGGCCGCGGTGTATCAAATTTCGGACTCTATCCAGGTTATTGGCAGCGGGATCCTGCGTGGTTATAAAGATACGCGTTCCATTTTCTTTATTACCTTTACGGCATACTGGGTGCTGGGTCTGCCGAGCGGTTATATTCTGGCGCTTACCGATCTGGTAGTTGACCGGATGGGACCGGCGGGATTCTGGATGGGCTTTATTATCGGCCTGACCTCTGCGGCGATACTGATGATGCTGCGGATGCGGTTTCTACAACGCCAGCCGTCAGCGGTTATTTTACAACGCGCTGCGCGATAACCTCATAAAAGCCGCCACCAGGCGGCTTTTTTTCGCCTCAAAACGGGCTGGCGTTTTTGGCGTTCATCCACGCTTCACTAATGGGATGTCTGAAATGCAGTTCACTGGCATGTAGCATCAGCCGTGACGTTTGTTCAGTCCCCGGCAGCAGACGTCCACCGTATAGATCGCACCCCAAAATAGGATGTCCCAACTGCTGACAATGGATCCGTAGTTGATGGGTGCGCCCGGTTTCAGGGGTCAGTTGCACCCGCGTCAAGGGGAGCAACGTTCCCTCTTCCTGACGATGATAAAAACGCTCGACAACCTGATAGCGCGAGCGCGCGGGTTTGCCGTTGAGAGCACAAATCGACATCAATGGAAACAGCGCCGGGTCTTTGGCAATCGCGGCGTCGATAACCCCTTCGTCGTTCTCCAGATGCCCGCATAACAGCGCACTGTACACCTTAGTTACCGTCCGCTGGCTGAACTGCTGGCAAAGCGCGGCGTTGATAGCCTTGTTACGAGCGACCACCATCAGCCCAGAGGTGCCGAAATCAAGCCGATGTACCAGCGTGCAGCCAGGGTAAATCTGTACCAGCCGGTGATGTACCGAATCGAGATTCTGCGGATTTTTGCCCGACAGGCTAAGCAACCCGCTGGGTTTATTGATGAGCACCAGATGCTCGTCCTGATAGAGGGTCTCTATCTCGTCATGGCAAGGCGGGGCAATAAAGGTATCGAAGATCGTAGACATCAGGCGGCCAGAATGAGGTGTGGGAACGGATGATAACGAATTTTCACCACAGTGGCGAATCTGAGCATTGACCCAATGGCTGGCATGATAGAGTGTGATTTATCCTGAGTGCGATGAGAGGGTTACTCTGTGCAACAAATCGATTTTTACATGGTGGATGCCTTTACCACCACGACATTTGGCGGTAATGCCGCAGCAGTCTGTCCGCTCACGGACTGGTTGCCCGATGAAACATTATTAAAGATGGCGCAGCAGCATAACCAGTCAGAAACCGCTTTTTTTGTCGCCAATGAGAATGGCTTTGAGCTGCGTTGGTTTACCACTCAGGGTGAAATTAATCTGTGTGGGCATGCCACGCTTGCCGCCGCGCATGTCATCTTTGAACATCTGGATTACCCGGATACCAAAATCCAATTTGCTACCCGCTTTGTGGGACCGCTGACGGTCACGCGCTGCGGTGAATGGCTGACGCTTGATTTTCCAGCCTGGCAAAGCGAATCTGCCGTGCCGCCCGCTTTACTGCTGGAAACATTAGGCATCACCGAATACAAAGAGGTGCGTGTGGCACGCGATTACATGGTGGTGCTGGAAAATCAACAGCAGGTTGAGGCTGTGCGCCCAAACATCCACGCCATGATTCCGCTGGGGAAAATGGTATGCATCACCGCGCCGGGTGACGGGGAATACGATTTTGTCAGCCGTTTCTTCTGCCCGGGCGAAGCCGTCGCGGAAGACCCGGTCACAGGCTCGGCACATAGCATGCTGATCCCTTACTGGGCTGGAAAACTGAATAAAATACAGATGCTGGCACGCCAGGTCTCTGAACGCGGCGGGGATTTACGCTGTCAGTTAGCAGGAACGCGTGTATATATCAGTGGGCAGGCGATAACTTATCTGACC
Source organism: Citrobacter sp. Cpo126 (assembly GCF_030332445.1). NCBI lineage: Bacteria > Pseudomonadati > Pseudomonadota > Gammaproteobacteria > Enterobacterales > Enterobacteriaceae > Citrobacter > Citrobacter sp. Cpo126. The sequence goes on from NZ_JAOWHT010000032.1 coordinate 687,987, forward strand.
GGTAAAGTGCTGTTGCGCTAGCAGCCTTACCCAAAATAACCAATCCATGGAGGATTTATGTCGAACAAACTCGTGCAGATACACTTTGATTTTCATGGTCCGTTTGGGGCTGAGATGTCGAATCAGCTCGTTGAACTGGCCGAATCAATCAACCAGGAGCCGGGGTTCATCTGGAAAATCTGGACCGAGAACGAAGCAAATCACGAAGCGGGAGGCATCTACCTGTTCCAGGACGAAGACACCGCTCAGGCCTATATCAAAAAGCATACCGCCCGCCTGAAGCACCTGGGTGTGGAGGAAGTAACGTTCAAAATCTTCGATATCAATGAACCGCTAAGTAAAATTAACCACGGTCATATCAGCTAAACTTTTGGCTTAGACGCCCCCTCCCGGGGCGTTTCTTCATTTCCCCCCGGCTTTCCCCATTTCAACAGCGATATCCCCGTCACCACTCCAGGACAGTGATTTAGCCTGGGCCACGTTTGCAGTAGTTCACAAAATCAGCGTTAGCGAAAACTATCGCTGGCCGAACGCACTATGAAGGAGTATAAAATAATACAAACAGTATTATTTTATACAAAATGAATCACAAACTGCGACTGGAGATTCTCATATGACCGCGGACATTACACTGAACTCATCTGCTGGAAGCTTCCCGCCAGCAGGTCATTACTCGCACAGTACAACGGCTGGCGGATTCGTCTTCATTTCCGGGCAATTGCCGGTCACTTTCGACGGTGAGAAAAAAGCGGATGCCTCTTTTGAAGATCAAACCCGGCTGGTACTCAAGAATATTGATGCTTGTCTGGCTGGTGCTGGGGCATCACGTCAGCATCTGGTGTCTGTTCGCGTCTATGTGACGGATATGAACCAGTGGCCGACGTTTAACAAAATCTATGGAGAGTGGATCGGCGATTTCCGTCCATCCCGTGCAGTAGCAGGTGTTGCGGAACTTCATTATGGTTTTGCGCTGGAAGTTGAAGCTATTGCGTTGGCCCCGCAAGCGTGACGTTTAACAACATACAGGTGAACAACAATGACTGAAATGACACTGCCTGATTATTACGATGTTGCCGCTGCGGCAGAGCGCATCGCAGATTATGCTAACAAAACGCCGGTGATGACCTCCCGAACGGTTAACGAAGAATTTGGCGCGGAAGTCTTCTTTAAGTGCGAAAACTTCCAGAGAATGGGCGCCTTCAAATTTCGCGGCGCTATGAATGCGCTACGCCAGTTCACCCCACAACAACGCGCTGCGGGCGTCGTGACGTTTTCTTCCGGCAACCATGCACAGGCCATTGCCCTGTCGGCAAAGTTGTTGGGTATTCCAGCAACAATTATCATGCCGCATGATGCCCCGGCGGCCAAAGTTGCGGCGACGAAAGGCTATGGCGGAAAAGTGGTAACTTACGATCGCTATACTGAAGATCGTGAAAAAATTGGTCGGGACCTGGCAGAGAAACAGGGGTTAACGCTAATCCCCCCTTACGACCATCCGCATGTGATAGCAGGCCAGGGCACCGCCACAAAAGAGCTAATTGAAGAAGTGGGTCAGTTAGACGCTCTTTTCGTGTGTCTGGGCGGTGGCGGCCTGCTCTCAGGATCCGCCCTGGCGGCCAGACATCTGTCTCCTGACTGCATCATCTATGGTGTCGAACCTGAGGCGGGTAACGATGGTCAACAGTCGTTCCGAAGTGGAAAAATAGTTCATATCGATACGCCCAAAACCATTGCTGACGGTGCTCAGACTCAACATCTCGGGAACTATACATTTCAGATTATCCAGCAAAATGTGAACGATATTCTGACTGTTTCAGACGCTGAGTTAGTTGCCTCAATGAAATTTATCGCTGAACGCATGAAAATCGTCGTAGAGCCAACCGGGTGTCTGGGTTTTGCTGCCGCCAGAGCGCGTAAAGCTGAGCTTCGCGGCAAGAAAATCGGCATTATCATCAGCGGCGGAAATGTGGATATCAGTCGCTACAGTGAATTTCTGGCCGGATGATAAACAGGGTATCTGCCATGCAGATACCCTACTTTTACTGTCTGTACACTCCCGTCTGGAAAAACGCTCCCAGGTCACTGTAAACTGCTCGCAATCATGGCAACAGACATCACCGCAGGAGACTGGCATGCCAAAAAACGACAATAACTCGCTTCTCAGCCAAATTGATACTATCGCCAGGGGATTGAGTGAGACCTTCTCTCCGTTTTGCGAAGTGGTGGTTCATGACCTCAAAAATCCTGAACATGCCATTTTGTCCATCCATAATAATCTTTCCGGACGTCAACCCGGCCAGCCAGCAACCGAGCTTGGCCTGGCGAGAATCGCGTCACCTGACTTTCCCAGCATCATTGCGAACTACAGCAATCAGTTTGCCGATGGCCGCCCGGTGAAAAGTACCTCCATTGGCATCAAGGACGAAGACGGCAAATACGTAGCGGCACTTTGCCTGAATGTCGATATGACGCTGTTCCGTGGTATGCAGAGTGCTCTTGCGCGTTTTACTGAAACTGAAAATTCCCCCATTAAGGAACATATCGATCCCGGCAGTAATGAAGTCATCCGCCAGCGTATTGATGACTTTGCCGCTAAACGCGCGACGACGGCCCGAGCCCTTAAACCTCAAGACCGTAAGCTGCTGATTCAACAATTACGCCAGGACGGTTTGCTGAACGTACGCAAATCTATGGATACGGTTGCACAGCATCTGGGCGTATCGAGGGCCACCGCCTATCTGTATGCCCGCCAGTCAGCTCAGGCGGGTGAATAAACGGGTTCAGATAGACCACACTTGCCGCGTATAGAATTTTTGTCCTTGATTACCGACACGAAGCGCTCCCGCTACACTAAAGGCGGCTTCGTGCCCGATATAGTTACCCACCAGTAAACAACCAAATCCAGCTGCAGTGAAAAAAATAAACCTTTATTTTCGTGCGTATTTATTGGCACTGAGTAAATAGATGATTTATTTTTGTACATACATAGTGAAATTTAGCTTTACTCAAATAACACACTAGCATTTTTAATGCACCACAGCAGAACAGGTAACAACTAACTCACTGATTTAAAAGAATTAAAAAGCTATTGGAGTTATTACACCAATAATACCCATGCAATATATATAAATAGCGTGATATCTAAATTATAATTCTTTAACATCCGGCTGATTGGTGAGGTAAGAATGCGATTAATGGTCATGTTGGTAAGCTTTGTACTCTCCACCCAGCTATGGGCAGGTGAACTTTCCAGGCCCACCGGTAAAGTGCTTTTAACGCTGTCGGGTAATATTGAAAATACAAATGCAGACGGGAAAGCCGTTTTTGATACCGCCAGCCTTGAGAAGCTGGGCATGGTCAGTTTCCAGACCACCTCCCCCTGGTATAATGGGCGCACTACCTTTACGGGTATTCCGCTACAAAAGCTCATGGATTATGTCGGGGCGAACGGCTCTGTTGTTAAGGTCACTGCACTCAATGACTACACCACTGTTATCCCTCTTAGTGATTTCAAAAAATACAATGCTATCCTTGCGTTAAAAATCAACGGAAAATATATGCGCATCCGTGACAAAGGCCCGTTATTCATTGTGTACCCCTATGACAGCATGCCAGAATTGAATAATCAGATTTATTATTCAAGGTCTGCATGGCAGGTCAGTAGTATGGATATTGAGTAAGCGTTCAGAGGAACATCATGAACAGAATACTGGCTGGCATCATCTTTTTTCTTTTTATATCTACCGGGTATATCTCTTTCCTCGTGCATGAACGGCAACAAGAGTTACAGAAACTGACTCACTACACCGATTCCTGGTCTGCTGCTCAGCTGGTATCACAATATTACCGATTTGAATCGTTGCTTGGTCTTTACACTATCGATGATACGATGAATCTCGATGATGTACGCATGCGCCTCGACATTATGCTTAGCCAGAGTGATTTGATAAAAGAAGGTGACTTGGGGCGCTACATCGAAAGCAATATAGCCCACCGCGAGCTGGCGGTAAAACTTGAAAATACCCTTAGTTTTCTGGATGTTAATCTAGAAAAAATGAACCGTTCAGCACTCCAGGCTTATCTGAAAAAAATGCATACTCTGGATGCGCCACTGGGTCGTCTTTCATCTGGTGCGTTAAACAAAGATGTTAACTCGATCAATAACGCCAACCAAAAAATCCAGACGCTGTACTATATTTATTCTGCAACCTCTGTGCTGCTGATAATACTGAGTGCGATTCTGGGCGTGCTCATTTTCTATCAAAACAGAAATATTCTGCGGGCGCACCTGCAGGTCAAGAGCCTTGCCGAAGAACTGCAGAAATCTAAAGAAAAACTGCAAATTCAGAATGCTAAACTGGAATATGACGTCTACCATGACTCTCTTACCGAGATGAATAACCGTCAGCTATTCTGGAGCGATTTAAATAAAACAATTGAGAGAGCAGAAAAAAATCACGATTCTGTGACTGTGATGTTGTTTGATTTAGATCGATTCAAAGAAGTAAATGATACGTATGGTCATGATGCCGGTGATATGTTGCTACGCCAGATATCTGACCGACTGGTTTCGATGAGCCTTACTTCGGATACGCTGTATCGCCTGGGTGGAGATGAATTTGCGTTTCTCTCAAGTGGCCTGACAGAAAGCCACGCTGTTTCGCGCGCCCAGAAAATATGTGAATTTATCAGCCAGCCCTACACTATTTATAACACGATTATCAACATAACCACCTGTGTTGGCATTGTTATCTCAGACACTGAACGTCGTTCCGACTATCTTTATAAATTTGCCGATCTGGCCCTTTATGAAGCCAAAGGTGAAGGCTCTGGTAAGATAAAAGTCTTCCGACAACGAATGTTAGAAAAGCTACAAGAAAGCAGAACGCTTGAGCATGATATGGCATTGGCAATAGTGAACAAAGAATTCGTGGTTTATTATCAGCCCATTGTTGACTCCTTCAGCCAGGAAATTTATAGCTATGAAGCCCTAATTCGTTGGCTCCATCCTCTAAAGGGCCTCCTGTCGCCGGATAACTTTATTCCTGTTGCTGAAAAAACCGGAATGATTAATGAGATGGGGAAAGCTGTGCTTGAAATTGCCTGCCGGGAAGCGACTTGTTGGGCGGTTCCGGCTAAAATTTCAGTGAATGTCTCTCCTGTCCAGCTAAGCAGCAAAGCCTTTGTCGGTATCGTACTGTCTATTCTGAAAGAAACTGGACTCCCAGCCGATCGTCTTGAACTGGAAGTAACAGAATCCTCTCTCTTCATTGAGAGTACGACGCCGATGAACACACTTAACAAACTCAGAGCCATGGGTGTAAAAATCTCGATCGATGATTTTGGCACCGGATATTCTTCCCTTTCGCGCCTGAGCAGGCTTGCCTTCGATAAAATTAAAATAGACAAGTCGTTTGTCCATTCAATATCCACACAGGAAGATGCGCTTAATATCATCAAACTGATCACCGGCATGGCGAAATCCCTCAATATGAAGGCTGTTGCTGAAGGTGTTGAAACGCAGGAACAACTAAAAAGCCTTCAGGCGCTGGGCTGCGATTTCGCCCAAGGATATCTGTTTGGTAAACCTCAGCCTTGTATCGATGAGAAAATCAGAAACGGTTGAATCGCTCTCAGACTATTTGATCATCAACCGTAGCGCTAAATCATTCGGATAAGGATCAAAATAGTTCTGGGTAAGCAGATAGCTGTCTGGGTATTCAGCCAGATAGTGCTTGAGTAGCGTCAGAGGCGCCAATATTGGCAGCAGCCCACCGCTATAGTTGAGGATAACGTCACGTAACTCTCCGCGCTGGCGGGAGTTCAACCGTTCGCGGAAGTAGCCCTGGATATGCATCAGTACGTTGGTGTGATTTTTTCGTGAGGCGGGCTTTTTGAGGATCGTCATGAGCTTTTCACGATAGACAACGAAAAAAGCGTCCAAATCATCCCACTGGTGAAGCGAGGCAACGAATGGGCCGATTTCCCGGTAACCGGCCTGGTGATGAGCCAGAAGCTGTAGCTTATAGCGACTGTGAAAGTTGAGTAAGCCATGGCGAGTAAGACCATTGGCCCGCAGCCAATTAAGCTCATGCAATGCGAACACGCGTTCGACAAAGTTCTCCCTCAGCACTGGATCGTGCAAGCGGCCATCTTCTTCGACTGGCAACCACGGGTAGGTTTCCATTAACGCGCCAGTAAACAGACCAGTCCCTTCTTTTCGCCCACGATTTCCCTTCTCGTCATACAGTCTCACTCTTTCCATACCGCAACTCGGTGATTTAGCACAGACGATAAAACCCGAGAGGCCACCAAGTCCCTGAAGATATGAGTTGGTGAAATCGGACATTTTATCGGTTACATCCTCACCAGGCGCATGGCTAAAACAGATGCGGACATTCCCTTGGGCGGTTTGAACCAGACGCAACGCTGGACGTGGTACAGGCAAACCGATGGACATCTCTGGGCAGACAGGTTTGAAAGTCACCCACTGAGCCAGGTCGTCCATCACAAACCCCATCCGTTTATGCCCACCGTCGAATCGCACGGCTGAACCAGTTAAACATCCACTAATCCCGATGACAGGCTGAGTGTTCATAGCGACCCCCTCGTTAATTGACGACCCTTTTCGGGAAAAAATGACGGTTTCACTATTAAATCATAGCGTAAGTTATCTGCTGTGAGTTCAACTGATAGATGCAAGTATTCAAAAATATCCTGGCCGCCAGGGTAAGTGGTTAGCGGTTTTAAGATGACTTTCGAGTGAACTGTTGCTCAGTAATAGTATTCCCCCATTGATCGCCTTCCCATTCTTTCGATAATTCAAATCCAAATGATTCGTACAATCGTCTTGCAGCAGTAAGTTTATTAAATGTCCACAATTGTACCGATGAGAATCTCTGCTCATCACAAAATCTCATCGCTTCTCCAACAAGCTTTCTACCCAATCCGCTGCCACGACACCCATCTTCAAGGATGAACCAGCGCAGATGCGCCTCATTATTCCCAAGGTCCTCACCGTCAATTGCAACTGAGCCGACTATGCGTTCATTCACCATTGCCAGCCAGATCTGATTACATGGCTTGTCCAGACGGTCAGAAAAATCAGCAAGACCTGCGGCAACCTTCCCTTCAAAAAAACTGCCGAAGTTATGTTCTCTTGCGTAATAGCTACCATGCATTTCAGTAATACGACCTATCATACCGGGATGATAACCCGTTACTATTTTGAAACTGTTACACACTTTGCCTTCAATTCTTTCACGACAGGCTTTCAACGCGCTGGCATAGGAAGAAAGACCTTGTAATACAGTTTGTTGTGTAAACGGATCGAGCTTACCAAGTGCCGCTCCGACACGTTGGTCAGCATAAGTATTGATGTTATGTACGGTCTCCATGCCCTTCCCGGTAAGGCTTAATCGTTTTGTCCTCGCATCTTCAGCAGAAGGACTTTCTTTAAGCTCTCCGGCTTCGACAAGTTTAGCGAGCATGCGGCTAACGCTGGATTTCTCTAGCCCCAAGACCTGGACCAGTTGAGCGGCTGTCAATGATCCATGAGTTTCAATTTCAAGCATGGCGTGAACTGCTGAAGGAGGATAGTCAGTTGCAGCCAGGTTTTGGTTCATGAACCCCAGCTCTCGCACCATTAAGCGTGATGCCGCACGTATGTTTTGTATATTACTTAGTTCAGAAATCATGAGCATTATCCTGCAACAATAGTTGTACCATGCAACCATTGATGTAAGGATTTTGTCAATCTCTTATTCTTTATCCGCTTCGTGCCAGGAGCGGAAGCTGTGGTGCCAGAGGTCCTCTAAACATTGATGGTTGAATCGCCACGGATAATCTAGACACTTCCGAGCCGTTGATAATACTGGTTTTCATATTCTGTCGGTGACATCTGATTGCTCGAACCATGCCGACGCTTACTGTTATAAAACATTTCGATGTAATCAAAAATATCGCTGCGGGCTTCTTCCCGCGTTCCGTAGATCTTTTTCTTTATCCGTTCGCGTTTCAGCAACTGGAAAAAGCTTTCTGCAACCGCATTATCGTGACAGTTACCGCGACGGCTCATGCTCCCCTCCAGGCCGTGTGATTTCAGGAACGACTGCCACTCATGGCTTGTGTACTGACTGCCCTGGTCCGAATGAACCAGCACCTGTTTTTGGGGATTACGCCGCCATACAGCCATCAGCAGTGCGTTCAGGACAATGTCCTTTGTCATCCGGGATTGCATTGACCAGCCGATAATTTTGCGTGAGAACAGATCAACAACCACAGCAAGATACAGCCAGCCTTCGTAGGTCCTGATGTAGGTTATGTCCGTTACCCAACGCTTATCCGGAGCATCCGGATTGAACTGTCGCTGGAGCCTGTTGGGCGATACGATACTGGCCTCGCCTTTGCGTGCCCGCGGGCTCCGGTACCCGACCTGAGCCTTTATCCCGGCACGATTCATCAGTCGCCAGACTCTGTTCACTCCGCACTGTTGACCGCTATCCCGCAAGTCCAGATGGATCTTGCGATAACCATAAACGCAACCGGACTCCAGCCAGAACTGTTTGATCTGTCCCGTCAGTCTCAGATCTACCTGGTGGCGCTGAGAATACGGTTGCTTAAACCAGGCGTAAAAGCCACTGGGATGAACATCCAGCACCCTGCAGAGCAGACGAACAGGCCAGCAACGGGAGTTGTCACGAATAAAGTCGTACCTCAGTCGGACAGCTTTGCGAAGTACGCCGCGGCTTTTTTTAATATGTCTCGTTCGTCAGTAACCCGCTTCAACTCCTTCTGGAGTCGGCGGATCTCGGCCTGAGCATCTGACTGTTCTTTATTAGTGGATGAGTCCGGACCGTACTTCTTTATCCAGGCGTAAAGGCTGTGGGTGGTGATATCGAGACGTGTTGCAACGCTGGAAACAGAATGACCGCGATCAATAACCTGTTTGACTGCTTCAATTTTAAACTCTTCGGGATAACGTTTACCGCTCATGGGCACCTCTCTTTAAGTCATCTTAAATGACTCCGAGGTGTCTGTTAAACCCGTGGCGATTCAAAATCATTTTGCAGGGATACTTACAGAACAGCTTTGCTGTGAAAGCCTTAGTGGCTAAGCAGGAGAAAGCGGCCATGGATGTTGAACTTAGAGGGGTTCCGGCGATGTTCGTCAAAGGAAAATATCAGCTGAATCCGCAGGGGATGGACACAAGCTCGCTTGATATTTTTGTTCATCAGTACGCGGCGACAGTTAGCTATCTAATTGAAAATAAATAACCTCAACCTTTCAACAATGAAACCTGGCGGCAGTAATGACGCCAGGAACGATCTACTCAATTCCTTAAATCCATTCTTGTTGTAAGAGTAAAAAATTAACAAAACTGATGTGCCATTCCTAATGAGGATTTAGGCGGGATACAAACCAAGCAATCAAAGAATCCAATTAAAACAGCAAAGGCAGGTACTGTAGATATATAGATCTCTAAATTGATGTTCATCACATTGACAGGTTCTTACGTGAATTCGACTTCAATCTCTTTATATACTCTTTATTTGTTCATATCTTCATGAGGAATAAAGAATGTTCGATCATGTGAAAATCGGTGTAAGTGATTACGAAAAAAGTAAAATTTTCTTTCTCAACGCGCTTCAGCCGCTTGGCGTAGAACTCATCGATGAAGGCACACCAAGCTACGGTGTTGAAATGGGCTCCGAGAATGTTTCACTTTGTCTGTTCCACACGAATGACAAGCCGGCTCCTCTGCATCTGGCGTTTGTCGCAAAAACCCGGCAGCAAGTTGATGAATTTTACAATGCAGCTTTGCGCACGGGAGCCCAGGATAACGGAGCACCTGGCTTACGTTCCTATAGCGAAAACTACTATGCCGCATTTGTCATTGCACCTGATGGCCATAATATTGAGGCTGTCTGCCATGCGCCGGACTGATTAAGGTGCAGTTTGGATATCGAAAAATTATTCGATGTTGATTTTGAATCTGCCTGAAGAGCTGTAATAACGCTGCTTATTTGAACTCATAGCATAAGAGTATCGTTGAAAAGAAGGAATTCGTATATGTCTAAGATTAAGTTTGAACTGAGGCGAGGATAGCTCTCCCGCCAGTGAAGCAAGGACAATAAGAATGTAGCCTTAGTGCAACATCTTTATTCTAAATATCTGCAGCTAAAGTTGGTAAATCCCCTGAACGGTTCTATAGTCGGGACTGCTTCTCATTACAGGGTTCACTAATGCGATTTAACGGACTGACTAAAGGCTTCTTCATTTTCATACTTGCCCTCGTGACCTGGGCGTTCTTCGATGTATTGTCCCCCTACTTTTCCGCCATTTTGTGGGCCGCGATATTAACGACTATCTTTAACCCGGTAAAAAACAGACTGCGTAGCGCGCTTGGCGAACGCAACGGGCTGGCATCGTTGATTACCATCGTCATTATCTGTCTGATTGTCTTTATCCCGCTGATGGTAATCCTGTCATCGCTGGCCATTGAACTGAACGTGGTGTACACCAAACTGCAACAGAATGACACGCAGTTCCCGGAAGTCGTCACTTCTATTCTTTCGTACCTTCCTGACTGGGCCAGAGGGTTTCTGGCAGAACACAATCTGGATGATGTCGCGCAGATCCAGAAAAAACTGTCCGATGTCGTGCTGCAAGGCGGGCAGTACCTTGCTGGCAGTGCATTTCTGATTGGGAAAGGGACATTCGGCTTTGCTATCAGTTTTGGCATCATGCTGTATCTGCTGTTCTTCTTACTGAAGGATGGACCGTATCTGGTGCGCCAGATTCTGGACTCATTACCCCTTTCTGACTTTGCCAAACAGCACCTGTTTGCCAAATTCGTCGGCGTGACGCGGGCAACCGTCAAGGGCACGGCGGTCGTCGCTTTGGTTCAGGGTATTCTTGGCGGCATCGCGTTTGCAATTGTGGATATCGACGGCAGCGTTCTGTGGGGGGCGTTGATGGCGTTTCTCTCGCTCGTGCCTGCAGTGGGCTCAGCGATCGTCTGGGTACCTGCAGCAATATTCCTGTTCGCCACCCACCAGCTATGGCAAGGGCTGTTTATCGTTGGCTTCTTCGTGATTATCGTTGGGCTGGTGGACAATATCCTGCGCCCGCTGCTGGTAGGTAAAGACACCAAAATGCCGGACTATCTGATTTTGATTACCACTCTCGGCGGCATGGAGATCTACGGCATTAACGGCTTTGTGATTGGCCCCCTGATTGCTGCACTATTCATAACCTGCTGGAACCTGTTTTCCGGGCGTGACCATGAAGGTAACGTGGAAGGAATCGACGAAGCCTTTATGGAAGAAGGAAAAAATCCTCCAGATTTATGATTGCAGGACGATAACAGAAGGCGGTTTCTGGACCGCCTTTTTTATTTTCACGCAAAATCATGCGTTTCCTATAATTGCAATCATGCGTATTCATTAATCGTCGCAGAAGGAACTAATCAGTGCGAATTGCCACAATCACCAACTGGGCCTATAGCGCGACGGTATGCCTGACCATCGCTTCAGGCGTTGTCATGCTGATGGCATCCAGCGCCGATAACACAGAACGCCAGGTGGTAGAACAGCGTTATCAGTTCGATCAACTTACCGAAGAAGTCGAACTCGATGCCTGGTCGCTGTCCGACCTGGCACGCGACTATGTTATTGCAAAAGATCCTGAGGTGCTTGACGCCTACCGTCAGAAAGAAACGTCGCTGAAAGCTGTTGAGCATCGTCTGTCGAAGCTCAAGGACCTTGGAGCAACGGATGAAGAGCTGGCGCTATTGCACGAAGGGCTGCAGATTGTTGATGCCCTGCAGGACGAGCAAGCTGCGGCGTTTGCCAGCATCGCGCGCGCAGAAGAGTCGCAGGCTATTGCCCTGCTCTATGGGAAAAGCTATGAACAGGAACTGGAACGCGCCCAGGACCGGATAGATCATTTCCGCCAACTGCTCGATAACCGCGTACGCAATACAATTGAAGATGCAACCCAGTCATCCCGCATGCTGCGGACGGCCTCTGAAGTGATGGTCGGTCTGACGGCGCTGCTGTTTTTATTCGTTCTCGGTTTCATTTTAAAGCGTCGCGTCCTGCGCCCCGTCGTGCGTTTGAGCGATGTCGTAAACCGTCTCGCATCGCAGGATTATGCCGTTGAGACGCCCAGTTTTAACCAGATAGATGAAATAGGCGACATGGCACAGGCGATCCGGATATTTCGCGAGAACGGTCTGGCGCGTCAGAGACTGGAGAAAGAGCGAGATGCAGACTGGGCAATCCGCGATCTGCTGGCGCGCATGACGCAACGTCTGCAGGGTTGCGAGAGTTTTGCCGATATCATCAATGTGGCAGAGCTGTTTGCACCGAATATTGCTCCAGGTATCGCCGGGCGGCTTTACATACTGGACCAGGAACCCTGGCAAATGCGCTGCGTTGCGCAATGGCTTTCTCCGCAGGGTAAAGCGGATGCGTTCCACCCGGACGAATGCTGGGCTGTGCGCCGCGGCCAGAGTCATCCTCCGGTACAAGGTGAACCCGATATCGCCTGCTACCATCTGCCAGAGTCATGCCAGCACCACACCCTGTGTGTTCCGCTGATTGCCCAGGGCGAAGCTATCGGTCTGCTCTCATTCCAGAACCTTAGCGATGATTCCGCCCCCTCCCGTGCATATCTGGAGCTGATGGCAGAAGCACTCGGCCTCGCATTAGCCAACCAGCGACTGCGTGACGCCCTGCTGGAGAAAGCGCTCTACGACCCGCTAACCGGACTGCGCAACCGTCATCATCTTGAAGATACACTGCGTACCCAGATGAGCCAGGCAGTGCGTAACAAAGAACCAATCAGTTGCCTGATGATCGATATCGATCATTTTAAAAGTATTAATGACCGCTTTGGCCATGAGGCTGGCGATAGTGTGATTAAAAGTATCGCTGCGACTATTCAGCGCGTTGTCCACGACAGCGGCATGGCCTTCCGCTACGGCGGTGAAGAGTTTCTGGTACTGCTGGCCAATACGGATGAACAGGCCGCTAACCGCTTTGCTACGGAAATCTACAACGGCGTACGCGAACTGTCGCTGCGCTTTGGCGTTTCCGATATTGGACACGTGGATGTCTCTATAGGTGTCGCCAGTTACCCGCAGCATGCCCAGAGCGACAACCTGTTACGCGCCGCAGATGTTGCACTGTACCGTGCGAAAGAGTTAGGTCGTTCGCGCATTGTGAGCTTTGGCATGCTGGAAGCGAGCTGATATGCGCCAGCACTTCGGGCATTGCTTTACCTCTACGCCAGGTGGTATGTTAATTGGATGAACACAAAACACGATATCAACGGTTTTAATCACAACCTGTGGTGGCTGCCTTCTTAAAGGCGGTCAGAATGTGTTTTCCTCATTTTAAATAACCGCCGAAAGGCGGTTATTTGCATTTAGAGACCCCTTTCGGTTTATGACTAAGGAGTCTGACATGAACAATAAAACCATCATCCTCACAGGCGATCGTCCCACCGGCCCGCTGCATCTTGGCCATTATGTGGGGTCATTGCGCCAGCGCGCCACGCTGCAACACGATTATCAGCAGTTTATATTGGTGGCTGACCTACAAGGGTTAACCGATAACGGCAGCACACCGCAAAAGATCCGCAACAATATTCCCGAAGTACTTGCCGACTATCTTGCCGCAGGAATAGACCCGTCAGTTACCACCATCTGTCTGCAATCTGCACTGCCTGCTCTCGCAGAGTTAACCGCGCTTTATATGAACATCGTCACCGTGGCTCGCGTGGAGCGTAATCCTACGGTCAAAAACGAAATTGCGCAGAAAGGGTTCGCCCGCTCGTTACCGGTTGGTTTTCTGGTTTATCCCATCAGTCAGGCGGCAGATATTACGGCCTTCAAAGCCGAAGTTGTTCCCGTCGGCGACGATCAGTTGCCAATGATTGAACAGACTAATGAGATAGTGCATAAGATGAATAGCCTGTTACCGGCCCCCGTCCTATCGCACTGCAAAGCGCTGCTGAGTGAAACCAGCCGCCTTCCAGGGATCGACGGAAATGCCAAAATGTCAAAATCGCTTGGTAACACATTGCTCCTGTCAGCCAGCGAAGAAACCATTCACCGCGCGGTTAGCGCAATGTACACCGACCCTAATCATCTGAAAGTGTCCGACCCAGGGCAAATAGACGGCAATATGGTATTCACTTACCTCGATGCTTTTCATCCGGATAAAGCAAAAGTGGCGGAAATGAAAACGCATTACCAACGGGGTGGACTGGGTGACCGGACATGCAAAAACGAGCTGGAAGCGTGCTTGCAAGAACTCATCGCGCCAATGCGCGAGCGGCGTGCAACCTACATTCAGGATAAAGGCATGCTGATGGCGATGCTCAAAAAAGGAAGCGAGCAGGCGCACGAGATTACGCAGCAGACATTAAGAGAAGTGAAGCAAGGACTGGGTTTGCCGGTGTTCTGATATCGAGTTGCAACAGGAGCGATAAGTAACGATGACTCCCGTCTGAATGCCACCGCCGGGAGTTATCAGAAGCTGGCTCGCGTTTTATCGAAAAAATTTAGGGTAAAAATCAATCTCCTTTAACCCGCTGAAAAATCTTGTCCCGATACGCATCAAGATGATGTTTTTGCAGATAACGTTCCACCTCCGTAGCCCATTGGGTTCCCTCACCGAGAGTAGCGCGGCTATGCGTTGACGCGTAAAGATATCGTCTGTCATAGAGACTAATCAGCGTCTGATTTACCGCATTGACACTGTAATTGGGGTTGTTAGCCAACTGCTTTTCCAGCGACTGAACGATACGCGCCTGATGGGCAGCATCGGCAGGATATTCCGTTTCATTAAGCTCGCTCAACACCAGAAATAAAGGGGGGATCTGCTCTTCAATCGCCGCCTGTAATCGATAATGCCCATCAAGGATCACATAAGATCCTAATCCGGCGATATACCAGACCAGTATCGGCGGCAACGTCCCCTCTCGGCATTTTTTACGCCACCATTTTAATCTCCCCGTATTGGGTTGAATGGCATAACGCCCCCGCAGCAAATAACCGCCCCACCACCAGTCAACCAATCTGACGTTTTCCGGCTGCGTCAGATCTGGGAAATCTTCACCGTACAGCGTCCACTGGCAGTTAATATTTTCAGTGCTTTCTGGCGCTGAGAAACGCCAGTTTTCTAACGCAACGGGTTGGGGACTGGAATAGCGCGATGAACATTGAATCGGTAACATCGGTCTTATCAACCAACGCTGCGGTGAGAGTAATGGTGTTGGCGCATTCATTAACTGACGAACAAAATACCGGCACCATTCGCCGATCCACATCTGCTCGCCTTTGGCTTTTATCCGTTCAATATCTTCAGAAGTTACCGCAGGTAACATCTCCTGGCTCCGTGGATGATCTGCATTAAAAACCAGCCAAACGCCGGAATGATCTTCAAGCATTGAAGCCCAGAATAACGGCTCTCCGGCGAGCTGCAATACCATGCGTCCAAAATGGCCACTGAGCATTTCCATCGCTGGCTCAGTTCTTTGATTTTCTTTGACGGTCAGTTCCAACCCTTGCCACTGGTTATTACGATCAACCAGGTCTTTCCACCAATAATCTGTCATTGCCGCCTTCCCTGAGTTACGGGTTAATATCCCATGACCTTCGCCATCGGTCAGCAAGGGTGTCTTGCGTTGAGAATAAGATGCATTGTGCCAAAATCCAACCTCCCTATCGATGAGTGGCGTCAATCCCCCTCCAGAGAGGGGGTTGATTAGCGTCAGTATGAGGTCCGTCTGTATTGACGATACTGCGGATGCCAAAAAATCTCGTCAATTTTGCCGAGTAATGATTCCTCCGGTATACGAATGGCTACGCCATCGCGTTGCGCTGCAATACCAACACTAAAGGCAATAGCTTTTGTTACTTCCTGAATATTATTTATATCCGGTAATAATGGAGAATCTTTATTGCTTTTCATTGGCGAAAAAGAGGCTAACGTTCGGCTTGCCGTTATTAACATATTTTCTGTAATTCGTGTGGCGCGGCTTGCCAGACACCCTAGACCAATACCAGGGAAGATGTAAACATTATTACATTGTGCAACGGGATACTCCTTTCCTTTGTAAGTTACGGGATTAAATGGACTTCCCGTTGCAACAATGGCGTTTCCCTCTGTCCATTCAATAATATCTTCCGGCCTCGCCTCAACCCGTGAAGTTGGGTTGGATAACGGCATGATTATTGGGAGCTTACAGTACTTGTACATTTCCCTAATAATAGCTTCGCTAAACAAGCCTGGTTGGCCGGTAACACCTATCAACACCGTAGGATGCGCGTGACAAACAACATCCATCAGCGTCATTTTTTCGCTTTCCACACCCCAGCTTTCGACGATCGTTCGAGGCTGTGACAGTTGTCGCTGAAAAGGTGGAAGGTTTGCCTGGTCATCAATCAACAATCCGAACCGATCCACCATAAAAATTCTGGCGCGAGCTTCCACTTCAGACAAGCCTTCAGCGATCATCTGCTGAATAATATGCTCCGCAATACCGCAACCAGCCGATCCGGCCCCCAGAAATACAACTGTTTGCTCGCATAATGAACGACCGGAGACTGAGCTTGCCGCCATTAAACATCCTAGCGCGACGGCAGCAGTTCCCTGGATGTCGTCATTAAAACAGCACATCTCATCTCTGTATCGCTCCAGAAGAGGAAGTGCCGTTTGCTGAGCAAAATCCTCGAATTGCAGTAGGACCTCAGGCCATCGACGTTTAACCGCGTTTATGAACATATCCACAAACTCAATATATTCTTCCCCGGTAATTCTTGGGTGACGCCATCCCATATAAAGAGGATCATTTAGCAGTTGAGAATTATTGGTTCCAACATCCAGCAGAATGGGTAATGTATTTGCCGGATTTATACCACCGCAGACGGTATACAAAGACAGTTTGCCGATTGGAATCCCCATGCCGCCAATACCTTGATCCCCAAGTCCCAGGATCCGTTCACCATCGGTGACGACGATGACACGAATATGCTGTTTCGTGGCATTGTGCAATATATCATCGATTTTATGGCGATCCGGCCATGCGATAAATAACCCTCTGGCCCTACGGTAAATATCAGAAAAATGTTCGCATGCATGGCCAACAACAGGTGTATAAATAATAGGTAGCATTTCTGCTAAATGTTTATTCACCAGATAATAGAATAGTGTTTCGTTAGTGTCCTGAATGTTCCTAAGGTAGATATGCTGTGCAATAGCAGACTTAAAATCGCTAAACTGGCGATATGCTCGATGGGATTGCTCTTCAATTGTTTCAACTGCATTGGGTAGCAACCCTTCCAGATTGAATATCACTCGTTCCTCTACGCTAAAACCACTTCCTTTATTAAGAAGAGGAGATTCGAGTAGAACAGAACCTGAGTAAGGAATATAGAGCAAATTATCTACATTTTCATTTAACATAGTGTTCATCCAGATAAAAACCTTCCGTATTCAGTTACTCTTACATACTGGAAATTAGCGTATTAGCGATTAGCATAGTTATGATTCCACCAAGTGCCGGAATGACCGTTCTGCGCACGATCATAAATGGGGAACACTCACCCGATTTACTGACGGCAATAATAATACCGGCAACAGGCGACATTGCGCGTCCCATCCCAGCCATCAGTTGCATTGGCAGAAGCATATGTACGGCGTTCATACCAAACTTTGTTGCAATAGACTGCGCCATACCGGCAAATGAAAAGAAGGCTGCAACCCCCGATCCTGTCAGTACGGCCGTTACCCCGACCAAACATGCCATTACAATCGTCATGCTGGTGAAACCAAAGCCAGCGTTATGTGTCGCATCGAGTAAATAATCCACTGCACCAATTTTTTGTAATCCCTGTGCGAAAATTTCGGCGCATACCAGTAATGAAACGATACTGGTAAACATACTCCCCATACCTTTAAAGAAGACTTGTACTCCCTTGCAGCACTCTTTAAAGTTTCGTTTTACACATAGCTCAAAAATAAAGGCGACAATAGTTCCGATAACCATTGCAGTCACGACATCTACTTTAATGGTATCAACAACCAACGGACTGAACACCAATACCAGAACGACAGGAAAAATGGGCAATAACCCGTAGAACTTAGGTGCTGGCACGTCATCTTTTTCAGCAATCTCGGGTTGCACAGCACATTGTGACGCAACAACATGTCCATCTTTTTTGTCAAAATATTTCGCCGTAAAATAGATTAATATAGAAACGACAACCATCACCGCCGCAGCTACCGGCATCTGATAATGAGCAAAATACAGTGCTGTTTCCATGCCAGCATATTCAGCAGCTAAGTTCGCGGTGCCAACGGCCGGCCCAAGATCCATAAAGGCACACATGCCAATCATAGCCGCGGCAGCAGCCTTACTTACCCCAAGTCGAACCAAGACCGGGAAAAATGTCACCAGCAATAACATTGCAAGGCCCGCAGCACTGGAGATGGCAACATGGAGCAATTGCGCAAAAATGTAGCCGATGGCAAGGATCAGGTAAGGTGCTTTTAAAGCCTCCAGCGGCCTAATGCAGACGTCAACCATGGCCTTTGAAGCTTTAATATGATCCATATAGCTGGCGAAACCACCGGCCGCCATAATAATCAAACCGATCCCTGCTACCTGCGTTGATAATGAACCTTTTACAAAAGCAAATATATCAATCCAGACAGACCCTGTGGATTTTGCATTTCCATATAAGATACTTTTTTCAGGGTAGAAAATGGCTGTAATTGTTAACAAGGAAAGCCCTGCTAACAGCAAAATAGTTTGCGGCTGGTAATTCTTGATAATTAACCAAGCCGCAACGACAGTAATAACTATCGCAATAATAAAAGCACTCATGGATATGTCCTGTTATTTATTCGTCAAGATATTAATAATCCATATAGCCACAGTGGTTACATGAGGATAACAAACAATATGTCGTTGAGTGTGTATGATGTATTTAGCTAAAATTATGCTCCATCATCAGAATTAATATCGTTAAGCATCATTCCAGCAACCAGTGCGGTTCTGGTAACGATATTTTCGGGTAATATATGCTCATGGAGCGCATGGATACCGGCTCCTGTCGCACCAAGGCCATCTAATGTAGGAATACCTAACGCCGCGGTGAAGTTGCCATCACTACCACCTCCAGCCGATTTCGCGGTAATCGTAATGC
The DNA here is from genome assembly GCF_030332445.1 of Citrobacter sp. Cpo126. Classification (NCBI taxonomy): domain Bacteria; kingdom Pseudomonadati; phylum Pseudomonadota; class Gammaproteobacteria; order Enterobacterales; family Enterobacteriaceae; genus Citrobacter; species Citrobacter sp. Cpo126. Next base: position 707,212 of record NZ_JAOWHT010000032.1, read on the forward strand.
CCAGTATTTCCGCAATCTTTTGCGCTTTTTCAAATAGCTGTTCGGAAGCTGAAGAACGTTCCATCGGTGGGCGAGTTTGCCCTCCTTCAATCCTGAGTTGGCTACCCTGCAAATGAGGTGTCAAACGGGTGATAGCATCATGGATCCGTGCAGCTTCTGACTGATTTTCCACTCTGGTATCAATTTCTAATTCGGCATAATCCGCGACGACATTGACCCTACTGCCACCCCGTACAATACCAACGTTAACAGTGGTACCGCGCTCAGGATCATTCAACTCTCGCAATTTGAGGATCTGAAAAGCCATTTCCTCAATAGCACTAACCCCCTCACCAGGATTATTGCCTGCATGCGCAGCAAGACCTGTGATAGCAATGCGGTAGCGACCAGTGCCTTTACGGGCAATTTTTAAATCACCATGAGTTGTCGCCGGTTCAACAACCAAAACTTGCTCAGATCCTGTAGCATTACGGATAATCCATTCCTTCGAACTTGGACTTCCGAGTTCTTCATCACTATTGCACAGGAAAACAATGCGCTTACCGCCGAGCTGCCCGCTCTCTTTTAACGCACGAACTGCCCAGATAGACTGAATCATCCCGGCTTTCATATCGAGGATCCCCGGGCCATACCATTTCCCCTCTTCTTCGCGAAGTGAGAGTACCCCTTTATCCCAGACCGTATCAAAATGCCCCAAAATTGTGGTTTGCGGGCCCTCTTTTCCCAGAACAAATTTTAACTGGTTACCGTAATGTGTCTGTTTTTCAGTTTCAGCCTGTATACCCAGACGCTTTTCGAAAATAGCTTTTAAAACCTCACCACAGTGGTCAACAGCAGCTTTATCCGTTGAAGGAGACTCAGCCAGTACCAAATCGCTGATATCTTCCATGATAAGGTCAGTATGTTTCTGTAAGTAATTAACAACGCTCTTCATTGCCACACTCTCCGTATAGGTATTTAGCATTAGTATGTAATGAATCCCGGTTGAAAAAGAATCAGGCTCCTATGCTATTATTGTTGCCTTCAGGTCAACAATAATGGCAAAAACATGACATTGAGCACCTATCCAGAAAAAGCGATCCGTTATCTATATATGGTCGGATTGTACGGTGGGATCCGCAGAGCCGCCGACATCCTTGGCTTTAACCCTTCGGTTGTCAGTCGCCAAATCTCTCTTCTGGAAAGAACAATACAGCTGCCATTGTTGGAGAAAAGAGGACGTAACGTTGTCCTCACCGAGGCGGGAAGATTACTGGCTGATGACTACGCCATTACTCAACAAAAACGCAATGAACTTGAGCGGCAACTCAGCGATATGCGCCATATGCGTGGAGGGACAGTTACGCTGCGCGTTGGGCAAGGGATGGTCCATGAAATCATTACCCACGTCGTGAGCGATTTTGCCCAAATCTACCCGAATGTGTTTGTCGATATCACCTCTGGCAACATGGAAACATCGATGGAACTCATTGCAAGAGGTGAAGTGGATATGGCCGTAGGATTTGGTCCAGTTGGGCAACCGGCACTTAAACGGTATAGCTATAACCGGGGAGCCATTTGTGCCATTGTCAGGAAGGATCATGTTATTTCTGATTTAAAGAAAGTAACGCTTCAGGAACTTTCCCGGCATCGCCTGATTGCTATGCATGACAATTTTGGGCTTCAGCGATATCTCACTGCGATGTTTCGCGATGAAGCGATTATGTTCAGGCCATCCTACTGCTGTAATTTGTTTACCAGCGCAATAGCCCTGTGCCGTGCGGGACTGGGGATTGCTTTTATGACAGAACAAACTGCTAATGCTAATTCTTATCCTGGGGAATTGACGGCAATACCGATTGATCATCATATTGCCAGAGAGTGTCAGTGGCATGTATTGCGTAGCTCCGATCATCGTTTTACACCGGCTGCTCATTACTTATGGAAGTTGCTGTGTAATTATTTAAGTGACTCCAGCACGTAGGAATGCAAAACATCACGCAGTTTAACAATCAGGTGCGACTCGCCCGGCGCACAGCCTGAGTAAATAGCATTCTGCAAAATTAACAAAATACAATCATTTCAAAACTCAAAAAAAACATATAAATCATTATGATAAACAATTACTGGGACAGTTAATAGCGGGTTATAGCAGCTATTAATGTGTCCCTTTTTATGTCCCTGCTCCTAAAGATGCCCCCAAAATCACGCCTCAAGTGGGGTAAAACTACTCCAAAACCACAAAGGTTATTCAAGCCTCTCATCATCTGTACTTATGGCCTTCAACTATTCAAATTTCACGTGAAAAACAGTACCTCCTCATACGACTGCTCAGTGCCAGGAGCGGACATCGCAAACGCAACAACGACGAATCCGTCAGTCCACAATAAAGAGTTTTGCTCCTGTCTCCGTTCTGGACTGATGTGGTTCTGCGTTATCACCAACCTGATAACTCATCCCCGCAGTTAAAGTGAATTTGCGGCCATCTGCGAGCAGTGTTTCGAGTTCTCCCTCCAGGCATAAAAGGACATGACCTTTACTGCACCAATGATCCGCAAGGTAGCCTGGGGTATATTCAACCATTCGCACACGGATTTGGTTCGGCTTGTGGCCAAAAAATTGTGTGCGCCAGTAGGCTATGCCTGTTTCCCCAGGATGTTCTGTTTTTTCGACTTCACCCCAGTTGGTGGTGCCAAAAGCAAATGCTTCGATATTCATTGTATGGCCTTTCGTCGTTAAGAATGATTTCTGGAGCTCAGGTTAGAATGAATTAACATAAGAAAAAATAATTATACATCAACACTTTATTTTCCATATGTAGTGACGAAGTCGAACCTGGTTCAAGTTATCTACCAATTTGAAGTGCTACATTAATGAAAATCGGCTGGTGTCGGTAACGACCGCTCCTCGCTCACAGCAGACCTTCTGTCCGCAAAACCTCGAGTTATTTCTCTTTCCTGTAACTGGAAAGGCGGTGCTCAAGGTTGGTCCGAACCTGCGGCCACTCATCATCAATTATGCTGTACCGTATGGAAGTACGTTTTCGACCATCAGGCATAATTCGTTCATTTCTGATGATGCTTTCCTGGATCGCACCAATACGGAGAATGGCAGCCTGCGAGCGCTCATTCAATACATCAGTCGTAAACTGAACGCGAACACACTTCAGTTTCTCAAAGGCGTACCGCAGCAATAACAGTTTACTCTCGGTATTTGCAGCTGTTTTTTGCCAGCTTTGTGAATACCAGGTGTGACCAATTTCGAGCTTTCGGTTTTCTCTATCAATCTTCCAGAAACGTGTTGATCCAATGACACGTTGATCGGACGAAAGCGTTACAGCAAACGGCATGACTGTGCCTTCGATCTGCCCCTTGAGGGCTTTCTGAATATACAAATCTGCGGTATCAGCAGACGGAATCACCGTAAATGGCAGGGACCAGAGTTCCCCATCCGCTGCCGCATCAATCAATAGCTGAGCATCTGTCTCAAGCAGAGGACGGAGCGTGACAAGAGATCCTTGCAATGTAGGCGTCATATTTGTGACCTCACAATTATTTTGTGTCGATTGATTGAGCTGCATAATCCTGTACTGAATGAATTACTATGCCCCGTTTGCATTGAATAATCGACTCATCAAGAGTCGATTATCTGCTCACTGCTCATAATGGTAACTTGTCAACTCCGTGCCAGTAATGGACTTCCCTCTTTTGTAAAACAACGATGTTGAAATGAAACCGTTTCATGATAAATCTATAAATGTAATGAGGCGATTAAAAGAGGGCTGAAACAGTTAACCTTGACCTCAACACCAAACGCGCAAACTTTCTACGAAAAGCATGGTTTTATGTTTATCAAGGATAACGACATCCCCATCAAGACTTGCCCAAACAGATCTGCGTTGTATGGATATGTCCATCGCATTATCAGCCGGAGTTTTCTTTTGCTCTTGGCAGGAGAACTCACCAACGGAAATCTAATTGCTATGAGTTCAGTACGGCAGCTTCGAGGTCTTGCGCGGATAACTCCTGTGTTCAAACTCACCCACCCCTTTGTGATACGATATTAGCTTTAAATTGTCACATGAGGTCAGATTTTGAATTCATACATTTTCCTTGCCGGGGCCATCATAGCTGAAGTCATAGGTACAACCCTGATGAAGTTCTCTGACGGATTCACACGCCTATGGCCATCTGTAGCGACTATTGTGTGCTACTGCACAGCCTTTTATCTTCTCTCCCAAACTCTGTCGACCATTCCAACGGGTATTGCATACGCAATTTGGTCAGGTGCTGGAATCGTATTAATCAGTCTTTTGGGCTGGTTGGTAAGTGGGCAAAAGCTAGATTTTCCGGCGATCGCAGGTATGCTTCTTATTTGTGCTGGGGTTCTGGTTATTAATATTTTTTCAAAATCCTCCCCACATTGATCCTCTTATCTTGATCGAGTAGGAAAAGTGCATATGAAAATACCAATACTCCATACGGAACGCTTGCTGTTAAAACCATTAGAAGCCAAAGATGCCTCGCAGATTCAGGTGCTTTATCCCCGCTGGGAGATAGTTCGTTATATGGTCTCCTCAGTACCCTGGCCCTATCCTGATAACGGTGCGGAGAATTACGTCAATAACGTTGCCCTGCCTGATATGGATAAAGGGATTGCGTGGATCTGGACTATCAGACTCCGTGAGGCCCCTGACGCTCTCATAGGTTTAATTTGCCTTTATGACGTTGAGGATAATAACCGTGGATTTTGGTTAGCTCCGGAATATCAGGGGCAGGGTTTTATGCGTGAGGCCAGTAATGTCGCTACGGATTACTGGTTTAATACGTTAAATAAGACGGTATTGCGTGCGCCGAAAGCCTCTCTCAATATCCGTTCCAAACGTATTTCAGACAGTAGCGGCATGCGGCTTATCAAGACGGAAAAGAAAGAGTATGTCAGCGGTTTGCTGGATTCTGAACTTTGGGAAATCACGCGCGACGAATGGAACGCTCGTCAGGTTGGTTAATATAAATTATGGAATGTCCATAACCGAACCGCAGAGAATTTCTATTTTTGCCCTGCACCAATGGCAAGTTTATTAATCCTGCAGTTGCGATCATAATAAATAGATACGCAGCTAAGCCTGTCACTCGCGGGCAACATGAGTAATGCTATCTTATTTGAGGATTCTGGCATGGCCCCCTTTCATCAACTGACTGCCACCAGTTTGCATGGCCAGCCCATCTGTATGACTGACTACGCTGGCAAACTGGTTCTGGTGGTTAATACCGCCAGCCATTGTGGTTTCACTCCACAATATGCAGGCCTCGAAGCGCTCTACAAGAAGTACGCCGCGCAGGGTCTGGTGGTGCTTGGTTTTCCCTGCAACCAGTTCGGTAGCCAGGAGCCCGGTGGAGCCGACGAAATCGCGCAAACCTGTCACATCAACTACGGTGTGAGCTTCCCGATGTTTGAGAAAGTGGAAGTCAACGGTGCCGCTACGCACCCGGTATTTCGTTACCTGAAAGACGAATTACCTGGCGTGCTGGGTAGTCGGATCAAGTGGAATTTTACTAAGTTCCTGATCGGGCGTGACGGCAAGCCGCTCAAGCGATTTGCCCCCTTCACTACCCCAGAGAAAATAGAAACCACTATCCTTACAGCGCTTAAAGTCTGAGCGCCTCTGTAATTCGAACCGACCCTGGTATGCCCCAGTTCGCTGCCTGAATAAAAAACACGCTGCAAAATCAACAAAATATAATCAACTTGCTTAATTACTCTGCAATCGCGTGAGATCAGGAAGAAAAATGCTATTTCCCTCTTGCCTCATTCGGTCTGTGCCGCTAATATTCGTCCCCGTTGTCACCTACAACGTTGCGTTCATAGCTCAGTTGGTTAGAGCACCACCTTGACATGGTGGGGGTCGTTGGTTCGAGTCCAATTGAACGCACCATTTTGCGTCCGTAGCTCAGTTGGTTAGAGCACCACCTTGACATGGTGGGGGTCGGTGGTTCGAGTCCACTCGGACGCACCAAATCATATCCCTTTGATTTGGTGCTATTTCACTTCAAAACTATTTTTTTATCTTCAGTTTGTATACGTCAGTTTTATCATTTCCTTTGATGATTCAATAGCACTGCGCTAAATCATTCTAAATTCCATGCTCAACGCGTATCATTCATCTTCTTCGCATAATGTCATTCGCCAGAGATCGGATACCATGCCCTCTTCCATCTTCCTGTTAGCCGCAGGCAGTTTGCGCCCTGCATTTACGCCACTGATAAGCCAGTTCACGCGCATGAGTGGAATAGACGTTAAGGTTGAATATGGTCCGGCCGGTTTATTGCGTGAACGTATTGAAGCGGGAGAACCGTGTGCGCTCTTTGCCTCGGCCAACAGGGAACATCCGCAAAACCTGTTAGCACGTAATATAGCCGTCTCTACGCACACTTTTTGCTGGAACAAACTGAGCCTTGTCAGCAACCGAACCGGTGTCTGGCTGGATTTACTCCGCGACCCAACGCTGCGACCTGGTACATCAACGCCCGGCTGCGACCCTTCCGGAGACTATACCTGGGCATTTTTCGACAATATGGATGTACTGGAACCAGGACTCGGGCAACAGCTTCGGACGCGCGCAATCCCGCTGGTGGGTGGTCGTGATACGGTAAAAATCCCGCAAGGAGAACTGGCGAGCGCCTGGATCCTGCGCCAGGGACTGGCCGATCTGTTTATCGGTTACGCGCATTACGCACACGCGCTGCGCGCAATGCCCGACGTACATTACGTGGCTATTCCCGATGAGCACAATATTCGCTGCGAATACCAACTGGCGGTGCTTGATGCTTCCAATGAAGTCATGGCGCTGGTTGAATTCATACTCACCCGCAGCGGGCAGGAATTTCTTAGCGCCGCAGGATTCTTAACGCTTAACGACGAATAGAAAACAACGGTGCGATAAACGGCGTCTGGTAGTTCTCCACGCTGAGTTTTCTCAGCGTTAAGCCATAGGCCAGGAATAAATTCTCCTCCGTCACAATGCTGTTCGTGGGCCCTGCCCGCCATTTTCCTTCAGGGAGTAGCAGCAAAGTATGGGAAGCAACCTGTAACGCATGAAGCGGATCGTGAGTCGAAAAGAGAATACTGCATCCCTGTTGATGGGCCAGATCGCTGATGAGCTGCAGCACCACCTGCTGATTGGCGAGATCCAGCGCGGAACACGGTTCATCCAGTAACAGCGTTTGACACTCCGTCACCAGAGCCCGGGCAATCATCACCAACTGTTGCTGCCCGCCGGAAAGTGAGCCAAATGAGCTGGAGGCGAGATGCGCGATATTCAACTGCTCTAACGCCTGCATTGCTCTTTTTTGATCCTGCGGACTGGGTTGCGCAAACAGCTTCACGTGCTGTGCTCGCCCCATCAACACCACGTCGCTGACCGTGTACGGAAACGGCAGATGGCTATGCTGTGCCACAATCCCTATCCCACCGTTATTTTCAATATTCCCGCCTAAAGCAGGCAGCGTGCCGGTTAACGTATCGAGCAGTGTACTTTTACCCAGGCCGTTGCGTCCCAGCACGGCCCAGATCTCACCTTTCTGGCAACAGAACGTTAGCGGCTCAAATAGCGGCGTACGATACCCATAAGTAAGCTGATTTACACGCAGTGCGGCAGGTATCATGATTTCTCCCGACGACTGGTACGAATGAGTAAGAAAGCAAACAACGGCGCGCCGAACAATGCGGTAATAATCCCCAACGGGATCTCCGCGTGCATCAGGGTGCGAGCAATATCGTCCACCACAATCATAAATCCGCCCCCCAACCAGAAGGCGCACGGTAGTAAACGACGATGATCAACCCCCACCAGCAAACGCGCCAGATGCGGAATCACTAATCCAACCCAGGCAATACTGCCGCTGACCGCCACCTGAGCAGCGACCAAAAATGCGCAGCACACCAAAACGCTGCGTCGCAGAGGAACCACCGCCACACCCAGTGCTCTGGCATCTTTGTCATTGAGCGACAACAGGTTTATCCTCCAGCGTAGCTGGTACAAAATCGTCGCGGCGATACCGACCGGGACCGTCAACAGCAGCACTTTATGCCAGTTGGCCGTCGCGAAGCTGCCCAGTAGCCAGAACACAATATTAGGTAACGTCTCTTCGGTATCAGCCTGATACTGGATCAGGCTCACCAGCGCGGCAAAAAAACCGCTCAAAATGATGCCCGACAGGATCAATACCAGCGTATTCTCCAGCCCCTGTAACGCAGCAATGGCATACACCAGGATCAACGCTGTCAGACCAAAGAAAAACGTTGATCCCATCATCAGCCAGGGCGAAAGACCGAGCAGGATGGCCAGTGTTCCACCAAAGGCCGCCCCCGACGTCACGCCGATAATATGCGGGTCGACCAGAGGGTTATGAAATACCCCTTGCAGCGTCGCGCCGCATAACCCAAGCGCGCCCCCCGCCAGCAGTGCCATCAGAATACGCGGTAGCCTGACCGTCCAGATAACCTGGCTGCCTATTCCCTCAGCGTCGCTATAGTGCGTCAGGTGGTAAAACACTTCGCTTAACGACAGCGGATACTGTCCGAGGCATAGCGAACTGACGCCCAGCAACAGGACCACAACGATTAAGAGCGGTTGCTGGGGCAAAATACAGTTACTTAGCTGCATCAGGCTGCCAGTTCACACGATAAAAACGTTGATAGTAGTCCTGGGCCTGCGCATCAACGTCTACGTTTTTATAGGCATCCGGATACAGTTTTTTGGCCATCCAAAGTTCACCGATCGCCAACGCTTCCGGCATCGGATAGCCCCAGGCTTTGGCATATTCAGGCATCAACCAGACGCGATGATTTTTCACCGCATCAATCCCCTGCCAGTTCGGATCGTTTTGGATCTCAGTTACCACCTGCGGATAGCGATCCTGGACAAAAATCACCTGCGGGTTCCACGCTAATACCTGCTCCAGCGCAACCTGACGGGCACCTTTCACACTGGCAGCCGCCACATTTAATCCCCCCGCGTGCTGCATCATCAGTCCCGTGTACTTCCCGGAGCCGTAAGTCATCAGGTCGGGGTTAGCCATATAAATACGGACTTTTTGCGCATCCGGGATTTTTGCAACCGGCGCATTGAATTTTGACCGCGCGGCAAAAACGTAGTCGATTAACGTTTCGGCCTGCGGTTTGCGCCCAACCACGTCCGCAATCAGGCGAATACCCTGCTTCAACCCTTCGTTGTAGACCTGCTCTTCATCGGCCATGGTCGGGTTCATTTTATTCTGTTGCCCGGTGGCATCCTTGCGTAATGAGATAGCCACGACCGGAATACCGGCGTTCTGAATCTGCTGGATCATTTCCGCGGGCGCATAGTTGGCGACAAAAACCACCTGCGGATGAATCGCCAACAGGCTTTCGATGTTCACACTGGTGAGATCGCCCGGCGTCGGCAATGTAGTAATCGTCGGCATAAAGCGCGCAAATTCAGGCCCGAGCTGCTTTTTCCAGCTCGACATCACACCAACAATGTCCTGCCGGGCATTGAGCTGGACCAGAATATTCAACGTCTGGTGTTGCAGCACGACCACTTTGTCCACATGGTCAGGAATCGTGACCTGTCGACCAAGCTGATCGGTGATCGTTCGGTCGGCCTGAGCAGAAAACGCAAACAACATGCTGGCGCAAACCAGCACAAAAGAGCGGAAAGTTAACATGGGATACCATCTGAATAGAGGAGTAAAAACGATATGCATTAAATTATATAACGAGAGGCCTGGCAAACCATTTTCATCATGAGCGCACCAAACCCCACATTTCAGAGGGGTAAAAATGGCGTGCAATCCTTATCACGCCTGTCTTTATACGCGAGCGCTACTCCTGTGGGGGTAACGCGTTTAAAACTCGCATCGCCTGCTCCTGAGTGAGCGAATAATCGAAGAACTGGCGATAAAAATCTCGCGTTACGCTGACCATATCCAGGCCGCTAAACAATGCCGGATGCAGTTTCGATGCAGCCCACTGTAGCTGCAACGCGCTTTCAGTGCCGTAGCGATCCCAGGGGAACACGCCCGCCGGATTGCGCCAGACGTCACCCTGTTTCACTGCGTTAAGTTCTTTGAACAATGCTGCGTATGGCGAACTGGCAATATCACCACACCCCGCACCTAGAATAATGACCTGCGGTTGCCAGTAGAGCACCCTCTCGGGCGACACCTCTTTCATGTTGCCGTCAACTTCACCTGCCGCATTCCGTCCACCCGCCAGCGTAATCCAGGTATCGATCAACGTGTTCCTGCCGTCGACTTTAAGCGGATTTAGCGATTGAATATGAAGTACCCGAGGGCGCTGATTTTCCGCCAGCTCCGCAGTTTTAGCCTGCACATCCGCGAGTACACGGTTGAGATACTGATTGTAAGCCGTTGCACGGACGCGAGCCTGCTCGGTACCCAGAACCTCTGCGGTCGTAGTGACCGATTTTTCCATCGAAGCATAGTCAGTAAATGCCATTTCAAGGGCCGGAATACCCGCCTGACTGTAGCTTTGAGCATCCCCTTTTCCTTTTGCCACAAACACCACGTCGACGTGCCGGGCCAACAAATCCTCACTATTAAATGATGTTCCTCGTATATGTAAGGCTTGTCTCAGAGAAGGATTGATTTTGAACATCCATGGCTGGTTTTCCTCATGGTTGACCGTCGCAACAATGTTACGACCAGCACCCAGCGTCATCAGCACCGAATGATGGGCAAACCAGCCATCCGCGATACGTTCAACATGCGCGGGAACGGTAACTGTGTGACCAGCATCATCCACAACCTGGCGTGTTGCCAGGGCAGGAAACGCCAGCCACACACAAAGCAGCCATGTGTGGCACGTTTTCATAAGCAACCCCTAAAAATCAACCTGAACAGAAAACTGAGCCTGGCGCGGTGCGCCAAGTTGAGCGCTGGCAGCCCCTGCGCCCGTGTAACCAGTCAATGCGCCCGGAACAATATTGGTCCAATAGTGACGGTCGGTGAGATTGGTGATATCAAACCGGAAAGTGGTTGGTGTGTTCCACAGTCTGGTGGCATAACGCGTACCGATGTCCACCGTGGTGTAACTCCCGACCCAGCTGTCGTTGGCATTATCGGTAGCCCGACGTCCGACGTAATGCACGTTCGTGTCGATATCCAGTCCCGGAACCCGTTCGATGGTGTAGATTGCGAGGATATTCGAGGCGAAGCGCGGCAAACCAACAACTTGCTTACCATCCGCATTGCTGGCCGCGGTATTATGAAGCGTTGGATCAAGCCAGGCTCCGCCGCCTAACACGCGCAAATTACGGGTGATATGCCCATCAGCCATCAGTTCCAGCCCACGGTTTTTCTGCGTACCATCCTGAGCAAAATCGCCATTGTCGTTGGTATAGGCAAAGGGGCGTTTGGCTTCAAAAAGCGCAGCGGTAAGCAGCAGATCTTTTACTGGCGCATATTTTGCGCCCACCTCCAGTTGATGGCTACGGTAGGGATCTAACACCTGCCCGGCATTGCGCGCCCCGGCGGGCGCGGTATCGCCCTGCTGCAAACTGTCCGCCCAGGTGGTATACAGCGTGACGTTCTCCACCGGTTTATACATCAGGCTGGTAGAACCGCTCATGCCATTGTCCTGCTGATGGCTGCTTTCATGTCCAGCTTTGTTGTAGTTACTGACGGTAAACAGGTTCTCACTGCCGGAAAGCAGCAAACTCCACTGCGGGGAAAAATGCAGCGTATCGCTGAGCAAAAATGCATGTTGAGTGGTGGTCGCTGAATGATAGCGATCGTTAAAATCTGGATACGGTGGTCGTGGATAGTCGGGATGTTGATCGAGGGAAGAATGCCCCAGAGTGAAAGTGCCGCCGTTTCTTGGATTATAGTTTTTCCACACAAATCCACGCATTCCGGTAGCAATATCCTGGGTCAGCCAGCCGGTATCAATGCTACCGGTCAGGTTCGCTAAATAACTGTTGATGGTAAACCGACTGGCCGCCGAATTAGAGGTTGTAGTGGTGTAATCGCCCCGGTTATCCGTCAGGGTGTTGGTCACGGCCGTCGACTCGCGGTCTGCAACCTGGTGCAGCGCCCCCAGGTCCAGCATCCAGTTGCCGTCAAAATCATGCTTAATATGCATATCGACGGTAGTCGTTTCGTCATCATGACCTGCATAAGATTGACCATATTTACTGTCCATAGGATCAAATGCCGCGGGAAAGTGAACGCCTTTCGCCAGGGCAAAGCTACCCGGCATGCCTTTTTCGTAATAATGGTAATAGCTGAAATTACTCTCCAGCACCGTTTGATCTGTCAGTTGAAAGTCCAGCCCCAAGCCAGCGTACTGTCGACGGACATGGCTATCGGTGGTGTAGCTATGGCCCTCATCGTTCAGCAAGTTGAGGCGATATTTCACCCGGTCTCCCGCATCGATTGGGCCGCTGAAATCCATCGATGCCAACGTTCCCGACCCTGTACCTTGCCCTACTGTGACACGATGCAACGGTGTATCGACAGGTCGTTTAGACACCAAATTAAACATCCCTGCTGGATTAGCAGGGCCATACAGCGATCCAGCGATGCCGCTCAACACCTCAATGTTCTGGAACTGTTCGGTCGAATATTCCGTCGTGGAGACGGCGTTCAGGCCATCAATCATATGGTTTTGTACCACGCTCCCCTGCATGCCGCGGGTTTGTGGGCGGACGCCGTCACCCTGAACGGACGGTAGGTAGCGATAGGCGTCTTTCACATCTTTGATTTGTTGCTGATCCAGCACTTTTTTCGACAACGTCTGCACCGACCAGGGAACGTCTATCAACTCTCGCTCGCCGAGGCTACCTAACGTGACTTTTTTTTCGCTCGCCGGAGGTTCATGTTCCGATAACGAGGATTGTGACGTGGCTGGCGCCGAAACGATGACGGTATCTTCAGCATGAGCCGTGACGGCGGTGGAAAAACAGGCAAAGGTTAACAACCCAGAGGCCACTGGGGTAAATTTGTTATTTAACATTCGTTAATTCAATTCGTTAGATAGAAAGACTGGAGGCCGCTAACGCAAGCGCCTTCTCTTGAAGAGTACAGTTATTATATTTGTATGATGAATAGAATAGATCCAATCGATATATATGTAAATATATAACGGCATGTGGTTGGTAAATCCACGGCAACAAAAAAGCCGACGGTGATGACGACCGTCGGCTTTGGGTAAATGACAACTAACGAATTACTTGGTTGCTGCTTTGATAATATCGAGCGCTTTGGCGAACTGATCCTGCGGAATTGTCAGCGGGTAAAGAAAACGAATAACGTTGCCATACTGACCGCAGGTCAGCAGCAGTAATCCTTGCTCAAGGGCTTTCTTCTGCACGCGTTGTGCGGCAGCAGCGTTGGGTTCTCCTGTCGCTGCATCACAGAATTCGGCGGCGATCATAGAGCCTAAACCTCGCACTTCGGCCAGTTCAGGACACCCTGCTTGCGCGTCTGTCAGAGCGGCGCGCAGCTGTTCGCCGAGAGCCGCCGCACGCTGGCATAGCTGCTCATCACGAATGATATCCAGCACCGCATGGGCCGCTGCAATCGACAGCGGGTTTCCGGCGTAGGTTCCCCCCAGACCACCCGGCGCAGGCGCATCCATAATTTCGGCTTTGCCCACGACGCCTGACAGCGGCATGCCGCCTGCAAGGCTTTTCGCCATGGTCATCAGGTCCGCTTTATCGGCGTAATGATCCATCGCAAACAGCTGACCCGTACGGGCAAACCCGCTTTGTACTTCATCAGCGATCATCACGATGCCATGCTCGTCGCAAATACGGCGGATGGCAGCCACAAATTCTGGCGGTGCCACCACGAAGCCCCCTTCGCCCTGGACGGGTTCGAAGATAATCGCCGCAACCTGGGTTGGATCGATATCGGCTTTAAACAGACGCTCAATCGCTTTTAGGGAATCCGCCGTGGAAATGCCCTGCAATTCAGAAGGATACGGCGCATGGTAAACAGAGCCAGGGAACGGGCCGAAACCTTTTTTATAGGGTGCCACCTTGCCGGTTAACGCCATCGTCATGTAAGTACGCCCGTGAAAACCACCGCCAAATGCGATAACGCCAGGACGGCCGGTATGCGCGCGCGCAATTTTCACCGCGTTTTCTACCGCTTCAGCCCCGGTAGTGAAGAATGTGGTTTTACGCTTGCCGTCGATTGGCGCAACGACGTTGATTTTCTCAGCCAAAGACACATAGCTTTCGTACGGGACAATCTGATAAGCCGTATGGGTAAAAGCCTGAAGTTGCGCTTCGACTGCCTGCACCAGGCGAGGATGGCGGTGTCCGGTGTTCAGCACGGCGATCCCGGCGGCAAAATCGATGTACTGATTGCCTTCGATATCGGTAATCGTGCTGTTTTCTGCCGACTGGGCATAAAAATCACACATCACACCCACGCCACGCGGGGTGGCATCCAGACGACGTTGTTGCAGGTTTTTATTTTTCATTCTCTACACCTTGTCCATTAATACATTTCGGTTGAATTACCCTTTAAATTTAGACGCCGTCTGGTACTTTAATCGAGAGCCAAATCGTTTTATTTTAAGGATCCAAATGCGTTCACTTGCCGGAGATGTGATCAAGCATGCATTTAATCAGCAGACTGACGAAAAACTACATCGCCGCCTGTATGCCGCCATTTGTAGTTGCATCCTCGAAGGTAGCCTGAAACCGGCTACCCGAATGCCTCCGTCGCGTGACCTGGCAGGAGAGCTGACGCTATCGCGCAATACCGTCCTGCGGGTGTACGAACAGTTGCAAGCTGAAGGGTATATTTCCGCGCGCACCAGCAGCGGCACATTTGTGACCGACAGCGTGCTGGACAATCTCGACCTGCGTCCTGACAAAGAGCCTGTTGCTGCCGCTCTGGAAGATCACACCCGCTTATCCGCCCGCTGCCTTGAGCTGCTGGGTCATGCCAGCGCCAGTCCCCGTCAGTGGGGGGCATTTATTCCAGGCGTACCTGATGTAGAGCATTTCCCGCACCGGGTGCTCAAGAAAATTCAGGACAGGCTGGCAAGACGACTGCGCCCGGAGTATCTCACTTACGATGCCACAGGCGGCGTGAATGAGCTAAAAGAAGCACTGGCAGACTATCTGCGCACCGCTCGCGGCGTACGGTGCTCACCGGAGCAAATTCTGATTACTGAAGGTATTCACCAGGCCCTGGATCTGGTGACCCGGACTTTATGCAACCCCGGCGATCACGCCTGGATTGAGGAACCGGGCTACTGGGGAATCAAAAATATTCTGCGCATCAATGCCGTTAATTTTTCGGCTATCCCGGTTGATGAACAAGGCATGGTCCCGCCGGATGCAGGTGAAACACCGCCAAAACTTATTTTTGTGACACCGTCACATCAATACCCGCTCGGTTCGGTAATGAGTCTGAGCCGCCGCCGGCAACTTCTCTTTCGCGCACGTGAAACGCGAAGTTGGATAGTGGAAGATGATTACGACAGTGAGTTCCGCTTTTCCGGCCAGCCGATTCCCTCTTTGCAGGGGCTGGAAGAAGAGACACCGGTCATTTACATCGGGACATTCAGTAAGACACTCTATCCCGCACTGCGACTCGGGTATGTCGTGCTACCTAAATCGTTAGCCGCTCCGCTGAAAAAGGTTCATAACGACCTCTATCGTGGTGGGCATCTGTTGATTCAGGCCGCACTGGCGGAGTTTATTCGCGAGGGTTATTACGCGGCACACATTCGGAAAATGCGTCAGCTATACAGTCGTCGTCGCCAGATGCTGGTAGAGCTTATCAGCCGCCAACTTGGTGAACATTTTCTTGGTTCTTTCAGCAGCAACGCCGGGCTGCATATGATCTTACAGTTACCCTCAGGGAGCGATGATGCGGTCATTGCCCAACAGGCGAATGCGCAAGGGTTGTTGGTGCGCCCACTGTCACGCTACTACGTGAATGAAGAGAAACGCAGCGGCCTGTTGCTGGGATTTGCCAGTATAGAAGAAAATGAAATGACGTCGGCGTTTACCCGACTCGCGGATATTATCAGGGTAAACACCGTGTAAGCACTGCCGGATAACGGTGCAAGCACCTTCTCCGGCAAACTGTTTAATGTGACGCTTTTTTAACGCCAGCCAGGTCTTCCTGGCTTACTTCGCCATTCCCTTCACCCCAGCTTTTACGCACGTAGTTGATCACGTCGCGCATTTCGTTGTCGCTTAACAAGCCACCGTAGGCAGGCATCTTAAAGGAGACGCTGCCACGCGTTGTCGGTGTTTCTGCGCCGTGGGCAATCACTCTGAACAGCGGTGTCGGGTCATCAACCATCACTAGTGGATTGTTAACTAAAGAAGGCGCGTTATCATCCGTACCTTTCCCTTCCAGACCGTGACAAGTTGAACAGTAGCGGTTATAGGTCACTTTGCCCGCCTCAGGTGAATTCGACCAGGATGCTGTAGTCGCCGCAGCACGTACCGTTTCAGGCTTCGCACTTTTCAGGCTCAACAGATATTGGGCGATCGCCGTGGCATCTTCGTCGGTCAGATACTGTGTACTCTGCGTGACGACTTCAGCCATCGAACCTGAAACCGCGGCATGCTTGCTTTTACCGGTCAGCAACAGCGATTTTAACTCCTGCTCAGACATACCGGTGCCGCGCAGCGACGGTGCATACCAGCCGTCAATCATCGCGCCGCTCAGGTATTCGGCATCAGCATTAGTATACGCTTTTTCGTTCATCGCCATGCCTCTCGGGGTATGGCATGAACCGCAGTGTCCGGGGCCTTCCACCAGATAAGCACCCCGTTTTACCAGGGCAGCATTATCATCCGTTTTCGCGCCCTCTACAGCCGTCACTGGCGCGTCGGTAAACAGCCAGTTCCAGATATGCAGCGGCCAGCGGGCGGAGAGTAGCCACGGAATGGCATTCTCTTTATTGGGCTGTGCTGACGGCGTGACGTCATGCATAAAATAGCTATACAGCGCCTTAACATCCTCGTCAGAAAGTTTCGCATAGGAGGGATAAGGCATAGCCGGATAGAGCGGATGACCATCTTTGGCGATCCCCTGCCGTACGGCCTTTTCAAAATCCTCGTAAGAATAATTTCCAATACCCTGCGTTTTGTCCGGGGTAATGTTGGTCGAATAAATATCCCCCACCGGAGTAGGAAACTTTTTTCCCCCCGCCATCGCCGCACCACCTTCTGCTGTGTGACAGGCGACGCAGTCTGAAATTCGCGCGATGTATTCACCGTTAGATTCAGCAGCGGAAACCGAAGCGGTAAATAAACAGGCGGCGAGAATGGTTACATTACGCATAGATCACCCCATATCCTTGAGTTCATTAACCGCACGCCATGCCTGATCGATTGCCGTGTGGGCATAAGCACTCCAGTCAGAATCGGAGTTAGCGATGGCAATGCGACCGACTGGCTTACGCGCCCGTTCGATAATTTCTGGCATCTTATCCATATCATCGAACAGCGAGTTGGCGTAGTACGCATAGCCATGCGCCCAGCGGTTAACCGTAATGGCGGAAATATCGCGTTGATTATCAAATCCAGTTGAGCCAAACATCTCCTGCAACTGGGAGCGAATCATCTCCTCATGCGCGGCAAAAGTGGTCCCCAGCAAATAGGCTCGTCCCAGACGGAACTGCTCTCTGGCCGACAAGTTACTGCCCGGATAGGTCGGCACATAGACCATATGAATGACCATCGGATCGTCCGGGGAGGCCGGATGTTGATACCCACCAATACTGACCGGGTAGTCGAGCTTGACCCTGCTATAAGGTGCCGCCGGAGAATAAAACTCATGTACGCCAAGCTGTTTGAACGCCTGCCAGTTTTTGACCACCACGTTGGTGTACACCAGCGGTGCCTTCACGTTCAGTTTAAGATCCGCCTGCTGCTGTTCCGGCATCTCAGGCACCAGATACGGGATCATCATGTTATAGCCTGCCATGATGGTGTTCTTACCGCGCACACGGTGCATTTTACCGTCACGCAGATAGGTCACCGCCACGCCATCCTGCACGTTGGCCGCATTAATCACCGTGCTGTTCAGGCGAAGGCGCGTGGTGTTTTCCGGCAGATCCAGCTTTTCGTAATGTAGTCTGGCGAGGACAGAGTCTTCCATCGTGTTGCCCGGTAGCGCATCCGGCAGCATATATCTGACTAACAGGCGGGCTAACCCGGCGTTACCGTCCGGGAAGTGGTAAACATACGGCTCTTCGAGGTCGGCCAGCGACTCTCCGTCCAACGGCGGTAACCCCATCCCTTCCATGCCGGGTAAGGCGCACGCACGGGCATCGCTACAGGAAATACCTTCAATACCAATAGCAAAGAAGTCGTTGGAACGCTGCTGGAAATAGAGCAGCGCCATTTTGCTCAAACCAACTTTTGTTGCCAAAAATTCACTGTAGCTGTGGGTATCCAGCCATTCCATTTTCTCATCGACCGTCATCCCCGGCAGGTAATCACCGGGCCGGACGTGCAGGTCGATCAGCGCTTTTCTGTCGTTCTCACTTAGCGGAAAATCATTGATAAAGTCTTCAATTTTCCGCCCATTGAGCCTGTCCGGCGGAATATCATCAGATACCGCGCGGCCCGGATCGCCGCTGACGATTTTTGTTTCGCCAAAATTCTTCTTGTCGAAGAAAACGCCGCGACTGAGCTGCCAGTCGGGGTAGAAGTTTACGTCAAAACTCTCTTTTAACCGCGTGACGCTGACGCCCACGGTTTCCATCAACTTTTGTACTTCAGGGCTGAAATTATGCGCAGGTGACTGGAATGCTTCGCTGCCACCATAACCGAGTAATTTCTTACCCGAGCTGGTAAATTCATTACGTTTGGCATGTCCACCAAAGTCGTCATGGTTATCGAGGATCAGGATCCGGCTATTTTGCCCGGCAACTTGACGCCAAAAACAACCGGCAGCTAACCCGCTAATCCCGCCACCCACAATCACCAGATCGTACTCTTCCTCAACGGGCAGAGCGTTTAAATCAAAATGTTTATGCTCGCGGCCTAGCGCATGCGCCATTTCAAACGATCCAGGATGATTACCCCGCAGCCCCGTCAGCGCAGGAGGATAATAATTTCCATCTATAAATGCGTTTCCCTTTCCTGCCGCCCTGACCCACTCCAGCGGGGTAAGCCCCGCTGCAATAGTCACCGCGACGCCGTTGAGAAAATCACGTCTGGTAATTGCCATTAACTTTTTTCCTTATTGCTACACACTGCCTTTAATACGACACAAATAAGAGAGATACCCCTTCTTATTTATAAAGGGGTACAACCGACTACTTCACTGGCTTTAACTCTTCATCCAGTTTTTTAGAATCATAATAATCACCCTGCCAGGTGATTTTTCCTGCTTTAACATGAATATAGCTGACGCCTTCAAATTTGATCGGATTATTTGTCGGCGGACTCCCTGCCCATTCACCACTATTTTTGCCTGAAAATTCCCAACGAAAGGCCACGGTATCTTCGTCGTAGACGGGTTTTCCAACCATTTTCCAGCTAAGATCTGGAACCGCCTTAATAAAAGCGCCGATAACCTCTTTTTCTGCTCTTTCCCTGCCGTTTATCGGTTCTCCTGCGGCGGCATCATAATAGACCGCATCATCAGCAAGAAATTGAGCGGCTCGCGAAGCATCATGCGCATTCCACGCCGCCATATACTCTTTTACGGTATTCAGCGATGTACTTTCTGCCAGGCTATAGCCCGAGAACATCATTAATGAAAGCACCGCGATTTTTAATGTTTTCATCGTAACCCTCTCTATTCAGAAATGTCGCACATGATATGTTTCACCCGAGTGTATTCCTCGAGTGAATAAGATGAGAGATCTTTGCCGTACCCCGATTTTTTGAACCCGCCGTGCGGCATCTCGGCACACAGAGGAATGTGATTGTTAATCCACACCGTGCCAAAATCGAGGTCAATGCTGAAGCGTTGGGCGCGACCATGGTTACTGGTCCAGACGCTGGCGGCAAGACCATACTCCACATCATTCGCTTTGTGTAGTACCTCTTCGTCAGTAGAAAACGACTGAATAGTCATTACCGGGCCAAATACTTCATGCTGAATAGCTTCATCATTTTGATGCAAACCGGAGACGATCGTCGGCTCAAAATAGAAGCCTGGACCAGATCCTGCGCGCCCACCGGTTTCAATTTTTGCATGTGCCGGTAAACGCTCAATAAAGCCTTTCACCTGCTCCAGTTGATTCCGGCTATTCAATGCGCCGTACAGTGCATTTTGATCTTCTGGCGGCCCATATTTGATACTTTTTGTTTTCTGGATCAGTTTTTCCAGAAACTCAGCGTAGATAGATTGCTCTACCAGAATCCGCGTTGCCGCTGTGCAATCCTGCCCGGCATTGAAAAAGCCTGCTGTGGTAATCGTCGCAATCGCCTTGTCCATATCCGCATCGGCGAACACGATTGCGGGCGCTTTCCCGCCCAATTCCAGGTGTGCTCGGGTCAGATTTGCCGCCGCCGAAGCCGCAACCTGCAAACCCGCACGGACAGAACCGGTAATCGAGACCAGTGAGGCTTTCGGGTTTGAAACCACCAGCGAACCAGTGCTGGCTTTGCCCAATACAACGTTAAATGCCCCTCTCGGGAACAACGGTGCGGCCAGTTCAGCCAACAGCAGCGTACTGACTGGCGTGGTGTCGCTTGGTTTTAGCACCACCGTGTTGCCTGCCGCCAGCGCTGGTGCAATCTTCCACACCGCCATCATGAACGGGTAGTTCCACGGCGTCACTTGCCCAACAATACCCAGCGGTTCACGACGAATGGTTGAAGTAAATCCTGAGGAATATTCTCCGGCCGCCTTTCCTTCAAGACAGCGCGCCGCTCCGGCAAAAAAGCGGATGGCATCGCAAGATGCCGCGATCTCCTCTTTCTCAATAAAATGGCGAAGCTGACCGGTTTCCTGACTCTGCGCGGTTACCAGTCGCTCAACGTTACGTTCAATCTCATCGGCCAGCCGCAATAACGCCTTTTGCCGCTGTGCCGGCGTCGATTTTCTCCAGATGCTAAACGCCGCCTCCGCCGCTGAGTAAGCCTGCTCTACCTCCGCCTCGTTAGCGTTGGGAGATATTGCGTACGTTTCACCGTCAACCGGACTCACCAGTTCGAAGCTATCTTCGCTACTGCCTGCTACATAGTGCCCATTAATAAAATGCTTCAGGGTTTTCATGTTTGTCTCCTGCCAATTAATACATAAAGAATCTTATGTAATATATATATTGTAAAATTTTTTCAAATGCGCAACATTGACACTATGATAAGCCTCGCATTTTTAACTTAATTTTCACATTTGCAGGATGAGGCTTTTTATTGCCAGCTGACGCGTTACGCCCAGCTCATCATAAGGTTATCGGGACACACATCCGCTTGTGCAGTGACGTTGCGCCCAGGCATGTAAAATAACTCAGCCATTCTTACCTTCCTTGCCCGACGGGCATGTGTTAAAAATGGTCGTTGTTTCAGGGAATTGAGTACAGAAAAGATTATGATTACTCACGCGGTCATATTTGCGCCTATCGGGCAGGTCAGTCGTTCAGACCAGATAGTCCAACGCCTTTCAAATGCCATTATCACGGGGTTGCTGGAGCCAAAAGAACAGCTCCCCAACGAAACTGATTTGGCAAAGATGATGGGTGTCTCACATATCACTATCAGAGAAGCGCTAAACACGCTTCGGGCTAATAATCTTATCCATACGGTTCGTGGTCGTAATGGTGGGAGTTTCGTTTGCGAAAATATTGATGGCAAAAATAGCGCCCTGCATCCGTTCAAGGCGATCAGTACGGATTATCTGTCTGATCTGGGTGAAATGCATTGCGCCATTATTAGCCATAGCGCGCGGCTGGCTTCCCGACGGATGACCGGTGCGGATATCGCCAAATTTCGCGAGTTTGTCGAGGTGCTCAGAAAGGCAAACTCACCTGAGCTGATGACTCAGGCCGATATGCGTTGTCTGCTGGCGATTGCCGCCAGTTCGCATTCAGCGCGACTGGCCAATCAGGAGCTGCAGGTTCAGGCTGAATGGGCATCGCTGGTGGCGATACTTTATCGCACAGACAGTATTCATGCAGAAATTATCGCGCTTTATTCGGCGCTGGCCGATGCGCTGGCTGCTCACAACGAGGCAGAGTCAGTACAGTTTGCCACGCAGATCATCGACACGTTTACCTACTACCTTATTGAAAAAAAGCTGAAATATAACTCGAACTGACAATCAGTGAAGGCAGGACAGACAATGAGCTCTTCGACATCCCTAAGCGCATTAATTCGTAAAATTGATGATATTACTGTTTCTACCGTAGATTCTACCGTTGCGCTGGCGAGGAGCATCCATGAGGCGATTTCAGGGGTACAAAAGGCCTCAGCCGAGATCGTTCTCGACCCCTCAGTCAGATCCACCGTTCAACAGCACATCAAGCGCACGCTCAATAACAACCATTACTGCTCAGGGGCGGGATTCGCCAGCCATATTGAGAGCACCGCAACCACAAAAGAGTACTGGTTGCTGGAGTGGTGGTATAAGAAAGATAATGGTTTAAGCCAGGCGCATCTGGATTTGGATCAGGCCACTCAACAACGACTGGATTTCAGAACCTTTGAGTGGTTTAAGCATTCTCCTCCGGCAGGCAAAGCCTATATCCACGGTCCCTACGTCGACTATATTTGCAATATCTCCTATACCTTAACGTCAGCCGTCCCGGTCTACTACAACGATCAGTTTCTCGGTGTTGCCGCGGTCGATCTGCTGGTCAGTCAGATAGAAGCCGAACTGCTTTCCTGTGCCCATCCTGACTATGTGATTCTGACTAATCTGGAAAACAGGATCATTTTCTCCAGTTGGCCACGTTTTCGCGTGGGTGAATTGCTGTCACCTGCAAACAGTACCGTGGTGTATCAGAGCGACTACTTTATCCTTTATCACTATCAAAACTAAGGGCCCGAAGGCCCTTAGTTTTTAGTTATCCTGCCCCATATTGAGCTTATTGGCGTACGCAATGGCGTCGTTTTCCGGCGCCGCTGAACGACCAAACGGACGGGTCAGGAACATATAAATAAGCCCCGAGCCAACAACAATCGCCAGGCCGAACAGGACCGTCCAACGGTCGATGAAGTCGCTGCTGTCTGCCGGTTGCGCCAGTAACCAGATCCCGCACAATCCGTAAGCTAACGCCAGCACATTCACGATTACGCCCCAACCGCCAATGGTCCACTCCCCCGCCGGTTTCCAGCCTTTCAGACGCTGACGCAGCGCGGCCAGCACAACCATCTGGAACGAGATGTATATCCCGATAACAGCAAACGCGGTGATACGCGACAGGTTATCTGGCTGGAAATAAACCCAAACGCAGATGATCACTGGCAGCAGGCAACTGACGACCATGGCATTATCCGGAACACCATTTTTAGAGATTTTGGCCATCCATTCACTTCCCGGCAGCATTCTGTCGCGGGAGAAAGAAAAGATAAGACGACTTAACGCAGCCTGCAGAGACAAAATGCACGACAACATAGCGATAATTGCGACGACGATAAAGACAGTCGCGCCAGTTTCGCCCAGAGCTTCATTAAGGATTGCCGGGATCGGATCGGACGTTTTGCCATTCACGATGCTGACCAGATTCGGTGAAGCCAGCAAATAACCCATAACAGAAATAATGGCGGAAATCGCGCCGAATACGATGCTTAAAATCATCGCCACCGGGATCTTTTTACTCGGATTCTGCACCTCTTCCGCAACGTTACCGCAGGCCTCAAAGCCAAAGAACATAAACAGCCCCATCAGCGCAGCAGACATAAATGCGGTGGAGTAGCTGCCGTCATGAGCCAGCACGCCCATCGAGTCAAAAATCACAGAGAACGGCTGTGAACGGTGGAAAATCAGCAGATAAATCCCCAGCGCGATCACGCTGACAATTTCACACCAGAAGCCAATTTTTGCCACCCGGGCCAGATTTTTAGTCCCGGACATATTAACGGCCATCATCAACAGCAGCAGCAGGACGGAAGTCACCAACATCGTGGCCGGCGTCTGACCATAGTGGAAGAGTGATTCAACAAACGTTGATGTATATTCCGCGATCGACGTAATGGTGACCACCAGCGCCCACAGGTAGATCCAGGCGGCGATCCACGCATACTTCTTGCCCCACAACCTTCTGGCCCAGGGGTAAAGCCCGCCGGTTATCGGATACTGGGAAGCGACCTCACCAAACACCAATGCCACCAAAAGTTGCCCACATGCGACGATTAAAATCCACCATACTGCGGGCGGCCCCGCCAGCGTTACGGCCAGTGCAAACAGCGAATAGACGGCAGTAAGCGGCGACAGGTAGGTAAAACCCAACGCAAAGTTTGAAATAAGACCGATCGAGCGATTGAACTGTTCTTTGCCATCTTTTTGAAAATTATCATTTTTCTTATCAGGTGTCTGTTCCATATTGCTTTCTCTTTTGTGGAATAGTCGCAGGGTTGAACAATTAATGTATAAAAGATATTAAGTTATATGTATAGTGATTTTGTCGCAGATTTGTTAAAAATGATCGCGCATCACGTTAATGAAAAAGTGGAGATAAAACGGTAGAGAGAGCGAGGATTTTGCGGTATTTACAACCAACGATTCTTTAGCAATTGCGAACCATAGGCTATTTTGGCGGATAAATACGCACAGCGGATTGCGTTCGATGCTAAGTAGCAAGAATCGCTGCTGTTAAGCAACATTTTTGCAATATAATAACGTGATGTTAAACGCTGAACCTGAGCAGGTGAATGATGGAAATTGATCTCGATAATCTGGTCTTTGATGGACTGGAAGAAGCGCAAGAGCGTAACGCTGAACGTCTGGAAGATGCAGACAAGAAAGCGCAGGAAATTATTGCTGATAATGACTGCGGCGACGCCTGCAAAATCTGATTTCCAAACCGGCGCAATGCCGGTTTTTTATCGCCTGTTAACCCCACTCACTTCAGCCCGTATACCGTAAGGCCTCAATCAGTTGCGCAAAGGCGGCGGTATGTTGTTTTCGGCTGGGGTAGTACAAATAATAGCCAGGGAAAGGTTCGCACCAGTCCTCCAACACTTTTTCCAATGCCCCCTCTGCAACAGCCTGCTCGACGGTGTCTTCCGGCACAAAAGCCAGCCCCATTCCCGCCATCGCTGCGCTAATTCGCGGGGGTAGATTGTTAAAAATAAGCTGCCCTTCCACCCGTACGCGCAAATCTTGCCCGTCCTTAGCAAACTCCCAGGCGTATAATCCGCCCAACGTCGGCATGCGCATGTTAATACAGCTATGATTTTGCAGGTCGTGAGGGGTTTTCGGTTTGCCATGACGAGCAAAATACACCGGTGACCCCACCACTACCATACGCCAGTCCGGGCCAATTCTGACGGCGACCATGTCTTTTGCCACCTGCTCACCGAGCCGAATACCCGCGTCATAACGGCCAGTCACAATATCCGTCAGACTATTGTCGATGGTCATTTCCACATTAACATCAGGGTAAGCCTGCAAAAACGGCTCCAGCGCGGGCCAGACGGTAGATTGCAATGCATGTTCGCCCAGCGTCAGGCGGATGTTACCGGCCACGCGCTGACGGACATCGGTTAATGCCAGCAGCTCTGTTTCAATATCATCAAAACGCGGGCTGATACTGTTGATAAGCCGTTCTCCGGCTTCGGTCGGCGCAACGCTGCGCGTGGTGCGGGTCAGAAGCCGTACATCCAGCCGCTCTTCAAGCCCACGAATCGCATGGCTTAGCGCGGATTGCGAAACCCCAAGTTTTGCCGCTGCCCGGGTAAAACTACGCTCGCGGGCAACGATAATGAGATAATAGAGATCGTTAAAATTATCACGCAGCATGCTTATCCCCACTCCAGACCTGTTGTGATATATGGTACAGGTCCGGAGGGTATTCCAGTAGCATTTCTGGACATTAGCACAGCTCAATCTTATTCAAGCGTGCTCTCACACAAAAACAAAATGCGAATTATTACCAGGCTTATGCACGATTTTACCTTTCACTCATGCATTATTTTCACCCGCTATTAACACATCCTTCACTAATAACATTTTGTATATAGATAAGAATTTTTTCTTATTTTGTCCCAACCGTAAGTTATGGGAGCGTAAAAAGCACAAACCAAAAACTACAGGGATTTCATACAATGATGGCAACGAAAACTAACCGCGCTAAAAAAACACTGCTGGCATTGGGCGTGCTGCTGGCCTCAGGACTTACCGTCTCGCAGGTTCAGGCTGACCAACTGGCCGATATCAAAGCCGCAGGCGTCGTAAAAGTCGCGACATTTGACGCGAATCCTCCGTTTGGCTCCGTCGATGCCAAAACCCATAAGATTGTCGGCTACGACGTTGATTTTGCCGAAGCGCTGGCCAAATCCCTTGGTGTAAAACTGGAACTGGTAGCGACCAATCCGGCAAACCGCATTCCGTTATTACAATCCGGTAAAGCTGATTTAATCGTCGCGGATATCACGATTACACCTGAACGGGCGCAGGTAATAGATTTCTCCGTCCCTTATTTTGTTACCGGCCAGCAGTTCCTTGTGCCAGCAAAATCTCCGGATAAGCTCGATGAATACAGCAAAGCACGCATCGGCGCGGTAAAAGGCACTACTGGTGAACAGGCACTGCATCAGCGCTTCCCGCAGTCGCGCGTGTTGGCCTACGACGATATCCCGCTGGCGTTAACCGCGCTACGCAACGGCAATGTTCAGGCCATTACCCAGGACAGTACGATTCTGGCCGGGTTATTAGGCGCTGCGCCGGATAAAGCTGATTTCAAAATTCTGCCGGACCTGCTGAGCAAAGAAGAGATCGGCGTGGGGGTGAAAAAAGGTGAGCCAGCGTTGTTAAAAGCCGTCAACGATGAACTTTTGAAGCTGGAATCTACCGGGCAGGCAGCCAAAATTTATGATGTCTGGTTTGGTCCTGAAACCAAAAATCCGCAAGCCCGCGCCTTTAAAATAGAAGCCAAGTAATATGCTCTCAGCCCTTTTTCATCGATCCGCAGCTTCGGCTGCGGATTTTACCCATTTGCGCCAGGCGAGCGTCGAACTACGCAATGTGATTAAACAGTATGACGCTCATACCGTCCTTAACGGCGTTAGCCTGGCGGTTGAACCCGGTGAGGTAGTGACCATTCTGGGGCCTTCCGGCTCAGGAAAATCCACTCTTATACGTCTTATCAACCAGCTTGAGTCGCTCAGCGGTGGCGAAATCTTCATTGATGGTAAACCGATTAGCCAGTTGCGCGGGGCGGCGTTACGCCAGCTACGTAGCCGTATCGGTTTCGTATTTCAGCAATTCAATCTCTATTCGCATCTGACTGCGCTGCAGAACATCGCACTGGCGCTGGAATATGTTCACGGCTGGAACAAGACGGAAGCGGATCGTCGGGCACTCGAGTTGCTGGAAAAGGTAGGACTGGCGGAAAAAGCCAACGCCTATGCCGCGCAGTTGTCCGGTGGGCAGCAGCAGCGCGTGGCCATCGCCCGCGCACTGGCTTCATCGCCACAAATTATTCTGTTTGATGAGCCCACTTCCGCGCTGGATCCGGAAATGATCGGCGAGGTATTACAGGTAATGAAAAATTTGGCCCACAGCGGTATCACCATGATCGTCGTGACCCACGAAATGCATTTTGCCCGCGAAATTGCCGATCGGGTGGTTTTCATCGATGGTGGCGATATTCT
This sequence comes from Citrobacter sp. Cpo126, assembly GCF_030332445.1. Taxonomy (NCBI): domain Bacteria; kingdom Pseudomonadati; phylum Pseudomonadota; class Gammaproteobacteria; order Enterobacterales; family Enterobacteriaceae; genus Citrobacter; species Citrobacter sp. Cpo126. The sequence continues at coordinate 734,954 of NZ_JAOWHT010000032.1, forward strand.
GGAAGTGGCCGCGCCGGAGGATTTTTTCGTCCGACCACAGCACCCGAGAACCCAGCGTTTCCTGAAAAAAGTGCTCGACCCGTTACACCAGGAGTCATCGTCATAATGCATGCAATGGACTGGCAGGGAGTGCTGAGCGGGCAACCCCTGCAATGGATAATTTCCGGTTTTCTCACCACGCTCTGGGTGACGCTGGCAGGTATCGTGCTCGCCACGCTCATTGCCATCTCACTGCTCGGCCTGCGCCTGACGGGCAATCGTCTCGCTAAAGCGATGGTCGGGGTGTGGGTCTCGGTGTTTCGCAACACGCCTTTACTGGTGCAACTGATGTTCTGGTATTTTGCCGCCTGGAACTGGCTACCCCGTGACGTCATTAGCTTTATCAATGCCGATCATCCATGGTCAATTTTGCCGGGTGATGTCTGGTGGTTAACGCCGGAATTTATCTGTTCAGCATGGGGGTTGGGGGTATTTACCTCAGCATTTTTGGTTGAAGAGATCGCTTCGGGTTTACAGGCTGTTTCTGCCGGACAACGCGAGGCTGCCGTGGCGCAGGGGTTTTCATCTTGGGCGATATTTCGTCACATTCTGCTGCCTCAGGGGCTGGCAAACGCCTGGCAACCGATTGTTGGGCAATATCTCAACCTGATGAAGCTTTCCTCGCTTGCCAGCGGTATTGGATTTGCTGAGCTCATCTACCAGGTACGGCAAATTGAGAGCTACAACGCGCACGCGCTGGAAGCCTTTGCCGTTGGCACCGTGCTCTATCTGTTTACCGGCATCATTCTGGGTATGTTGCTTACCCGTCTTGGCCCGCAGTCTGCGTCGGGTAAATCGTCAAAGATAAGAATGCGCATCTTCAGCGTCAGGAGCATACTGCATGATCGCTAATATTTCGGTCATTACCGACAATCTTGACTATCTCCTGTGGGGACGTGTAGCTGAGGGGCAACCCGGCGGTGTACTGCTCACTTTGCTGATGGCTATTGGTGCGGCATTGCTGGCGCTGCCTGGCGGGATCGTTCTTGCCTGCTGCGCCTGGCGATTTCCGGGCGCGGTTCGCAACGGGTTGTTTATCTGGGCGGAATTTATTCGCGGCATTCCGCTCATCTTTGTGATTTTCTGGATGTGGTATTTGCTACCCATGCTGACCGGAAGCGATCTGCCCGGTGCCGTTACCGTGACGCTGGCGCTGGCATGGTTCACCGCCGCCTCGGTGATGCACTCGGTGTATGCTGGAATTAGCGCACTGCCTGGCGGGCAGTATGAAGCGGCAATTGTTCAGGGTTTTCGCCCGGAACAGGCCCTGTGGCTTATCTTGCTGCCGCAGGTGCTGCGTAACGTACTGCCGTCGCTGACAGGGATTTTTATTGGGCTACTGAAGGACACGTCACTGGCGTTTATCGTTAACGTGCCGGAACTCACGACGGTTGCCGGTCAGGTTAACAGCCGGGTGCAAATTTACCCCGCAGCCATTTTTATCTTTACCGGGCTGGTTTATTACCTGCTGTGCTTTAGCCTTGAAAAAATCACCCAGCGCCGATTCGCACTAAAATGACCTCTCGGCTCAACATTCCACGAACTGATGGTCTTCGTTGAGCCGATATTTCACGCCCGCCCGAATGTTATTTTCCCCTTCAACGGCAAGCGCAAAACGCATTCTTTCGCCATCGTGATAAGCCAGCGCCGCACATCCGCCGGGACCAAGAATTATCGAGTCGACAGCACCGGTACTGGCAACAACGGCGTTCTCTCCGCTGGCAATAATGTGGATATTGTCCGCGCAGTTAGCGATTTTCGCCTCTGCGCCAAAACAGGCCAGTTGGGTTAAATCACCGCTACTGGCAATCCGATTTCGGTCGCCGAGCGAACTGATACGTACGCGCATGCCGGTACTGGCAATACGCGTTCCGTCGCCCACACTGCTGATACGCGCCGAATTTCCCGCAATCGCTATTCGCCCGCGATCGCCTGAACTGCCGATATGCGTGTTATAGCCTACACTGCCAATCCGTGCGCTGTAACCGGCACAGGCGATCTGCGCAGCATACCCGGCGCTGGCAATTTTTACGTTATCACCCGCACTGCTAAATCGGGCATAATCTTCCGCACTCGCCAACGGACGGCTGGTTTCCCCCGCGGCTTGCTCACGGGAAATATTCCCCATCGCGTCAATATCCTGCTGAGCAAAACTCGCCTCTTCCCGCCATTTTGACCAGCCGTATTCCACCAGGCTATTTGCCCAATCGGTATACCCTTCCCGTTGGAGCGCGCGATGAACATCGGCATAGCTTCCTCCTGCGGGAAACGCGCGTAGAAACCAACGATACATGACGGGCCCAACGCGCCAGGCCCGTAAGTCACTTCGCGTAATCATCATCGCTTAATGCCGGTGGTAGCCATCCACCATACACTTAAAGGTTTCGCCCGGCGTGCGCCCCGTAGTGCAGAGATAAAGATGCCCAAAAATGAAAAACAGACTGACTATTGCCAGCGCAAAGTGCGCCTGAAGCAGCCAGTAACGCACTCCGGGGAACAGATCGCCGACAGCTACCGGGTAAAGCGATAACAATCCAGTGATCAGTAGCAGTGGCAACAAACCATACATCACGCCAACATAGGCCGCCTGCTGTAACGGATTAAATTTAGAGCGAGGTGAGGCCGGAAATGGGTGTGACTCGCCCTGCATAATGCCAAACAGGTAAAAACGAGTTTGTCTTTGCGCACGAGCGATCCAGCCCTGACGTTGAATAATATAGTGATGTCCGTTGCCGCCAATCAGGTTGATCAGCACAAAACCAATCCAGCAGGCAAGTAGCAAAAAGCCACAAACCTCATGAACGGTGAGCAGGCTTTTCATTACCGGTGCGCTAACGGCAGAGAAGTGATTGACCAGGCCACTAACCAGAAGCAACAGAAATAACAGCGCATTCGACCAGTGCCACAGGCGGACAGCCTTCGAATATAAATAGACCTTCTCACCATGCCCTGCCGACGCTTTATGCGCCGCCCGAAAGCGCAGCATGGCGTGAAGCGCCAGCACCAGCCACATTCCCACCAGCATTAACCCGGCAACGACTAACCACACAGGCCAGTAGTCCGGTGAAAACAGTGGAACATACTGTGCAAGCTGGGCGTGAAACTGTTCGGCATTCTGCGACGCGTTCATACATTTTCCTTTTTAATCAAATGTTGACCGAACCGACGATACAGATGGGGCTTCCCGGCGCCTGCAAGTTGATATTCGTAATACTTGTTTTCTCGCAACCAGGTCTGAATTTCCGGGCTATCTTCACGACCGAAAATCAGCGCATGTTCCGGGCAAGCGTTAACACAGATCGGAGGGAAACCTTTCGCCAGCCGAGATTCAGCGCAGAAGTCGCATTTATCCGCCACTTTGGTTTGCGAGTTGAGATAGCGCACCTGATAAGGACACGCGCCAATACAGTAACTGCAACCAATACAGCAAGACGTATCTACTCGCACAATACCGTTCTCATCTCGCCAGGAGGCACCGGTCGGACACACCTCAATACAAGGTGCATCATCACAATGCTGGCAGGACTGACGGAAGTAGTGATACAGCGTTTCGTTGTCGTTATCGGTTACAGGAATATGAGCGATCGACAAACGGCTGCCCTGGTCAGGTACATGGTTGGTTTTCCGGCATGCACGAGCGCAAATATTGCATCCGTTACACAGTGATTCGTCGTGAATCATGACGTAACGAACGGCTTTAGGGCTCCTGGTACTCGCTAACAGATTTTGACCTGGGCCGGTAAAAAAAATCACCGTCCCCATGCCAATGACAAATTTTCGTCGGGTGAAGGACATCGGGTTATCCTCTAATGCTGTGACAGTGGTCGTCCACACATTCCATGACATCAACCTGAAGAATTCAGGGGTTCTGATACTGCTCAACCTCAAGCCATTCACACAGGCCGTACGCTTTGCCATAACTCATAAAACGTTCGCTGAACAAATAAGGCTCCGCATTTGACGATTCCACAGTACGTATATCTGCGTAATCAGGGTGCGTTTCCATGGCCGTTAGCGCCGCTGTAATTTGTTGGGACTCGAAGCTGTACGGCGGCTGCGTCAACATGGCGACCTTATAGGGGCGAGGATACGTTCGACAGTCGAAGCGTACCGCCTCGGCAATCGCACGGCAGATGTCGTTTTCAACCACCTGCACGCACATGTTGGCGTAGTTTGCCGTCATGGTTTGCGTTGAGTAGAAATAGACATCTTCCGCACCCTGCACACGGGTGATATCCGCGTTAATTGCGTCCTGACATAGCGTATCCAGCAGCGCGGAGAGAGCGGCTTCAGGGACCGAATAAGGTGGCTGCAGAAATACGCTGCGCGCCATCAGGTGCCCCGATGCCGAATGCTGGCGGATAAAATCTGCCACAATCGACTCCGGGCTGGCGGCTTCCTGAACCTGCGGCGCAGTCACCTGCTCGACCGACGGGTGAAACGCCTGTAGCCAGTGTCTCTTTTGGCTATCAACCTCGTCAGGAAGCGCCCCAACGGGTGCCTGAACGTTGCTCACGTTAGTCATCTCGCGTTCCTTACGCTGGCAACAGATCCTGCGCAGCCAAATCGGCTGCCACGTCTTCAAGTCCGAGTCGATTCAGGGTTTCACGCGTTGGGCAACCCAACTCGGGATCCCAGCCCATTTCCTGATAGAACATCGTCAGTGACTGACGCATATCCTCCCTGTCCATCTTGTCGGTGCCTTCGGTGAAGACCGGAATTTTCGGGTCTTTATCAAACACCCAGGAGCAGATGAGATCGTGTTCATTACGCATATCTTTGGTTTGCATCAGTTTGACCGTATAGGCACGATGCAGGGTAAAGATGCGTTCAGCGGCCAGGTCCAGACTCGCCTGCGTGGTTTCATCACCGGTGACAGCCTGGAAGAATTTCGCTTCCAGATCCAAATCTCCGCGATAGTTACGGCTCTTGAGTGGTGATACCGTCATCGGCCAAACCCAGTTACACAGCGTAACCGCGTTATGCAGGCAGACTTTCAGCAGCGTCCACTTGGCATATTTGATCTTGGCGGCATTGATCGGGGTGTAATTCTTGGTCTCGTCGTAGGCGTCCTGCGACCCAAATAACTCGCCCGCCACTTCGCGCTGTAATTTCAGCGGTAAGCCGGAACCAATGAAGTTGATATGGGTGTGCGCCATACAGTCACGGTTAAACATACAGTTGGTGATCGCCCCCACCTGCGCCGAGGCTTCGTTTGCATGATGGACCGGAAAACCAAACGGCGACCACAGTTTATTTTTGGCATAACCCCAGTACTCTTCGCCCAAATCCCAGCGTTCAGCAATGGCATACGAACCGTCCGCAAGATGACTGAGTTCCCCCACGCGATGCGCCAGTCGATAGTAGAAATCTTTGATAAAGTTAGGATCGCCCGCCTCCAGTTGATCCCAACGGATCTCCGCGTACTCTTCGGCTGGCAGCACGCGTTTAAAGACGCCTTTCGAATAACAGTAGGTAAAGTCACGGTGCAGCTGGCCGTAGTTACACCAGATACCGTAATCGTCAAACAGGTTCAGTCCGATCAGGTTCCCTACGACTCGCCCATCGTCTTTATCGTCAAAATCTTTCGGGCCATTGGGGAAAATGGTGGTGTGAACAAAGTTCGCCACGCAGGTGTTGCCGCCGGTACTCGGCACGCCAAAATCCTTCACCCGCGGGACATTGAGCTGCGACATACAACGAATAGGGCATGAATGGCAGCCGCTCATTTTGACCGTGTATTTTTCTGCAGCTGGACCCAGATCGAACACCGATTTATAGGTACGGAAACCCACCGTATTTTGGTTGCCCGGCGGGATTTCACCGGTTTCGATTGGCCCCCCTTCTGCCGCGCCCCAGAAAAGTCCCTTACGGGCTGTCCAGCGCGAGTTTGGCGAAGAGTATTCTGCCCAGGCCTGCGGGGTGCTTGGCACAACGTGGTTGTTGTTGGCGCCGATAAGCTCGGTCATCATGTAGTCATTGAGCCGCTTCATCTCTTTACGATCGGCAATGTTGACGCCTTTAGTCCCTTCTACCGCAATGGCTTTCAGGTTTTTCGAACCCATCACCGCACCTGTACCGGCGCCTCCGCTGTGGTTGCGGCTGTTGATCATGCAGGACAGTGGCACCAGATTCTCACCCGCCTGCCCAATAGCGGCAACGCAGGTTTCCGGGCTGGTAATCCGACAAATCTCTTCGGTTGTGGCGCGAGTCCCCTTGCCCCACAAGAAATCGGCTTTTTCGATGCTGACTTTATCGTCTTTGATGTTGATCCAGACCGGTGATGCGGACTTGCCTTCAATAATAATGGCGTCGTAACCGGCGAATTTCATTTGTGCAGCAAAGAAACCGCCCATATGGGCATCTACGACTAAGTTACCTTTGGTAAACGTCGATAAGGAGGTGATATTGACGCGGGAGCTACAGGGAGCGCCAGACCCCGTTAATGGTCCGGTGGCAAAAACTAGCTTATTCCCTTCATCAAAAGGCATGGTGCCTGGCGGGACTTCGTCGTACATAATTTTATAACCAAAGCCCATCCCACCGACAAATTTTTTAAATTTACTGGAATCTTCAAGGGTGATATTACCCGTGGTGAGATTGACCCGTAAAATATTACCTGTCCAACCATTAGCCATCATGTTTTCCTTTGCAAGAAGGTTTAATAGATATACCCGCCATTCTTCAGGCAGTTTTTTATCCAAAACTGCAGTATTTTTGGCAATTAATGGCGCGAATCAGGTATGCCTGTTATCTATCAAACAGTAATATCTTTCCACTCGATAATTTTTAATGCTCCAGTCGGACAAGCATTGGCGCATTCCCCGCATAACACACATTTTGAGGACTTTTTCGTTTCGGTATTTACGGTCGCCATCATCCACGGGCAGGCTGTGGTACACGCGCTACAGCCAATACAGCGTTTGTGGTCCACCGCAATACAACCGTCTTCCTGTTTCCAGGTAATTGCACCAATTGGGCAGACCTTCATGCACTGCGGATCTTTACATTGTCGGCAGGTATCAGCGGTATAGTTTAAATCGCCATACAGCCCACCACCGGACCCGACGCCATCATCGCCAAAGAAGAAATTGCGATGGATTTTTATCCGGGAAAAGAAGGTCCCTACGGCACCATCGTTATAATTGGTACAGGAAATTTCACAGCGGTGACAGCCCGTACAGCGGGCTCGCTGGGTCACCAGAACCCCTTTCGGCGTATTGATAAGCCCCACGGTCCCACTATCGACATCTTCCTGCTTACAACCAAATAGGGATAACAGCGCGGGGGCAATCGTTAATCCCGCCAGTCCTTTCCCTGATATCCGCAGGAATTCTAGTCGCGTTAAACCACAATCTAAAAATGGACGATCAACCTGGTTCATTTATTTCGCATCCTCTTCGCAAATGCTGTGGTAGCAACACATCCAGGCTAATTTAAACCAGCGCAGCTCAAGCCATATCGGGCGGTTAATGTTGCCAACAACACGTAAATTTTTGCCCTAACCTGATCGCGTAAATGACGGTGGTTAAACTGAATGAATCTAATCCTTTAGGGTTAGGCACAGAAATAATGTGGTTATTCAGCATGCATAGTCTTGATCGTCATCAATTAAAAAACGGAAGGGATATAATTAATGCGGAGTGAGATTTATTATCATTAACAAATAGAGTGAAATAGCAGCCTATTTAAATTACAAATATTTGTGAACCCTCTCCCAAATATAATACTGCACGGCCACCGATATATAAATAAATACATATCGATTTATAGTTCTCTACAACTAATTATTAACGGAGATAAATTATATAGATTGATAGATTAACGTATCGAGAATAAGAGGACGGCAAAAAATTTCTGCGGTCCTCTTTTTATGAATTAACCGGCCAATGCTTTAATTACGGTCTCAATAGCCTGTTTTTCTAACTCACTGCGCTTCACGCGCTGGTTAGCAAGGGTGGTTCTCAGCACTCCCGCAATGACGATATGCTTAGGTTCTTGTCCCAGATCGCGCATTTCCAGCACTACTTTACCGACTACTCTGCACATTTCACGGTACAACTCGTCGTCTTTCGTCTGATTTCCCATTTTTGCCCGCTCGTCATTAACTCAAACCAACAGCATATATCACTCTGAGGATTTAGACAAAATTCAATGAAAATCAAATAAATGTCATCATTCTACTGAATTCTCTGAAGTCGATTAACGAGCTCAGCAAGACTTCCTGCCTGCATTTTTTCCATCACCCGCGCCCGGTGCACTTCAACCGTACGCACGGCAATATTCATGGCATCAGCAATTTCCCGATTCATTAACCCTTTTGCTACCAGATGCGCCAGTTCCCGTTCTTTTGGCGTAAGTTGTTGGTAGCATGAGATGATCTCTTGTCGCGAGAACGCCGCTGCCGAGACCTGCAAGGCATGTTCTAATGCTGCCTGAAGCGGCACGGCTGACACGGGTTTTTGCAAAAAATCGACCGCGCCACGTTTCATTTGCTCAACCGCCATCGGCACGTCGCCGTGCCCGGTGAGAAAGACCACCGCCAGCGTACTTGCTTTCTGACGCATGATTTCATGCACAGCGTGCCCATCCAGTACCGGCATACGCATATCCAGCAGTAGTACGCCCACCTGGTGCAGATTTGCCTCGGCGAGGAATTTCTCGCCTTGCTCCCAGCAAGACACTTCATATCCCAGACTTTCCAATAAAAACGCACAGGCCTGGGTAACGGCAATGTCGTCATCCAGCAGATGAATTATCGCCACTACGGCCTCCTTCCTGATTTGGTTTAAAATACAATGTCACTCTCGCCCCCGCTTTGCCGTCCGGGGCCTGCTGATTTTTGATCTCAATATCTCCGTTTGCGTAGCGTACCAGTCGCTGACAAATGGCCAGTCCTAGTCCCATACCTTCTTTGCGGGTGGTCATAAACGGCTGAAACGCCTGATACAACTGAGCCTCGTCAATGCCTCCGGCATTATCCTGCACCTGAATACGCACGCCACCATCCTTGTGCAGGGCGCTAAACCATACTGTCGTAGCGCCTGCCTGGGCGGCATTGAGTACCAGATTAGCCAGCACCTGCTCAAGAAGAACGCTTGGCAGCATCAACGTTAACGCCTTGCTAACCTGCGTGTGCAGCGTTACCGCCGGGAATTGCTGGGGCATGCGCAGTAATTGCCAGACGTGATGGATAGCATCGTGAACGTTGATGGCTTGCCAGTCATCGGAGAGTACCGGATTGCCCTGTGCCTGGCTGACCCACTGCCGGAGATTGCGCAGCGTATCGGCTCCTCGTTGTGCCTGGGCGTCTATGTGCTCAAGCGCGGGCAGCAACGGATGCTGCTCATCCTGACCACGCAGGCGAATTAGACAGCCTTGGGCATAATGACGGATAGCAGACAACGGCTGATTGAGTTCATGGGCAAAACCGGAGGTCATCTCCCCCAGCACGCTCATTTGGCGGGCAGTCTCCAGCGCCTGTTCCTGTTTGTGCAACAACACGTTGTTCCGCTCCAGCTGCCTGCCACGTCGGCGAACCAACAGCATCACCCAGATGTAATTGAGCGTAAGCAACAGCAATACGATGACCACGCCCCCCATCGCCAGTCGGTGTTGAATAAACCAGCTTTTGACATCCAGCCACAGCTGACGCTGCTGCGGATGCTGTCGGACGTCGCGCAGCAACGCTTCTACTTCACGGGTCGAGGCGGGCGCGCCCCAGCGAAACGTCGCGTTTTGCGGTGCATTGAACAGTACCCGCGTAACGCGATCGGCCAGCTCGTCACTCACTGCAGGTAGTGCGGCAAATGACCAGTCCGGATAGAGCGGCGTACTGGTTAAACAGGGAATTGAAGTCGGATGATTCAACACGGTCATAAAATCGGTTTTACGGATGAGGCCTTCTTCATCCATTTTTTCCAGCAGGCACACCGGCACGATCACCGCCTGCACGGCTTTTTCACGTAATAAATAGAGTAAGGCATCGGCGGGAAATCCGGTAAACGTCAGACGTAAATCACGTTCAGGGCGCAGACCGGCATCACTGAGCGCTTTATATCCCAGCAAATAGCCGCCAAACGCCTGAGCATCAATGGCGCCAACCGTTTTGCCGATCAGATCGTGTGCGGAGGTTAACCCACTGTCGCGCCTGACGAGAATGGCGCTGCCAATCACGTTACTGGTGGCTTTCCCACCACGGGTGGAGCGTAACGACGCCAGCCAGCGTAGCGCTGAGCGGCTGTTAAGCTGGACAAACTGCGCCGGATTGGTGACCACAAAGTGTACCGTTCCACGATTCACTGCCTCCTGCATCTGCCGCAGGTCCAGCGGTTGAATATGAAACTGCTCACCGGGGATTTGCTGATTCAACAAGGTTTCCAGCGGCTGCCAGTGATTACGTGTAGAAACCTCCCCGCGCATCGCCAAAACGCCAATGTTCCATGTCTGCGCCCTGACCGCGCCGCTTAGCATCCACAGCGACGCCAGCACCGTCAGACATCTTACTACGTTGCGTCCCACTCAATTATCCCTGTCAATTATGTTGTTTTAGATCAACAACAAGCCGGGTATGTGGTTAACCACAATAGAGTATACCCCGTCACGATTTTTACACTGTAAATCATTGAGATTCTTTATTCATCACACGCAAATCAACGGCGTGACCAATGTTTCGTTGTTGCATCGTGACGGGAGAAAATATGGACAGCAGTAAACGGCAGTTTCTCCAGCAACTGGGCGTCCTGACCGCTGGCGCATCACTGGTTCCGCTGGCTCAGGCGCAATTTCCCTTTTCGCCTGAACGCCACGAAGGCTCACAACAGCATCGCTACGCCATGCTGGTTGACCTGCGACGATGTATCGGCTGCCAGGCCTGTACCGTCAGTTGCGCCATTGAAAACCAGACGCCACAGGGCGAATTTCGTACCCTCGTCAACCAGTATCAAGTGCAGATTGAAGATCAGCAAAGCGTTACCAACGTCCTGCTGCCGCGACTGTGCAACCATTGTGATAATCCCCCTTGCGTGCCCGTTTGCCCGGTACAGGCCACTTTCCAACGCGAAGACGGCATTGTGGTGGTCGACAACACACGCTGCGTGGGCTGCGCCTATTGCGTGCAGGCCTGCCCTTATGATGCGCGATTCATCAACCATGAAACGCAAACCGCCGATAAATGTACCTTTTGCGTTCACCGCCTAGAAGCGGGGCTGCTCCCGGCCTGTGTGGAATCCTGCGTCGGCGGCGCGCGCATCATTGGCGATATTAAAGATCCGCACAGCCGCATTTCACAAATGCTGCATGAACACCATGACGCCATCAAAGTCCTGAAGCCGGAAAGCGGTACGTCTCCTCACGTGTTCTATCTGGGACTGGATGAGGCGTTTGTCACCCCATTGATAGGACGAGCTCAACCCGCTCTCTGGCAGGAGGTTTAAATGAACCATTCACTGATTATCGACGAGGTTCTGGCCCATCCTCAAGACGTAAGCTGGTTACCCTGGGCCGTACAATATTTCTTTTTCATCGGCATTGCCGCCTGCGCCGCGCTATTCGCCTGCGTTCTTCACTGGCGCAAAAAAGAAACGGCAGACCTGGAGAATCTGACGCTGTTAATCGCCCTGACCTGCGCGATTACCGCGCCACTGGCGCTGACCGCTGATCTACACCAAACCGCCCGCGTCTGGCATTTCTATGCGTATCCGACGCCATGGTCCTGGATGCCGTGGGGCGCGCTGTTTTTACCACTGTTTACCGGTTTTTTAGGTCTGTGGTTTCTGGCGCAGCATGTGAAACGGCTAACGCTAAAAAGTTACAGCGTCACAAAATGGTTAGCACTTGGTAGCGCGCTGTCCGCCATCGGATTGCTGGTTTACACCGGCCGTGAAGTGTCGGTGGTACAAGCGCGTCCCATTTGGTTCAGTTACGCCTTTCCGGTTGCGATGTTCCTCAGCGCGCTGCAAACATTTCTTGCCCTGCTTATTGCCACGACAAATAGCAAGGACGCACTACCGCGTAAGCTAGCGTGGGGGCAAATGGTCACGTTGATTGCGCTTGCTATCGTGGTGGCGATCTGGGTGAGTGGTAATACGCTTTCCGGTTCGGCTATCCGTCAGTGGCTGGATGTTGCTTCTTCAGCACAACACTACGCTATCGGTTGGGTTGCGCTATGGCTTGTTTCGCTTGCTCTTTGCGGGTTGGTTGTACGTTACCCCTTGTCGCTACCGCTGCGCATATTACTCGCTTTTAGCGCTATGGCGCTGTGCTGGCTAATGCGCTGGACGTTACTCATCCAGGTGCAGACCGTACCGAAATTTAACGCGCAGTTTAATCCCTATACCCTGCCCGGCGGCACCGATGGCTGGCTGGCTATTGTGGGTACCTTCGGCCTGTGGATAGCACTGATTATTATTTTTCGTGAAGCCCTGAACGCGATCGCAAGGAGAATGCAACATGGCTAATTTAACCCGTCGTCAGTGGCTTAAAGTGGGCCTTGCCATAGGTGGCATGGTGACTTTTGGCCTGAGTTATCGGGATGTGGCAAAGCGCGCGATAGACGGTATGTTGGACGGAACCTCGGGCAAAATTACCCGTGACCGCATTTTTGCCAACGCGCTCATCCCAGAAGCCAACGCCCGGCCTCACTGGCAGCAAAACCCGCAGCAGGTGATCTCGATGACGCAGTGCTTTGGTTGCTGGACGCAGTGTGGTGTACGGGTTCGCGTTGACACTGAGCAAGGCAAAGTGCTGCGCATTGCTGGCAACCCTTATCATCCGTTGTCGCACGAGCACCATATAGACGCCTCTGTCCCCTTTGCCACGGCAATGGAACAGTTGACCGGGGAGTCAGGTCTTGACGCACGTTCTACCGCCTGCGCCCGTGGTGCAACCTTACTCGAAGGTCTGTACAGCCCGCTACGTATTCTGGAGCCTATGAAGCGCGTCGGTAAACGCGGTGAAGGAAAATGGCAGCGCATCAGCTTCGAACAGCTGATCAAAGAGGTGGTGGAAGGTGGCGATTTGTTTGGTGAAGGCCACGTTGATGGTCTGAGAGCCATCCACGATCCCACTACACCGCTTGATGCGAAACATCCCGGCTTTGGCCCAAAATCCAATCAACTGCTGGTCACCAATACCAGCGATGAAGGACGTGATACCTTTTTACGTCGCTTCGCACTGAACAGTTTCGGCAGTAAAAACTTCGGCGCTCATGGCGCTTACTGTGGTCTGGCCTATCGGGCCGGTTCCGGCGCGTTAATGGGCGATCTGGATAAAAATACCCACGTGAAACCCGACTGGGATAACGTCGAATTCGCGCTGTTTATGGGCACCTCTCCGGCGCAATCCGGCAACCCGTTTAAGCGCCAGGCCCGCCAGCTGGCCAGCGCCCGTTTACGTGACGACTTCCGCTATGTTGTGGTGGCGCCAGCCCTGCCATTAACCACGGTGCTGGCTGACGATCGCGGTCACTGGCAACCCGTACGACCGGGAAGCGACTCCGCGCTGGCAATGGGGATGATAAGCTGGATTATCGATAAACAACGCTATAACGCTGATTATCTCGCCATTCCCGGCGTGCAGGCCATGCAGCAGGCTGGAGAAAAAAGCTGGACTAACGCTACGCATCTGGTGATTACCGATGAAATTCCAACGCTTGCCGGACAACACCTGACCCTCGCCCATCTGAGTGCAAACGCAGCCCAGGAGCCGGTGGTCGTCAACGAGGCCGGTGAGATTGTCGCCGCCAGCAGTTGCCCGCGCGCTCAGCTGTTTGTTACCCGTGAAGTGACGCTGGCCGACGGGCAGACAGTAACGGTAAAAAGCAGCTTCCAGTGTCTGCGTGAGTCCGCAGAAAAACTATCGCTAACGCAGTACAGCCAGCAGTGTGGGGTGTCAGAAGCAGACATTGCCGCTCTGGCCGACGCATTCACCCGCCACGGGCGTAAAGCGGCAGTGATCACACACGGCGGTATGATGGCAGGTAATGGATTTTATAACGCCTGGTCGGTGATGATGCTCAATGCGCTGATTGGCAACCTTAGTCTTGAAGGCGGCGTGTTCGTCGGCGGCGGCAAATTTAATGGCGCCACCGACGGTCCGCGCTACAACATGGACAGCTTCGCCGGGAAGGTAAAACCGAAAGGGTTAAGCATCGCGCGCAGTAAAACCGCTTATGAGTCTTCGGAAGAGTACCGCAATAAGGTGGCTGCCGGGCAATCGCCCTTCCCGGCTAAAGCGCCGTGGTATCCGTTTGTCGCCGGTCAGCTTACCGAACTCCTCGTCTCGGCGCTTGAAGGTTACCCTTATCCGCTGAAAGCCTGGATCTCCAACATGACCAACCCGTTTTACGGCATTGCGGGGTTACGCGGCGTGGCGGAAGAAAAGCTCAAGGATCCTGCTCGTCTGCCGCTGTTTATTGCCATTGACGCCTTTATGAACGAAACCACGGCGCTGGCAGATTACATCGTGCCGGATACCCACAACTTCGAAAGCTGGGGATTCAGCGCTCCGTGGGCGGGCGTGGCCAGCAAAGCCACCACCGCGCGTTGGCCAGTTGTCAGATCGGCGACCAGCCTCACGGCTGACGGCCAACCGGCCTCGATGGAGTCTTTCTGTATTGCAGTGGCAAAGCGCATCGGGCTACCTGGATTCGGCGACAATGCAATTACCGATCCGCAAGGTAATCACTATCCGTTAAACCGTGCGGAAGATTACTACCTGCGTCTCGCGGCCAATATTGCGTTTATGGGCAAAGCTCCGGTTGCTGAGGCACAGCCGGAAGACATAGCGCTGACCGGGGTCCAGCGGATCATGCCTGTGATGACCCAAACGTTGAAAACCGATGAAATCAGCCGAGTGGCGTTTATCTACTCCCGCGGCGGGCGCTTTGCGCCGGACAACAGCGGGCGAGTTGATAACCGCGTCGGCAATGCCTGGGAAAAACCGCTCCAAATCTGGAATGCGAACGTCGCCGCGCACCGCCATGCGATTACCGGCGAGCGCTACAGCGGCTGCCCGGCCTGGTATCCTTCACGTCTGTCAGATGGACGTGCGGTCGAGGAGTTGTTCCCGGAACAAGAGTGGCCGTTGAAACTGATTTCCTTTAAATCCAATACCATGTCCAGCGCCACGGCGGTTATCCCACGCCTTCATCATCTGAAGCCGGTTAATCTGGTGGCGCTCAATCCACAGGATGGTCAGCGGTATGGTTTAGCACACGGCGATATCGTGCGTATCACCACCCCCGGTGGTCAGGCGCAAGCGCAGATAAGCCTGCTGCATGGCGTCATGCCGGGTGTTATCGCCATCGAGCATGGTTACGGGCATAAAGAAATGGGCGCGGCACGGCATACCCTCGACGGTGAGCCGATGGCGTTTGATGAGCAGATTAAGTCGGGGATTAATCTCAACGAGTTGGGTTTTGCGGACCCAACCCGACAGGTAGCCAATACCTGGCTTGACTGGGTGTCGGGTGCGTCGGTGCGTCAGGGGTTGCCAGCGAGAATTGAGCGAGTGTAGCTCTGGTGCCACATGGCAACGCGAACGCGTTTTACCCGGCCTACAGGACGTCGTAGGCCGGATAAAGCACTGCCGCCACCCGGCAAAAAGCAGATTAGTTGTTTACCGGGATCACCGCACCTTTATATTTAGTACTGATCCAGTCCTGGATCTCTTTTGAATGCAGGACATCAACCAGCGCTACGATATCCTTTTTCTTCTCGTCGCCACGATGCACGGTAATGATGTTGGCATACGGGTTGTTTTCACCACTTTCAACAGCAATAGGATCTTTCACTGGATCCAGCCCAGCGTCGATGGCGTAGTTGGCGTTAATCACCACCGCATCGCCTTCGTCGTTGTTATACATCTGCGGTAACAGCGCGGCTTCCACGTTTGGCAGGAACTTCAGCTTTTTCGGGTTTTCGACGATATCGCTAATGCGCGCAGTTACTTTATCCACGCCCGGCTTCAGCTTGATCACCCCCTCTTTTTCGAAAATCGACAGAATACGGCCTTCCTCAGATACCGCGTCACGCATGATGACTTTGCCGCCTTCCGGCAGATCTTTAAGTGATTTCACTTTTTTCGAATAGATACCAATCGGCTCAATGTGAATCGCTCCGGCGCTGACGAAGTCATACGTTTTATCGCCTGCATGGTCTTTAATCACGCTGTTCAGGTACGGAATATGCTGGAAGTAGTTGGCGTCAATCTCACGGCCAGCCAGCGCAGTGTTCGGCAGAATGTAATCCTGGAACGGTTTAATCTCCAGATCGATCCCCTGCTTCGCCAAAATCGGTTTGGCCTGTTCAAGGATCTCCGCATGCGGCACGTTAGACGCGCCAACGGTCAGAGTATCAGCCCAGGAGGCAAAGCTCAGGGCGCTTAAGGTTGCTGCGGCGAGTAACGTCAGTGATTTTTTCATGATAATGGTTTCCGTATTTTATTAGCGTTTATCTAACAGAGAGGTGATCACATCGCCGCAAAGCTGGATGATGAAGACAATGAGCAAAATCGTCACCGTCGCCACCAGCGTGACGTCGCTGTGGTTGCGCTGGAATCCTTCCAGATAGGCCAAATTCCCTAAACCACCGGCACCAATTACCCCTGCCATCGCGCTGTAGCTCACCAGCGCAATTAGCGTCACGGTGATCCCGGACACCAGAGCAGGAGATGATTCCGGCAGTAAAACTCGAAAAATAAGTGTGCTCAGTCGTGCGCCCATTGAACGCGTCGCTTCAATAACGCCTTTATCCACTTCACGCAGAGCGATTTCGACCAGACGCGCATAAAACGGCGCGGCCCCCACGATCAGCGCAGGCAACGCGGCATTGGCGCCGAGAATGGTGCCTACCATCGCTTTGGTAAACGGGATCAGCAGCACGATCAAAATGATGAATGGGATCGAACGAAAGATATTCACCACCAGCGAAATAGCACTATATACCGCACGATTAGGGAACAATCCGCCGCGCGCGGTCAGGAACAATGCCAGGCCAAGCGCGATGCCCAAGATAAAGGTCGCCGCCCCCGAAAGAGCTGTCATATACAGCGTTTCCTGGGTTGCCGCTAACAGTTGTTCCCACTTCAGATGGGGAAACAGTTCTTCAGCCATGTTGAATCACCTCGCCTTCAATGTCGCTCTGGCGCAGGTCGGCCAAAATATTGTTCAATTGTTCCTCAGAGGCCACCACGTGCACCCAGAGTTGCCCAAACACGCCATGTGCGGTTTGCGTCATCTTGCCGTGCAAGATGTTGAACGGCAGGCCATAGCGCAGGGTCAATTCCCCAACCACAGGGCGGTGGGTACGTTGCCCGGTAAAGGTTAATTTGATAACCAACCCACCCAACTCGCTTGCCAGTTGCGGATTAAACTCGTCTTCTTCGGTGTACTGGCTCACCTGACGAACAAATTGTCGGGTAATAGGCTGCTGAGGATGGGTAAAGACGCTGAGCACATCACCTTCCTCAACGACCTTGCCGTTTTCCATTACCGCGACGCGGTCGCAGATTTTGCGTACCACGTGCATTTCATGAGTGATCAGCACAATGGTCAATTTGAAACGACGGTTAATATCGAGGAGTAAATCGAGGATCTGATCGGTAGTTTGCGGATCCAGCGCCGAGGTGGCTTCGTCACACAGCAGGACATCTGGATTGTTCGCCAGCGCACGAGCAATTCCTACACGCTGTTTTTGCCCACCGCTGAGCTGGGAAGGATACGCATTTTCACGACCGCTCAGCCCAACCAGCGTAATCAGTTCAGCAACCCGCGTTTTGATGGACGCTTTGGACGCACCGGCGATTTGCATAGAGAACGCAATGTTTTCGCTAACGGTCCGCGACCACAGCAAATTGAAGTGTTGAAACACCATGCTGATTTTCAGTCGCGCCTGGCGTAACGATTCCCCACTGGCGGCCGAGATATCGTGGCCGTTAATCGTCACGCTGCCGGAGGTCGGTTTTTCGAGACCATTGAGCAAACGAATTAAGGTGCTTTTACCTGCCCCGCTGTAACCAATAATGCCGTAAATCTGCCCCTGTTCAACCGTCAGGTTGACGTTATCGACAGCGGTGATGGCAAGCCTGCCTGGCGTAAACACTTTCGAAATATTTTTCAGGACAATCATGTCGTTTGGGTATCCGCTGCTGCTTATTGTTCTTCTGCTAGCGCTTTTGGCTGTTTAGCAGTATGGATGTCCAAACGAGTGTAATCAGTGGAATTGGCTTTTAAAATGAATTAAAACGCATTTGATATAACTTTTAGAAATATAGTACTGCATCGACGTCAACGGCATAAAACGTAGTCATCGAGATGTTAAATGCAGTTTGTTGCGCAACAAATCGCAACGCCGGATAACCTCTTTATCCATACCGATGAACAAATTAATGAATAATTTTTGTAAAACTGCACAGAAGTGTTTTGAAACGCTGTTTCCATTTTCCTTTTTGATAATTTTCAGCGTATAATGCGCGCCAATTGTCTCTTGAATGGTTTCAGCACATTGACCTGTAAAACTCAACGACTACAGAACTCACCATCCCGTTGGGCTGAAACACAAGCACACATTCCTCTGCACGCTTTTTCGATGTCACCTATCCTTAGAGCGAGGCATCACAACTTTCGTAACTCAGGTTTAGCTTCCCATCCGTGCGCGATGGGAGCCAGATTTCCATATCCTTCTCAACTTAAAGACTAAGACTGTCATGAAAAAGACGAAAATTGTTTGCACCATCGGTCCGAAAACCGAATCCGAAGAGATGTTAACCAAAATGCTGGACGCGGGCATGAACGTCATGCGTCTGAACTTCTCCCACGGCGACTACGCAGAACACGGTCAGCGCATCAAGAATTTGCGCAACGTTATGAGCAAAACCGGCAAGAAAGCCGCAATCCTGCTCGACACCAAAGGTCCGGAAATCCGTACCATCAAACTGGAAGGCGGTAACGACGTTTCCCTGAAAGCGGGCCAGACCTTCACCTTCACCACCGACAAATCTGTCGTAGGTAACAACGAAATCGTTGCTGTAACTTACGAAGGCTTCACTAAAGATCTGTCTGTCGGCAACACCGTTCTGGTTGACGATGGTCTGATCGGCATGGAAGTTACCGCCATCGAAGGTAACAAAGTTATCTGTAAAGTGCTGAACAACGGCGACCTGGGCGAAAACAAAGGCGTTAACCTGCCGGGCGTTTCCATCGCGCTGCCAGCACTGGCTGAAAAAGACAAACAAGACCTGATCTTCGGTTGCGAGCAAGGCGTTGACTTCGTTGCAGCGTCCTTTATCCGTAAACGTTCTGACGTCGTTGAAATCCGTGAGCACCTGAAAGCGCACGGCGGCGAAAACATCCAGATCATCTCCAAAATCGAAAACCAGGAAGGCCTGAACAACTTCGACGAAATCCTCGAAGCGTCTGACGGCATCATGGTTGCGCGTGGCGATATGGGCGTTGAGATCCCGGTTGAAGAAGTTATCTTCGCGCAGAAGATGATCATCGAAAAATGTATCCGTGCACGTAAAGTCGTTATCACTGCAACCCAGATGCTGGACTCCATGATCAAAAACCCGCGTCCGACCCGCGCTGAAGCCGGTGACGTAGCGAACGCCATCCTCGACGGTACCGACGCAGTAATGCTGTCTGGCGAGTCTGCAAAAGGTAAATACCCGCTGGAAGCCGTTACCATCATGGCGACCATCTGTGAGCGTACTGACCGTGTGATGACTAGCCGTCTGGACTTCAACAACGACAGCCGCAAACTGCGCATCACCGAAGCCGTTTGCCGTGGCGCGGTTGAAACTGCTGAAAAACTGGACGCGCCGCTGATCGTCGTCGCAACCCAGGGTGGTAAATCCGCTCGCGCAGTACGTAAATACTTCCCGGATGCCACCATCCTGGCGCTGACCACCAACGAAACTACCGCGCGTCAGCTGGTGCTGAGCAAAGGCGTTGTTGCACAGGTGGTTAAAGAAATCAGCTCTACCGATGATTTCTATCGTCTGGGTAAAGAAGTCGCTCTGGAAAGCGGTCTGGCTCAAAAAGGTGACGTTGTGGTTATGGTTTCTGGTGCACTGGTTCCGAGCGGCACCACCAACACCGCATCCGTTCACGTGCTGTAATAATTCCATCGCGAATTAATTTGCTTAAAAAAGCGCCCTGGTGGCGCTTTTTTTATTTTATCGATAGCCACAATTAATAAAAAATCAAATCGGATTTCACTATCTAATCCGTGATTATCTAAGATGAATCCGATGGAAGCTTTCTGTTTTCACTCGGGTTTTTAGCCGTTTTTGCACAATTCGATGCTTCTTTGAGCGAACGATCAAAAATAAGTGCATTCCCATCAAAAAAATATTCTCAACATAAAAAAGTTTGTGTAATACTTGTAACGCTACATGGAGATTAACTCAATCTAGAGGGTATTAATAATGAATCGTACTAAACTGGTACTGGGCGCGGTAATCCTGGGTTCTACTCTGCTGGCAGGTTGCTCCAGCAACGCTAAAATCGATCAGCTGTCTTCTGACGTTCAGACTCTGAACGCTAAAGTTGACCAGCTGAGCAACGACGTGAACGCAATGCGTTCCGACGTTCAGGCTGCTAAAGATGACGCAGCTCGCGCTAACCAGCGTCTGGACAACGCAGCTACTAAATACCGCAAGTAATAGTATCTGTGTAATAAAAATGGCGCACATTGTGCGCCATTTTTTTTGCTCTGAATTCCCCTTCCCTGTTATTGCGTAGCGCGCACCTCAGCATCTCCTCCCGGCACGCCATTTTGCGCAGACTTCACTTCTGGCCCATTGCTCGCGACCGATGCTTGCCCGGCAGTGACGGTGACTGGATAACCTGCGCGACGATACAACGCCCTTTCCACCAGACTGTTATCCACCGCTTTATTATCTTTAAACTGGGTAAAACCGGCTGGCAGCACATACGGCATGGTCTGGACGTTTTGCTCCTCTTCCGGCGACAGCGGTCGATGCACTTCGACATACCTCATGCCGTTCGGCTCAATCGAATATTTTATCGGCTCATTAATCACCCTGACCGGCGTGCCTGTGCGGACCTGAGCAAACAGTGCTTTAATGTCCGGCGCGTTCATGCGAATACAACCAGAACTCACACGCAGGCCCACGCTGTCCGGCGCGCTGGTGCCATGGATCAGATACTCACCGTTTCCATGCGCCAGACGCAGTGCAAAGCGTCCTAACGGGTTATTTGGCCCGGCAGGTACAACAGGCGGTAATGTGATGCCGCGCTCCAGAGAGCGTTTACGGATGCCTGGTGTAGGGGTCCAGGTAGGATTCGGGATTTTCTGCCCAACCCGGGTTTCCATTACCGGCGTTTCCAGCCCCTGCAAACCGATACCAATTGGGAATACCTGAACAATATTCTCTCCCGGCGGGAAGTAATACAGACGCAGTTCCGCCAGATTCACAATAATGCCTTCGCGTGGAGCATCCGGCAGCAGTAATTGTGAGGGAATAGTAATCAGGGTTCCGGGTTTAGGTACGGGGGCAATAGTGTTGTTGGCTTCAAGGATCAGCATGGCAGCGGTATCAAACTTACGGGCTATCGCCTGTAGGTTTTTATCGCCTTCCTGCACAGTGTAGGTTTGGTTTTGCCCAACAAGGCGGCTGTTCGCCTGGGGCAAAGGATAATCGACCGCCCATGCGGCCTGAATAGCGCTGTAAGCGCCGATTAGCATTAACGTAATAACAGACGCGCGTTTCATACTCACTCACCCCCCTGGCGTTCTTGCCGGACGGCGGCGAGCGCCCAATCCGGCTTACGAGTCACTGCGTTGCCTTACACGAACGCTTTCAAGTCGGTCTGAAAGTTAACGTGTTTTATCAGTTTAGCTAAGAGTTGCGGCTTTGGCGCGAATAGCCCGAATCATCGCCTCCAGCCCTTGTGAACGAGACGGTGTGAGGTGCTGTGCGAGCGCCATTTTTTCAAACCACGGGCGCACATCAAAATTCACAATATCCTGGGCCGTCATGCGATCATACAAAATGAATACCACGGCAATAAGTCCTTTCACAATTGCCGCATCACTGTCGCCCTGTAATTCAATAATCCCTTCGCCATTCTGGTTCATAACAATCCATACCTGACTTTGACATCCCTGGATGCTATTTTCCGGGCAGCGTAAGTCGTCGTTTAATTCCGGCAAACGCTGACCCAGTTCAATAATGTACAGGTATTTCTCTTCCCAATTAGCGCAACGCAGAAAATTACGCAACAACTTTTCTTTATCCGGTAGCGCAGCCATAACGCCTCCCTGTTAGCCCAGTAAATGATGAATACGCTTGAGGCCCGTTACCAGGCGATCCACTTCTTCATGGGTGTTGTACATTGCAATCGACGCCCGACACATAGCAGGAACGTTATAGTAGGCCATCAGCGGCATAGCGCAGTGATGCCCCGTCCGCACGGCTATTCCATAGTTATCAAGAAAACTGCCGACGTCAAAGGCGTGATGTTTACCAAGGTTAAATGCAATCACACCCAGGCGGTTATCCGGTCCGTAGAGTGTCAAATCCGGCACATCCGCCAGCTGCTCCAACGCATAGCGCATCATGAACTGTTCATATTCACTGATTTCAGTAAGCCCCAGTGCTGAAACATACTCAATAGCCGCGCCGAGTCCGATAATACCTCCGGTGTTTGGCGTTCCGGCTTCAAAACGCCAGGGGGCTTTGGCCCACGTTGTTCCCTGACTCAAACTCACCGTCGCAATCATTGAACCACCGCCTTCCCAGGGTGGCATCTCCTGCAACAGCGACTCTCTGGCATACAGAACGCCAATACCGGTTGGTCCATAAAGTTTATGCCCGGAGAAAACATAAAAATCGCAATCCAGTGCCTGGACATCCACCTGATGATGCATCACCGCCTGTGCGCCATCCACCAACACTTTTGCGCCGTATTGATGCGCCAGCTCAATCATTTCCGATAACGGGTTCTCGGTACCCAACACGTTAGAAACGTGGGTAATCGCCAGCAGTTGCGTACGATCGTCAAACAGCGTCGGCAGCGTCTCCAGCTGCAACGTACCATCGGCATTGAGCGGAATAACGCGCAGCTCTGCCCCTACGCGGGCACACAGCATCTGCCAGGGCACAATATTGGCGTGGTGCTCCATTTCGCTGATGATAATGTTATCGCCCGCTCGCACATTGCTGCTGCCCCAGCTGTTCGCCACCAGATTGATGCCTTCCGTCGTACCACGAACAAACACCAGCTCTTCCGCTGAGCGGGCGTTAATAAACAACGAGGCAAGCTTGCGCACATTTTCCATTTTTTCCGTGGCCTGGGCGCTCAGCGTATGAATACCGCGGTGGACCGCCGCATAGCCGTGACGATAAAACTCGGCCTCGGCATCAATCACCTGATTGGGTTTTTGCGCGCTGGCAGCGCTGTCCAGATACGCCAACGGTAAACCGTTCACTTCACGCGTCAGGACCGGAAAGTCAGCCCGTACTTTTTCAATGGGAAATGTCATGCTGCGCCTCCCGGCAAGCGTTGGGCGATCCGCGCCAGTACCTGTTGTTTCAGCGTTTCATCGCCCAGGGCTTCCGTCAGCTCAGCGGCAAACGCATAGAGAATCATGTGTTGAGCATCCTGCTGGCCGATCCCTCGCGAACGCAGATAGAACATCTGTTCGTCGTCGATCCGTCCTACCGTCGCCCCGTGGCTGCATTTCACATCGTCGGCGTAAATTTCGAGCTGTGGCTTGGTATCCACCTCCGCCAGCTTTCCGAGCAACAAATTATTGTTGGTCATCTGACCGTCGGTTTTGATGGCGTGCTGGGCGACGTTGATCAGACCATTGAAGACCGCTCGTCCCTTATCGCTGACAATCGTTTTATGCAGCTGGCGACTGTTGCAATACCCTTTGTTGTGCTCAAGCCAGGTCCGTGTATCACAGACTTCATTTTTCACCGGCATCGCCAGACTGTTCAGCCGAAGCGTGGTGTTTTCACCGTTAAGCTGCGTACTGGTGTTATGGCGCAATACCGCATCACCAAGCAAGAAGCTGTGGCTAACGGCAGTAGCATCCGCGCCCAATTGAATGTCATTATGCGCGAAGTGGTGACTAAACGGATTTTCGAACGCCAGTTTGATATGGCGCAAATGGGCGTTTGCCGCGACGTTCATCGTTAAGCGTGCGCCGGTGAAATGGCGACGCTCGCTGAGGCTGGCATAGTGTTCAATGACGGTGGCTTCTGCGCCTTCCGCTAGCTCCAGATGGTGGCGATAGTGCGCCGTATTCACCTCATCACCCGCCAGCCCCTGGGTTATGTGCAGCAGCAGCAGCGGTTTCGCGGGGCGCTGGTTACGCTTCACCTGAATGTGCGTTACGCTACGGGACAGGCTTTCGGTAAGGTGCAAAAACACTTCCGGTTGGATAGCCGCTGGCAGCGCCTGGCGCGCATCGTCAATGGTAATGTCAAAACCGCTACCGTCTGTGCTGTCGCTGAGCGTCGGAGAGAATTGCCCGTCAACAAACACCAGTCGTACAGCATCAATTGTCGGCGACAACGCTGCACATTGGGCTGACGTTATCTCAGCGACATGACTGACAAACTGGCTGTTGGTTAATCCCTCCAGCGGCGTGTATTTCCAGTCCTCATGCTTCCGCGTTGGCAGCCCCAGACGCAGCATCTGTTGCAAGTGCTGCTGCGCATGGTGTGAGCGTGTCTCCCCTTGCGTCTCAAACAGATGGTGCCACTGTTGCAGCACATTACTGCTGTTCGCTAAGCCAGCCATAACCTTGCTCCTCCAGTTGTTTGACCAGCGTAAAATCACCGGACTTCACAATTCGCCCCTGGTAGAGAACGTGAACAAAATCGGGTTTGATATAGTCCAGGATGCGCTGATAGTGAGTGACGATAATGAATGAGCGTTTCCCGTCACGCAGCGAGTTCACGCCATCCGCAACGATTTTCAGCGCATCAATATCCAGCCCGGAGTCTGACTCATCAAGAATGCACAACTGAGGCTCCAGCACGGCCATTTGCAGAATGTCATTACGTTTTTTCTCACCGCCGGAGAAACCGACGTTTACCGAGCGCGTGAGCAAATCTTCCGGCATCTTCAGCAGCGCTATTTTCTCTTCCATCAGATCCTGGAAGTCGAATCGATCCAGCGACTCTTCGCCACGGTAACTTCGCACCGCATTCAGCGCCGTTTGCAGGAAAAACTGGTTACTGACGCCAGGGATTTCCACCGGATACTGGAATGCCATGAAGATCCCTTCACCGGCCCGGTCTTCCGGCGACAGTTCCAGTAAATCTTTGCCGTTGAACTCTACCGTCCCGCCAGTGACGTCGTAGTCTTCCCGCCCAGCAAGAGTTGCAGAAAGCGTACTTTTCCCCGAACCGTTTGGTCCCATAATGGCGTGAACTTCTCCGGGGCGAACCTCAAGGCTCAACCCACGCAGGATCGCCTTATCTTCCACACTGACCTGTAAATCTTTGATGCTTAACATGTGCTTTCCTTAAAATTTAACCGACGCTGTGCTCAAGACTTATGGCGAGAAGTTTTTGCGCTTC
The DNA here is from genome assembly GCF_030332445.1 of Citrobacter sp. Cpo126. Lineage (NCBI taxonomy): Bacteria > Pseudomonadati > Pseudomonadota > Gammaproteobacteria > Enterobacterales > Enterobacteriaceae > Citrobacter > Citrobacter sp. Cpo126. The sequence continues at coordinate 760,556 of NZ_JAOWHT010000032.1, forward strand.
CACGGCAAACTCCAGCGGCAGTTCAGAGAACACGTCTTTACAGAAACCATTCACGATCATCGAAATGGCATCCTCTTCACTGATGCCGCGCTGCAGGCAGTAAAACAACTGGTCTTCACCAATACGCGACGCGGTGGCTTCATGTTCAAGCTGGGCGCTATTGTTACGACACTCCACATACGGGAAGGTGTGTGCCCCACAATCCGCACCGATCAACATCGAGTCGCATTGGGTATAGTTGCGGGCGTTAGTAGCGGTCGGCATGATTTTCACTAAGCCGCGATAACTGTTCTGGCTGTGTCCGGCGGAGATCCCTTTCGAGATAATGGTCGATTTGGTGTTTTTGCCAATGTGGATCATTTTGGTGCCGGTATCGGCCTGCTGATGTCCACTGGTCAGCGCGACGGAGTAGAATTCGCCGATCGAGTTGTCGCCACGCAAAATGCAGCTTGGGTATTTCCAGGTAATGGCCGAGCCGGTTTCCGACTGCGTCCACGACATTTTGCTGTTTTCGCCTTCGCAGAGTGCGCGCTTGGTGACGAAATTCAAAATACCGCCCGTATTGCCATCGCCGGGAAACCAGTTTTGCACCGTGGAGTATTTCACTTCGGCATCTTTGTGGATGATGACTTCCACCACCGCCGCGTGTAGTTGGTAACTGTCGCGCACCGGGGCTGAACAGCCTTCGATATAGCTGACGTAGCTGCCCTCATCCGCAACCAGAATGGTGCGTTCAAACTGCCCGGTTTTTTCCGCATTGATACGGAAATAGGTCGACAGCTCCATTGGGCAACGTACGCCTTTCGGTACATAAATAAACGTGCCGTCAGATGCCACCGCCGCATTCAGCGCGGCAAAGAAATTGTCATTGCCGGGGACAACCGTGCCCAGGTACTGTTTTACCAGCTCAGGATGATCGTGAATGGCCTCACCGAACGAACAGAAAATAATGCCCTGTTCCGCCAGTTTGTCGCGATAGGTGGTCGCTACCGATACCGAGTCGAAAATGGCATCAACCGCAACTTCTTTGCCTTCACGTACCGGCACGCCAAGCTGTTCGAATGCGTCCTCAACCTCTTTGCTTAAAAATGCATTCGCGCCCGTTTGCTGTACCGCTCCCGGTTCAGACGCACAGGTTTCATCGCAGTTACCGCAGGAAGGTGCGGAGTAATAGCTGTACTCCTGATAATTCAGTTTGTCGTAATGTGCTTTAAGCCAGTGTGGTTCTTCCATGGTCAGCCACGCTTTAAAGGCATTCAGGCGAAATTCCAGCATCCAGTCGGGTTCATTTCGTTTTGCCGAAATCGCGCGCACGACATCTTCATTGATCCCTTTTGCCAGCTCATCGGTTTGCAGTTGGGTGAAGAAGCCCTCTTTGTAATTAAGGTGCCCGCCAGCCCAGGTGTTGACATCGTCAGTTGCTTCAGTATTACGAGACATAGTACCGCCTATACCCCAAAACTTTCGCCACAGCCGCATTCGTTCTGGGCTTTCGGGTTATGAAATTTAAATAACTGGTTTAATCCTTCGCGAACGAAATCGACTTCTGTGCCGTCAATGAACGGCATCGCCTGCAACGGCACATAAAGTCTGGCGCCCTCCGTTTCAAACAGCAGATCGTCTTTTTCGGGTTGGCGGACGGTATCCAGCACGTAACCGAATCCCGCGCACCCTGTTTGCTTCACGCCTAAACGCACACCCAACATGTCAGGTTGCTTTGCCACCAGTTCACGGATATGCGCCGCAGCCGCTGGCGTTAACGTCAGCCCACGCCAGGCAAAATCGTCCGGGTTAAATGTTCCTGAATGCAATTCCATAGAGTTACCTCGAGTCACTAGCTTTTAAGCTATAACACCATGTTAGTGATAATGATTATCACTTCAACCCCTCAACAGCAGGGGCATTCGGGTTAATCGCCCTTTTTGGCTACTTTTAATAAGCATAGACCCTGCAGCGAGGGTTTACAGGGATGGATTATTTTGTTCAATGCATTGATTAATAATGGATTATGAAAATCCAATCGTTCAGTCAGGTCAAATGACAAAAGATGTATAGAAAATGTCTATTTAAGGGATAGGTGGGGATGAAGGTAGGGAAAAACAATTCAAATAATAAACAAACAACAAAAAACCCTTAAGTCTGCTTGTTGGCAGGCTTAAGGGTTCCGGCCCCATCCGGCGCTTATCTCCGGCACTCATATTGGCTTAGCTCTTGAAGGGGCGATAAGAAGAATCTCATACACCGATTAGTTTTTTTTAACACTAATTGCGGTTTGACTCTTTTATAAACGCGTTCAATCACATATTTAACGCTGTGCCTCACTGAGCGTGTCCAGCAGCAGGCGTAGCCCTGCGGGTTGATGCTCACGTGAAAGGTATAAACCATAAATCGGCAGGCACTTAGGTTGAAGTTCTGGCAGTAATCGAATTAGCTTTCCCTGCTCCAGCCCTTCCTGCGCCTCCAGCTCTGGCACCAACGCGATCCCCATTCCGGCCACTGCCGACTCGCAGAGCAGCGAAGAGATCCCTGCACTCAAATTCCCTTTGATTGCAACGGAGACAGGCTGCCCCTGAGGATCCAAAAAGTGCCAGGATTGTCCGGCAAAACCGCTGTAGTACAGGCAATTGTGCCGTGTGAGATCGTCGATTGTCTCAGGCGTGCCATGTTGATGCAGATAATCTGCAGACGCGCAAAGCACCGATTTACAGTCGCCCAACCGACGGGCAATAGTCCCTGGCTCTGGATTATCCGTTATGCGGATCGCCACATCGATGCGTTCCCCCACAAGGCTTACCGGTTGATTATTGATCTCCACCTCAATACGTAATTGCGGATATTGCGCCATAAACGTCGGCAGAACCGGAGCAAGAATATGCATCGCGGTAAAATGGGCGCAGGCTACACGTAGCGTGCCGGAGGGAATTTGCGCGGCACTGGCGGCACCAATATCCAGCGAAAGTTGCGCCAGAGAACGTGTTTTCACTAATGCATCTTCACCCGCTGGCGTGATCGTCAAGCGACGCGATGAGCGATGGATAAGCCTTGCGCCTGCCCATTTTTCCATCTCGTCGAGATAACGACTGACCATCGGACGGGAAAGCCCCAACGCACGCGCGGCTGCGCTCAGGCTACCCAAATCACAGATATGGTTGAATACCGTTGCCGCCATCACTCTGTCCATTGTTCCCATCCGATCGTTTTATGAAACTCAGCATGTCCTAATGAGGGAATTCTAACAGATCCGAATATCCTTAAAATACGGGAACTATCAAAAGACAATTTCCTGCACAAGGTTACCTGGTATGAAAGTTAAAACTCTGGCCCTGCTGTTACCTCTGTTTGCGTCTTCAGCTTTCGCCGCTCCGCTACAGCTGGACGTCTATAATCCACAGGATAAGGCTATTTTCCCGGTTTCTTCGACGCTGGTGTCTGGCCCAAAAGAGGCGATTTTGTTTGACGCCCAGTTCAGTACCAAAGATGGCGAACAACTGGTGCAAATGATTCGCGCCAGCGGTAAAACGCTGAAGGCTATTGTGATCACCTCCGGCGATCCAGATTTCTATTTTGGTCTGGAGCCCATCGTTAAGGCCTTCCCACAGGTAAAAGTCCTGGCAACGCCGCAGGTGGTAGACCATATCCGCGCCACCAAAGAGGCCAAGCTGCAGTTCTGGGGCCCGCAAATGAAGGACGGCGCACCAACATCGCTCACCGTTCCGCAGGCGACTACGCAAACGCAGTTCACGGTTGATGACGAAACGCTGGAACTGCGTCACGCCAACGATTATGCAGCGTATATCTGGATCCCGGCGAATCGAGCCATTATTGGCGGCACAGGCGTGGCTTCAGGTATTCACGTCTGGACGGCGGATACACAGTCTGAACAACAACGTAGTGCATGGCGTAGCGTACTGAGCGAAATGCAGAGCTTACAGCCCACTCAGGTGGTCCCGGGTCATTACATTGGCGACCGCCCAACCGGTGATAAAGCTATTCGCTTCACCCAGGACTATTTGCAGTCGTTTGAGCAGGCGCTAGGGGCGAAAAAAGGATCGGATTATGTGATTAAAACCATGACGGCAGCATGGCCAGGCCTTGCAGACGTAAGCTCGCTGGAGCTAAGTGCAAAAGTTAACAGCGGCGAGATGAAGTGGTAATGAAGATTTAAGGCAAAAATAACCCCGAACGCGTGTCGGGGTTTCGTTACGATAAGCATACCGGAATCAATGAACGCCCATGCGCCAGGCAAAATAGATCTCTTCTTTCAGTTCAGTGGAAGAGAGCGCCAACAGATCTGCAAACTCCAGCTCAAGCTGTTTCAGCCTTTTCAGGTACTGAGCCGGTGAAAGATCGGTTTTATCACGACGTAAAAATTCTATTGCCAGTTGGGCAGGGTCTAATTGGGTAGACATATCATCCTCGCTTGTGTTCAAAACCTGCACAGTATAACACCATTCCCTGTGCAGATAATGACCAAAAGCAATATGCATCACAAAATTGCGGTCGTCAGACGCGACGTGCAGCACAATCGACCCTGCTCATCGAAGATTTCTATTTGCCACACCTGGTGACGAGAACCTGTATGTAACGCGCGACATACGCCCCTGACGAGCCCTTCCCGTGCAGAACGGATATGGTTGGCGTTGATCTCCAGGCCCACCACTTTCTGCTCACCCTGAGTACACAAGTAGCCAGCTACCGAACCAATGCTTTCCGCCAGCACCACGGATGCGCCGCCGTGTAACAACCCAAAGGGTTGTTTGGTGCGATGGTCCACTGGCATCGTAGCTTCCAGCGTATCGTCGCCAATGTGCACAAAACGAATATCGAGCAACCCAACCATATTTCCTTCACCCATGGCATTGAGCGCCTCGAGTGTGACTTCACGTTTCCAGATCATCCTATAATCTCCAGCAGTGCCTGTAATGGGTGGCGAACGCCCGTACCTTCAACGCGTTTAACCTGGCTGCGACAGGAGTACCCTGTAGCCAGACAACGGTTACGTGGCAATCGTTGCATTGCCTGGTGCCATGATAACTCATAGATACCCAATGAGTTTTGGTGATTCTTCACTTCGTGACCGTAGGTGCCCGCCATACCACAGCACCCCACGCTGACGTTCTCCAGCTTTGCGCCAAAGCGAGCAAAAATAGCCGCCCATTGTGCAGGCGCGCCCGGTAAAGCCGTCACTTCGGTACAGTGGCCAAAGAAGTACCACGGTTCACCGCCAACAGCGACTGACTGCTGTGTTTCCACAGCTTTTGATAACCATTCGTTGGCCAGCAGCACATGGAAATCACCCCGCAGTTCTCCCAGCACCAGCTTGTATTCATCGCGATAACAAAGCACCAGCGCCGGATCAACACCCACCATCGGAATATTCAGCTTCGCTACCCGGTTAAGAAACTCGGATGTCTTTTTCGCCGTTTTGGCAAAACGGTTTAAAAAGCCTTTAATGTGCTGCGCCTTGCCATTTGGCGAAAACGGCAGCAGTACCGGCTGCATACCCAGTTTTTCTACCAGACGTATAAAATCAGCGACCACCTGCGCATCGTAATAGCTGGTGAAAGGGTCCTGCACCACCAGCACCGTACGGGCTTTTTGCTCGAGGCTGAGTAATTCGAGCTGTTCCAGCGTCATATTGGCGGAACGATGCCCCACCAGTTGGCGTTGCAGCGACGGCGCAGACAATAGCGGTAAATCAACCATTCCAATGTGCTTTTTAGCCAGATTTCGCACCAGCGGCTGATTGATGAAGAAGTTAAACGTTTTAGGCGCCCGCGCCATTAGCGGTGCATAGCTCTCAACGGTCGCCACCATATGATCGCGCAACGGGCGCAGATAACGCGTGTGGTACAGTTGCAGGAAGCGTGAGCGGAACTCCGGCACATCAATTTTAATCGGACACTGTGTGGAACAGGCTTTACACGCCAGGCACCCTGACATCGCCTCTTTTACTTCGTGCGAGAAATCGTATTCGCCCTTTCGTGCATGCCAGCTGTTGCGGGTACGGGTAATCAGCGTGCGTAAACTGGCGCGTTTCTCCGGTAGCTCTTTTTCCAGTTGCACAGGATCGATCCCGCGATCGGCCAACAGACGCAGCCACTCACGTACCAGCGTAGCTCGCCCTTTCGGAGAATGGATACGGTTAAGGCTGATTTTCATCGACGGACACATGGGGCTTTTCGCATCGAAGTTAAAGCATAACCCGTTGCCATTACACTCCATTGCCCCACGCCACTCCTGGCGTACGGCCAGCGGGATTTGACGGTCATACGTTCCGCGTTTCACCGCGTCCACTTTCATCATCGGCGCATCAACGTCTTCCGGTGGACAGATTTTGCCGGGGTTGAGCCGGTTTTGCGGATCAAACACCGATTTCACTTTGCGCAGTTCACGATACAGTTCATCACCGAAAAACGCCGGACTGTATTCCGCACGGAAACCTTTCCCGTGCTCACCCCACAACAAACCGCCATATTTTGCCGTCAGCGCGACGACATCATCAGAAATGCGTTTCATCAGCACTTCCTGCTGCGGGTCGCACATATCCAAAGCCGGCCTGACGTGCAGCACGCCAGCATCCACGTGGCCGAACATGCCGTAACTCAGACCATGGCTGTCGAGCAGCGCGCGAAACTCGGCAATATAGTCAGCCAGATGCTCCGGAGGAACGCAGGTATCCTCGGCGAACGGAATTGGCTTCGCGGAACCTTTTGCATTGCCCAGCAGACCGACAGCCTTTTTGCGCATGGCGTAAATTCGTTCGACGCCCGCCAGTTCGGTACATAGCTGCCAGCCAATAACGCCCGCTTCCTGGCGAGCGATTAACCCATCCAGGCGTTCGCAGAGTGCGCTGACTTGCGAATTAATCAAGGTTTCGTCGTCACCGGCAAACTCGACAATATTCAGGCCCAGCATCTCTTTATCCGCGACATCGGTAATCAGTTCGCTTACCGAGTGCCAGACGATGTCTTCACGCGCCAGATTGAGTACTTTGGAGTCGACGGTTTCTACCGACAATGCGCGCGCTTCCACCATCACCGGCGCGTTACGCAACGCCGAATCAAACGAATCGTACTTAACGTTAACCAACTGTCTGACTTTGGGCAGTGGCGTGATATCAAGGCGGGCTTCGGTGATAAACGCCAGCGTACCTTCAGAGCCGGTAAGAATGCGGGTTAAATCAAATTCGGTCATCTCATCGTTAAAGACGTGCCGCAGATCGTAACCCGTCAGGAAGCGATTAAGTTTCGGGAATTTATCCATAATCAGCTGTCGGTTATCACGACAACGCTCATAAACGGTCTTATAGATACGGCCAATCGTGGTATTGCTTTTACCCAGCATTTCGGCAAGCTCGACCGGCATGGGCTGGGTATCCAGAATATCACCGCCCATCAGCACCGCACGGATGCCCAACACATGATCGGAAGTTTTACCGTAAACCAACGATCCTTGCCCGGACGCATCGGTGTTGATCATCCCGCCGAGCGTTGCCCGGTTACTGGTGGATAATTCCGGGGCAAAGAAATAGCCATATGGCTTCAGAAACTGGTTGAGCTGGTCTTTTATTACCCCGGCTTCTACCCGCACCCAACCTTCTTGCGGGTTGATTTCAATAATCCGGCTCATATAGCGGGACATATCAACAATAATGCCCTGGTTCAGCGCCTGACCGTTGGTCCCGGTGCCGCCGCCGCGCGGGGTAAAAATCAACGACGAGAATAGCGGTTCTGCCGCCAGACGGGCGATTAACGCCACATCTGCGGTTGAACGAGGGAAAACGACAGCATCAGGAAGCAGCTGATAAATACTGTTATCCGTCGACATTGTCAGACGATCGGCATAGCTCGTTGCCGTATCACCCGTGAATCCTTGCTGCTCCAGCGCCTGCAAAAAATTGAGCACCAGCTGAACGACACCTGGCGCCTGAGAAATTTGTGGAATCATTATAGTGACCCTTTCCTGCGGTCTGTGTTGTGAATTTAATCGTTTGCGTGTTGCTTTGTTTGTTGTATCACATTTTTTTCTAATACGCTCAGCAGATTTACAGGCAGAATCCGCCTGTTCAAAACCGCTGAAATTGCTCATCATTATAGAGTGTGATTAACGTGTTCACGTCGCGTCAACGTTCTGGCGCAAAGACAAAGGTGAAAAGTATTTATGGTAAATTTCCGTCAGCCCAGGGATATTGCACAAGTGCTGCTATCGGTGCTGTTTTTAGCCATCCTGATTGTGGCCTGTCTCTGGATTGTTCAGCCCTTTATCCTCGGTTTTGCCTGGGCAGGTACGATTGTCATTGCGACCTGGCCTATCCTGCTACGCTTACAAAAATTGCTCTGGGGACGTCGTTCACTTGCCGTACTGGTGATGACACTGTTGTTAGTGCTGTTGTTCATCATCCCTATCGCGCTGCTGGTTAACAGTATCGTCGATGGCAGCGGGCCGCTGATCCATGCCGTAACCGCAGGTGATATGACGCTACCGGATCTGGCTTGGTTGAACAGCATTCCACTGGTGGGTGCAAAAATGTATGGCGCATGGCACAGTTTACTGGATATGGGTGGTTCGGCCATTATGGCCAAGGTTCGTCCTTATATCGGTACCACCACCACCTGGTTTGTCGGTCAGGCCGCGCATATCGGCCGCTTTATGATGCACTGTGGTCTGATGCTGCTGTTCAGCGCCCTGTTGTACTGGCGCGGTGAACAGGTCGCATTAGGTATTCGTCACTTCGCTTGCCGTCTTGCCTCAAAACGTGGCGATGCTGCCATTCTGCTGGCCGCGCAAGCCATTCGCGCCGTCGCATTGGGCGTTGTGGTCACCGCTCTGGTGCAGGCAGTGCTCGGGGGAATTGGTCTGGCGGTAACCGGCGTGCCTTACGCCACGCTGCTGGCGGTATTGATGATCCTGTCTTGTCTGGTGCAACTGGGGCCGTTGCCGGTGCTGGTTCCGGCCATTATCTGGCTATACTGGACGGGGGATTCCACCTGGGGCACCGTGCTGCTGGTGTGGAGCGGCGTGGTCGGAACGCTGGATAACGTTATTCGACCGATGCTGATTCGTATGGGTGCCGATTTGCCACTGATCCTGATCCTCTCCGGGGTCATCGGCGGACTGATTGCCTTCGGCATGATTGGTCTATTTATCGGTCCAGTAGTGCTGGCCGTTTCCTGGCGTCTGTTCTCCGCCTGGGTAAACGAAGCCCCTGCGCCAGGTACCAATCCGGATGAAATCCTCGAAGAAATTGCTGAAATCGAACGCAATAAGTAATCCAACATCAGGCGGCAGCGCCGCCTGATTGTTTAACAATACTAATCAATCCTCCCTCTTGCGGGATTAGACCCAACCTCGCCCTTCTTTAAATAATCATTTGTGTCGCAAATTCTTTACAGTTTTTAAACTATTGAGATGAATCTGATCGACGTAAAAAATCACTATGCCTACTATTAGCTCATGGCTTTAGATCAACACATTGATTTATAAGCATGGAAATCCCCTGAGTGAAACAACGAATTGCTGTGTGTAGTCTTTGCCCATCTCCCACGATGGGCTTTTTTTTGTCCTTCGCGCGCCACTCCACCAACCTTAACGCACCAACACATTATCTTCCCCGTCAAGGAACAAATAATATTGCACAAAATACTGTGACTCTCTTCAAGCCGAAATATCCACAGCAATGTTATTACTATTCCACCGTCTTTTATGAAGTGACCAAATAATGAACGCATTAGAACTACAGGCGATCCGCCATATTTTTGCTATGACGGTGGAAGAAAGCGCCAGGTATATCGCGCGCGATAACAATGTTGCCGCCTGGCAGCAATGGGAAAAGGGTGAAAGAGAAATTCCAGAAGACATCATCCGCATTTGTTCAGAAATGAAAGCAAGGAGGAAGTTAAGAATTAATGCAATTATCGACAAAATAAATAATCGTATCGGTAATAACACCATGCGTTTTTTCCCCGATCTGAACGCTTTTCAGGCGGTTTATCACCACGATGGTTTTCTCGACTGGAAAATCTATCAGTCGGCTGCTGTTGAACTCTATGCTCACGATCTCGAGCGTATGTGTTAAGAGATTGCAACGCCATACCTATTTAGCCTCTTCGCTGAGTAACTCATTATGAAAAACACCTATTTCTCCACTGCGATAGGGCTGTACCTAAATTACCTGGTGCACGGCATGGGGGTCATTCTGATGAGCCTCAATATGTCTTCGCTGGAACAACAGTGGCAAACCAATGCTGCGGGCGTCTCGATTGTTATTTCCTCACTCGGTATCGGCCGCTTAAGCGTTTTATTAGTGGCAGGGATGCTTTCCGATCGCTACGGTCGCAGACCATTTATTATCCTTGGTATGACCTGCTACATGATTTTCTTTATTGGCATCATCAATACTCACAGTATTTTTCTTGCCTATGCTTTTGGTTTTTTAGCAGGAATGGCAAATAGTTTTCTCGATGCCGGAACCTATCCCAGCCTGATGGAGGCATTCCCCCGCTCCCCCAGCACGGCCAATATTTTGATAAAAGCCTTCGTCTCCAGCGGTCAGTTCCTGCTGCCAATGATCATCAGCCTGCTGGTGTGGGCCGAACTTTGGTTTGGCTGGTCCTTCCTGCTGGCGGCTGCCGTTATGATACTCAACGGCGTGTTTTTGTTTCGCTGTCGGTTTCCTCCACACCCCGGGCCTCATATCGTCATCCGGGCACAACCTGCTGAACGAGAAACCGCACAACCTGAACATCGTTGCTCCCTGCTCGACCTTGCCAGTTACACCCTGTACGGCTACATCGCAATGGCAACATTTTACCTGGTAAGCCAGTGGCTGGCGCAATACGGACAGTTTGTCGCAGGAATGTCCTATACGTTATCTATCAAACTGTTAAGCATTTATACCTGCGGCTCTCTACTGTGCGTGCTGATCACCGCCCCGCTGGCGCGAAAAGCAGAACGCGCGACATCGATGCTGATGCTGTATACGTTTATCTCATTTGTCGCACTGCTGATGGTTTGTCTGCATCCGACACCCTACGTGGTCATTATCTTTGCGTTTGTCATCGGTTTTTCTTCCGCAGGGGGCGTTGTGCAAATCGGTTTAACGCTCATGGCCGCACGCTTTCCGCATGCGAAGGGTAAAGCGACCGGTATTTACTACAGTGCGGGCAGCATTGCGACCTTCACTATTCCATTGATAACAGCAAAACTCTCAGAAACCAGTATTGCTCACATCATGTGGCTTGATACTGGCATAGCTGCTGTTGGGTTCCTGTTGGCGTTATTTATTGGTTATCGCAGCCACATCGCGTCAAAGCATCAGCTAAAAATGATACAAGCCGTAGAATAGCGTGGATGCAATATTGTTCCCCCCTTCTGCAAAATAATTGGCATATGTTTTAAAACATCAACAAAACACCAGCTGGCAGAGTTCAATTTCACAGTGTGTTATGCAATATACCTGGTAACTTAAACGCCATGCTATGTAGGTTCTGTGGCTTCCGCCCGGTATATTAATTACAAGGTCGCCGCAATTTAAACAATATCGACGAGCACAGAACAATTTTAAAATCCGCAAGGAGTTGTGAAAATGTCTCAAAGCAAGACCTTTAATACGCCATTTCTTTTGGCGATAACCTGTATTTATTTAAGTTATTTCCTACACGGCATTAGCGTCATTACACTGGCGCAAAATATGACCTCTCTTGCAGAAAAGTTTTCCACCGACAATGCAGGAATTGCCTATTTAATTTCAGGCATTGGTCTGGGACGACTGGTGAGCATCTTATTCTTTGGTGTGCTCTCAGATAAATTTGGTCGTCGGGCTATCATTCTGTTAGGGGCTATTCTTTATATACTGTTCTTCTTCGGTATTCCCGCCAGCCCTAATCTGATGATTGCCTTTATTCTGGCCGTTTGCGTTGGCGTGGCAAACTCGGCACTGGATACCGGTGGGTACCCGGCGTTAATGGAATGCTTCCCTAAAGCCTCTGGCTCAGCCGTTATCCTGGTGAAAGCTATGGTCTCGTTTGGGCAGATGATCTACCCCATCGTCGTCAGCACCATGCTGCTCAACCATATCTGGTACGGTTATGCGGTCATTATCCCAGGTGCGTTGTTTGTAGTCATTACCCTGATGCTGCTAAAAAGTCGTTTCCCCAGCCAGATGGTGGATGCCGGCATCGCGAAAGATCTGCCACAGATGAACAGTAAACCGTTGGTCTGGCTGGAAGGTGTGGCATCCGTCATGTTTGGTGTTGCTGCCTTTTCGACTTTTTACGTCATCGTGGTCTGGATGCCGAAATATGCGATGGCCTTTGCCGGTATGGCAGAATCCGACGCACTGAAAACAATCTCTTACTACAGTATGGGGTCGTTGGTCTGCGTATTTATCTTTGCCGCACTGTTGAAAAAATGGGTACGACCTATTTGGGCAAACGTATTTAACGCCGGACTGGCAACCATCACCGCAGCCGTGATCTATTTATACCCATCTCCGCTGGTATGTAACGCCGGTTCATTTCTCATTGGATTCTCTGCCGCTGGCGGTATTTTACAGCTCGGTGTCTCGGTGATGTCAGAGTTCTTTCCCAAGAGCAAGGCCAAAGTCACCAGTATTTATATGATGATGGGTGGCGTAGCCAACTTTATTATCCCATTAATCACCGGATACCTCTCTAACACTGGTCTGCAATACATTATTTTGCTGGACCTTGCATTTGCTCTGTTGGCTTTTGTCACCGCCATCATCGTCTTTATTCGTTACTACCGCGTATTTGATATCCCCAAAAATGATGTGCGGTTGGGCGAGCGTTATTTTCAATAAATTGTTTAGAAGGAGTATCAAATGGACGTAACTGCTAAATATGAACTGATTGGTTTGATGGCTTACCCTATCAGACACAGTCTGTCGCCTGAAATGCAAAATAAGGCATTAGAAAAAGCGGGATTGCCATTCACTTATATGGCATTTGAAGTTGATAACTCAACGTTTGCTAATGCAATTGCCGGGCTGAAGGCCTTAAAGATGCGGGGTACCGGGGTCTCAATGCCCAACAAGCAGCTGGCATGTGAGTATGTTGATGAATTAACACCCGCAGCCAAGCTGGTCGGCGCAATTAACACTATCGTCAATGATGATGGTTACCTGCGCGGTTACAATACCGATGGCACGGGCCATATTCGTGCAATTAAGGAAAGTGGTTTCGATATCAAAGGTAAAACCATGGTACTGTTGGGCGCAGGCGGTGCGTCGACGGCTATTGGTGCACAGGCAGCGATTGAAGGCATCAAAGAAATTAAACTCTTTAACCGCCAGGATGAGTTTTTTGCCAAAGCGCAGGAGTTTGCCAAACGTGTCAATGAAAACACCGACTGCGTGGTCACCGTTATCGATCTCGCCGATCGCCAGGCTTTTGCTGACGCACTTGCCAGCGCAGATATTTTGACCAACGGCACTAAAGTCGGCATGAAGCCGCTGGAAAATGAATCTCTCGTGACCGACGCGTCCCTGCTGCGTCCGGAACTGCTGGTAACCGAATGCGTCTACAACCCGCATATGACCAAATTATTGCAGCAGGCACAAAGTGCTGGTTGCAAAACAATTGATGGTTACGGCATGTTGTTGTGGCAAGGGGCTGAACAGTTCAAGCTCTGGACCGGGAAAGATTTCCCACTGGAGTATGTGAAACAGGTTATGGGTTTTGCCGCCTGACGGGCAAGCATTTGTACAATAGTTAAAGGGTAATCAATGAAAACCGTAACCGTAAAAAACCTCGTTATTGGCGAGGGTGCGCCGAAGATCATTGTCTCGCTGATGGGTAAAGACATCGCAACGGTAAAAAGCGAAGCGCTGGCCTATCGCGAAGCGGATTTCGACATTCTGGAATGGCGCGTAGACCATTTCGCCGATGTCTCTTCCATTGAGGCGGTGTTGGAAGCTGCGCGCACCATCCGCGATGTGATGGCTGACAAACCACTGCTTTTCACCTTCCGTAGCGCCAAAGAAGGCGGTGAACAGGCTCTGTCTGTCGAGCACTATATTGCACTTAACCGCGCGGCGGTAGACAGCAGTCTGGTGGATATGATCGATCTGGAACTGTTTACCGGTGACGAACTGGTCAAAGCGACCGTCGAGCATGCGCATGCGAAAAATGTCTTTGTGATTATGTCCAATCACGATTTTCATAAGACACCAGCCGCGGAAGAGATTGTCCAGCGCCTGCGTAAAATGCAGGAGCTGGGCGCAGATATTCCGAAGATTGCCTTGATGCCGCAAAATAAAACGGATGTTCTGACGCTGCTTAGTGCCACGCTGGAAATGCAAGAACGCTATGCCGATCGCCCGATAATCACCATGTCGATGGCTAAAACAGGGGTGATTTCACGTCTGTCTGGTGAGGTTTTCGGTTCAGCGGCAACCTTTGGGGCAGTAAAAAAAGCCTCCGCACCAGGACAAATTTCGGTCACCGACCTGCGTACTGTATTGACAATATTGCATCAGGCTTAATTACAGATATATCCATATAAATATCAGTAATGCCCTACCCCAGATATTCGTCTAACCACGGATATCTGGCCGGTAATTAAGCGTTATTAAATAACTCACAATATTATTGTCGAATATAGCGACAGGTAGTCGCACGCATATAATCTGGAGTTCACATGAAATTTTCAAGGCCAAATCGTATAGATGGTCGGGTACCCGTATTATCCGCTGCAGATGCAGTCAATTATATTCCTGATGAAGCAACGCTTTGTGTATTAGGTGCTGGAGGGGGTATTCTCGAAGCAACAACATTAATTAATGCACTGGCTGAAAAATATAAAAACTCACAGTCACCGCGAAATTTAGCGTTGATTAGTCCTACAGGTTTGGGTGACCGTGCCGACCGGGGAATTAGCCCACTGGCACAGGAAGGTTTAGTCAAATGGGCATTATGCGGACACTGGGGACAATCACCGCGAATCTCCGATCTGGCTGAACAAAATAAAATTGCCGCCTATAACTATCCTCAGGGCGTATTAACCCAAACCCTGCGTGCATCGGCGGCTCACCAGCCGGGGATCCTGAGTGATATCGGCATCGGTACATTTGTTGACCCTCGCCAACAGGGCGGTAAGCTGAATGAAGTGACCACCGAAGATCTGATCAAATTGGTGGAAATTGATAACAAAGAGTACCTGTATTACAAAGCCATTGCGCCAAACATCGCCTTTATTCGCGCCACCACTTGCGACAGTGAAGGCTACGCCACCTTTGAAGATGAAGTGATGTATCTTGATGCGCTGGTGATTGCCCAGGCCGTACACAATAACGGTGGCATCGTTATGATGCAGGTGCAAAAGATGGTGAAGAAAGCCACGTTGCATCCGAAATCGGTGCGTATTCCCGGCTATCTGGTCGATATTGTGGTCATCGACCCCGACCAAACGCAACTGTATGGTGGCGCGACGGTTAACCGCTTTATCTCTGGCGATTTTGTTCTCGATGACAGCCAACAGACTGCCCTGCCGCTCAATCAGCGTAAACTGGTGGCCAGACGCGCCCTGTTTGAAATGCGCAAAGGTGCGGTCGGCAACGTTGGCGTAGGCATTGCCGATGGCATTGGCCTCGTCGCGCGCGAAGAAGGCTGTGCTGACGATTTTATTCTGACAGTCGAAACGGGTCCGATTGGCGGCATCACCTCTCAAGGTATTGCTTTCGGCGCCAACGTCAACACCCGCGCCATTCTGGATATGACCTCCCAGTTTGACTTCTATCACGGTGGTGGACTGGACGTGTGCTATTTAAGTTTTGCCGAAGTCGATCGCCATGGCAACGTCGGCGTACACAAATTCAATGGCAAAATCATGGGTACCGGCGGTTTTATCGATATTAGCGCCACCTCCAAAAAAATTATTTTCTGCGGCACGTTAACTGCCGGAAGTCTGAAAACGGAAGTTGCCGAGGGCAAGTTAAATATCGTGCAGGAAGGTCGGGTGAAAAAATTCGTCAACGAATTACCTGAAGTGACTTTCAGCGGAAAAATTGCTCTCGAACGTGGACTTGATGTGCGTTACATCACTGAACGCGCTGTCTTTACGTTAAAAGCAGATGGTCTTCATTTAATCGAAATTGCACCGGGAGTCTCTTTACAGGAAGACATTCTGGACAAGATGGATTTCACGCCAATTATTTCGCCAAATCTGAAGCTGATGGACGAAAGATTATTTATCGATGCCTCGATGGGTTTTGTATTACCCGACGCCGCCAATTAAAAGGAGTACCCTGATGGACTTTTCTTTAACTGAAGAACAAGAACTGCTGCTTGCCAGTATTCGAGAACTGATTACCAGCAATTTCCCGGAAGAATATTTCCGTACCTGCGATCAGACGGCGACCTACCCGAAAGAGTTTATGCGTGCCCTGGCGGACAACGGTATTTCGATGCTGGGCGTTCCGGAAGAGTTTGGTGGCATCCCGGCAGATTACGTCACACAGATGCTGGCGCTGATGGAAGTTTCAAAATGCGGCGCACCCGCTTTTTTGATCACTAACGGTCAGTGCATTCACAGTATGCGTCGTTTTGGATCCGCTGAACAGCTGCGTAAGACCGCAGAAAGCACCATGGAAACGGGCGATCCAGCGTATGCGCTGGCATTAACCGAACCGGGAGCTGGCTCCGACAACAACAGCGCGACCACCAGCTACACTCGCAAAAACGGTAAGGTCTATCTCAACGGGCAGAAAACCTTTATCACCGGCGCGAAAGAGTATCCCTATATGCTGGTACTGGCCCGCGATCCGGAGCCAAAAGATCCGAAAAAAGCCTTTACGCTGTGGTGGGTCGATTCGAAAAAACCCGGCATTAAGGTTAATCCGCTGCATAAAATCGGCTGGCATATGCTCAGCACCTGCGAAGTTTATCTTGATGACGTCGAAGTGGACGAAAGCGATATGGTCGGAGAGGAAGGCATGGGTTTCCTCAACGTCATGTACAACTTCGAAATGGAACGTTTGATCAACGCTGCGCGCAGTACCGGTTTTGCTGAATGCGCCTTCGAAGATGCCGCCCGTTACGCCAACCAGCGCATCGCATTCGGTAAGCCAATTGGTCACAATCAGATGATCCAGGAAAAACTGGCGCTGATGGCGATTAAAATCGATAACATGCGCAATATGGTGTTAAAAGTCGCCTGGCAGGCCGATCAGGAACAGTCTCTGCGCACCAGTGCAGCGCTGGCAAAACTGTATTGTGCACGTACTGCAATGGAAGTGATTGATGACGCCATTCAGATTATGGGTGGGCTGGGTTACACCGACGAAGCACGCGTTTCCCGCTTCTGGCGTGATGTCCGCTGTGAACGCATTGGCGGTGGTACAGATGAAATCATGATTTACGTCGCGGGTCGCCAAATCCTGAAAGATTATCAGAATAAGTAAGCAGTAATGCTTGCCGGATAGCGCAAATGCGTTATCCGGCACGTGCCAGGTGAATCATATTTCTGGCATCAAACATTCCTGTTCTACAAGGTTATTTTTAAACTGCTTACGATAATCGCTGGGGGTACAACCCACATGCCGCTGAAAGAGTTTGGCAAAGTGATCGACATTTTCATACCCTACCCGCCAGGAAATTTCTGCCAACGAGGACTCCGTATTCGTCAGGGCAAATTTTGCCTCTGTCATTCGCCGCTGAATCACATAATTAATCGGCGAAATACGATACTCCTTAGTAAACTCGTGACAGATATAGCTCACGCTGGCACGAAATTTCTTAGACAACTGTTCCAGCGTAATTTTCTCACGAAAGTTGTTATTTAAATAAACCAACACATCTTTAATTAAGATATCTTTTTTAATATATCCCTGCTCAGAACGATAAGCATTTTTAAAGTTTTCGTAATATAAAACGGTTAATGCATAAGCGAAGGCGTCATAAGCGGAAGACGTCAGGTTATTCTTGCTCTGCGGGATCATAACACTCAGTTCATTAAAGATACTTTTAATAACCTCTTTGCCCTGGCTGACGTTAATAACCGGACACGAGTGCATCTGCAAGAGTTGGTTCTCCTGCCAGTCGTTAAAACGAAAGCCGTAGAGCGCACAGGTGTAAGTGGTTGCAGGTGCGCTGCTATCGGAAGCAACCGCATGTAACCGCCCTTGTTCTATCACTACGATGTCACCCGCATGTGCGACATACAGCGAAGAGTCGATAATTAGTCTTGCGACACCCTTTTTTACATAGATAAGCTCTGTTTCATTGTCATGAACATGATGACCCGACTCCCAGTTAGGATCATCACTGATGACGAATCGCGAAAATCTCGGGGTTTTTCCCTGTTCAAAAAGGGTCTCCATGGCATTATCAAAACAGCGTTGATACATGACAACCTCCACCGAAAGGCAGTAATTTTGCGGATAATTAATATCGAAAAGTAAAAACGATGAAGACGTTATACAACGTTATTCTGTCCAGGCGAAACAAAATTATTTGCGTCGTCTGCAAGATGACACCTCCAACTTCAGCACGCTGCTCACGCAAATTGTTTTTATTTTAAAATAACAGGAAAGTGTAAATGTTATTAAGTCAGCAATAATAATTTACACACCAGAAACAAAGTGCATGCAGAAACGGATAAAAATATGATCCATTTCTCAAAAAAACGTCTCGATTTTATTTCCATATTTATCACTTTAACACCCGACGTCGTCTTTACGTTCATAAACTCAGCATTCCTAAAGTCCTTTTTTTTGCAAGATTGTTGGGAATGAAAACAGATTGCCCCGTCGAAAACAGTCTCCCTCTGCCGCACACTATTTTCAGTCAATTTTCCCTACTGTTGATGATGGCGCTCCCCGTCATCATCCACACGAGAATCACTGGAGATGCCATGAAACTAATAACCTGCTTTAAGTTGGTGCCTGAAGAACAGGACATTGTTGTTACCCCAGAACGTTCGCTTAACTTTGACCGGGCCGATGCCAAAATCAGTCAGTTTGATTTGAATGCAATAGAGGCCGCGACGCAACTTAGTGCGGAAGGTGATGAAATTGTCGCCTTAACGGTTGGCGGCTCGCTACTGCAAAACTCCAAAGTGCGTAAAGACGTACTGTCCCGCGGGCCGGACAGTTTGTTTATGGTGCAGGATCCCCAACTGGAGCATTCATTACCGCGAGACACGGCTCAGGCGCTGGCCTGCGCGGCCAAAAACATTGAATTCGACCTGATGCTGTTCGGCGAAGGGTCTGGAGACATCTACGCCCAGCAGGTTGGCTTACTGGTTGGCGAACTCTTACAACTTCCGGTGATTAACGCCGTCAGCAACATCCAACGTAACGGCGATCGCATTGTGGTTGAACGTACGCTGGAAGACGAAGTTGAAGTGATTGAACTGCCGCTCCCCGCCGTGCTGTGCGTAACCTCGGATATCAACACGCCGCGTATTCCCTCGATGAAAGCCATTCTGGGCGCAGGTAAAAAACCAGTCACACCGTGGCAAGCCAGCGATATTGGCTGGACACCTGCCTCACCGTTAGCAGAACTGGTGAGCCTCACCGTTCCGCCACAAACAGAACGTAAGCACATCATTCTGGAAAATGACTCAGCAGAAGCCATCGCCGAGCTGGCTGAGCATCTGAAAAAAGCCCTGAACTAAGCCCAACGGAGAGAAATTATCATGAGTAAATTAGCTAACGTATGGGTGTTCAGCGATAACGTAGAACGCTATGCAGAATTAATGGCTGGCGCACGCCTGTGGGGTGAACAGGTACACCTTATTGTACAAGGCAACGAACAGGCCAATCAGGTTAAACCTCTGGGTGCCGATGAGATTGTCGTGCTTGAAACAACGTCTGGTTTACAGCGTGTTGAAAATTTTGCCGAGACCATCGCCGCCCTGATACAAGAACATACCGGGCTATTGCTGATGCCAGCTACAAAACGCGCTAAATCCCTTGGTGCGCGGTTAAGTATTCAGCTCAATGCAGCGATGGTAAATGACGCCACGTCGGTAACGCTTGATGATGGCTCACTGTTCGCAGAACACCGTATGTACGGTGGCCTGGCATTCGGCAAAGAAAAAATCAAAACAACTCAGGCAATTATCACCCTTGCCCCAGGCGTACTTGAACCGGTAGAGGCTAATGCTTCACATACCTGCCCTGTTGTCTCTGCACCTTACATAGCACCACACCATGAAATTATGTGCCAGGAACGTCGCGCCAAATCCGTGAGCAGCGTGGATCTCAGCAAAGCCAAACGTGTGGTGGGTGTGGGCCGCGGCCTGGTTGCGCAAAACGATCTGGAGATGGTGCGCCAGTTGGCATCTGTACTGGGTGCAGAAGTGGGTTGTTCACGACCGATTGCCGAAGGCGAAAACTGGATGGAACGCGAACGCTACATCGGCGTTTCTGGCGTGTTACTGAAATCGGACCTTTACCTCACCCTCGGCATTTCAGGACAAATTCAGCATATGGTTGGCGGTAACGGCGCGAAAGTCATTGTTGCCATCAACAAAGATAAGAAAGCCCCTATTTTCAATTACGCCGATTACGGACTGGTCGGCGACATCTACAAAGTCGTTCCGGCTCTTATCGAGCATCTCAGCCGCTAACCCCCACATTTAACGCACATATCCCGCTGCCCTCGCAGCGGGAAGGGAGCATAAAGCATGTCAGATGAAAAATTTGATGCCATTGTGGTCGGTGCTGGCGTGGCGGGTACGGTTGCAGGCTACGTGATGGCTCAGGCCGGACTGGACGTACTGGTCATCGAGCGCGGTAACAGTGCTGGTAGTAAAAATATGACCGGCGGAAGACTCTATGCACATAGTCTTGAGCGCATCATGCCGGGGTTCGCGCAGGAAGCGCCGCTCGAGCGTAAAGTCACCCGCGAAAAAATCTCCTTTCTGACCGAAGAAAGCGCCGTCACTCTCGATTTCCATCGTGAAAAAGCTGACGCACCAACGCAGGATTCGTATACCGTTTTGCGCAACAGACTTGACCCATGGCTAATAGAAAAAGCGGAACAAGCTGGCGTGCAGTTCATCCCCGGCGTGCGCGTCGATGCCCTGATCCGCGAAGGTAATAAGGTTACCGGAGTTCAGGCCGGTGACGATATCCTGGAAGCCAATATTGTCATCCTTGCCGATGGCGTCAACTCTATGCTGGGGCGTTCCCTGGGGATGGTTCCGCCCTCTTCTGCACATCACTATGCCGTTGGCGTAAAAGAGCTGATCGGCTTACCTCCAACGGCCATTGCAGATCGCTTCAATCTTTCAGGTAATGAAGGCGCGGCCTGGCTGTTTGCAGGCTCACCGTCTGATGGGTTGATGGGCGGCGGATTTTTGTATACCAACCAGGACTCCATCTCTCTGGGTCTGGTGTGTGGTCTGGGGGATATTGCCCATGCCACAAAAAGCATTCCACAAATGCTGGAAGACTTTAAGCAACATCCAACTATTCGGCCATTGATTGCCGGTGGAGAACTACTGGAATATTCCGCGCATATGGTGCCGGAAGGCGGTCTGGCAATGGTTCCAAAGCTGGTCGATGACGGTGTGATGATCGTGGGCGATGCCGCCGGTTTCTGTTTGAACCTGGGTTTCACGGTGCGAGGTATGGATTTGGCCATCGCTTCCGCAGAAGCCGCTGCCCAAACAGCTATTGCAGCAAAAGAACGCCAGGATTTCTCTGCCAGCAGCCTGATGGACTACAAGCGCGCGCTCGAACAGGGCTGTGTGATGCGTGATTTACAGCATTTTCGCAAGATCCCGGCGTTAATGGAAAACCCACGGCTGTTCACTCAGTATCCGCGTATGGTGGCCGACATCATGAGCGATATGTTCACCGTTGACGGACGTCCAAATCAACCGGTTCGCAAGATGATTATGTCCCACGCAAAACAAATCGGGCTGATGAACTTACTGAAAGACGGTATCAAGGGGGCAACTGCACTATGAATCAGGACAATACCGTTAACGTTGACGTCAAACTGGGCGTCAATAAATTCAATGTCGATGAAGGCCACCCGCACATTATCCTGGCCGAACATCCAGACCTTAATGAATTTCGCAAGCTGCTGAAAGCCTGCCCCGCCGGGCTGTATAAGCAGGATGAGAGTGGAAACATTCATTTTGATTCTGCTGGTTGCCTGGAGTGCGGAACGTGTCGAGTACTGTGCGGCGACACGATCCTCGACCAATGGGAATATCCGGTCGGAACATTTGGCGTTGATTTTCGCTACGGCTAATGGATTTTGCCTGTAGTACACCGGATCGGCCACGCCGGCCATCCGGTCAGATGTATGCCGAAATCATCCTGGGAATAACTTCATGAGTATCACACTAACGTTTAACGCCGAACGCCGCGAAGTCTGGCGGCAACAGGGTTTATGGGGAGATGCTTCGCTTGGCGATTACTGGAACCAAACTGCCAGAGCCATGCCAGATAAAATCGCCGTGGTTGATAACCATGGCGCTTCATACACCTATGCTGCACTCGACAGCGCGGCCAGCAGTCTGGCAACCTGGTTTTTAGCCTGCGGTATTCAACCCGGCGATCGCATTGCCTTCCAGTTACCGGGCTGGTGCGAGTTTACGATTATCTACCTGGCCTGCCTGAAAACCGGGGCCGTTTCCGTACCGCTGCTGCCAGCGTGGCGTGAAGCAGAGCTGGTATGGGTGCTAAATAAGTGTAAAGCGAAGATTTTTTTCGCACCGACGCTGTTTAAACAGACCCGACCGGTCGATCTGATCCTCCCCTTACAAAACCAGTTGCCGCATCTGCAACAGATCGTTGCCGTGGATAAACTGGCTCCGGCAACTACCTCGCTGGCGCTCAGTCAACTGCTTTTAGCTCCGCCTTTAACCCAGACGATTAATGTTCACGCCGATGAACTGGCGGCTGTGTTGTTTACCTCCGGTACCGAGGGAATGCCAAAAGGCGTAATGCTGACCCACAACAACATCCTTGCCAGCGAGCGCGCCTACTGTGCCCGCCTCAATCTCACCTGGCAGGATGTGTTTTTGATGCCCGCACCACTGGGACACGCTACCGGTTTTCTGCATGGCGTTACTGCACCGTTTTTAATCGGCGCACGCAGCGTATTGTTAGATATTTTCACCCCAACCGCCTGTCTTGAACTGCTGAAGCAACAACGCTGTACCTGTGTGCTCGGCGCAACGCCCTTCGTCTACGACATGTTGTGTAGCATGGAAAAACGACCACGCGATCTCTCATCGCTACGCTTTTTCTTATGTGGGGGCACAACCATTCCACAGAAGATTGCCCGTGACTGCCAGCAGCTCGGCATAAAATTATTAAGCATTTATGGCTCGACAGAGAGTTCACCGCATGCGCTGGTCAATCTCGATGATTCGCTTTCTCGCATGATGAATACCGACGGATATGCTGCTGCAGGCGTCGAAATTAAAGTGGTCGACGAAGCACGCAATACGTTGCCCGCGGGGGTAGAAGGTGAAGAAGCTTCGCGTGGTCCCAATGTGTTTATGGGCTACCTCGATGAACCCGAACTCACCGCCCGCGCGCTGGATCAAGACGGCTGGTATTACAGCGGCGACTTATGCCGAATGGACGATGCGGGGTACATCAAAATCACCGGACGGAAAAAAGATATCATTGTCCGCGGTGGAGAAAACATCAGCAGCCGCGAAGTTGAGGATATTTTATTGCAGCATCCTCGCATTCACGATGCCTGTGTTGTCGCGATGCCGGACGAACGGTTAGGTGAAAGGTCGTGTGCTTACGTGGTTCTAAAACCTCCGCATCATTCGTTGTCGCTGGAATCAGTGGTGGCATTTTTTAGCCGCAAGCGGGTGGCAAAGTACAAATACCCTGAGCACATTGTGATCGTGGAGAAATTACCGCGCACGGCGTCAGGTAAAGTACAAAAATACCAGCTTCGTCAGGATATTATTCAGCGTTTGAGCGTGGAGAGTATTACAGGATAAAGCGCCGGATGGCGATGCTCACGCATCTTATCCGGCCTACGTTGAATAGGCCGGATAAGGCATGATATTACTTGTTCAGTTCAGCCAGACTCAGCCAGGTTTGTACGACGGTGTCCGGGTTCAGCGACAGGCTGTCGATCCCCTCTTCCATCAGCCAGGCTGCGAAGTCTTCGTGGTCAGAAGGTCCCTGGCCGCAAATACCCACGTATTTACCCTGTTTCTTGGCTGCACGAATCGCCATCGACAGCAGTGCTTTCACCGCGTCGTTACGTTCATCAAACAGTTCAGAAACCACACCAGAGTCACGATCCAGACCCAGCGCCAGCTGCGTCATGTCGTTTGAGCCGATGGAGAAGCCGTCGAAGTATTCGAGGAACTGCTCGGCCAGCAAGGCGTTAGACGGGATCTCACACATCATGATGATCTTCAGTCCGTTCTCGCCGCGTTTCAGCCCCTGGCGTGCCAGCTCTTCCACCACCGCTTTCGCCTGGGCAACGGTACGTACAAACGGTACCATCACTTCAACGTTAGTCAGGCCCATGTCGTTACGGACACGTTTTACCGCGTCGCATTCCAGCGCGAAGCAGTCGCGGAAGCTGTCGGCAACATAACGGCCCGCCCCACGGAAGCCCAGCATCGGGTTCTCTTCATGCGGTTCATAACGCTCACCGCCGACCAGGTTGGCATATTCGTTGGACTTAAAGTCCGACATACGCACGATGACGCGTTTTGGATAAAACGCCGCACCCAGCGTTGCGATCCCTTCCGTCAGACGACCGACATAGAATTCACGCGGAGAATCGAAACCTTTCATCATGGCGCGGATTTCATTTTGCAGTTCAGGCGTCTGGTCATCGAACTCCAGCAGCGCACGCGGGTGTACGCCAATCATGCGGTTGATGATAAATTCCAGACGCGCCAGGCCGACGCCTTCGTTTGGCAGACAGGCAAAGTCGAAAGCCCGGTCCGGGTTACCGACGTTCATCATCACCTTCAACGGCAGATCCGGCATGGTCTCCACGCTGGAACTCTTCACGCTAAAGTCGAGCATGTCAGCGTAAACATAACCGGTATCGCCTTCGGCACAGGAGACAGTTACCTTCTCACCATCTTTCATGCGCTCGGTCGCATCGCCACAGCCCACCACGGCCGGGATCCCCAGTTCACGGGCAATGATTGCCGCGTGACAGGTACGACCGCCACGGTTAGTGACAATTGCTGCCGCTTTCTTCATGATCGGTTCCCAGTCCGGGTCGGTCATGTCGGTAACCAGTACGTCGCCTGGTTCGATGCGGTTCATTTCGCTGATGTCATGAATGACTTTGACCGGACCCGCGCCAATGCGGTGGCCGATGGCGCGACCTTCAGCAATAATTTTACCCTGAGCATGCAGCGTATAACGCTCCATCACCTGACCGCGAGAGCGCACGGTTTCTGGACGCGCCTGAACAATGAACAGCTTGCCGGTATGACCGTCTTTCGCCCATTCGATGTCCATTGGACGACCGTAGTGCTTCTCGATCTGCACCGCCTGCTTAGCCAGTTCCTGCACTTCTTCGTTAGTCAGGGAGAAAATGTCGCGTTGTTCCTGCGGGACATCTTCAATGGTCACCTGCTTACCGTGTTCCTGGGTCGGCGCGTAAATCATGCGGATTTTTTTCGATCCCATTGTGCGACGGACGATCGCCGGACGGTTAGCCGCCAGGGTCGGTTTGTGCACGTAGAATTCATCCGGGTTAACGGCGCCCTGCACGACCATTTCGCCCAGGCCCCAGGCGGACGTGATAAAGACAACCTGGTCGAAACCGGATTCGGTATCGATGGAGAACATTACGCCTGAGGACGCGAGGTCAGAACGCACCATCCGCTGAACGCCAGCAGAAAGTGCGACGCCACGGTGGTCATAGCCCTGGTGAACACGATAAGAGATCGCGCGGTCGTTAAACAGCGAGGCAAATACGTGTTTGATGGCAACCAGTACGGCATCAAATCCCTGGACGTTGAGGAAGGTTTCCTGCTGACCGGCAAATGACGCATCTGGCATATCTTCTGCGGTAGCGGAAGAACGCACGGCAAAAGAGGCATTGGCATCGTCCGCTGACAGCTGCGCGTAGGCATCGCGGACGGCATTTTCCAGTTCGGGCTGGAAAGGAGTGTCGATAATCCACTGGCGGATCTGTGCCCCGGCTTTCGCAAGCTCAGTGACATCGTCGATATCCGTTTTATCCAGCAGCTCATAAATGCGCTGGTTTACACCGCTCTGGTCCAGAAACTGGTTAAACGCATCGGCGGTCGTTGCAAAACCATTCGGTACGGAAACACCCATACCTGAAAGGTTAGTAATCATTTCACCCAGGGAGGCATTTTTGCCTCCAACTCTGTCTACATCATTCATGCCGAGTTGGTTATACCAAAGCACCAGCGGTGACGAGCCATTGTTGGACATCGAACAATCCTTATATATGAACGAGGTTAGGAAACTCAATTTTGCGTAATTATCTTGGCATATTTACTCCGGCGAAAAAAACGGTGAATCGTTCAAGCAACTTTATTTTTTATTTTTTCAGATTGTTTCCGCATTTGCGCAAACCCGCGAGCCACACGGGATCACCACAAAAACGATCGGTATAAACATTTGTTCCGAAAAATGAAATCCACTTTTCATTAAATATAAAAATACCGTTTCATTTTATAAAATAGATGCCGCAATATTCGCTTCTGGCGAATTTTAATTTATGCTTTCAGAGAATTATATCTGCCCCAGGATGAGCAAAATGGATAATGCTGTTGATCGTCACGTATTTTATATTTCTGATGGTACGGCCATCACCGCCGAGGTATTGGGTCACGCGGTGATGTCGCAATTTCCTGTCACGATCAGCAGCATTACGCTGCCGTTTGTGGAAAATGAGAGTCGTGCGCGCGCGGTTAAAGACCAGATTGACGCTATCTACCAACAAACTGGCGTGCGCCCTTTAGTGTTTTACTCCATCGTCCTGCCGGAAATTCGCTCGATCATTCTGCAAAGCGAAGGGTTTTGTCAGGATATCGTGCAGGCGTTGGTTGCCCCACTGCAACACGAGATGAAACTCGACCCTACGCCTATCGCCCATCGCACTCACGGTCTGAATCCCGGTAACCTCAACAAGTACGACGCGCGCATTGCTGCCATTGACTACACCCTCGCCCACGACGACGGTATTTCGTTGCGCAACCTCGATCAGGCGCAGGTGATCCTGCTCGGCGTTTCCCGTTGCGGCAAAACCCCGACCAGTTTGTATCTGGCCATGCAGTTTGGTATCCGCGCGGCCAACTACCCCTTTATTGCCGATGATATGGATAATCTGGTGCTGCCCACCTCCCTGAAGCCGTTGCAGCATAAGCTGTTCGGTCTGACTATCGACCCTGAGCGCCTGGCGGCCATCCGCGAAGAACGCCGTGAGAACAGCCGTTACGCCTCGCTGCGTCAGTGCCGTATGGAAGTTGCTGAGGTGGAAGCGCTTTATCGGAAAAACCAGATCCCCTGGCTGAACAGTACCAATTATTCGGTAGAAGAGATTGCTACCAAGATCCTCGATATCATGGGACTGAATCGCCGCATGTACTAGAATGCTAGTGCATTGGTTCGATTTTTTGTTATTATGCTCGCCACCAGGCAGGATGAGTGTGATATTGTGATGTACATCACTTCCCGGTAGTCCTGCCGTTGAAGCAACAAATTTCTGAGACAAGTAATGAACAGAACCGATGAACTCCGTACTGCGCGTATTGACAACCTGGTCACTCCAGCAGAGCTTGCGCAACGGCATCCTGTTTCGTCCTCCGTCGCCCGTCATGTTACGGACTCCCGACGTCGGATAGAAAAAATTTTAAATGGTGAAGACCCCCGTTTACTGGTGATCGTAGGTCCCTGCTCGATTCACGATCTTGATGCCGCGATGGAATACGCGACACGGTTACAGGCGCTGCGCACTAAGCACCAGGCGCGTCTGGAAATCGTGATGCGTACCTATTTTGAAAAACCACGCACCGTCGTAGGCTGGAAAGGCCTGATTTCCGACCCGGATTTGAATGGCAGTTATCGTGTGAACCACGGTATTGAACTGGCGCGAAAACTGCTGTTGCAGGTCAACGAACTGGGCGTCCCCACGGCGACTGAATTCCTCGACATGGTGACCGGCCAGTTTATTGCTGATTTAATCAGTTGGGGAGCTATTGGCGCGCGCACCACCGAAAGTCAGATCCATCGTGAAATGGCCTCCGCGCTCTCCTGCCCGGTTGGCTTTAAGAACGGAACGGATGGCAACACGCGCATCGCCGTCGATGCGATTCGCGCCTCCCGCGCCAGTCACATGTTCCTCTCGCCGGATAAAACCGGTCAGATGACCATTTACCAGACCAGCGGTAACCCTTACGGGCATATCATCATGCGTGGCGGTAAAAAGCCGAATTATTATGCTGAAGATATTGCTGCCGCCTGCGATACCCTGCACGAATTTTCCCTGCCTGAGCATCTGGTGGTCGATTTTAGCCACGGCAATTGCCAGAAGCAGCATCGCCGTCAGTTGGACGTTTGTGATGATGTATGCCAGCAAATTCGCAATGGTTCGACGGCGATTGCCGGGATTATGGCGGAGAGTTTCTTGCGTGAAGGTACGCAAAAAATCGTTAGCGGCCAGCCGCTGGTTTACGGTCAGTCCATTACCGACCCGTGCCTGAACTGGGAAGATACTGAACTGTTGGTTGAAAAACTCGCCTCTGCGGTTGATAGCCGTTTTTAATGCTGTTCGCCGGGCAATATCACCTTGCCCGGCGCTAATCCCTTGTTTTCCCCTTGCTTATTGCGCAAAAAACGTTCTCGTCACAATTATTTCACAAAAACGCTTGCCGCAAATTTGTAGTTTGATGATAATGATTATCATTGTTACATTGATTGTTATTTTTAAACACTATGTCACGTATGGATAACACAACGGCAACGCCTGCAAAAGACAAAACACCGCCTTCCGTCGCGCCCAACGAGCGACGAATTGACAGTAAAACCCTGCTTGGTAACGAAGGACGCGTGATCATAGAACATGATGGTCAGCACTACCTGCTGCGCCAGACACAAGCCGGAAAACTCATTCTGACTAAATAAACAACACATTTCGCCAGCCACCCAGGTCATACCCAGGCAGCCAGCGCTTTTCGATTTCCTAATGGAGAGTTGCTATGCCTTACCTGCACACCGCTTCCCTGCGCCCATCGCTGTTGGCGCTGGCGATTATCAGTAACCTGCCCGCCGTCGCCTATGCGGCGGTCGAGGATATGACCGTTACCGCCACCGGCAATGCCCGTAGCGCCTTTGAAGCGCCAATGATGGTTAGCGTCATTGACGCCACCGCCCCAGAAAACCAAACCGCCAGCTCCGCTGCCGACCTGTTACGTAAGGTTCCAGGCCTGACCCTTGACGGTACGGGCCGTACCAACGGCCAGGACGTGAATCTGCGCGGCTATGATCGACGCGGAGTTCTGGTACTGGTTGACGGCGTTCGTCAGGGAACCGACACCGGACACCTGAACAGTACCTTCCTCGACCCGGCGCTTATCAAACGCATCGAAGTCGTGCGTGGCCCTTCCGCACTACTGTACGGTAGCGGCGCGCTAGGCGGCGTGATCGCCTATGACACTGCAGATGCCAAAGATCTACTGGACGTCGGGCAAAACAGCGGTTATCGCGTGTTCGGTACCGCGGCAACCGGCGATCACAGTCTCGGCATGGGTGCCAGCACGTATGGCCGTACCGATACGCTGGACGGACTGCTTGCCTGGTCCAGCCGCGATCGCGGTGATTTACGCCAGAGTGACGGTACTACTGCGCCGAATGACGAAGCAATTAACAATATGCTGGCGAAAGGTAGCTGGAAAATTGACAGCGCCCAGACGCTGGCCGGTTCGCTGCGTTACTACAATAATGACGCCCGGGAACCTAAAAACCCGCAGACCAGCGCGGCGGATGCCAGCAATCCGATGACCAACCGTTCAACGATCCAGCGTGATGCGCAACTAACCTACTCGCTCGCTCCGGCGGACAATGACTGGCTGAACGCTGACGCCCGTATCTACTGGTCCGAAGCGCGCATTAATGCTCAGAATGCAGATAACACTGGCGAATTTCGCAAGCAAACCACCAAAGGCGGGAAGATCGACAACCGCAGCCGTCTGTTTACCGACTCTTTTGCATCTCACCTGTTGACCTACGGCGGTGAATACTATCGTCAGGAACAACAACCGGGAGGAGCAACAACTGGTTTCCCGGAGGCTAAGATCGATTTCAGCTCCGGCTGGCTCCAGGATGAAATCACCCTGCGCGACCTGCCGGTTACGCTGCTGGGCGGTACCCGTTATGACTCTTATCGCGGCAGCAGCGACGGTTATGAAGATGTCGATGCCGATAAATGGTCGTCCCGCGCCGGATTAACGGTTGCGCCAACTGACTGGCTGATGCTGTTCGGTTCATACGCTCAGGCTTTTCGTGCCCCTACTATGGGGGAGATGTATAACGATGCGAAACACTTCTCGATTGGTCGTTTTTACACCAACTACTGGGTGCCGAACCCTAACCTGCGCCCGGAAACCAACGAAACACAGGAATACGGATTTGGCCTGCGCTTTGACGATCTTCTGATGGCGAGCGACGCGCTCGAATTTAAAGCCAGCTATTTCGACACCAAAGCGAAAGATTACATCTCCACCAGCGTCGATTTCGCCGCTGCGACAACCATGTCCTATAACGTACCCAACGCCAAAATCTGGGGCTGGGATGTGATGGCGAAATATTCCGCCGATCTGTTCAGCCTCGACATGGCCTATAACCGCACACGCGGAAAAGATACTGACACCGGCGAATACATTTCAAGCATTAACCCGGACACCGTCACCAGCAAACTGAATGTGCCAGTTGCGCACAGCGGTTTCTCTGTCGGCTGGATAGGGACATTTGCTGACCGTTCAACGCATATCAGCAGCACCTACGCTAAACAGCCCGGCTATGCGGTAAACGATTTCTACGTCAGCTATCAGGGCCAACAAGCGCTGAAAGGCATGACCACCACGCTGGTACTGGGCAACGCCTTCGACAAAGAGTACTGGTCGCCGCAAGGCATTCCGCAGGATGGTCGTAATGGCAAAATTTTCGTGAGTTATCAGTGGTAATCACTTTTCCCCGGTTCGCCGGGGCCGCAATCTGGAAGGAAGAGACAATGAATCATTACACACGCTGGCTGGAACTGAAGAAAGAAAATCCTGGCAAATACGCACGTGATATTGCGGGGTTGATGAATATTAGCGAAGCCGAACTGACCTTTGCACGCGTCGGTCACGATGCCTGGCGCTTACGTGGCGAAGTGCGTGAAATTCTCAGCGCACTGGAAGCAGTTGGCGAAACCAAATGTATTTGCCGCAATGAATACGCAGTACATGAGCAGGTGGGTGCTTTTACCAATCAGCACCTCAACGGTCATGCCGGACTGGTTCTCAATCCGCGCGCCCTCGATCTGCGTCTGTTCCTGAATCAGTGGGCCAGTACCTTTCATATCAGCGAAACAACCGCCCATGGTGAGCGTCAGAGCATTCAGTTCTTCGACCATCAGGGAGATGCGCTGCTGAAGGTCTATACCACGCAAAATACCCTCGTTGAGGAATGGGCAGCGTTGCTGACCCGTTTCATCTTTGCAGAAAACCCGCCGCTGGCACTGCAACCCGCCAACAATTCCGCGCCTGCCGCCGTCACGGTCGATGCGCAGACCGTTGATCAAGAGTGGCGAGCGATGACCGATGTCCACCAGTTCTTCGGTCTGCTGAAACGCCATGAACTCACCCGCCAACAGGCGTTTAATCTGGTGGGCGACGATCTGGCCTGTAAGGTTTCTAATAGTGCACTGGCGCAGTTACTCGACACCGCGCGTCAGGATGGCAACGAAATTATGGTTTTTGTGGGTAATCGCGGCTGTGTACAGATTTTTACCGGCGTGATTGAAAAACTGGTACCGATGAAAGGCTGGCTAAACATCTTCAACCCAACCTTTACCCTGCATCTGCTGGAAGAGAGCGTGGCCGAAACGTGGGTGACGCGCAAACCGACCGTCGATGGCCACGTCACCAGTCTGGAACTGTTTGCTGCCGACGGTACGCAAATCGCACAATTGTATGGTCAACGTACGGAAGGCGAGCCGGAACAGACGCAATGGCGCACACAGATTGACGCGCTAACGCCGAAAGGACTGGCCGCATGAAAAAACTGCTGGCCCTGATCGCGCTGCTGCCCTTCGCCGCACTGGCTGCGCCCGAGGAGCGAGTTGTTGCCCTCGGTGGCGATGTCACCGAGATCGTATACGCACTGGGAGCACAACCCTCCCTTGTGGCGAGAGACAGCACCAGCCAATGGCCTGCTGCGGCAACCGCGTTACCTGATGTTGGTTATTTGCGCCAGCTCAACGCCGAAGGGATCCTTGCCACACGCCCTACGCTGGTCCTTGCCAGCGCGCAGGCGCAGCCTTCTCTGGTGTTAAAACAGCTCGAGCAGAGCAACGTCAGGGTTGTCACGATCCCAGCAAGCAACGATCTTAACGCGATTGATGAAAAAGTTCGGGTTATCGCCGAGGCTACTCATCGGGAGGCCGACGGCGAAACGCTGCGCGCAACGTTACGTCAGGAACTGGCGACGCTCCCGTCATCTGAACTTAATAAACGTGTGCTGTTTATTCTCAATCATGGCGGGATGACCGCGATGGCGGCGGGCCAGCAAACCGGAGCCGATGCGGCGATTCGTGCCGCAGGTCTACGCAACGCGATGCAGGGCGTTAATCGCTATCAGCCGCTGTCACAAGAAGGCGTCATTGCCAGCCAGCCCGATCTGGTAGTGATTTCACAAGAAGGTGTTAAGGCGATGGGTGGCGAGGCAAACCTGTGGGCGCTACCGGGACTTGCGCAAACACCTGCCGGAAGGAATAAACAGGTATTGCAGGTTGACGATATGGCGCTGTTGGGCTTCAGCGTTCGCACGCCACAGGCTATTTTGCAGCTTCGTGCTAAAGCGGAGCAATTGCCCTGATGTCCCGGCGGATCACCTGTTCGTTGTGGATGTTGGCATTGATGCTGGTTGTAATGACGGTTCTGGCTACCGGTTTTGGCGCGTTGCGCCTGCCGGTAAGTCTGCTCTGGCGTGATGGCGATGAGGCACTGCGTCAAATCTGGCTCACGATTCGTCTGCCCCGCGTCCTGCTGGCGCTGGTGATTGGCGGCTCTCTGGCGCTCGCGGGCTGCGTGATGCAGGGGCTGTTTCGCAATCCACTTGCAGACCCTGGATTACTGGGAATAAGCAGCGGCGCCGCCTGCGCTGTGGCCCTGTGGGTGGTGCTGCCTGTCTCCTTGCCCGCGCTGCTGATGTTGTATGCTCCAATGCTGGCCGCTTTTTTCGGCGCGCTGGCGGCAACCATAGTGATTTTTATCCTTAGCCAACAGCGCGACGGTTCACTCTCACGCCTGCTGCTGGTCGGCATTGCCATTAACGCGCTCTGTGGGGCGGCGGTTGGCGTTTTGTCGTGGGTCAGTAATGATGCGCAACTGCGCCAGCTGTCGCTATGGGGAATGGGAAGTCTGGGGGCCGCGCAGTGGTCCACACTGTTGGCTGTCACTTCACTGACAATCCCGACAGTGCTGATCATCTGGCGACTTGCTCCGGCGCTGAATCTTCTACAACTGGGTGAGGAAGAGGCGCATTATCTCGGCGTTGATGTGCGTACAATCCAGCGTATTTTGCTGCTTTGTAGCGCACTACTGGTTGCCTCAGCCGTGGCGGTAAGCGGCGTGATTGGCTTTATCGGGTTGGTCATCCCACATTTAATACGTATGTGGCTCGGCTCAGACCATCGGGCAGTTATTCCGGGTTCCGTGCTGGCGGGCGCATTTTTATTGCTGATTGCCGACACACTAGCCCGTACGGCGGTTGCGCCTGCGGAGATGCCGGTCGGTCTGTTGACCAGTCTTCTCGGCGCACCGTGGTTTTTATGGCTTATTTTTCGTCAGCGAGGACCGCATGGCTGAACATTTCATCGCTGAAGGGCTTCACTATCACGTAGCTGGCAGAGCGGTAATTGACAATGTATCACTCGCCCTTACAAAAGGTGAACTGGTGGCGCTCATCGGCCCAAACGGTGCGGGGAAATCCACTCTGCTACGCTTGCTGACCGGTTTTCTGAAACCGGCTACCGGGCGCTGCGTGCTGGCGGGCAAACCGCTGGAAGAGTGGCCTACCCAAATGCTGTCGCGACACCGGGCGGTAATGCGTCAGCAAACACAGTTGGGGTTTGACTGGCCGGTAGAGGCCGTCATCGCGATGGGTCGCGCGCCCTGGACCCAACGACCGGAACCTGGGCTTATTGCACAGGTAATGGAGATGACCGGATGTACGCCTCTGGCAGGCCGGCAATACGCCGCGCTTTCCGGCGGCGAGCAACAGCGAGTGCAGTTAGCCCGCGCGCTGGCGCAACTCTGGTGCCACGGCGCTCCTCGCGGTTGGTTATTCCTTGATGAACCCACCTCCGCGCTGGATCTTTACCACCAGCAGCATCTGTTGCGCATGCTAAAAACGCTAACCGCTTCGGGTGAGCTGCATGTGTGCATTGTGCTTCACGATCTGAACCTCGCCGCACTGTGGGCAGACAGAATAGTGCTGCTGCACAACGGCAGGCTGGTGTCGCAGGGAACACCGGAAACTGTGTTACAGGCCGATGATCTGAAGCGCTGGTACGGTGCTCAGGTACACGTTGGCCAGCATCCGGCCAGCGCCTCCCCGCAGGTATTTCTGGCCCCTTAGCTTGAACAACTCACTTCCAGCCGTTTGCCCCAGTCAGGTGGACGGCTGGCATAGTCGTCATCGCGGTCGGCAAACG
Source organism: Citrobacter sp. Cpo126 (assembly GCF_030332445.1). Classification (NCBI taxonomy): domain Bacteria; kingdom Pseudomonadati; phylum Pseudomonadota; class Gammaproteobacteria; order Enterobacterales; family Enterobacteriaceae; genus Citrobacter; species Citrobacter sp. Cpo126. The sequence goes on from NZ_JAOWHT010000032.1 coordinate 795,442, forward strand.
GGGTACGCAACGCCTGGTGCAACCGATGCAGTTCGGCGTAATCCCCCTGCTCTGCCTGACTAATCGCCCGTTGCGCCAGCCAGTTACGTAATACCATCGCCGGATTAGCCGCCTTCATCTGCGTTTGTCTGACTGCGTCAGCAATGTTGTCTTGCTGCAGACGCGAGCGATACCGCGTGAACCAGTCGTCAAACGCCGCGCGGTCGATAAACTCATCGCGCAGTGGGGATTGCGCACTGTGTTGTTCCGTTTGGCTGAGCATACGAAACGTTCGCGTATAATCACTTCTTTCCCTCGCCATCAGACTAAACAGTTCGCTAAGCAGTTCGTTATCGTCTTTCTGCTCGCTAAAGAAGCCGAGCTTTTGCCGCATCCGCTGACCGTAGCGAGTTAACAGCGCCAGTTGGTAACCGTCCAGCGCATCATTGAGCGTCTCGACCGGGATAAATGGCGACAGGGTTTGCGCCAGACGTTGCAAGTTCCACAACGCGGCAGCCGGTTGGTTATCGAAACTGTATCGCCCCTGGTTGTCAGAGTGGTTGCAGATATAATCGGGCACGTAATCATCAAGAAAACCGAATGGACCGTAATCCATCGTCAGACCCAGAATCGACATGTTGTCCGTGTTCATAACACCATGCGCAAATCCTACCGCCTGCCAGTCAGCGATTAACGTCGCAGTACGCGTGACAACATCGTTAAACCACAGCTGATACTTATCGGCTTCTTCCTGCCATTGCGGCCAGTAATGGCGAATCGCAAAGTCAGCCAACTCACGCACTTTTTCCGGCTCTCGGCGATAGTAAAAATGCTCAAAGTGGCCAAACCGCATATGGCTTTGCGCCACGCGAATGAGCATCGCCCCTGCTTCGACCGTTTCGCGATAAACCGGCGTGTCACTGGTGACAATCGACAATGCCCGCGTGGTCGGTATTCCCAGGTAGTACATCGCTTCACTGGCCAGGCTTTCACGAATGGTCGAGCGCAACACGGCACGCCCATCACCCATGCGGGAATACGGCGTGAGTCCGGCGCCTTTCAGGTGCCAGTCAAACGTTGAACCATCCGCGAGCTGTTGTTCGCCCAGCAGGATCCCACGTCCGTCGCCAAGCTGACCAGCCCAGACGCCGAACTGATGCCCACTATAAACCTGGGCTAAAGGCGACATCCCGGGAAGCAACGATTCGCCGCCCCAAACGCCTGCACCAGTCGGAATATCAAATAGCTCCGCACGAATGGCTAATTGCTCCGCCAGCGCATCGTTATGCCAGATAAGGCGCGCGTTTTTCAGAGGGGTGGGTGAAAGCGCGGTATAGGTTGCTGGTAGTTCATCACGCCAGCGAGTGGTAAAAGACAGGGTCATAGGGCCTCCTGCCTCTAGTGTAGACTGTTAATAGCCTGTTAAACACCAGCAAAAAAAAGGGTTATATCTTAGCGAGCGAAATTATCTGCGCAGGTGGCACCGCAGGCCACAATCCTCCCTGCATGGCACTGAATCCCACAGGCAAGACGCGCTCCAGCATCTCTTGTGTATCAATTCCGCTAATGATTATTGACTCACAGCTGGGCGATAGTTGCGCAAGAATAGCCCGCATAAACGGTTCAAACGAAATATGTGCAATCCTTTGTTGAACAAAGTTTTTATCCAGCACGACGCGTTTGAACAGGCCGTCAAAAATTGCCCGGGTTGATATACCGCCAGAACCATAGTTTGTCAGGACTAATGGAAATCGCGCAGCAAGTGCGGCCAATATTGGATTATCTTTACCTTTGTTTAACTCCGGATAGCTTTCATGAATAGTCAGCTCCAGAAATGAAAATCGTTCAACTTGTGAAGCAAGTTCAGTATCTGATAATAAAGTATTAGCAACTGCTGGCGTTAAATTAATCCAGGCGGATACTTTTCGCTGAATAAAAAAATGTTGGCACGTTTCGATTAATTCTAGTTTTTCTACAAATAAACGACATTGTTCGTCGTCTGACATCCGAGGTAGGACCAGCTCGGTGGGTATACGCACATCCCCATGCGCACTGGCGAAACTGGTGATGATATCGACGAATTCAAGATCGCCTTTTTCGCTTCTCGCAGGAAGAAAAGAGAACTCAGAATGGTAAAGATTATCCAGTGAAACAATCATCGTGCCAGCCCCGCTGCATGGGTGTTATCCGGCATCCTGTAGCAAAGGATGGAGAAATACGTTACTGCTGATGCAAGTAGAGGCCCTTTCATTTTTCCCTTTTTAGCCGGTAAATCGAATCCTTTTTTTTAGCTTATCCTGATTATAAGCGAATATCCAGCTTTGCACTTTTTAATATCTCGGAATAAATCATATTTTTAGCAAGATACGCTCTTAATGTTCAGGGGTATTGTCTAACCAAAAGCAGAAATAAAAGTTAACTTTCAAATGGTGATGTTGAGGCTGCGCACTCGATGGCAGCCTCGGAGTTGCGGGGGATTAAATACGTCGCGCCTGCCAAAAGTTTTTACGCCAGTAAACGTTATCCAGAGACGAACGCATCACGCCACGACTGGTTGAGGCATGAATAAATTGATTATTGGTATCGTAAATACCAACATGTAGACCGCTTTCCCCAGACCCGGTTTTAAAGAAAACCAGATCGCCGGGCAGCAAATCGTCTTTATCAATTTCGGTACCAATCTTTGATTGCGTACGCGTATCGCGCGGGAGTTGCAGGTCGAATTTATCGCGCATCGTCATCAAAACAAATCCAGAACAATCCACCCCACTACGACTCATACCGCCATAACGATAGGGTGTGCCATGCCAGGTTTGTAGCTGATCATTAAGACCGGCGATAACGGCAATAGAATCCGACAGTCGGGCATTTGGCGCAGGCGCACGATGGCTGCTGCAGCCCGCCAAAAACAATGCTGTAATGAAAAGGAGCCAAAAGCGCATTCAGTACGAATCCTCTGAATTTTATTTTTATGCCAATTTAGCGTGGAAATTATATGATTTTCAAGAACCCATTTCACTTAAGTGGTTGATATGAGCATTCTGTGCCCTTCAATATCCAAACGTCGGAAGTTGACGCCATAGGCCGCAGACAGATTGGCCGGCGTCAGTACCGCATCTCGTGAACCACTGGCAAGCAGTTTCCCGCGCTTGAGTAGCCAGGCTTTATGCGCATGGCGTAAGGTGTGATTAAGGTCGTGGCTACTCATCACAATCGCTATGCCCTGCAAACACAGCTGACTCAACAGTCGGTCCAGTGCGTTTTGTTGCGCGACGTCCAGACTGTTCATCGGCTCATCCAGCAGTAAAAGCTGACCTAATGGATTCGCTTGTGGGCAAATCTGCAGGATAACCGCAGCCAGGCGCACACGCTGCCACTCACCGCCGGAAAGTTGGTTCACGCCGCGCCCCAGTTTATCTCCCAGGCCGAGCGCATCGGCGATCTCCTGTAACAGATCGGTGCGTGCTTTGTCGGGTTGATGCAGCGTTAGAAAATGCCAGACCGGCATGGCAAACGGCGGATTTTGCTGTTGCGCAAGATAGGCGCGATATTGCGCCAGCCTGGCGGCGGGCCATTCCTCCAACGGCATATCACCAAAAGTGATACTGCCCTCTCCGTTTGTCAGACCCGCCATACGCGCCAACAGCGTACTTTTTCCGGCACCGTTTGGTCCCACTAAATGCAAGATCTCTCCTGCTTTGATCTCACCAGAAAGCGGGCCGAGACGGGTCGATTCCGCGACGTCCTGTAGCTGCATCAATCGAGACATTAGTTTGCCAGCGCCTGCTTGATGGTTTGCACCAGGATGGGATCCTCAGGCGTCATATCCGGTGAGAATCGTTGCAGCACTTTTCCATCGCGACCCACTAAAAACTTCTCGAAATTCCACAGGATATCGTCCGGGTAGAGCGGCGCACGACCTTTGCTCGCCATTCGCTCGTAGAACCCACTATCCGCAGGCGCAACGGCCGTTGGCGCGGCATCAATCAGCTTCTGATACAGCGGATGGCGTCCCTCGCCGTTGACGTCAATTTTGCTGAACATCGGGAAAGTTACGCCCCATGTGGTACTGCAGTACGTTTTTATTTCCTCTTCGCTGCCCGGCTCCTGGCCCAGAAACTGATTGCAAGGGAAACCAAGAACGCTGAAGCCCTGTTGGTGCCAGGCTTTCTGCAGATTTTCCAGTTGCTCGTACTGCGGCGTCAGTCCACATTTTGAAGCAACGTTGACGATTAACAGCACATTCCCGGAATACGGCTGCAGTGAGGTAACTTCGCCGTCGATGGTCGTCACTTCTGTATCGAGGATAGTGTTTTGCATAGCATCTCCAGAACAACAGGTGGATTTTCAGTTTTTAATCATAGACCGAACCAACGCGTTCTAGCGCGCGGCTTTTAACAATAGCCAGATAAATACCGGTGCACCCATGGTGGCCGTTACCACGCCGATAGGTAACTCAGCCGAGGCCAGCACCAAACGCGCGACAACATCAGCAAACAATAATGCGATTGCGCCAGCCAACGCACAACCTGGCAGTAAAACACGGTGATCGGTGAGGCCGCACAGTCGCAAAATATGCGGGATCACAAGCCCAATAAAACCAATCGCCCCTGCCAGAGCCACGCTCACGCCAACCATCCAGCCTGTGGCAACCACCAGCAGGTTGCGCCAGAACCATAATGGCAGTCCCAACTGACGTGCAGAAGTCTCTCCTAACGCCAGCATATTCATCGGCTGCGACTGACAGCAAATCCACACCAACACCGGAATCAACGCCACCATGAGCCAGGCCTGATGCCAGTCTACGCCACCGAAGCCCCCCATCATCCAGTACATCAGCTGTCGTAAGTCAAACGAGGTAGAGAAGTAGATAGCCCATGTCATCAGCGCGCTGCAGATAATCCCCAGCGCCACCCCCGCCAGCAGCAGACGGCTGGTAGACAGATGTCGACGGGCGAAACGTAGCAGAATAAGCGTGATAATCAGCGCCCCGGCAATCGCGCAAAGGCCCAACGCCCAGCCGGGGAGTTGCCCCTGCCCCAGCAGCACCGCCGCGATAAGCCCGACTCCCGCGCCGTTAGATACGCCCAGTAATCCAGGCTCTGCGAGCGGGTTTTCAAACAGAGCTTGCATCACTGCGCCAGATAAGGCCAATGCAGCGCCTACCAGCAAAACGGCAAGGGTACGGGGAAGTCGAATTTGCCAGACGAACAGATCGCCGCGGGCGCTGAACCAGTCGCCGGGAGCGATCCATTGTTCTCCTGCGCACAAGCTTAGAATCGTTGCCAGTAGCATCAGTACTGACAGTGACAGTATCCAGCGCACATTTCGGCGCTGTTGTTGATGGGCGAAAGTCAGCATGTTTTCCATTCTGCTGAAAAGAGATGGAGGTGATTCTACGGTGCTGATTCGGTAGTGAAAAGGAAAAAGGCCGCATAGCGGCCTTTTTAGTTATACGCGTCATACTCTGCGTATCGTTAAATCACTCTTCTTTGGGCGTTGCGTTTTCAACCCGGCTTTTTAACTTCTGTCCGGGTCTGAAGGTCACCACGCGCCGTGCTGTAATGGGAATATCTTCGCCCGTTTTCGGGTTACGGCCCGGACGTTGATTCTTATCACGCAGATCGAAGTTACCAAAACCAGAGAGTTTTACCTGCTCACCATTTTCCAGAGCACGACGGATCTCTTCGAAAAACAGCTCGACCAGTTCTTTGGCATCCCGCTTGCTAAGCCCAAGCTTATCAAACAGATATTCTGACATTTCAGCTTTTGTAAGCGCCATAGGTTCAATCCCTCAATGATGCCTGGAATCGCTCTTTTAATGCCTCTACACATTTGGCGACGGTAGCGGCAATCTCCTCTTCTTCAAGTGTACGGCTGGTATCCTGAAGGATCAGGCTGATAGCGAGGCTCTTATAGCCCTCCGCAACACCCTTACCGCGGTACACGTCAAATAAGTTTACGCCAACTACCTGATTTACGCCAACTTTCTTACACTCGGATAAAATATCCGCAGCGGGAACGTTTTCTGCGACAACGACTGCGATATCGCGACGGTTCGCTGGGAAGCGAGAAACTTCACGCGCCTGAGGCACCACGCGGTCTGCGAGCTTATTCCACTCCAGTTCAAACACCAGAGTGCGACCGTTCAGATCCAGTTTACGTTCCAGTTCAGGATGAACAACCCCAATGAAACCAATACGTTCACCTTTCAGATAAATCGCCGCAGACTGACCCGGATGAAGTGCTGGATTCGCTTCAGCTTTGAACTGAATGTCTGCCAGTTTGCCTGTCAGGTCGAGAACCGCTTCCAGATCGCCTTTCAGATCATAGAAATCAACGGTCTCTTTTGCCAGATTCCAGTGTTCATCATGACGGTTACCGCAGATCACGCCAGCCAGCATCAGATCCTGACGGATCCCGAGGTTGGCCTGCGTATCTGGCACGAAACGTAAACCCGTTTCGAAAATACGTACGCGGTTCTGCTGACGATTCTGGTTATACACTACCGTAGACAGCAAGCCGGTCCACAGGGACAAACGCATTGCCGACATATCAATAGAGATTGGGCTTGGCAGCAGCAGCGCTTCTTCACCCGGGTGCAGCAGCGACTGGACTTTCGGGTCGACGAAGCTATAGGTAATGACTTCCTGGTAGCCTTTGTCATTCAGCATGGTTTTTACACGTTTCAGCGACAAATCCGCTTCGCGATGCGTACCCATGATAAGACCCGCCTGAATCGGCGTGTTCGGGATATTGTCATACCCGTATACGCGGGCGACTTCTTCGACCAGGTCTTCTTCGATTTCCATATCGAAACGCCAGCTCGGCGCGACCGCTTTCCACTCATCCTGCCCTTCCGTCACGTCACAACCCAGACGACGCAGAATGTCACTCACCTGCTCATCGGCAATATGGTGTCCGATCAGACGATCCAGTTTGCTACGACGAAGCGTAATGGTTGCGCGTTTTGGCAGCGTGGCTTCATTCGTCACGTCAATGACTGGGCCCGCTTCACCGCCGCAGATATCAATCAGCAGGCGCGTTGCACGTTCCATGGCCTTATGTTGCAGCGCAGGATCGACACCACGCTCATAGCGGTGAGATGCATCGGTGTGCAGGCCGTGACGACGCGCGCGACCGGTAATAGACAACGGGCTGAAGAATGCACATTCCAGCAGGACGTTTTGTGTTTCATCATTCACGCCGGAATGTTCGCCACCAAAGATGCCGCCCATCGCCAGCGCTTTGTTGTGGTCCGCAATCACCAGCGTATCTGCATTCAGCTTCGCTTCGCTGCCGTCCAGCAATACCAGGGTCTCACCCTCTTTTGCCATACGGACAACAATTCCGCCTTCAATGCGGTCTTTGTCGAATGCGTGCATTGGCTGACCCAGTTCGAGCAGCACATAGTTAGTCACGTCAACCACGGCATCGATAGAACGAATACCGCAACGGCGCAGTTTTTCTTTCATCCACAGCGGGGTCGGCGCTTTAACATTGATGCCTTTCACCACGCGGCCCAGATAGCGTGGGCAGGCTTCCACGGCTTCGACCTGAATCGGCAGGACGTCGCTAATGGTCGCGGCAACTGGCGCGATTTCCGGCTCAACCAGCGGGGCTTTGTTCAGTACAGCAACGTCACGCGCTACACCGATGATGCCTAAGCAGTCGGCGCGGTTCGGCGTGACGCTGATTTCGATGGTGTTGTCGTCAAGCTTCAGGTATTCACGGATATCGGTGCCAATTGGCGCATCGGCAGGCAGTTCGATAATCCCGTTATGATCGTCGGAAATACCCAGCTCGGAGAACGAGCACAGCATACCTTCAGACGGTTCACCGCGCAGTTTCGCGGCTTTAATTTTGAAATCGCCCGGCAGAACGGCACCAACGGTTGCCACAGCCACTTTCAGCCCCTGACGGCAGTTTGGCGCGCCGCAGACGATATCCAGCAGGCGGTCGCCGCCTACATTCACTTTGGTGACACGCAGTTTGTCAGCGTTCGGGTGTTGGCCGCATTCAACCACTTCACCTACCACAACGCCATTGAACGCGCCGGAAACAGGTTCCACACCGTCAACTTCAAGACCCGCCATCGTAATTTGGTTTGACAGCGCATCGCTATCAATCGCCGGATTTACCCATTCGCGTAACCACAGTTCACTGAATTTCATTGTTTTATCCTGCCTTTATTTAAACTGTTTGAGGAAACGCAGATCGTTTTCGAAGAAAGAACGCAGATCGGTAACGCCATAACGCAGCATAGTAAGACGCTCCATACCCATACCGAATGCAAAGCCGGAATAGATTTCCGGATCGATGCCAACATTACGCAACACGTTCGGGTGAACCATCCCGCAGCCCAGCACTTCCAGCCATTTGCCGTTTTTGCCCATCACGTCAACTTCCGCAGATGGTTCAGTGAACGGGAAGTAGGAAGGACGGAAACGAACCTGCAGGTCTTCTTCAAAGAAGTTGCGCAGGAAATCGTGCAGCGTGCCTTTCAGGTTGGTGAAGTTGATGTTGGTATCAACAATTAGCCCTTCCATCTGGTGGAACATTGGGGTGTGTGTCTGGTCGTAATCGTTACGATATACACGGCCCGGGGCGATAATACGGATCGGCGGCTGTTTTTCTTTCATGGTGCGGATCTGCACGCCGGAAGTCTGTGTGCGCAGCAGACGCGTCGCGTCAAACCAGAAAGTGTCGTGGTCAGCGCGCGCCGGGTGATGGCCAGGAATGTTGAGCGCATCGAAGTTATGATAGTCATCTTCGATTTCCGGACCGGTCGCCACGGTAAAGCCCAGCTCACCGAAGAAACTTTCAATCCTGTCGATTGTACGCGTCACCGGGTGCAGACCGCCGTTTTCGATACGACGCCCAGGGAGGGAGATATCGATCGTTTCTTCAGCCAGACGAGCATTCAGCGCAGCACTTTCTAATTCGGCCTTACGCGCGTTCAGCGCTTGCTGTACCTGCTCTTTGGCTTCGTTAATCACCGCACCTGCTGCCGGGCGCTCTTCTGGCGGCAGTTCGCGCAGGGTTGTCATCTGAAGGGTCAGGTGCCCTTTCTTGCCCAAATATTCGACGCGGACATTGTCTAACGCGGCAACATCTGAAGCCTGGTTAATGGCGGCCGTTGCACTGGCAACCAGCTCTGCGAGATGTGACATGGTTTTCCTCGTTATGTTGCGATATTCACTAGTCGCTCGTATATACGCAAAATCATTCAAGTTGTATCAACGCGGCCAAAGAGCGGATGCAGCCAATACAGAGACAACTTGAAGGATGACGCGTATAAAAAAAGCCTCCACCAGGGAGGCTTTTAGGCGCTGTTTTCCGTTTCTTCTTTCACGCGCAAGCCTCCTGAGTTCAGGTGCTAAAATAAAAGAAGAAGCGGAAAATAGCAGCATTCATGCTTGCGTTACCTTGTGTGGTAAAAACCGGACAACCTTTATTGAAAAGGCTTACGGATAAATTGTCAACTAATTGATTGCACTACAAATAAAAGAGAGGGAGCCAGGCTCCCTCTTTTCACCGGCTTATGCCAGAGCTGCTTTCGCTTTTTCGACCAGAGCGGTGAACGCTACTTTGTCGAATACTGCGATGTCAGCCAGGATCTTACGGTCGATTTCAACAGAGGCTTTTTTCAGGCCGTTGATGAATTTGCTGTAAGAAATACCGTTCTGACGTGCTGCTGCGTTGATACGCGCAATCCACAGTTGACGGAACTGACGCTTTTTCTGACGACGGTCACGATAAGCGTACTGACCAGCTTTGATAACAGCCTGGAAGGCAACGCGGTATACGCGAGAACGCGCACCGTAGTAGCCTTTAGCTTGTTTCAAAATTTTCTTGTGACGTGCACGGGCAACTACACCACGTTTTACGCGAGCCATATGTGCTCTCCTGTATCTATATTCTTAGTAAAAAAATGAATTAAACGTTAACGGCTTATGCGTACGGCAGGCACGCGATAACCAGACCCAGATCGCCTTTAGACACGAGGCCTTTTGGACGCAGGTGACGTTTACGCTTAGTAGATTTTTTGGTCAGAATATGACGCAGGTTTGCGTGCTTACGCTTAAATCCACCACCACCGGTTTTTTTGAAACGCTTAGCAGCACCGCGTACGGTCTTAATTTTTGGCATTTTAATAACTTCCACTTCGCATTGTTAATAAACGAAACGTAGGCGAACAACGGCTGTGGAACCCGTGGGCTCCACAGACATTGCTACTTGAAGGCCTTACTGTTTCTTCTTAGGAGCGAGCACCATGATCATCTGGCGGCCTTCGATCTTCGTAGGGAAGGATTCGACTACTGCCAGTTCACTCAGATCGTCACGGACGCGGTTGAGCACTTCCATACCAATCTGTTGGTGGGCCATCTCACGACCGCGAAAACGCAGCGTGATCTTAGCCTTATCGCCATCTTCCAGAAAGCGTACCAGGCTGCGGAGTTTTACCTGGTAATCGCCATCGTCGGTGCCAGGACGGAATTTAATTTCCTTAACCTGGATAACTTTTTGCTTTTTCTTCTGTTCCTTAGAAGACTTACTCTTTTCATAAAGGAACTTGCCGTAGTCCATAATACGACAAACTGGCGGTTCGGCGTTAGGGCTGATTTCAACTAAATCTACTCCAGCTTCTTCAGCTTTTTCGATCGCTTCTCTCAGACTCACAATACCCAAAGCTTCGCCTTCCAGACCTGTTAAGCGAACTTCCAGGGCGCGAATCTCGCCATTGATACGATTCGGACGTGCCGTTTGAACTCGTTTTCCGCCTTTAATACCTTATTCCTCCAGTTGTTGAAGACTGCGGCTGCGAATCTCTTGTTGCAGCTTCTCAATCACTTCATTTACGTCCAGGCTGCCCAAGTCTTTGCCACGACGGGTGCGCACGGCAACTTTGCCTGCTTCTACCTCTTTGTCGCCACAGACCAACATGTAAGGGACACGACGTAAAGTGTGCTCGCGGATTTTAAAGCCAATCTTCTCATTTCTCAAGTCTGCTTTTACACGAATACCCGCATTTTGTAGTTTCTGCGTTAATTCGTTAACGTATTCAGACTGAGAATCGGTGATGTTCATGACCACAACCTGAACCGGCGCGAGCCAGGTCGGGAAGAAGCCAGCGAACTCTTCGGTCAGGATACCGATGAAACGTTCCATCGACCCAAGAATTGCACGGTGAATCATAACCGGAACCTGACGCTCGTTGTTTTCGCCAACGTAAGAGGCGCTTAAACGGGACGGCAGGGAGAAGTCCAGCTGTACAGTACCGCACTGCCATGCACGATCGAGGCAGTCATACAGGGTAAATTCAATTTTCGGACCGTAGAACGCGCCCTCACCCAGTTGGAACTCAAACGGGATGTTGTTTTCTTCCAGCGCAACGGCCAGGTCAGCTTCAGCACGGTCCCACATTTCATCGCTACCGATACGTTTTTCGGGGCGAGTGGACAGTTTGACGACGATTTTCTCGAAGCCAAAGGTGCTGTACATATCGTAGACCATACGAATGCACGCGTTAACTTCATCACGAATCTGCTCTTCAGTACAGAAGATATGTGCATCATCTTGAGTGAAGCCACGAACACGCATCAGGCCATGCAGCGCACCTGACGGTTCATTACGGTGGCAGCTACCAAACTCAGCCATACGCAGCGGCAGATCGCGATAGGATTTCAGACCCTGATTAAAGATCTGCACGTGGCCTGGGCAGTTCATTGGCTTAATGCAGTATTCACGGTTCTCAGAAGAGGTGGTGAACATTGCATCTTTGTAGTTATCCCAGTGACCTGTTTTTTCCCACAGCACGCGGTCCATCATGAACGGACCTTTCACTTCCTGATACTGGTATTCTTTCAGTTTTGAACGAACGAATACTTCCAGTTCACGGAAGATAGTCCAGCCATCGTTGTGCCAGAACACCATACCCGGTGCTTCTTCCTGCATATGATACAGGTCAAGCTGTTTACCGATTTTACGGTGATCGCGTTTGGCCGCTTCTTCCAGACGTTGCAGGTAGGCATTCAGGGCTTTTTTATCTGCCCATGCAGTACCATAAATACGCTGCAGCATCTTGTTATTGCTGTCGCCACGCCAGTATGCCCCTGCGGTCTTCATCAGTTTGAAGTGATGGCAGAAACGCATGTTCGGCACGTGCGGGCCACGGCACATATCGACATATTCTTCATGATGGTACAAGCCAGGCTTGTCATCATGGGCAATGTTTTCATCAAGAATGGAGACTTTATAGGTCTCGCCACGCTTCACGAAGGTTTCACGCGCTTCGTACCAGCTGACTTTCTTCTTAATGACATCGTAGTTTTTCTCAGCGAGCTCGTGCATCCGCTTCTCGAGCGCGTCGACGTCTTCCTGGGTTAACGTACGGTCAAGATCGATATCGTAGTAAAAACCGTTATCAACAACCGGTCCGATCGCCATTTTGGTGTGCGGCCAGAGTTGTTTGATCGCGTGCCCTAACAGGTGCGCACAGGAGTGACGAATGATCTCCAGACCTTCTTCATCCTTCGCGGTGATGATGGAGAGCTTCGCATCATGCTCAATCAGATCGGAAGCATCTACCAGCTCACCGTCAACACGGCCAGCAATAGTGGCTTTCGCCAGACCTGGACCGATGTCCAGCGCAACATCCATGGGGCTTACAGCGTGGTCGTAATGGCGTTGGCTGCCATCAGGAAGAGTAATAACAGGCATGTTATATCCTTATTTGCAGTGGTGACCCACACGTAAGATCACATACAAAGATTCAATATTTAAAATTATCAAAAAGGTGTGGGCTGATTCCCGCTTCACTCTGCGAAATATGTCACTGGTTGCCTTAAAGACCACACTGGACCTACACCCGCTTTTTGATAACACCGTTTGACAGTGTACACGGCATTACGGGTCGATCAAAGCAACAATCAACGCGCGCTCTATGATGTAAATCAATTCACTGACACCCAACCGTCTTTGTTACACTTGCACAAAGTCATCTAACCTGAGCAGGAAAAAAACAATGCCCACAAATCGCTTTGCGAAGAAACACTGGAAGATGGTTGTGATTCTGCTCGTTATTTGTGCGGCCATGTTGATGCTGCGCTGGGCTGCGATGATCTGGGGCTAAATGACGCTCACCCACTGTTCCGCTTTCGTTTATTTATCGATTAATCGAATTTGTCTGAAAATAGCGCGTTATGACCAGATAAAAAAATAAAACGCAAATTAAATATTAAATAAACTTAACTTTAATTTAGAAAAGCCAGGTCATTTATTTGACCCGGCTTGTCATTACATCCGATAGCCGAGGGAAACTGTCGTGCGGCGATCGGTATGTTCCGGCGCTGTTGCCGGCGGTTCAGAGTTCCAGGTCACGTTGTAAGCCACCTTTAACCCAAAGTGCTCGTTGATGGCAACGTTCAGGGCGGTTTCAGAGTTGAGCGTGGTATCGTCAGCGCCGAATACCGACACACCCTGAGTAAACTTGGTATTGTCCGTCATCTGCCATGCATAAGCCCCGGACGCATAGCCCAACGGCTGTGTTTCGGTGGTGCCATCCGTGTGCTCGTCATAGCGCACGCCAGGACCGAATTCGAAACGGAAGCTGTGCACAGGTCCGTTGAGGAACTGACGACCATAACCCGCTGTCAGCACGTCACGCTCGCGGTAGCCGTTGTAGCGGTCGGTCAACCAGCTTGCCTGTCCAAAGAGATAGTCATAGTCGGTCATGTTGTAACGACTACGGCCACCTACGGCATATTTCTCCGATGAACGCTCATCATTTGAGGAGGTATTGCTGGCATTTCCCCACAGAGACCATGCGGTCGTTTGGCCGTACCAGGTCATGGTGGTATCTGCGGTTAAAGAAGAACTTTTTGTGTTGCCTGACTGGGCGAGATATCCCGCGTTCAGGTTACCTTCAAAGGGTTTTTTCGCGCTGGAAGGGTCATCCATGACAGTAAAAACGGAATCATCGGCTACAGCATGCATTGACGCAAGCAGGCCTCCCGTCAGCAGTAATGCTGCGGGCACTGTCTTCAAAAGCTTCATTTATTAAGAGTCCGTACAACAAAAAAAGAGACCATTACGGTCTCGGAAACTTTCATATGGATCAATGACAAAAGACCCTTGAAAGGTAACAAATTATAAAAAGACTCGAATAACATAGCAATAAATTCTTATTTCATTTTTTGAATAAGAGCGTTCCTAAACCTTTATTTTATTTATATATCTTTATGGCGATAATTTTAAATAAAGATATGAAAAATCATGTTGTTAATTACTTCACTTTCGGGAGGTTAAGTGCCAGACTGAGTTCAGCCTAACAGGAGGTAAAGATGGTACGTATCTATACGTTAACACTTGCGCCCTCTCTCGATAGCGCAACAATCACCCCGCAAATTTACCCGGAAGGTAAGCTTCGTTGTACCTCGCCGGTTTTTGAACCCGGCGGCGGCGGTATCAACGTCGCTCGCGCAATTGCCCATCTTGGCGGAACCGCAACAGCGATTTTCCCCGCGGGGGGAGCAACCGGAGAGCATCTTGTTGCATTGCTCGCCGACGAAAATGTTCCCGTATCTACCGTCGAAGCCAAAGACTGGACCCGACAAAATCTTCATGTCCACGTGGAGTCCAGCGGCGAACAGTATCGTTTTGTCATGCCAGGCGCTGCGCTGACCGATGAAGAGTTCTACCAACTTCAGGATCAGGTGCTGGAAATTGAATCTGGCGCGCTGCTGGTCATCAGCGGCAGTTTGCCGCCCGGCGTACAGCTTGAGAAATTGACCCGACTCATTACCACCGCACAAAAACAGGGGATCCGCTGTATTGTCGACAGTTCAGGCGAAGCACTGACGGCGGCGTTAGCCATCGGCAATATCGAACTGGTCAAACCCAACCTCAAAGAACTGAGTGCGCTGGTTAACCGCGAACTGACACAGCCCGATGATGTGCGCAAAGCCGCACAGGAAATCGTGCAAAGCGGAAAAGCGCACCGCGTTGTGGTCTCGCTTGGGCCGCAAGGGGCGCTGGGTGTAGATCGCGATACCTGCGTTCAGGTGGTTCCGCCACCGGTGAAAAGTCAAAGTACCGTAGGCGCGGGCGACAGTATGGTCGGGGCCATGACGCTTAAACTGGCAGAGAACGCGCCTTTTGAGGATATTGTCCGTTACGGTGTCGCCGCCGGTAGCGCAGCAACCCTGAATCAGGGTACGCGTCTGTGCGCTTTGGACGATACGCAAAAAATATATGCATACCTTGCGCAGTAATGGCACCGTCCCCCTTTTAACAGAAGGGGGATGTTCCGGTAAAACTGTCGGCATGGGGGTTATACGTCTATGCTAAAAAATCACGTGATTACAAAGAAGTGAATCATGTGCAGTCAGGTGTCTCCACAACGGTACGGGGTGAAGAAGAACGACAAACATTAAGTGCCTTTCCAGCGATGACGCGTCCGTGGTGTGCGTCAGTTCGTGTTTTTTAACCGCATTCTTGCGCTAACCTTATGATCTGGCAGACAACATGGGGAGAGACATCATGTGGCAGGCTATCAGTCGTCTTTTAAGCGAGCAATTAGGTGAAGGCGAAATCGAACTGCGTAATGAACTGCCCGGCGGAGAGATCCACGCCGCATGGCATTTACGTTATGCGGGGCGAGATTTTTTCGTCAAATGCGATGAAAGAGAGCTGTTAACCGGCTTTACGGCAGAAGCCGATCAGCTGGAGCTACTTTCCCGCAGTCAAACTGTATCTGTACCGAAAGTCTGGGCAGTAGGCGCAGACAGAGATTACAGCTTTCTGGTGATGGATTTCCTCCCTCCCCGTCCGCTTGATGCGCATAACGCGTTTATCCTCGGTCAACAGCTTGCGCATTTGCACGAATGGAGCGACCAGCCTCAGTTTGGTCTCGACTTCGATAACGCGCTCTCTACCACGCCGCAGCCAAATACCTGGCAACGTCGCTGGTCAACCTTTTTCGCCGAGCAGCGTATAGGCTGGCAACTGGAACTCGCCGCTGAAAAAGGCATTGCGTTTGGCAATATTGATGCCATCGTCGAACATGTCCAGCAACGTCTCTCTTCTCATCAGCCGCAGCCGTCTCTCCTGCACGGTGATTTGTGGTCCGGGAACTGCGCCCTCGGCCCGAACGGTCCGTACATCTTTGACCCTGCCTGCTACTGGGGGGACAGAGAGTGTGACCTGGCAATGCTGCCGTTACATACCGATCAGCCGCCGCAAATTTATGACGGTTACCAGTCTGTCTCGCCACTACCGCTGGATTTTCTCGACAGGCAGCCAATCTACCAACTCTATACGCTGCTGAATCGGGCAATTCTGTTCGGGGGACAGCATTTGGTTGTGGCGCAGAAAGCGCTGGATAGATTACTGGCGGCTTAACGACGTACCGTGTTGCTTATCAGGCCTGCCGTTTCGCAACGTGGCAGGCCCGATAGAGTGGCACTTACAAAAAGCCCAGCAGTGAGAAGAAGAAGTAGCCGATCACGATAACGATCACCGGCAGAATATAAAGCGGGAAAATTTGTAAGAAGATCGTATGGTGCGGTACCACAATTCGCGACTCAAGTTGCTCGCGGGATAATCCTTCACTGCCCTTTGCTTGTTCCAGAATTAGCTGATCCTCAACGCCTTCGCGTAAGAAACGCGCCTGGCGGCTCATTCTGGCGCCTGAGTCCTGCAACGCCAGGCCGATAAAAATCAGAATGAATATCAGCCAAAAAACGAGATTCAGTCCACTTTGAAAATCGGGCGTTGGCGAGTTATACCAGAACACGTTAAGAAAAGGTGTGTTCACCCGCATCATGTCGATCATCACATGGGCAAAATCGAGCATGACCGCGTTAATCCCTTCCTGCTTTTCGCTGTGCGCGTACATAAACTTCAGTACTGAAACCAGCGTTGAAATCAGCGCAGGAATGAAAACCACCCATCCCACCAGCCTTTTCAAGATGGCAATGCGTCCAGCTTGTTGATACGTCATGAGTTCCCCTTGATTAAGACGTGTCATTTTGGCCTAAGTTTACCCGTTGATTACCGTTTTCGCCTGATCTTTAAAGGCGGTATACTTCTGAATTAGCCATAATGAACGCTCAGAGTCCGTCCAGGCTGGCTCTAATCCCTTTTATCACCGTAAAGGAGAGGTTGTAATGTCAACCCCGCGTCAAATTCTTGCTGCAATTTTCGATATGGATGGGTTACTGGTCGATTCTGAACCGCTTTGGGATCAGGCTGAACTGGATGTGATAGCAAGTTTAGGCGTTGATATCTCCCGCCGCCATGAACTTCCCGATACCCTTGGCTTACGCATCGACATGGTGGTTGATTTGTGGTTTGCGCAGCAACCCTGGAACGGCCCCTCACGTCAGGAAGTCACCGAGCGCATCATTACCCGGGCCATTGCGTTGGTTGAAGAAACAAAACCGCTGCTGCCAGGCGTTCGTGAAGCTGTGACACTGTGCAAATCTCAGGGAATCAAAGTAGGACTGGCATCCGCCTCGCCGCTACATATGCTGGAAAAAGTGCTGACCATGTTTGATCTGCGCGATGACTTCGACGCGCTGGCTTCTGCAGAAAAACTGCCTTACAGCAAACCGCACCCACAAGTTTACCTCGATTGTGCGGCGAAACTGGGCATTGACCCGTTAAACTGCGTAGCACTGGAAGACTCAGTGAACGGCATGATTGCCTCGAAAGCTGCCCGTATGCGTTCCATCGTCGTACCAGCGCATGAGAATCAGGACGATCCTCGCTTCGTTCTTGCCGACGTCAAACTAACCTCGCTCACCGAACTCACAGCCGCTCATCTGCGCGGCTAATCCTGTAACGGGCAATGATCGTATTGCCCGTCTTTTCAGACTTCCTATTTTAAAACGCCGTTTCATTTTTAATTGTATTTCTGTTTAACCTCTCCTATCCTTGCCCTATAGCGCAAGCGTTAATGACATAAATAGTTGAGGTAAACATGATTCAGGAAGCTTTTCGTCTCGAGGGTAAAGTCGCCATCGTCACTGGATGTGACACCGGCCTCGGGCAGGGTATGGCAGTGGCGCTGGCTGAAGCGGGCTGCGATGTAGTCGGCGTGAATCGTAAAATACCGCATGAAACCGCAGAGAAAATTAACGCCTTCGGTCGACGCTTTATGTCCATTCAGGCCGACCTCAGTCAACAAGATGCTCTCACCAGCATCGTGACACAAACGGTATCGGCGTTTGGCCGGGTCGATATTCTGGTCAACAATGCAGGAACTATACGCCGTCAGGATGCACTGGACTTCAGTGAAAAAGATTGGGATGACGTGATGAATCTGAATCTCAAATCCGTTTTCTTTCTGTCGCAGGCTGTGGCGCGTCAGTTTCTGGCTCAGGGCAATGGCGGAAAAATCATTAACATTGCCTCGATGCTCTCTTTTCAGGGGGGTATCCGTGTACCTTCCTATACCGCATCAAAAAGCGGCGTTCTGGGCATCACTCGCCTGCTCGCCAATGAATGGGCGGCCAAAGGAATTAATGTCAACGCCATCGCGCCCGGCTATATGGCGACCAACAACACCCAGCAACTGCGCGCAGACAGCGAGCGCAATCAGGAGATTATCGATCGTATTCCCGCCGGACGCTGGGGCACGCCAAATGACCTGAAAGGCCCGGTTGTTTTCCTTGCAAGTCCCGCCTCTGACTATATTCATGGTTATACGCTGGCGGTGGATGGCGGTTGGCTGGCGCGGTAAAGGCGCACTTGTGACAAAGGGTTACAACGTCACCTCTTCCGCCTACTGTATAAAACCCCTATACTGTATGAATCGACAGTTTATTGGGTTTTATCATGACGGCGGAAGGCCACCTTCTTTTTTCTATTGCCTGTGCGGTATTTGCCAAGAATGCCGAGCTAACGCCCGTTCTTGCGCAGGGTGACTGGTGGCATATTGTTCCTTCAGCCATTTTAACGTGCCTGCTGCCGGATATCGATCATCCCAAATCTCTGCTGGGGCAGCGTCTGAAGTGGATATCAAAACCCATTGCCCGGGCATTTGGTCATCGCGGGTTTACACATAGCCTGCTGGCGGTTTTTGCCCTGCTGGCCACGTTCTACCTGAAAGTCCCGGATACCTGGATAATACCTGCCGATGCCTTACAAGGTATGGTACTCGGCTATCTTAGTCACATTCTGGCCGACATGCTGACCCCAGCAGGTGTTCCCCTGCTTTGGCCCTGCCGCTGGCGTTTTCGTCTGCCTATCCTCGTGCCGCAAAAAGGCAATCAACTGGAGCGGTTTCTGTGTATGGCACTGTTCGCATGGGCAATCTGGATGCCGCAAACCGTACAAGAGAACAGCGCGGTACGCTGGTCTTCGCAGATGATTAATACGCTACAAATGCAGTTCAATCGTTTCATAACGCATCAGATTGACTAATAAATCAGCCAAAAAGTCATTTTAGGTATAAACAATTCCATTTGAATATAAGAGGCAAGTCACAGTTCTGCTAATCTTGCGCCAACAGAATCACCTTTAAACGGTGATACGCATAATAAGATCAGGAGAACGGGGATGAACTTTCCATTAATCGCGAACATTATCGTGTTCGTAGTGCTGCTGTTCGTGCTGGCGCAAGCCCGTCACAAACAGTGGAGTCTGGCCAAAAAAGTACTGGTCGGTCTGGTCATGGGTGTCGTGTTCGGCCTCGCGCTGCACACCATTTATGGCTCCGACAGCCAGGTTCTTAAAGATTCAGTACAATGGTTCAACATTGTCGGCAACGGTTATGTCCAGTTGCTGCAAATGATTGTTATGCCGCTGGTCTTTGCCTCTATACTCAGTGCCGTTGCGCGTCTGCACAACGCCTCTCAGTTAGGTAAAATTAGCTTCCTGACCATCGGCACGCTGCTGTTTACCACGCTGATTGCCGCGCTGGTAGGTGTTCTGGTGACCAACCTGTTCGGCCTGACCGCCGAAGGTCTGGTGCAAGGTGGTGCCGAAACCGCCCGTCTGAACGCGATTGAAACCAACTATGTTGGCAAAGTGGCTGACCTTAGCGTTCCGCAACTGGTGCTGTCGTTTATTCCGAAAAACCCGTTTGCCGATCTGACTGGCGCGAACCCGACGTCGATTATCAGCGTGGTTATCTTCGCTGCATTCCTCGGTGTAGCCGCACTAAAACTGCTGAAAGATGATGCACCAAAAGGCGAGCGCGTTCTGGTCGCTATCGATACCCTGCAAAGCTGGGTGATGAAACTGGTTCGTCTGGTGATGCAGTTGACGCCGTACGGTGTTCTGGCACTGATGACCAAAGTGGTTGCAGGTTCCAACCTGCAGGACATCATCAAGCTGGGTAGCTTCGTCGTGGCCTCTTATCTCGGTCTGGGCATTATGTTCGTGGTTCACGGGATTCTGCTGGGTATTAACGGCGTTAGCCCGTTAAAATACTTCCGCAAGGTATGGCCAGTGCTGACGTTCGCCTTCACCAGCCGCTCCAGCGCAGCCTCAATTCCGCTGAACGTTGAAGCGCAGACCCGTCGTCTGGGCGTGCCTGAATCCATCGCCTCATTTGCCGCCTCGTTTGGTGCCACGATTGGTCAGAACGGTTGTGCGGGCCTGTACCCGGCAATGCTGGCAGTAATGGTTGCACCGACCGTCGGTATCAACCCACTGGACCCAATGTGGATTGCCACGCTGGTTGGTATCGTGACCGTGAGCTCCGCAGGGGTTGCGGGTGTCGGTGGCGGTGCAACATTTGCCGCGCTGATCGTCCTGCCCGCTATGGGTCTGCCAGTCACGCTGGTTGCGCTGCTGATCTCCGTTGAGCCGCTGATCGATATGGGTCGTACCGCGCTGAACGTAAGCGGTTCCATGACTGCCGGTACGCTGACCAGCCAATGGCTCAAGCAGACTGATAAAACGATTCTGGACAGCGACGATAACGCCGAACTGGCGCATCGCTAAGTCTGTCAGCTAAAAAACAAAAAACCGCCGGAGTATCATGCTCCGGCGGTTTTTTTATATCCATTAATCCCTTAGTTCATTTTCCTGGCGAACCTGATTAGCCCAGCGCTGTGCTGATTCCGGGACCGTAAATGCAGGCGAACGTTGAAACGCCTCCCCCATTAAGACAAAAGCGACATATTTTCCGCGTAGTATCCATACGTCACGAAACGCATCCATTTTAACCGCATGCTCTGGTGGCGCGGGCTCCACGCGAGGAACATAGCTGATAACCGGACGATTTTGTTGGCGAAGAGGTTTCATAATCAGTTGCTTCACTAAAGACAAATTCTAAAAATCAGAAAACCGCTATCTTAGCCGATTTTGCCGCCTTGCGTCCTGCCTTGCGTGCGCTGTTTGCCTGATTCATCGCGCTTTACGTCATCGGCCTGTACCTGCGCCGCTGAGTGAGTGGTCTATAGTTAAAGCTTTTGACAGCAACAACGACCCTTTCAGCAATGAAACCAGGAGACGAGTTTAATGTCACAGAATGATAAGCATCCACTCCATCACTCAGCGCCGGTTCATGATGCCAGCGAATCCCAGCCAGGACTTGACTCACTGGCACCCACAGACGGTTCACATCGGTCAACACCTGAACCCACGCCGCCAGGTATGCAGCCCACTACGTCCGGCAGTTTAAAAGCGCCGGATATCAAAAGTGACAAACTCATTGCACTGGACAGTTTTCGTAAAGGAAGCGAAGATTTTGCTCTGACAACTAATCAGGGTGTGCGAATCGCAGACGATCAAAACTCTCTGCGCGCAGGTAATCGCGGGCCAACCCTACTGGAAGACTTTATCCTGCGGGAAAAGATTACCCATTTTGATCATGAACGCATCCCGGAGCGGATTGTACATGCCCGAGGTTCTGCCGCTCATGGTTACTTTCAGTCCTATGCCAACCTGAGTGCGACGACGAAAGCGGACTTTCTAAGTGATGAAAATAAAATCACCCCGGTTTTTGTCCGATTCTCTACCGTTCAGGGCGGCGCAGGCTCTGCGGATACGGTCAGAGATATACGGGGATTTGCGACCAAGTTTTACACTGAAGAGGGCATTTTCGACCTGGTGGGAAACAATACTCCCATCTTCTTTATTCAGGATGCCCATAAATTCCCGGATTTCGTCCATGCGGTTAAACCGGAGCCGCATTGGGCTATCCCGCAGGGCCAAAGCGCCCATGACACCTTCTGGGATTATGTCTCATTACAGCCTGAAACGTTGCACAACGTCATATGGGCAATGTCCGATCGGGGTATTCCGCGCAGCTATCGCACGATGGAAGGCTTCGGTATTCACACATTTCGGTTGATTAATGCGCAAGGGAAAGCCACCTTTGTCCGTTTCCACTGGAAACCGCTGGCAGGCAAAGCCTCGCTGGTATGGGATGAAGCGCAAAAACTTACCGGTCGGGATCCCGACTTTCATCGCCGCGATCTGTGGGAAGCTATCGAAGCGGGCGATTATCCGGAATATGAACTGGGGCTACAGCTGATTCCCGAAGAAGATGAATTTAAGTTCGATTTTGACCTGCTCGACCCGACCAAGCTGATCCCGGAAGAGCTGGTTCCGGTGCAACGCGTCGGTAAAATGGTGCTGAACCGCAATCCTGATAATTTCTTCGCCGAAAATGAACAAGTCGCTTTTCATCCCGGACATATCGTCCCTGGCATCGATTTTACTAACGATCCCCTGCTGCAGGGTCGCTTGTTCTCCTATACCGATACCCAAATTAGTCGCCTGGGCGGGCCCAATTTCCATGAAATCCCGATTAATCGCCCGACCTGTCCGTACCATAATTTCCAGCGTGACGGCATGCATCGTATGGACATCGATACCAATCCAGCCAACTATGAACCGAATTCCATCAATGATAACTGGCCGCGTGAAACGCCGCCGGGGCCAAAACGCGGTGGATTTGAGTCGTATCAGGAACGGATTGAAGGAAACAAAATCCGCGAACGTAGCCCCTCTTTTGGCGAATACTATGCGCACCCTCGCCTGTTCTGGCTAAGTCAGACGCCAATTGAACAGCAGCATATTATCGACGGATTCAGTTTCGAACTCAGTAAGGTTACGCGCCCCTATATTCGGGAAAGAGTGGTCGAACAGTTAGCTCATATTGATACTGCCCTCGCCGAGGCGGTTGCCGATAATCTCGGTTTTAAGCTAACCAAGGAACAGGCCAGCATTGCGCCACCGCCCAACGTCAACGGTTTGAAAAATGCACCGTCACTCAGTTTATATGCAGGTGCGCAAGGTGAGATTAAGAGCCGCGTGGTCGCCATCCTACTTAATGACCAGGTGAAATCGAGCGACCTGCTCGCCATCATGCAAGCCCTACAGGCCAAAGGCGTTCATGCCAAATTGCTCTATTCCCGAATGGGTAAGGTAGTTGCCGATGATGGATCTGCTCTGACGATCGCCGGTACTTTTGCGGGTTCGCCATCCCTGACGGTCGATGCGGTTATCGTTCCATGCGGTAATCTCGCGGACATCATTAAGAACGGTGATGCCCGATATTATTTACTCGAAGCGTATAAGCACTTAAAACCTATCGCCTTGTCCGGCGATGCTCGTCAGTTTAAAGCAACGTTGAATATCAAAAATGAAGGAGAAGAAGGCGTTGTGGAAGCGGACTATGCAGACGCACAGTTTATGGATACCCTGCTGACGCTGATGACCGCACACCGCGTCTGGTCACGTGCCAGAAAAATAGAAACGATTCCCGCCTAAAAAAATGCGGCGCATTAAGCGCCGCAAACTCAGGAATTACACGTTCAGAAAACTGCCAAGACGATAACCGCGCTCCGCAATTGCATATTTCAGTGACGAAGACGTCAGCACGTCGAGCTCAGTTAAGCGGGGGTAACAGTAGGCACTTTGACGAATAATGTCATCGATAAAGGCCGGATGACACATCACTTCCAGCGAAGACTCTCCCCGGTCGGCTGACGCATCCAGCGTCTGTAAAAACAGAGCCTCGGAAATCGCTTCGCCGTAAAACTCGCTGCTGAATCCCTGGGAGGTACGTAACGTTTCCGGAAAATCAGACGCCTGAAACACGGTCTGACGATCGATACGCAATGCAATCCCCTTCTCGGCAGCAAACCCGGCTACGATAGGGAAAATTTGCGGGAACATATGCACATGGTGATGGCTATCCAGATGCGTCGGCTCCCGCCCGAACAGGTCAATAAAACGCTGATACTGCGCGGCCAGTTCCTGAGATATTTCATCCAGCGGCAAAGTGTCCTCCTCTGCCATCTGCCAGATCCATTTCCCCAGTAATCCGTCATGGGTAAGGCCCGGCATTGCCGTCAACGGCCTACCAAGCGTCAGAACAAAATGCATCCCGACGGCAAGTGCAGGTATGTCGCGATTCAGCTGTACCGCATGGTCAATCGCCGCACCGTTAACCAGTGCCGTTGTCGAGGTGACAACGCCATTACGACAGGCTTCAACAATGCCGTAGTTTTGTCCTTTACTCAGGCCAAAATCATCCGCATTCACAATCAGTATGCGTTCCATAGCCGACCTCAGTTAGTGTTGTTCGCTTTTGAGTTTCTCAATGCACCCGGCGAAGTTTGGCAACCATTTTTCATGCGCCAGGATTAGCTCACGCGCCAGAATCTCGGCATCGCTGTCAGAATGCACCAGCGGACTCAGGTTTAACGCCAGCAGCACATCATTCAGCTCGCCGCTCAATGCCGCATTGCTCGCCGCTACCTCAAAGCCTTTAATGGTGTAGATAAGGCCAAGCACTTTCTCATCAAAATGGGTAATACGTGGGTGCGGCGTAGCACCGTTACGTCCGAGCGTGCAGGTCATCTCAACCGCCCAGTCCGCAGGAATGTTATCAACATGTCCATGATGTGGAATGTTGACGTAGTGCTCGGTCTGTTTGTCGTTGTAGATGGCGTTGATCACTTCACAGGCCGCATCGGAGTAATACGCGCCACCGCGCTGCTCCAGCTCTTTCGGCTTAACGTTTAGCTCAGGATTTTTGTAGAGATCAAACAGTTGTTTTTCTACTTTTTGTACTACCTGAGCACGTGCGCCGCCCTTATAGTACTCACCCATTTCGATCGCCAACATCTCTTTTGGCTTGAAGTAGTACAGCAAATACGAGCACGGCAGCAGCTTCAGCGAACGAATCAACCCTTCGCTGAACGGCAGGTCGAAAATGTTCTTCACGGTGGAAGCTTTCAGTTGTCCAGAAGCCACGCCGTCCAGCAGTTCATCAAAGCGCGATGTACCGTTCACCAGCACGTCTTTAATAAAGACCATGTGGTTCAGACCGAACAGATCGATGGATAAGTCGTCGCTCTCGTTAAGCGCCAGTACATCGCTAATGAACATTTTCATGCCGACAGGAATATTACACACGCCGATGAATTTCTTGAAATTCGTATGACGATAGACCGCTTCAGTCACCATCCCGGCCGGGTTAGTAAAGTTAATCACCCAGGCATTCGGGCACAGTTCTTCCACATCTTTAATAATATCAAAGATAACCGGAATGGTACGCAGACCTTTGAACAGCCCACCAGCACCGTTGGTTTCCTGTCCCAGATAACCGTGGCTCAGCGGAATGCGTTCATCCTTTTCACGGGCTTTCAGTTGCCCTACGCGCAGTTGGGTGGTAACGAAATCAGCATCTTTCAGTGCTTCACGGCGGTCCAGCGTTTTAAACAACTTCATCGGTACGCCGGCTTTGTCGATCATGCGCTGGCAAAGGTCAAAAATAATGTCCAGCTTCTCTTTTCCACCGTCGACATCAACCAGCCACAACTCAGAAACCGGTAATTCATGATAGCGCTTAATAAAGCCTTCAAGTAATTCAGGGGTGTAGCTGCTCCCGCCACCGATAGTGACGACTTTTAATTTCTGGCTCATACTTTCTCCCTTCAGTGTCAAAACACTGACGTGTATTATGCTCAACCCGTTTGTCAGGTATAGCGTGGCTGTCCCGACGCTATTTTGGGCAAGCTATAAAAAATGGGTTATTGGCAAATAATATCTACTGATTAAATTCAGTTAATTTCTTACGGTAGCTATTCGGTGTAAACGACGTCAGCTTTTTAAACGTTTTAATAAACAGGCTTGGACTACTGTAGCCAGACTCGTAAGCAATATCCGTTACAGAATAGTTCGTCATTTCCAGCTGTTTTTTAGCAAAGTTAATGCGGATTTCATTAATAATCTGCATCGGCGTTTTGCTGTAATAACGCTGGGTAGCGCGGGTCAGATATTCCTGGGATTTCGCGGACAGGTGTACCATATTTTCCAGCGCATTCTCGCTAAACTGCCGTTTGTCGTGCATGGTCTCGACGGTGGTTTTAAGCCACTGCGGAATATCATCCAGCACCTGCTCTTCGCGATGATGGCGTAACCGATTAATAATATAGAAGGTGACCACTTCTACAAATTCATCCAGCCCGCTCTCACGAAAGTTCAGTGATGCAATAACCGTTTCAATGTAGGTAAGAAACGAGTTATTCGCCCGATAGACCTGCGATGCAACGAAACAAAATGGCAGCAGCGGGTGATAGTGCTGTTCAAAAAAACGTTTACTGATGCCAACGTTAAGGATCCTTGTCGCACCAAAATCATAAAAACTCTGGTGGTGCGATCCCAACGGGATAAAGACAAAGTCTCCACGTTCTAGCAGTACGCGTTTACCGTTGATTTCCTGATAATAGCGCCCGGTTAAAACCAGGGTAAACTCATAGTAGTCATGCTGATGCAGCCCGCTGATGCTCTCAGTTTTGTTATAGATGAACACATGGAAATTTTTGCCATTAAACAGCTGCTGTTCATAAACGGTTTTGATTTCCGGTGCGTTAATCTGTAGCTGCATTATGCACTCCTCGCTATTTCAGCTTTTCGTGAAGCTCAATCAGTTCAGTCACCAGCTCACGCGCCAGCATTGATGTCATCAGGTGGTCCTGCGCGTGGACCAGCACCAGGCTAACTTTCATTTTACCTTCGCCCTGATCGCCTTCAATCAGTTTCGTTTGCACGAGGTGCGCTTCGTTCAGCGCCAGACGAGACTGGTCCATCATGGTCTTAGCTGACTCGAAATCACCCTGCTTGGCCATTTTGAGTGCGCCGTACGCCAGGCTACGCGCCTGACCGGAGTTGATGATGAGGCCCATCACCACTTCTTCAAGTTCTTCTGCTTCTGACTGCGTGTCGACGATGTTCTCGATATCCAACATACTTTTTTCCTCTGGTTCAGTCCGGCATGACCGTAAAGCCATGCCGGATTAAATTTAGAATTTTAATGCGTTAGCGATATCTTCTTCGCTTTCTTCTTGGTCAATAACGTTCTGCGCTTTGTTGGCTACCACCACGAACGGCAGGTAAACCAGCGTTGCGATACCGAGGTTGAACAGCGCGACCAGCAGAGCAGCGACGCTACCGTTGGTGTTAAAGAACGCGCCCAAACCGGTTGGCATAGTCCACGGTGCAATGTTGGTAATCGGTGGAATAATGCCTGAGTAGTAAGCTGCCAGCGTAATCGCCGCCAGAATCGGTTGCACCAGAATGAACGGGATAAACATCACCGGGTTCATGATGATCGGCAGACCGAACAGGATAGGTTCGTTAATCTGGAACAGACCTGACGGCAGTGCCAGCTTAGCAACCTGACGATAGTCAGGACGACGCGATGCCAGGAAGATAGCGATAATCAGACCCAGCGTTGCTCCGCTACCCCCAAGGAAAATATAGGAGTCGAGCATCGGTTTCGCCCAGACGTGGAACGTCTTACCGGCTTCCAGCGCGGCATCTACGGAACCAAACTGTTGGTAGATAGAGATGTTTTCCAGCGCCCATGGCGTCATGATACCGCTGTCCAGCGCAGTCAGCGCCAGTGAACCGTGAATACCGAAGAACCACAGCAGCGGAACAAAAATCACGTAAGCCCATCCCACCACGCTGCCCAACGACGCCAGCGGAGTTGAAATGGAATCCATAATGATTTGGTGGAAGTTCGTACCCCAGGTGTTCAGTGCCCAGGCGATGATCCCCATAATCGAGAGGATAAGGAAGCCAGGAATCAGCGCAGAGAAAGAGCGCGATACGGATGTCGGTACGCTATCAGGTAATTTAATGACCCAATTGCGACGAACCACAAAGGTGAACATTTCCGCGACCGCAAGGCCGATAATAATACCGGAAATAATATTGGCACCGCCGAGCCAGTTCGCGCCAACGGCATAGGCTTCACCCACGCTATAAGGCGTTACGGTCATAAACGCGGCGACGGATAACAGCCCGGCAGCCAGTGAGTCGACTTTACGTTCTTCTGCCAGCGCCATGCCGATAAAGAACGGTGCCATCAATGACATGATACCCAGCGTACCGTTATAGACGTTTCCACCAATGCCTTTCAAGCTATTCAAAGTTTCAATAGTTGAAGCATCAAGTCGAATGCCCATTGAATAAAAAAACGACCCCTCCCCAAAGCTCAGGAAAACGTTATTGATTAATACAAACATAGCCCCTGCGAGGGTTAACGGCATTAAACGAATAAAACCGTTCTTGATTGCATTAACGTGTGGCTGCTTTCCAATTTTTACAGCAAAAGGAAGGAGTACCTTTTCAAGTGAAGCAATAGCGTTACTCATAGAAAAATACCCTTAAATACCGCAATTAATAATTGCGGTGAATGTTAATGAAATAACTCTTTGACGGGAAAAATTAAAATAAAATAATTAATTTGCTGCGGCTTTTTTAATTGCTGCAACAGCAGCCTTAAGCACGCCTAAACCATCGACTTTGCCATACAGCAGCGAGTCAATCACTTCCACAGGCTTGTTGGGTAACAAACGCTGAATTTCGGGCAACATATAAGCAATTTGTGGACCTAATAACACGACATCGGCGACAGGACCTTTTTCTCCGGCCAGCGTTTCAGGAAACGCTTCAATAATAACCGGCACTTCGTATTTTTCGGCCTGAGCACGCATCTTCGAAACCAACAATGAAGTCGACATGCCCGCAGAACAAAACAGATAAATGTGTTTCTTTTCCATTAAAACGATCCTCATGTGCGATTATCTGTCAACCAGACACTCCGCAAGCCATAACCTGCATCCATGCTCTGGGTAACTTGCGTCAGCTAAATTACTTTTTTAGGTGGCTGAAATGAGTATACGGGATTGCACCGGTGGATGGTATTTCCTTGACCAACTAAATTGTCTCTCCTTGACCTGTCGTTATGACCCCCCTCACATTTCGGGCAAATAATTCGCGGCAATAAATAAGATCGTTCGGCACAAAAAAACCGGCGCGATGGCCGGTTCTTCTGAATGCTCAGGCAATAAGCAGTTGTTACTTCTTCGCCGCCTGCGGGTCAGTGTCGTACTCTGCGCAGGTCTGGTAACCGGAGTTAATCACATGTCCGGTGTCGTCTAAAGCAACAAAATAGGTTTCAGCTTTACCATCTCGTTGACCCAGGATGTAGGTCTGGCATGTCCCTCGCGCATGAATCATGCTGACTTCAGAAGAAGGTTTACCGGCAATCTGCGCCACCTGCGCCCTGCTCATCCCTTTCTTCACATCTTTCACCACGGGCTGAACAAATTGGTCTTTGGTGCGATCGTAGGCCGTACACCCTGCCAGCATAGTCAAAACAGCCGCTGCGCTTAGAATTCCTGTTAGGTTCTTGTTCATATTCCGTCCTCTTGTATTTCAGCGTGTTATATAAGCCTGGAGCACAACAACACATTTTTCAAGCAATCAGATGATACTTAGGTCGTTTCGGAAAATTCTATTAAAACAAAATGATGTTAGATCAGGCCTGCATCCCTTGTCGTTTGGGTCCCAACGCGTTAGCTTTAACACATCATTTTTTTGATCATTTCATTTTTCGGAGGGGGTTAAATGACTCTGCAGCAAGAGATAATCCAGGCGCTTGGCGCAAAACCGCAAATTAATGCAGAAGAGGAAATTCGCCGCAGCGTGGATTTCTTGAAATCCTACCTGCAAACCTACCCTTTTCTGAAATCACTGGTATTAGGGATAAGCGGCGGACAGGACTCAACGCTCGCGGGAAAACTTTGCCAGATGGCTATTTCCGAGCTTCGCGAAGAAACGGGGAATGACGCGCTGCAGTTTATTGCCGTACGTCTGCCGTATGGCGTTCAGGCTGATGAACAGGACTGTCAGGATGCCATCGCCTTTATCCAACCTGACCGCGTGCTCACAGTAAATATTAAGGGTGCGGTACTGGCCAGTGAACAGGCCCTGCGTGAAGCGGGTATTGAACTGAGCGATTTTGTCCGTGGCAATGAAAAAGCCCGTGAACGTATGAAGGCCCAGTACAGTATCGCCGGAATGACCAGCGGTGTTGTCGTGGGTACCGATCATGCAGCAGAAGCCATCACCGGATTTTTCACCAAATACGGCGATGGCGGTACTGACATTAACCCTATTTTCCGCCTGAACAAGCGTCAGGGTAAGCAGCTGCTTGCCGCACTGGGTTGCCCGGAACATTTATATAAGAAAGCGCCAACGGCCGACCTCGAAGACGATCGCCCTTCTCTGCCGGATGAAGCCGCATTAGGCGTCACCTATGACAACATCGACGATTATCTGGAAGGAAAAACGCTGGCTGCCGACATCGCGAAAAAAATTGAAGGCTGGTATCTGAAGACCGAACACAAACGTCGCACACCGATCACGGTGTTTGATGACTTCTGGAAAAAAGCGTAATTTTTTTAGTCACATATTGCCGGATAGCACTGGGATCACCGCTGTCCGGCCCCTCTCCCTGGTCTGATGCCGCTTTTTTAATCGGTTTCAAACTGCTACACTGGATGAATAACCAGCATCCGGAGTGAGAAGTGGTACGGCGTCAATCAGCCCCACGCCTGACATTTGAGGCAGCGGCAATCTATGAATATCCAGAGCACCTGCGTCCATTTTTGAGTGCGCTTCCCACCGCGCCAGGCGTCTATCTGTTTCACAGTGAAAGCGACACTATGCCGCTCTACATTGGTAAAAGCGTCAATATTCGCAGCCGCGTGCTGGCACACCTGCGTACCGCAGACGAAGCGGCAATGCTGCGTCAGGCCAAACGCATTAGCTGGATTTGTACGGCGGGAGAAATTGGTGCCCTGCTGCTGGAAGCGCGGTTGATCAAAGAACAACAGCCGTTGTTTAATAAACGACTGCGGCGCAATCGTCAGCTTTGCGCCTTGCAGCTTACCGACCGAACTGTTCAGATTGTCTACGCACGAGATATTGATTTCTCCCATGCACCCAATCTGTTTGGCCTGTTTGCCAATCGCCGCGCAGCGCTACAAGCGTTGCAAAGCCTCGCGGATGAACAACAGCTGTGCTACGGCCTGTTGGGGCTGGAACCCCTGAGTCGCGGGCGCGCCTGTTTTCGCTCCGCGCTTAAACGCTGCGCCGGAGCGTGCTGCGGAAAAGAGAGTCATGAAGCGCATCATTTGCGTCTGTTAGCGGCGCTGGAAAGAGTGAGAGTGATTTGCTGGCCATGGAGCAATGCTATTGCACTGCAGGAAACCGGCGCTGAAATGACACAGTACCATATCATCAACAACTGGCTGTGGCTGGGAGCCGTTTCAACGCTGGATGAAGCGACTACCCTTGCGCGTATGCCAGCAGGCTTTGACCATGATGGCTACAAAATTCTCTGCCGGCCTGTTCTGTCTGGTCAATATGACATTATTGAACTGTGTCCGGAGAATGCCCCGGCATCCAGTTAATCTCGCTGAACAGCAATTTTCCCTCGCGCTCCAGCAGTCGTAATGTGTGTTTGCCGTCATGCCAGCTCGCACCCTGGTCGGCCGTCAGCAGTTTATCGCCCAGTTGCCATGCACCACTGATAACAAACACCACGCCGCCGCGTGAACCAAAGGTCGTAAAGGTGCGATCGGCAACTCTGACTTTTGCCTGGCAAACATCTCGTCGGGTCATGATATTAAAATCCATAGACATCTGCCCTTCCGTCAGCTTTGCTTTTACCACCTTGTCACCGGCAAAGGTAAAAGGTTGGTGCTGTTTGAGGGTATGCGTAAAGATGTTCGCTTCTTCCAGAGTGACCTCCCCTCCCTCCAGCAGCGTAATCACGCGTTCTACACCCGGGAAAAGTGAAAATTCACCGTTTGCTGCAATGGAGGCGATACTCGCCCGCCAGTGAAAATCTCGTGTTGCTGGCGGAAAACAGCAAATCTCACGCGTTTCCCCCGCACCATTCCGCCAGAGGTTAACCGGCATTTTGCGGATATCAAAGTATTCCATCATCCCTCCAGAAAGGAGAAGCATGGCAGCCTGCCGTAAACAGACAGCCATAAATCATCATTATTATGTTCACCCTGCAGATTATTGTTATCGGCAGCAGAGTTGATTTGCCTTAGCGATGAACCCGGCATTTTGCAAAAAAGAATAACGCGCTGATCCAGGTAGAATTTTCGCGGGCTTCAGGAGAATAGCGTGTCGTGCGTCCGGTGCAATAGGCAGAAATGAAAAAACCGCCGATCCTGCCCACATCGTTATACGTGTTGTGGACAAGAGCGGCGGTCTTGAGTTTTGTTTCGCACTGTGCGGCAATCAGCGCGACACAGTGTGAATGATTTAGTGTAGACGCTGATCGATTACTCGGCAGCTTCCGGCATTTTACCTTTCTGCGCTGCACGTTCTGTCAGACGCTTCTCAAAATTGGCATTAAACTGCTTTTTCTGTTCCGGGGTCAGAATGTTGTAAATTTTGTTCTGGGTTTCCATATGCGCCAGCATGTTGGCTTTGCGCTGTTCTTCCATCTTCGCAATCTGCGCTTCGGCTTTCGCTTTATCGAAGCTATCGCTGGCGATGATATCGTGCATTGCACGGCGTTCTTCCAGCGGCGGACGTTTCATCTGATCGCGCTGGCCTTTCATGATCTCGCGAATCTGCTGTTTCTGAGCGTCAGTCAGATTCAGGTCTTTAAACATCATGTCGTGATGCGGGGCAAATTTGCCGTTGTGGTGCATCATCGGTTTAGCATCCGCTGGTGCAGCTGTTGTAGTGTCAGCAGCATGAGCCAAGTTCGCAGCACCCAGCGCCAGAGTAGAGGCAACAAACAGAGCAGTCAGTTTACGCATAATTTCTATCCTTTCTTTCAGTTATTTTTACGACACTCATGCGACTCTTATGCAATGTGATGTCGTGTTGACGAGAGTAACTTTACCGGCTTAATCGTCAATTAATCAGAGCAACGGTAAAACCGTGAAAGTGTAAAAAACAAACTTTCATCAATTATGGAGAAAAAAAGAATAAATTGCGTAGAGTTGAAATTAAAAATTACAAGCGGATGATTTTGAAAGGATTATGAAGAACTATACCTGAACCATGATTATTAAGAAAGCAACTCACCAGGAATAATCCGTAATAAATAAAAACAGCACGTAAAAATAAGCCCTTAGGGATAAACCTGAGGGCGAATATATTTATCACAACTTTTCGAGCATCAATCCGGCACGTAAACCACAGGCCACGTTAGGGTTGGGAAAGAGAACGTATTCAACATCATGGGTGACGATAAAACGTTCATCTCCGTCCTGCGCCAGCAAGGTGCCTTCTTTAAAGGGGGTAAAGTTTAGCGTCTGGTTATCCATGTGGAGAATGAAATCGTCGCTACGACGCGTGATTTGCGACACCACGCGATAACGCAGCGGGGATATTTCTCTCGTCGCCCCTCGTTCACCCCGCAGCAGTTTCTCCAGTGCGTCTGCCGTTTGTGCAAACTGGGTGAGGTCGTTTTGTCCAAACGGCAGCGCTTTACCCAGTTCCAACGTACAGGCCAACGCACCAAAATGTTCCCCGCTAAAATGGGTGAACGTGCCGCCAGGCGTCTGATGGAAAACTAGCGCTTCCAGTCCCGCATCCCCCAGCCATTCAAGAAAATCCTCGTCCCAGGCAACGTTGCGTTGTGGCAATACGCCAAAGCGCAGATGCTGTGAACCGCGGATCGCGGTGTGCAGATCCAAATGCCAGCGCACAGGCTCCTTTGCGCGCGAATAAAAATCTTCAAGACACAGCTCAAGCTCGTGGGCTCGGTGCGTTTCTTCACTCGCGGTAAAAATCTGCCACCGGCCGCCAAACATACGATTCAGGTCGCTATGACAATATCGTTTTCCCGCAGCCAGCGCCTGCGGGTTTCCCAGAATCACCAGCAGCCGCCATGTCAGTGTCAGCTCGCCGCTAAACAGACTGGAAAGCAATGAATCGAGTATCTCTACCGGCGCGGTTTCATTGCCATGGATCCCCGCAGACAGCACCAGTGAATGTTCAACGGGTGCAAGCGGCGTCAGTTCCAGAATTCCGTGACCGATCCACTGCCAGTCAAAACCATGAGTGGTTCCTTGCGTTTTCTCTGGAGTGGCGCCTGCGAGCGTGATCGCCAGAAAGTTATCCATGGCGCATCCCCTCCTGCTGGAAAGGATACACTGAGCCGAGGTTGAGCAATTGCGTCAGCGTATCCAGCGCTTCACGCCCCTCGCGCAACAGCTGTGGGTCGGCAAGGTCGGCAGCGGTAAGACGATCGCGATAGTAACGGTCAACCCAGTTATTCAACGTGTTAAACAGCGTGTCGTTCATGATAACCGCCGGATTCACCGCCTGCTGTTCCTGCGGGGTGAGCACCACTCTCAGGCGCAAGCATGCCGGACCACCGCCGTTGGACATACTTTCACGCAGATCGAATACCCGCAGGTCATCGATCGGATTGTCTTCCTCGAGAAGCCGGTTCAAATACCGCCACACGCCAGCATGCTCCCGACACTCCTGCGGCAGGACCAGCATCATCGAACCATCACTACGACTCAGCAACTGACTGTTAAACAGATAAGTGGTCACGGCATCCTGCACCGACACTTCCGCTGTCGGGACTTCCAGCGGGGTAAAACCTGCCACCTGACTGCGCAACTGCTCTAACAATGCCTGCTGTCTGACAAACGCCTGCTGATGACAAAACAGCACCTGGCGATTCGATACCGCAATCACATCGTTATGGAACACGCCAAGATCGATAACGTCCGGGTTTTGCTGGGCAAAAATGCGCTTATGTGGGTTGACCTGATTCAGTCGCGCGACCGCTTCGCTGGCCTCACGGGATTGCCTTGCCGGATAGCGTTTCGGTTGGGATGCATTGCCTTCTTCACGACCGTAAACAAACAGCTGTACGCCGGGGTCACCGTAATCTCCACCCAGGCGGTTATGGTTTGCCGCCCCTTCATCACCGAAAAGCGCAACCTGGGGCAACGCGCCGTGGACCGCAAAGCTATTCTCATCACGGAAAATCGCCCGTAACAATGCTTCGGTAGTAGGCGCTTCCAGTGAACGGTGGAACTTATTATTCAGATTCGCCACCGTCAGATGCACTTTCCCGTCCAGCGAGTCTGCCGAAGGGCAAACCGTTGCCGCATTCGCTACCCACATAGGCGATGCGGAGCTGGCACTGGAGAGCCAGTGAGGCGCCTGACGCGACACTTTATCCAGCACCTGTTCGTCACTGCCGCTAAAACCCAACTGACGCAGAACCGGAATATAAGGCCGCTCGTGGGGCGGGATCACCGCCTGAGGAAATCCTGCATCCGCCAGTGCTTTCATCTTTAGCAGACCTTGCTTTGCCGCCAGACGCGGGTTCGACACCTGAAATCGATGTTTGGTTGAGGCCTCATTACCAAATGACAATCCAGCATAGTGGTGAGTCAGTCCCACCAGACCATCAAAATTTACCTCACGGGCTTTCATAGCTTATCCTCGCGAGAAAAATCCAGTCCGGGGCTAAGCGCCGTTGGCAGCGTTAAGGCCGGGGATTCCAGACTTGCCATCGGCCAGGCGCAATAATCTGCGGCATACCACGCGCTGGCGCGATGGTTCCCGGAAGCGCCTACACCGCCAAACGGTGCGGTACTCGCAGCGCCGGTTAACGGCTTATTCCAGTTGACGATCCCTGCCCGCGCCTCCAACAGTAGCTGTTCAAACTGGCCGCGATCGGGCGAAACTAACCCACATGACAATCCAAAGCGGGTGTTGTTCGCCATACGAATCGCATCATCAAAGCTGTCATAACGCCAGACGCCGAGCAGCGGACCGAAAACCTCTTCATCAGGTACGTTCCCCGCCCCGGTCAGTTCGATGATTCCAGGGGTCAGCAGTGACGTTCCGGCATTTACCAGACGTGGCGCTAACAGCGTACGGCCGCCCAACGACGCCAGACGCTGCCAGGCATCATAGACGTGTTGCGCTGCCTGTTCGGAAATTAGTCCACCCATAAATGGCTGCGGTTGTGCATCCCAGTTGCCGGGCATTAAACGCTGACTAACCTCCACCAGACGCGCCAAAAACGCATCACCCTGCGCGCCTTTTTTTACGAGCAGGCGGCGGGCACAGGTACAGCGCTGTCCGGCGGTGACAAATGCGGACTGAATGGTCAGATGCACTGCGGCATCAATATCTTCCGGATTCTCAATAATCAGCGGGTTGTTGCCCCCCATCTCCAGGGCAAGGATTTTTTCCGGCTGGCCGGATAACTGCTTATGCAGCTGATAACCGGTATTCGCACTGCCGGTAAACAGCAGGCCATCGAGGTCTTCCAGCGCACTCAACGCCTGCCCCGTTTCACGTCCGCCCTGCACCAGATTCAGCACGCCCGGCGGCAACCCCGCCTGCTCCCACAGTTTTGTTACTGCTTCACCGGTCCACGGCGTCAACTCGCTGGGTTTGAAAATCAACGTATTGCCTGCCAGCAATGCCGGAACAATATGACCATTGGGTAAATGACCGGGGAAGTTATACGGACCAAAAACCGCCAGCACGCCGTGTGGGCGATGGCGCAACGTTGCCGCACCATCCGGTAGTTCGCTGTGCTGCTCACCGGTACGGGCATGATAAGCTTTGACGGAGATGGCGATTTTATTGATCATCGCCGTCAGTTCAGTCGCGGCTTCCCAATGAGGTTTTCCGGTTTCCTTGGCGATAATCTGAGTTAGCTCGGCTTTATTGCTTTCCAGTAATAAAGCAAACTTTTCAACAATAGTCTGGCGTGCGCTGAAAGGCTGTTTAGCCCAACCGGCAAAGGCTGCGCGTGCGGCCTGGCACGCTTGCGTCACCTGCATTGCATCTGCATCATTACCGTGCCACAGCACATCACCGCTTACCGGGTTGGTTTTCACCCGACGCTCGCCCAGCCCCGTCACCCAGTCACCGTTTATCCATAGTGTCATGCTGTTTTCTCCTCTGCACAAAGACGTACAAAACGTACATGGTCGCCCGCGTGGCATTTCAGGGCATCCAGTTGCGCCGCCGTCAGTACCAGACGTTGGGTATCCGGGTCTGAGCGAACCAGCATGACGCGGAAGTTTTGATAGTTTTCATTGGCAACCAGACAGGCCGGATAATCACCGGTTGCTGGCTGACCTTCCGCCACTTCCACCAGCCTGCTTTTACGAATAGCCCGAACCCGGTCGATATCGCATTCCAGCGTTGGCCCACCGTCGAAAATATCGACATAGTTGCGGTAGCGAAATCCCTCTTTCTCCAGCACCGCCCGCGCTGGGGCCGTTTGCGGATGTACCTGACCAATCACGCCTTGCGCTTCATCAGACAGAAAATGGGTATAAATAGGATGCTTGGGCATCAGTTCAGCAATAAAGGCTTTCTGTCCTGTTCCGCAGAGAAAATCCGCCCGGCTGAACTCCATTGAGAAAAAGCGTTTACCGAGGCTTTGCCAGAACGGCGAGTAACCGTGCTCATCAATCACGCCGCGCATCTCGGCCACGACTTTCTCATTAAATCGGTCGCGAAAGGCCGCCATAAACATAAAGCGCGATTTTGACAGCAAATAGCCGTTGCCTTCTTTTCGCCAGTCCGGATCGAGAAACAGCGTGCAAAGCTCGCTGCTACCCGTGTGATCGTTACTCAGAAACAGCGTCGGCAGCGCGTTATAGACATTCAGCTCTTTCGAGGCGTGGACCAGGGTACCAACCCGATAGTTGTACCAGGGATCGTTAAGCCCTACCGCCACCTCAATGGCGCAAATCCCGGCCACGGTCCCGCTGGTACTGTCTTCAAGCACAAACACATATCCCTGCTCACTTTTTGGCAACTCACCGCGCCAGGTTTGGAGTGAACGTTCGATACGCGCCATCAGCGTAGCTTCATTCGCCGGTAGCGAGGTCAACCCGCCGCCGGTCTTACTGGCAAGCTGCATCAACGCGGTGATATCCGCGCGTTCAATGGGACGAATCACCATCATGATGAACCTCCTGCTTTAATGCGTTCGCAGGCCAGCGCAAAGCGATCCAGTCCGGTGGCGACTTCTTCTTCGCTGACGTTGAGCGCTGGCGCAAAACGCACCACGTTAGCGCCAGCGATCAGTACCATCACCCCGGCAACAGCCGCTTCTTGCGAGATGAGTTTCGCTTTCCCGGCAAATTCCGCGTTCAGCACGCAGCCGATCAGCAGTCCGAGTCCACGAATTTCACTAAACAGTCCAAAACGTTCGTTAATGGCGTTTATACGCTCCACAAACCAGTCGTGGCGCTGTTTTACTCCATTGAGCACTTCCGGTGTATTCACAATTTCCAGCAATTTACCTGCCACCGCCGTCGCCAGCGGGTTTCCGCCGTACGTTGTACCGTGTGTACCAACCGTCATCACACTGGCGCAACGCTCTGTCGCCAGCAGTGCGCCGATGGGGAAACCACCGCCCAGCGCTTTTGCTGTCGTCAGCAGATCCGGCGTCACGCCGTAGTGCATATAGGCATACAGCTCCCCGGTACGGCCAACACCGGTCTGAACTTCATCAAAAATCAGCAGCGCATTATGGCGATCGCATAACTCACGTAGCCCCTGCAAAAAGGCTTTTGTTGCCGGTACCACACCGCCTTCACCCTGCACAGGCTCCACGATAACCGCACAGGTGGTGTCATCAATCAGTTGGCTGGCAGAATCGAAATCGTTGTATACGGCATGACGGATATCCGGCGGCAGCGGCGCGAAATCCTGTGAGTAGGCAGGCTGTCCTCCGGCGCTGACGGTAAACAGCGTGCGGCCATGGAAAGCATTTTTAAACGCTACAATCCCGCTCTTCTGGCTGCCAAAACGATCGTGGGCATATTTACGCGCCAGTTTTAGTGCCGCTTCGTTGGCTTCTGCACCGGAGTTACAGAAGAAAATGCGCTCGGCGAAGGTGGCGTCAATCAGCTTTTTCGCCAGACGCAGTACCGGCTCGTTGGTGTAGCCATTTCCCGTATGCCAGAATTTGCTCGCCTGGTCGTTTAATGCCTCGCGCAATGCTGGGTGGGCGTGACCCAGCGCGTTAACCGCAATGCCTCCCGCGAAATCGATATACTCTTTACCCTGCTGATCCCACAGGCGTGAACCTTCACCCCGCACCGGAATAAAAGGGGCCGGAGCGTATACGGGCATCATCCATTCATCAAAATTTTCACGCGTAATTGACAGAGACATAGCGACCTCAACGGTAAATAAAAGGTTATTTATATGTTAATAAATATAGTGTTTGCGGTGTAAATGTAGATTGCAGGGTTCGTGCCAGCCAGCGAAAAAAGTGCATAAACGGAGGTCGATGACGGAATATCAACAAGTTACAACGTAGCGATATTCACTACATGTGCATATAAAGTGAATATGTTTGCGCATCAGGCGACTAAACAGAGGAAAAAACGCAGTTTTATTCAGTCGCCAAATATAATTCTGGAATTGTGATCGTATACGAAATTTTTCGGAAATTATTGACCCATTCCGACGCGCTTCGCGCCAAAACGGTGCAGTTTTTGCTCCATCGTTAACACCATTAGCAATCATTGTTGGAATCAGGTGACAAGAAGCAGTCAGGCTGCAGAAATTCTGCTACCATCCTTGCACTATTCATCTTGCAAAGTGGCAGCGACTATGAAATTTGTCTCTTTTAATATCAACGGCCTGCGTGCCCGTCCCCATCAACTGGCAGCCATTGTCGAAAAACATCAACCGGATGTTATTGGCTTACAGGAGACAAAAGTCCACGACGATATGTTCCCTCTCGAAGAGGTAGCAAAGCTCGGTTACAACGTCTTTTATCACGGTCAGAAAGGTC
The DNA here is from genome assembly GCF_030332445.1 of Citrobacter sp. Cpo126. Taxonomy (NCBI): domain Bacteria; kingdom Pseudomonadati; phylum Pseudomonadota; class Gammaproteobacteria; order Enterobacterales; family Enterobacteriaceae; genus Citrobacter; species Citrobacter sp. Cpo126. The sequence continues at coordinate 835,541 of NZ_JAOWHT010000032.1, forward strand.
ATTACGGCGTGGCGCTGTTAACGAAAGAAACGCCAATTGCGGTACGTCGTGGCTTCCCGGGCGATGACGAAGAAGCGCAGCGTCGGATCATCATGGCAGAAATTCCGTCCCCTCTGGGCAGCATCACGGTGATCAACGGCTATTTCCCGCAGGGCGAAAGCCGTGACCATGAAACCAAATTCCCCGCCAAAGCCGCGTTTTATCAGAACCTGCAAAACTATCTGGAGACTGAACTGAAGCGCGACAATCCGGTATTGATTATGGGCGATATGAATATCAGCCCAACCGATCTCGATATCGGCATCGGTGAAGAAAACCGTAAACGCTGGCTGCGCACCGGTAAATGTTCCTTCCTGCCGGAGGAGCGTGAGTGGATGGAACGCCTGCTGGGCTGGGGTCTGGTGGATACTTACCGTCACGCAAATCCTGAAAAGAATGACCAGTTCTCGTGGTTCGACTATCGCTCAAAAGGCTTTGACGATAACCGTGGCCTGCGTATCGACCTGCTGCTGGCGAGCAACCCATTGGCGGAACGCTGCGAAGAAACCGGCATCGACTATGAAATTCGCAGCATGGAAAAACCGTCCGACCATGCGCCTGTATGGGCTAAATTCCGCGTCTGACCTTCTGCGTCTTTTTACTCTCCAGGCCCGGCCTGGAGAGTCTGTTTATTCTGTGCAAAATCAATAAAGTGACGGTAATACATTGTTACGGCCGGGAATTTATTATATCTTCGCGCGCGCTTTTCGCTGACGAAAATGCTCCATTGCACTCGGTTTTACAGGAGAACCCCCATGAAAAAGAAGTTCGCATAAAGCAGAATACCGGCTGCTGATTGTCGCGGTCCTGTTCTGCGTTCTGGCGGGAGTTTTCCATCATTATGGTCTGACCGACCTGATAACCAATTTCCATCATTTACAAGACGTCATCCGCCAAAGCGGTATGTTCGGCTATACGCTTTATATCCTGCTGTTTATTGTTGCTGCGCTGTGTCTGATCCCAGGCAGCATCCTGGTGATCGTCGGCGGTGTGCTGTTTGGCCCCGTGGCTGGGACGCTTATCTCGTTAGTGGCAGCAACCGTGGCCTCGGCGCTGTCGTTTTTGCTGGCTCGCTGGCTTGGACGGGATCTACTACTGAAATACGTTGGGCACACGGCGACGTTTCAGGCTATCGAAAAAGGCATTGCCCATAGCGGAGTAGACTTTCTAATCCTGACCCGGCTCGTGCCGCTGTTCCCCTATAATATTCAAAATTACGCCTATGGGCTGACGGCCATTCCGTTCTGGTCATTTACCGTAATATCGGCACTTACCACCTTACCCGGCATCTTTATCTATACGCTGATGTCGCATGAACTCGCCAGCGAAGGCATTACCCTGGTATTCATCGGTAAGCTCAGCGTGGCAGGGCTGGCGTTATTCGCCCTCGTTCAGGCAGCCAAAGCCTGGGCCCGATATAAGCATATCGATCCGTCAGCCAACCATGAGTGTACGGGTAAATGATAAAACGGAATAAAGCGCGGCTGGCTCGCTATTACCGAGCGGGTTTGATTGCTCTGCTACTGCTCGCGCTAATGGCATGGGCATGGATACCTGGCGTGAGTGATTTTCTCCACGGCAGCCTGGCAGCATTTACCACACTCGATCAGCATGCTCTTGAGAACTTTATTCGTTCTTATGGAACCCAGGCGGCAGTGGTGTCGTTTTTCCTGATGATCTTACAGGCCATCGTTGCACCGCTTCCTGCGTTTGTGATCACGTTTGCCAATGCCTCGCTGTTTGGCGCATTTTGGGGCGGCGTACTATCCTGGAGCAGCGCAATGGCAGGTGCGGCGCTGTGCTTTTTTATTGCCCGCATTTTAGGTCGCGGTGCAGTAGAAAAGCTGACCGGAAAAACGGTGCTGAACAATATGGACGCTTTTTTCGAGCGCTATGGTAAGCACACTATTCTGGTCTGCCGCCTGTTACCTTTTGTGCCGTTCGACCCGGTAAGCTACGCGGCAGGCCTGACCTCAATTCGTTTTCGCCATTTTTTCATCGCCACAGGCATCGGACAGTTACCCGCCACTATCATCTACTCATGGGCGGGAAGCCTGTTAACCGGCGGCACATTTTGGTTTGTGACGGGTCTGTTTGTCCTGTTTGCCCTAAGCGTGGTGATATCGGTGGCGAGAAGCCTTTATCTTGATCGCCAACGGAAAAAAAGCTGAGACCTTCCCCCATTTTTAGCCATGGAGATATTATGCGTTACTGCTTATTGTGTCTGAGTTTGTTGCTCTGCCCGCTGGCGACGTTTGCCCAGGACGCCAGATGGCAACAAATCAAAAATGACGCCCGTGGTCAAACGGTGTGGTTCAACGCCTGGGGTGGCGACAATGCAGTTAACCAGTATCTCGACTGGGTTAGCGGCGAGATGAAAACGCACTACAACATTAACCTGAAAATCGTGCGCCTGGCAGACGCCGCCGATGCCGTAAAACGCATCCAGACGGAAGCGGCATCCGGGCGAAAAACCGGCGGCTCTGTCGATTTACTGTGGGTTAACGGCGAAAACTTCCGTACGCTAAAAGAAGCCGGGCTGCTGCAAACCCAGTGGGCACAATCGCTGCCTAACTGGCGCTATGTTGATACACAAAAACCGGTGACCGAAGATTTCTCCGTTCCAACAGAGGGGGCTGAATCACCGTGGGGCGGTGCCCAACTCACCTTTATTGCCCGGCGCGATCTCACCGCGCAGCCGCCGTTATCTCCGCAGGCACTTCTTGAATTTGCGCAGGCGCACCCTGGCACGGTGACCTATCCACGCCCGCCAGACTTTACCGGAACGGCTTTTCTTGAGCAGTTGCTAATTTCGCTCACCACCAAACCACAGGCATTGAAAGTTGCGCCAGATGCGGCGACATTCGCTGAAGTTACCGCGCCATTGTGGCAGTATCTTGATACCTTGCATCCTGTACTTTGGCGTGAAGGCAAAGATTTTCCGCCCACGCCAGCACGAATGGATTCACTGCTCAATAGCGGCACCCTGCGTTTATCATTGACCTTTAACCCTGCCCACGCGCAGCAAAAAGTAGCCAGCGGCGAGTTGCCTAAAAGCAGCTACAGTTTTGGTTTCTCACAGGGCATGCTCGGCAACGTGCACTTTGTTGCCATTCCGGCGAATGCCCACGCCAGTGCCGGAGCAAAAGTCGTGGCAAACTTCCTGCTTTCTCCTGAAGCGCAACTGCGCAAAGCTGACCCGGCTGTCTGGGGAGATCCTTCGGTGCTTGATCCACAAAAATTGCCTGACGAACAGCGTGATGCGTTGCTGGCGCGGATCCCTCAGGGGCTCCCTGCCGTGTTGCCAGAACCGCATGCAGCCTGGGTAAACGCTCTGGAACAAGAATGGCTACGCCGCTACGGTACGCATTAATTCTGCTACTCTGGGCCATCATGGCGGCAGTTTATCTGCCGTTGGCGCCAGCGGCATGGTCTCTGATAACACCGGCGCTTAGTATCACACACTGGCTGGCGCTCTTTGCCGATCCTCAACTTCCGCAGGCGTTACTGGCAACGCTGGTTTCCGTCGGCCTCGCGGCTGGGGGCGCGCTGACCATCGCGCTGCTGGCGATCCTCGCCTTGTGGCCCGGCACAGGCTGGGTACGTCTGTATACGCGTCTTCCGTGGCTGCTGGCAATTCCGCACGTTGCCTTCGCCACCAGCGTGCTGTTGATTTTTGCTGAAGGCGGCATACTTTGGCAATGGTTCCCGTTCCTCAGCCCACAGCCGGACCGCTACGGCATTGGACTTGGCGTAACGCTGGCGGTGAAAGAGAGCGCTTTTTTGTTATGGATTCTCTCGGCCCTGCTGAGTGAAAAACAACTTTCTCAGCAGGTTATCGTATTGGATTCGCTGGGTTACAGCCGACTGCAATGCCTGAACTGGCTGGTTCTGCCCGCTATCGGCCCGGCATTAGGTAAAGCTATGCTGGCGATTGTTGCCTGGTCACTCTCCGTTGTTGATGTGGCAATCGTTCTTGGCCCCGGCAATCCGCCAACGCTTGCCGTATTGAGCTGGCAGTGGCTCAGTCAGGGCGACGTCGAACAGCAGGCGAAAGGCGCACTTGCCAGTCTGTTGCTGGTGCTGTTGCTCCTTGTTATCGCGCTGGTGGGTTATCTGCTCTGGCGTGCCTGGCGACATACTATTCCGGCAGTAAACGGTGAACGCCAGCATTTTTCATCTATGACAATCGCACGCCCGCTGGTACAGATTTTGCCCGTCAGCGGTGTGGTATGCGCGCTGGTGCTGGCGCTTATCGCCAGCTATTCCTCGCTAAACAGCGAGGCGCTCAGCAACAGCCTGCAACTGGGGCTCCTTTCCAGCGTGCTGGCGCTTCTGATACTTTTTGCCTGGCTGGAATGGGGTCCACAAACCGGACACCGCTGGGTCTGGCTACCGCTCATTTTGCCTGCGCTACCGCTGGTAACCGGACAATATCTGCTGGCGTTATATGCCGAACAAGATGGACTGATGACGACCATTATCTGGGGCCACCTGCTGTGGGTGATGCCCTGGATGCTATTTGTGCTTAAACCGGCGTGGCAGCGCATTGACCCACGATTAATTTTGATTGCGCAAACCCTGGGCTGGACGCGGTGGCGGATATTCTGGCTGGTGAAATGCCCACAGCTGGCACGCCCGGCATTGATTGCCTTCGCGGTTGGCTTCTCGGTTAGTATCGCCCAGTATATGCCAACGCTGTGGCTAGGTGCCGGACGCTATCCCACGTTAACCACCGAAGCGGTGGCATTAAGCAGCGGCGGTAGCAGTGCGATTCTGGCAACACAGGCGTTGTGGCAGTTGCTTTTACCACTGCTCGTTTTCGCACTTGCAGCCTTTCTCACCGCGTGGATTGGCCGCTTTCGACAAGGACTTCGCTAATGCTTACTGTACGAGGCGCTTCGTTGTACCAGGGCGTGAAAGCGCTGGTGAAAGACGTTAATTTTCAGGTTAACAAAAGTGACATCGTCACAATTATGGGACCTTCCGGCAGCGGGAAATCTTCGCTGTTTTCATGGATGATCGGGGCGTTGTCTCCCCAGTTCCAGGCCTCAGGCGAACTGTGGCTTAATGAACGACGCATCGATACGTTACCTACCGCGCAGCGCCAGATTGGCATTTTGTTCCAGGATGCGCTGCTGTTTGACCATTTCAGCGTTGGGCAGAATTTACTGCTGGCCTTACCCGCCAGCCTGCAAGGTCCCGCCAGACGCCATGAGATTGAATGCGCTCTCGCGCGCGCTGACCTGGCAGGTTTTTATTCGCGCGATCCGGCATCACTCTCCGGCGGACAACGCTCACGTGTCGCCCTGCTCCGCGCACTACTGGCGCAGCCCCAGGCGCTGTTACTTGATGAACCCTTTAGCAGGCTGGATGCGTCGCTACGCGATAACTTTCGCCAATGGGTCTTCACCGAGGTGCGTAAGCTGGGGATCCCGGTGGTACAAGTCACGCATGATGCGCAGGACGTGCCGCCTGCAGGCCGCGTATTTCAGATGGAAAACTGGGCGTGAATGTGGCGATATGCTGCGTTAACGCAAGGTTTTTACGTAACTGGTGGCACAGAATGTCGTCTTCTTTTTTTCAACGTCAGGCTATTCGATGAAACGTGTTTCTCAAATGACCGCGCTGGCACTGGCTTTAGGGCTCGCTTGCGCTTCTTCCTGGGCTGCTGAAACAGCACAGACGCTCACCCTCAACCAGTTACAGCAAAAGCAAGGCGCGGCGATCGATACCCGTCAGAGCGCTTTTTACAACGGCTGGCCACAATCGCTCAATGGTCCTTCAGGACACGAACCTTCCGCACTGAACCTGTCTGCCGCCTGGCTCGACAAGATGAATGATGAACAACTCAGCGCCTGGGTTAAGTCACATCAACTTAAGACCGACGCTCCGGTGGCGCTATATGGCAGTGATAACGACATGCAGGCCGTTAAATCCCGTCTGCAAAAAGTTGGCTTTAACCAGATTTCAACCCTCAGCGATGCGCTGACAGATCCTGCGCGTCTGCAACGTCTGCCGCACTTCGAACAGTTGGTTTACCCACAGTGGCTGCACAATCTTCAGCAGGGTAAAGACGTGACTGCCAAACCGGCGGGTGACTGGAAAGTGATTGAAGCCGCCTGGGGCGCGCCGAAGCTGTATCTGCTCAGCCACATCCCCGGCGCGGGTTACATTGATACCAATGAAGTTGAAAGCGAACCGCTGTGGAATAAAGTTTCCGACGAGCAGCTTAAAGCGATGCTGGCGAAACACGGTATCCGCCACGACACCACGGTAATTTTATACGGCCGCGATGTCTATGCCGCCGCTCGCGTGGCGCAAATTATGCTGTACGCAGGCGTGAAAGACGTTCGTCTGCTCGACGGCGGTTGGCAAACCTGGTCCGACTCAGGTTTACCGGTCGAACGCGGCACTCCGCCAACGGTGAAACCAGAGCCTGATTTCGGCGTGAAAATCCCTGCCCAGCCGCAGCTTATGCTGGATATGGAACAGGCGCGCGGTCTGCTGCATCGCCAGGATGCATCTTTGGTGAGCATTCGTTCATGGCCGGAATTTGTCGGTACCACCAGCGGTTACAGCTACATTAAGCCAAAAGGTGAGATCGCAGGCGCGCGTTGGGGCCACGCGGGCAGCGACTCCACCCACATGGAAGATTTCCATAACCCGGATGGCACCATGCGCAGCGCGGATGACATCGCCGCCATGTGGAAGCAATGGAATATCCTGCCGAATCAACAGGTCTCTTTCTATTGCGGTACCGGCTGGCGTGCTTCAGAAACGTTTATGTATGCCCGCGCGATGGGCTGGAAAAACGTCTCTGTTTACGATGGTGGCTGGTACGAGTGGAGCAGCAATCCGAAAAACCCGGTCGCCAGCGGTGAACGGGGTCCGGACGCCAGCAAGTAAGACTGGCATTATTGCCGGATGCGGCGAGAACGCTTTACCCAGCCTGGATATATCATCGTTGTAGGCCGGATAAGCGAAGCGCATCCGGCAACGCATTACCTTACGCCTGACGCTGAACGGTTTTCAGCGTCAGATATCCGCTCCAGATCCGGGTGAACGTTGTCATCCAGCACAGCGCGCCAAAGACCCACGCCAGCACGGCAAAATAGTCCGGGAACAGACACCCCAACACAAACAGCAAAATTGTCTCAGTTCCTTCGGTCAGCCCGCCAAGATAATAAAACGATTTATGCGCGTAACCGGGGTTATCAATCTGATGTTTCGCTGCCAGTGCGGCGAAGGCCAGAAAGCTGCTACCGGTGCCAATAAACGCGAACAACAGCCAACTGCCTGCCAGCGCATTTTGCGCCGGAGCGGCAAGAATAAAACCAAACGGCACAAGGGCGTAAAACAAAAAATCGAGCGAAATATCGAGAAATCCGCCCGCGTCGGTTAGTCCTCTGCGCCGCGCCAGCGCCCCATCCAGCCCGTCAAACAACCGATTGAGCACAATGGCCACCAGCGCCGCCAGATACCAGCCTAACGCCAGAAATGGCAACGCCAGCACGCCAATGGCAAATCCGACCAGCGTAAGTCCGTCCGGGGTAATCGCCGGTTTATCAATAATACCTACGCACCGATGCAACAGCGGTTTTAATCGTGGATGAAGATGGCGGTCAAGCATGCGGGCGTCCTTTAAAACTGTCGCACAGTCCCTGCGAGGGAATATCGAGAGCGGCATTAAAACGCGCCGAGAGATTTTGAAACGCAATCAGCGCGGTCATTTCCGTAATGGCATCATCGGTAAAATGCTGCTTCATCTGCACTTTCAGCGCATCGTCAACCTGTGGAGGCGTTGCGGTAACCGCATCGGCATAGGCCAGCGCTACGCGTTCTTCAGCGCTAAACAGCGTCGAATCTTGCCAGTTGGCAACCTGCATGACTTTATCCAGCGCGCCACAGCGTTCTGCCAGCCGTAAACTATTCGCATCAACACAGAAAGCGCAGTGGCAGACCTGAGAAATGCGGGTCATCAACAGCGCGCGCATCACCGGCGTTAAGCGCGCCTTTTTACGCTCCAGAAACCCGACAAACAGCGCCACCAGCCAGAACAGAAACGGCATCCGCCCCCACCAACGCGTGGGATGCAGCACATCGCCATAATGTTTTTTCTGCGTGGCAACGAGCGGTTTTAAACTGGAAGGGATACGCGTTAACGGCTTTACCCACGACTGAGGTTCGTTCAACGGTGGCTCCTGAATACTTTAGATAAAACAAAGATAACGATAGTATGTCATTTTCTGCTGTTAGATCTTGATGAATATGATGAAAACCCTCGACGTGGTCGCCGCTATCATTGAACGTGATGGCAAAATTTTACTGGCTCAGCGTCCGCTGCATGCGGATCAGTCAGGCATGTGGGAGTTTGCCGGCGGTAAGGTTGAATCTGGCGAAAGTCAGCCCGAGGCGCTGATCCGTGAACTGCGTGAAGAGTTGGGCATTGAGGCGGTCGTGGGGCGCTACATTGCCAGTCATCAACGCGAGGTTTCAGGCCGATTGATTCACCTACACGCCTGGCATGTACCGTCTTTTCAGGGGGAATTGAGAGCGTTTGAACATCAGGATATCGTCTGGTGCTCACCCGAAGAGGCGCTGCGTTATCCGCTGGCACCCGCCGATATCCCGTTGTTAGAGGCGTTTATCCTTTTACGCGCCGCCAGACCAGCGGATTCGTGCTGATCGTTTTATCATCGCGCTGGCACTGCAACAGAACGCCATCGGCTTTAATCACCGCCCCTTCAGAGTAGTTTTGATCCTGATAAATACAGCACTGGCTACAGGGCTGAGCCCGCTGACCGCTGGAACTGAACACTTCCGGCGGTACATTCACCTGCACATCCGGGCGATAAAGCTGATTTGCCAGCGTCGCGCTGGACACCAGTACCAACGCTCCTGCCATGATTAAACGGCGCATTGTCTTTCCTTTTTAACTGACATTTATGTTCAGTATAACGGTATAAATCGGCAGAAACTTTAGTCCCTTCCATCATCGCTTTTGGTTATGACCCACGGCGCAATATTAATTTACTTAGCGGGGTTAATTTTTTCTTGCGTCACGTCACACTGCTGATGGTATAGTCAAAAACTGCACAACACATAACATAAATATCAAAAATATAACCATATCAATACATAAGAGGTTCTTATATCTATGGATCAGACATGTTCTCTGGAGTCATTTCTCAACCATGTGCAAAAGCGCGACCCGAATCAAACCGAGTTCGCGCAAGCCGTTCGTGAGGTAATGACGACGCTGTGGCCCTTTCTTGAGCAGAACCCGCGTTATCGTCAGATGTCGTTGCTGGAACGTCTGGTAGAACCGGAGCGCGTGATCCAGTTCCGCGTAGTTTGGCTGGACGATCGCAATCAGGTGCAGGTCAACCGCGCGTGGCGCGTACAGTTTAGCTCTGCCATTGGCCCGTACAAAGGCGGTATGCGTTTCCACCCTTCCGTGAACCTGTCGATCCTGAAATTCCTGGGTTTCGAGCAGACCTTTAAGAACGCCCTCACCACGCTGCCAATGGGCGGTGGTAAAGGCGGGAGCGATTTCGATCCGAAAGGTAAAAGCGAAGGCGAAATCATGCGTTTCTGCCAGGCACTGATGACCGAACTGTTCCGCCATTTAGGTCCTGATACCGACGTCCCGGCGGGCGATATCGGCGTGGGTGGTCGTGAAGTCGGCTTTATGGCCGGGATGATGAAAAAACTGTCCAACAACAGCGCCTGCGTCTTTACCGGTAAAGGTCTCTCTTTTGGCGGCAGCCTGATCCGCCCGGAAGCCACCGGCTACGGTCTGGTGTACTTCACCGAAGCAATGCTCAAACGCCATGGTCTGGGCTTTGAAGGCATGCGCGTGGCGGTTTCTGGCTCCGGCAACGTGGCGCAATTCGCCATTGAGAAAGCCATGGAGTTTGGCGCGCGAGTAGTTACCGCCTCCGATTCCAGCGGTACCGTGGTCGACGAAAGCGGATTTACTAAAGAAAAACTGGCGCGTCTGTGCGCGATCAAAGACAGCCGTGACGGTCGCGTGGCGGATTACTCCCGTGAGTTTGGCCTGACCTATCTGGAAGGCAAACAGCCGTGGTCGGTTCCGGTCGATATCGCCCTGCCGTGCGCCACTCAGAATGAACTGGATGTCGATGCAGCGCGCGTACTGATCGCCAACGGCGTGAAAGCAGTCGCCGAAGGGGCAAACATGCCGACCACTATCGAGGCCACCGATCTGTTCCTCGAGGCGGGCGTACTGTTCGCACCGGGTAAAGCCGCCAACGCCGGTGGCGTAGCGACATCCGGTCTGGAAATGGCGCAAAACGCCGCTCGTCTGGGCTGGAAAGCGGAGAAAGTGGATGCGCGCCTGCACCACATCATGCTGGATATTCACCATGCCTGCGTTGAATACGGCGGCGAAAGCAAGCAGACCAACTACGTACGTGGCGCCAACATCGCGGGCTTCGTGAAGGTTGCCGACGCGATGCTGGGTCAGGGCGTGATTTAATATTGTCTCTGCAGGCCGGATTAGGCACGGGTGCCGCATCCGGCTAAGCCTGATGCGCTATGCTTATCAGGCTTACAAACTTACAGGCCCGCCTCTTCAGATGGCGGGCTTTTTTTCGCCGGACGTTTACGCGGCGCGCTTTTTTTCTTATCGCTACCACTACCGCCCGGCGCGGCAATTCCACGAAAGCGTCGTACCGGTGTGCTGCGCGCCTGATCGATAAGCTGATACAGCGTTCCCACCAGCGGCTGCATGAAATCCTGATAGCGACACTGCTTTTCGCTGATTTGGGTCAGGATAGATTCCCAGTGCGCTGTCATGTCCGGGCGCGTCGCCATTTCTGGCAGCGAGTGGAACAGCGCTTTTCCCGCGTCAGTCGAATGGATATAACGTCCTTTTTTCACCAGGAACCCGCGCTTAAACAGCAGCTCGATAATTCCGGCGCGCGTCGCTTCCGTACCTAAACCATCCGTTGCGCGCAGGATCTTTTTCAGATCTTTATCCTGCACGAATCGCGCAATCCCGGTCATCGCTGACAGCAGAGTTGCATCAGTAAAGTGCCGCGGGGGCTGGGTCTGACGTTCAACTACTTCGCCTTTTTCGCACAGCAGTTCGTCATCTTTTGCCACCACCGGCAGCGGCGTCCCGTCATTATCTTCGTCGCGCTCTTTGTTGCCGAGCAGCGTGCGCCATCCGGCTTCCGCCAGAAAACGGGCTTTAGCGACAAACTTGCCTTTGGCGATGTCCAGCTCAATGACGCACTTCCTGAATACCGCATCTGCGCAAAATTGCATCAGATACTGACGGGCAATCAGGTTGTAAATTTTCGCTTCGTTGTCATTCAGATTGATGGACGAACTGCGCGCGGTAGGAATGATGGCGTGGTGCGCATCCACTTTTTTGTCGTCCCAACAGCGATTTCGCGTATCGGGATTGACCGCCGGCTGCGGGAGCAGATCCGGCGCATGGACGCTAATCGCGTTCAGTACCGCGTGACGTCCGGCAAAGTGTTCTTCCGGCAGATAACGGCTATCCGAACGCGGATAGGTAATCAACTTATGGGTTTCATACAGCTTCTGGCAGATATCCAGAACGTTTTGCGCACTTAAACCGAAGCGCTTCGCCGCTTCAATCTGCAACGCAGACAGCGAGAACGGCAACGGCGCGGATTCTGATTCCCGTTTATCGTTATAGCTGGTGACTATCGCCGGTTGACCGTTAATGCGGTTCACCACGTGTTCAGCCAGCGTGCGGTTCAGCAAGCGCCCTTCTTCATCCTGATACGGCTCACACGCTTCGCTCGGCTGCCAGATAGCGGTAAACCGCTCATCGGCGGGCGTTACGATATGCGCTTTCACTTCGAAGAAGTCTTTGGCGACGAAGTTCTCTATCTCTTCATCGCGACGCACAACCAGCCCAAGCACCGGCGTTTGTACGCGACCGACCGAAAGTACGCCCTGATAGCCCGCGTTACGTCCAAGAATGGTGTAAGCGCGCGTCATATTGATACCGTACAACCAGTCCGCACGCGCTCGCGCCAGTGCCGACACGCACAGCGGGATAAACTCACTGTTGGCGCGCAACCGCTCAATAGCCCGCTCAACGGCCTGCGGGTTGAGGTCGTTAATCAGGCAACGCTGCACCTTCTGGCGCTTTTCAGGTGCCAGTTGCAGGTAATCCAGCACTTCATCCACCAGCAGTTGCCCTTCACGATCGGGGTCACCGGCGTGAATAACTTCGCTGGCTTCATGCAAAAAGCGCTTAATGACGTTGAGCTGTTTGGTCACCGAGGGACGCGGTTGCAGTTGCCACTTTTCAGGGACAATCGGCAGATCGACGAGACTCCAGCGAGCATAACGACTGTCGTAGGCATCCGGCTGCGCCTGTTCAAGCAGGTGACCAATACACCAGGTCACCACTTGTCCATTTCCGCATTCAATAAAACCATCGCCTTTGCGATGCGGCTTCGGCAGCACATCGGCGATAGCACGCGCCAGACTTGGTTTTTCGGCAATAAACAACCGCATCGAGTTAACGAATCTCAACCATGGCACGACCGCCACGAGCTTCCACTAACTCACCAATGGCGGTGAGATCGATACCGAACTGCGCCGCTGCCGCTTTCACTTCGGCTTCAGCTTCCGGCGTTACCGCCAGCAGTAGACCACCTGAAGTTTGCGGATCGCACAGCAGATCGCGTACCGATTGCGGCATTTCACCCATCAGGTGTCCGTAGCTGGCAAAGTTACGTTGGGTACCACCCGGCACCGCGCCCTGCGCGATGTATTCTTCAACGCCAGGCAGCTTAGGAATATCCTGGTAGACGATCTGTGCCTGAACGCCTGCGCCCTGGCACATCTCACTCAGATGCCCCAGCAGACCAAAACCGGTAACATCGGTCATGGCTTTCACGCCGTCAATATCGGCGAATGCCGCACCGGCAATGTTCATCCGGCACATCACTTCTGTCGCCAGTCCTTTATGTTCTTCCTTAAGCAGTGATTTTTTCTCTGCGGTTGTCAGAACACCTATGCCCAGAGGCTTGGTCAGGAACAACTTACACCCTGCCTCAGCGGTGCTGTTTTTCTTCACGCGTTCGGTCGGCACAACGCCGGTTACCGCAAGGCCAAAGATAGGCTCTGGGGCATCGATAGAGTGGCCGCCCGCCAGCGCAATACCCGCTTGACGGCAGGCAAAGCGTCCGCCTTCGGTGACTTCGCGGGCGATTTCCGGTGCCAGTTTATCCAGCGGCCAGCCCAGAATAGCAATTGCCATAATCGGTTTGCCGCCCATGGCGAAAATATCGCTGATGGCGTTAGTCGCGGCGATGCGTCCAAAATCAAACGGATTATCGACAATCGGCATAAAGAAATCGGTGGTGCTGATAACGCTGGTGCCGTTTCCCAGATCGTATACGGCCGCGTCGTCGCGGGTTTCATTACCCACCAGTAAGTTCGGATCAACAAACTTCGCCTGCTCGCTGTGCAGGATGGTTTCCAGCACTTTTGGGGAAATTTTACAACCGCAACCGGCTCCGTGGCTGTATTGCGTTAAACGAATAGCTTGCTCGCTCATGGACATCTCCTGTCATTGCAATCCGGATATGGTAGCGCTCATTCCTTGATGTGGTAAGAGTGACTGTCTGAATTCGGGTGTCTTTGCTCAGAATCCAGACAGTTTTGCCGTTGATATCAGAAATAACGGACGAATGCGCTCGGATCGGCAAGGTTAATCGTCGTGGATGCTTTTAGCTGCGGTGTGCCCAGATAGAGGAAACCGACGATTTTATCTTGCGGGCGACAGTCGAATGCTTCGCGAACGACCGCACTTTCGGTTAATGCACCACTGCGCCAGATACCGCCAAAGCCCTGGGCAATTGCGGCCATCTGCATAGCCATCACCGCACAACCGGCAGACATTTCTTGTTCCCACAGAGGAACCTTGTCGTTTTCTTCACATTTCGCCACCACGGTAATAATCAACGGCGCGCGAAACGGTGCGCTGCGCGCTTTTTCCTGGGCTTTCTCGTCACTGCCTGCGGCAATCGCCCCTTTTTCAAGCACCGCGCTAAAACGCTCACGCCCTTCGCCCTCAATGACAAAGAATTGCCACGGTTGCAGCGTTTTGTGGTCTGGCGCGCGCATTCCCGCACGCAGAATGTTTTGCAGCTGCTCTCCTGTCGGGGCCGGCTCGACGAGACGAGAGGCGCTACGACGGGTAATCAGTAATTCGAGTGCATCCATTTGCTTAACTCCAACAATGAGATTTGTTCACAAAATTAACACGTGAGCGGATTTTGTTACAGCACAGGCGGTGATTCCTGCTGACAAGTGCCTGTCGGGTCTTTACGATAGCCTCATCTTATCGCCTTTCTCCGGAATTTCGGGATGGCGTATTGTTAATCGGTAGGGAGAATACATGCGAACCCTGTGGCGATTTATTGCCGGATTTTTTAAATGGACATGGCGATTACTGAATTTCGTCCGTGAATTTGTGCTTAACCTGTTCTTCATCTTCTTGGTGCTGGTGGGCGTGGGCATCTGGATGCAGGTCAGCAGCAGCAATACCAGTGAACACGCTGAGCGAGGCGCACTGCTGCTGGATATCTCGGGGGTGATTGTCGATAAGCCTTCGAGCACCAGTCGCTTAAGCGTTATTGGTCGTCAGCTGTTTGGCGCCAGTTCCGATCGTCTGCAGGAAAACTCCCTGTTCGATATCGTGAATACTATTCGCCAGGCAAAAGATGATCGCAACATCACTGGCATAGTGATGGATCTGAAAAATTTTGCCGGGGCCGACCAGCCTTCCATGCAGTATATCGGTAAAGCGCTGCGGGAATTCCGCGACAGCGGCAAACCGGTCTTTGCCGTGGGCGATAACTTCAGCCAGGGGCAGTACTACCTCGCCAGTTTCGCCAATAAAATTTATCTCTCTCCGCAGGGTTCCGTTGATCTGCACGGCTTTGCCACCAACGGTTTGTACTACAAGTCCCTGCTCGACAAGCTGAAAGTTTCCACGCACGTGTTCCGTGTCGGGACTTATAAGTCTGCCGTAGAACCGTTCATTCGTGATGATATGTCTCCTGCCGCGCGCGAGGCCGACAGCCGCTGGATCGGCGAGCTGTGGCAGAACTATCTCGACACGGTCGCTGCCAACCGCCAGATCCCTGCTCAGCAGGTGTTCCCGGGCGCACAGGCCATGCTGGACGGTTTGACAAAAGTCGATGGTGATACCGCGAAATATGCGCTCGACAACAAACTGGTGGATGCACTCGCTTCCAGCGCTGAAGTCGAAAAAATGCTGACCAAACAGTTTGGCTGGAGCAAAGCGGATAAAAATTATCGCGCCGTCAGCTATTACGATTACTCGCTGAAAACGCCAGCGGATACTGGGGACAGCATTGGCGTCGTCTTCGCGAATGGCGCAATTATGGACGGTGAAGAAACCCCTGGGAATGTGGGCGGTGACACGACTGCCGCGCAGATCCGCGAAGCGCGTCTTGATCCGAAAGTGAAAGCAATTGTGCTGCGCGTGAACAGCCCTGGCGGCAGCGTCAGCGCTTCCGAAGTCATTCGCGCTGAGCTGGCTGCGGCAAAAGCGGCAGGCAAGCCGGTTGTCGTGTCCATGGGCGGCATGGCGGCATCCGGCGGGTACTGGATCTCCACCCCAGCAAGCTACATGGTGGCGAACCCCAGCACGCTGACCGGTTCAATCGGGATCTTTGGCGTGATCAACACTGTGGAAAACAGTCTGGATTCCATTGGTGTACACACCGACGGCGTGGCGACATCCCCACTGGCGGATATCTCCATCACCAAAGCGTTACCACCTGAAGTGCAGCAAATGATGCAACTGAGCATCGAGAACGGCTATAAGCGCTTTATCACGCTGGTCGCAGATGCGCGTAAGACAACGCCTGAGCAGATTGACAAAATCGCGCAGGGCCACGTCTGGACCGGCCAGGATGCGAAAGCCAACGGTCTAGTAGACAGTCTGGGTGATTTTGATGACGCCGTGGCGAAAGCGGCTGAGCTGGCCAAACTGAAGCAATGGCACATTGAGTATTATCAGGACGAACCGACATTCGTTGATATGGTGATGGACAGCATGTCCGGTTCCGTTCGTGCCATGCTGCCTGAAGCGATCCAGGCGATGCTCCCGGCGCCGCTCGCTTCTGCGGCGAGTACGGTTAAAGCGGAGAGCGATAAGCTGGCCGCGTTTAACGATCCGCAAAACCGCTATGCGTTTTGCCTGACCTGCGCCAACGTTCGCTAATCTGCCAATGCTGCCCCAAGTCGGGGCAGCATTTTTTATGCATTCTGATGTCGCGTACTGCGACAATCTCCAGGCGTACAGCCAAACTCCCGACTAAACAAACGAATAAAGTGCGCACAGTCGCTAAATCCCAGACGCAGCGCAATCTCCGTGACGCTCTCTCCAGAATTCATTAGCAGCCAGTGGGCATAACGCAAACGCGCACGTCGGATAAACTCTCCTGGCGACTGGGCGAACTCGGCGTTAAACAACCGGGTAAGTTGTCGAGGGCTCAGGTTGACTTCTGCGGCCAGCCAGCGGGTCGATATGGGCTTTACCAGCCCTTGCTCAATTAAAAAGACCGCTTTGCGTAACCGACTGTCGCTCACGTGGGTAAAACCTATCGCTCTGGAGACCGCCACTGACGTGCTGTCTATGCGGTTGGGGACGGACATCTGGAAGATGGCTTTTGTCGCCCTGTCGGGACCACAGTGGCGGCGAATAAGCTCTGTTGCCAGCCCTATCGTCGAAATGCCCCCCGGACATGTCAGAATCCCTTTTTCCTCAACAAAATCGACCCCGCTACGGGCAGCCAGCTGAGGAAATTGCGTTTTAAAATCATTCAGATGCCAGGGATGAATCGCCGCCATCAGCCCATTGAGGAAACCTTCTTGCGCCAGAACAAAGCTGCCCGTGCAGATACCTACCAGCGGAATGTTGAGCTGATGCGCAAGATGCAGGTAACGTCGCGCGGCCCGATCGGCTTTCGCCATACTGCGCAGCAAGCCGCCAATCACCACCACATAATCAAATTGTTCCGGTGCAACGAATGCGCTATCCGGCATCATCGCCATTCCTGAACTGCTTAGAACAGGTCGGTCTGGTGTAGCGCTCATCAGACGCCAGGAGCAGCGAATTTTCTGGCTATCATCCCCCATATCCGCCGCATGACGTAACGCATCGGTTAACCCCGCCAGCGCCAGCAGAGGAAATTCCGGCCACAGAAGAATGCCGACATTCAACTGTGGTCTGCGCGGTGTCTCTGTCTGACTCGCATCGATAGCCGTAATGATGTCTCCATCCGCCCACTCGCCTGGCTGAAAAATTCTCAGGTCTTTCTTCACTTCAGGCTCCATGCGTATTGTCATTAGGACGAAACATGATAACGGCAATCGCTATATCCAAAAAGCAAGGCTGCTACTGTAGGGCCGAGGGAGCAAAACCACACTGAACAAACGGGACAAGGCACTGAACATAAATGACATATTGATCGGATGGCAGGTATGCGTCATTTGCACTGTATTTTTTCAGGGGGGACTTTATACTGCGCCTGTTTATGCACAACTTAACCTGTGACGCCCATGCAAAAGAAATCGATTTACGTTGCCTATACCGGCGGTACCATTGGTATGCAGCGCTCAGAACAGGGTTATATTCCTGTTTCCGGTCATCTCCAGCGTCAGCTGGCACTGATGCCTGAATTCCACCGCCCAGAGATGCCAGACTTCACCATCCACGAATACGTCCCGCTGATGGATTCCTCAGACATGACGCCAGAAGACTGGCAGCATATTGCTGAAGACATTAAAGCGCACTACGACGATTACGATGGTTTTGTCATACTGCACGGCACTGACACCATGGCGTTTACGGCTTCGGCGCTCTCATTTATGCTGGAGAATCTGGGCAAGCCAGTCATTGTGACAGGGTCACAAATCCCATTAGCAGAGCTACGTTCTGACGGACAAATCAATTTGCTGAATGCGTTGTACGTTGCAGCAAATTATCCGATCAATGAAGTGACCCTGTTTTTCAACAACCGACTGTTTCGCGGTAACCGGACCACTAAAGCGCATGCTGATGGTTTTGACGCGTTTGCCTCACCCAACCTTGCACCACTGCTGGAAGCCGGGATCCACATTCGTCGGCTGGGAACACCGCCCGCACCTCACGGCACCGGTGAGTTGATTGTCCATCCTATAACTCCGCAACCGATTGGCGTGGTCACTATTTATCCTGGGATCTCCGCTGACGTGGTACGCAACTTCCTGCGCCAGCCGGTAAAAGCATTAATTTTGCGCTCCTACGGCGTGGGCAATGCGCCGCAGAATAAAGAATTCCTGAAAGAACTTGAAGATGCGAGCTCGCGTGGCATTGTGGTGGTGAACCTTACGCAGTGTATGTCCGGCAAGGTGAACATGGGGGGCTACGCGACAGGGAATGCGCTGGCGCATGCTGGCGTGATTGGCGGCGCGGATATGACCGTCGAAGCCACACTCACCAAACTGCACTATTTGCTGAGTCAGGGACTGGATACGCAGACAATTCGTGAAGCAATGACGCAAAATCTGCGTGGTGAGCTCACGCCTGACGATTAAAGGAGTCTATGCCCATGGCCCGAGCCTTACTGTTGGTCGATTTACAAAATGACTTTTGTGCCGGTGGTGCCCTCGCGGTCCCACAAGGTGATAGCACAATCGATATCGCCAACCGCCTGATTGACTGGTGTGCCATACGCGGCGACACGGTCGTTGCCAGTCTGGACTGGCACCCGGCTAATCACGGTAGTTTTGCCAGCCAGCATCAGGTCGAGCCCTACAGCCAGGGACAACTTGATGGTCTGGCGCAGACGTTCTGGCCCGATCATTGCGTACAAAACAGCGAAGGCGCCGCCCTGCATCCGCTGCTGAACCAGCGTGCGATAACTCAAACGTTCACTAAAGGTGAGAACCCGCTGGTCGATAGCTACAGTGCTTTTTTTGATAACGGTCGTCGTCAGGCAACCGCGCTGAATGCATGGCTACTCGAACACCGCATTGCCGAGCTCATCATCATGGGTCTGGCTACCGACTATTGCGTCAAATTCACCGTACTGGACGCGCTCGATCTTGGCTACACCGTCAGCGTTATAACCGACGGCTGCCGTGGCGTTAATATTCACCCCCAGGACAGTGCAAACGCCTTTATGGAAATGGCGGCTGCGGGCGCAACGCTGTATACGTTGGACGACTGGCTGGAAACCCAGCCGTAAGCGATGCCGACAGGGTCACTCCTGTCGGCGCGTTATCTCAGGCCAGCGCTGAAATCTCTTCCAGCGATACTTTGCGTGTTTCGATGCCAAAACAAAAAAGAATCAGCGCGCATAGCACCAACATTACTCCTAGCACGATAAAGACCGTAACCGAGCCATAGCGGGTCAACAAAATAGCGACGCCATAAGGCGTAAACACAGCGACAATCCTCCCCACCGCATTCACAAAACCCGATCCTCTCAATCTAAGATGCGTGGGCCATAGTTCCGGGACATAAACTGCAGAGGCAAAGCAGACATACATATACAGAAAAAAAATCATCACCAGCCCGTAGCTCAGAATTGCCCACTCTTCAGTTTGAAGCGAATAGAAATACCCAAGCAAGGCGATAATAATCAACAAGAATGAGCCAAACAATCGCCGAGGAAAGCGATCGATAATTAACGCGGCAATAAATATCCCAACCGGCGCGCCAATCATAATTATCGCGGTCATAAATATGGATTTCGTTACATCGATTCCCGAATTAACAAATATCGTCGGGATCCATACCGTAATGGTATAGAGCGAAATATTCATTGCAATAAGCACCGTGATCGCCACCAGTGTACAGCGCAACATTGGCCCCTTAAACAAGAGCCAAAATGAACCACTTATCGTGCTTAAATCCGCCGACGAGCATTCGTTCCGGCAGGATGGTAAAGTGATGTTTTTTTCTTTCTCAATTTGCGATTCCACCTGCATAAGATGTTTTTCAGCTTCGCTTCTCTGCCCTTTGCCAGCCAGCCAACGCGGGGATTCAATATAGTATTTTCCCGACAGATACCAGGCCAACAGCATTGCCATGCCGCCGAGCAGAAACATCACCCGCCAGCTTAAAAGTGCAATAATCACGACGCCAATTGCCGCAGATAGCATTGGTGCCCAGTTGCCGACAAATGACAGACGGGCAGACCATTTCCCACGAACCGCGGGTGGAATGAATTCTGTAAATGAGGCATAGCCCACCATAATTAGCGCCCCCATTCCAATCCCCATCAGACAGCGGAAGAAAATAAGCCAGTACATGTTGGGTACAAACGTTGCAGCGCAGGCTGAGACCCCGACGATTAACAAATTGACGCGGAACGCTTTGCGTCGACCGAGATAATCACCAATAAAGCCACCGGCTAGCGAACCGATAAAGTAACCGAACATCAGCGCTGAGGTAAACGCGGCATTGAGATAATTGTTTGACCAGCCTGTGCTGACTAGTTTTGCTAATACCACATTCCCGGAATAGCTGAGAAAACCAGTTATTAACAAACTAAAACTAATAATTCCAAAAATACGAAAATGAAATCGAGATAAAGGTAAGCGATCTAATCTTGCGCCGATAGGGTCACATTGTTCCATCTGGATGCCTCAAATTCAGCTAAATAGAAAGTATGGCGATCGCGGCAGAAAAATTTTTGCCGCGCCATCCATCATCATTAGATTCTTATGGCATTTGCCAGGTGCAAACTTAAAATAATATCGACACAACCCTCGTTATAGCTAATAAACGAGTTGAATATTATTCTCTTTGCAAAATGCAATCCACTCTGCACCCGGTGCCTTATTGGTTATTAGGTAATTAATATGGCTAAAGTCCACGAGCTGAACGAAAGCTTTACGGTCAAACTTTGAGTGATCAACTAACAGGGCCACCTCAGTCGCCTGGCGGATCATGGTTTTTTTGATTTCCGCTTCCGCTTCATTAGAATCAAGCGCCCCACTCTGCATATCCAAACCTTTGCAGCTCATCACCATGATATCAACATGATAACGGCTGATAATCTCCTTGGTGATTCTTCCCTGCAGCGACAGCGTATTCTTATTCAACTCACCGCCGGTAGAAACCACGTTAATTTCTGACTGCGCCAACTCATGAAATGCTTCAGCCGAATTGGTAAGCAACGTCAGATCGTTTCTTTCCTTCAACAGCTTTAATAATTCCATCGCGGTACTGCTGGAGTCGGCAGCCATTGTGGTCTTATTTTTAATAAACGGTAATGCATTACGGGCAATAATCTGCTTTTCTTCGAAGAAAGATTTTGCACGCTTATAAAAATGAATATTGTCGGACAACGCGGTGGTATTGAGCACTGCACCGCCATATGTTCGGGTCAAAAAACCTTCATCTTCCAGTTTTTCAAGATCGCGGCGAATCGTTTCCTCAGTCACCTGAAAGATTGAACTTAAATTAGATACCGCCACTTTCTTATCGTTAGCCACCATTTGCTTAATGGCTTGAATCCTGTCTTTTGCCGCCACGATGACACCTCTGTTTCCTGCAAAGTAATAATAAGACCCTAGTATCTCACAGGCTATGTTTATTTTCAAAAGAACATGTCTGAATCACAGATTTCAATACTTTTTTACGCAGAAACAGAGGTCAATTCTATCCGACTTAATTTATATCCAACGCTTCCGCCATTCGCCTCATCAATAATGAATCATCATCTGTCAGGGGAATGGTTAACGCCTCGACGTTCTCGCGAACCTGTTCAGGTGCGGTTGCACCACTCAGTAAGGTGATCAAATCGCTTTGCTTTAAAATCCACGCCAGAGCTAATGCGGGGATTGTGCAGCGGTATTTTTCACACAGTGGCTGCCACTGCTCTAGCATATCAATCACCCGCAGCATATTTTCCCGCTGAAACCAAACCTTGTTAGCCCGTGCGCCGCCAGGAACATAATCTCGGGTGATAGTACCAGTCAACAACCCCTGCTCAAGCGGTGAATATACCTGCACGATGATGCCATTCTGCTGGCATAGCGGCAGCAGATCAGCTTCCAGCGCCCGGTCAAGAATGCTGTACTTGGCCTGGATGATATCCAGCTCACCGTGTTTGAGATACTCCCTTATATGCCCGGCATCGACGTTCGCCGCACCAATCGAACGGATTTTTCCCTCTTTTTTCAGTGTATTCAGCGTGTCTACGGTTTCCGCAATCGGCGTAAAACAGGGTTCAACCGACTGCCAGTGGGTCATATAAATATCAATACTGTCGATACCCAATCTTTGCAGGCTGGCATCAACCTCCTCACGAATCGACTCAGGCGTGAGGTTTTTATACAGCTGGCGATCGCCCACTTTGTTAAACAGGCTGCCTGTTCGCTCCCAGACGATGCCGCATTTGGTTTCAACCACTACCTCGCTGCTCGGCAGCTTTTTCAGCGCCTGACCGACTATCACTTCACTGTTGCCAAAGTTGTATCCTGGCGCGGTATCAATCAGATTAATACCGCAGCGATGCGCCTCAACAATGGTATCAATACAAATCTGCAAATCGAGATCGCCATTCCATGCCGGACCGCCGCCAATGGCCCATGTACCTAATCCCATGCGGGAAAGCGTAATATCCGTACTGCCTAAAGGAATCATTTTCATCTGCCGCTATTACCCTTCGTATTCGTCAAGAAGTTGTTCAACCAGCTTTCTGTTCTTCACACCCGTCGTCGCACCCACGCTCAGTACCGATATTGCCGCCGTTGCATTAGCAAACAGCGCGCAGTCGCGAAGCGGCTTACCTTCAAGCAGCGCGGAGATAAATCCTGAAGCAAAGTTATCCCCCGCGCCGATGGTGTCGATGGCGGTAATCCCCGACACGGCCGGGACTACCATTTTCATATCGACACGTTTGATAAAGCAGCCTCTTTTGCCGGTCTTAATCACGACGGTTTTCACACCACAATTCAGGAAACTGTCGGCAATCTCATCCAGCGTATCTTTCCCGGTGAGCAGTTTTGCCTCTTCAAAATTGGGAAACAGATAATCCACGTAGCTCAGCGCTTCACGGATGTCGTCCAGCGTTTCGTTAAGCCGTGGTTTAATCATGTCGGCGCAGATAATTAATCCATGCACTTTGGCCTGAGTGAAAATATCCGTTAACGCCTGGCCATCAAGCAGCGGACTATTAAAAATACTCGCCAGCGACAGCAGCTTTGCCTGCGAGAATCGGTCAAAATCAACATCGTTTATATTCAGTTTCCATAAACTGCCGTTACGGTTAGTCACAAAGGTGCGTTCACCATCAGCGGTGACTAAACCTACGTTAATGGAAGTATCAATATCAGCATCCTGCTTCAGGCTTTTAATATCAATATTCTCCCGATGGCAGTGGTCGACAATAAAATAACCGGCTGCATCATTACCTATCCGACTCATTAACGCCGTGCGATGGCCAAGGCGAGAAATAATCGTCGCCTCATTAATAGCGTCACCTCCCGTGGTCATTGCTATTCGTTCTAATGGATAAGAGTCAACATCAAAGATATTTTTACTCACTGGTTGCAAGGGAATATCAACAATTGCCGCCCCTATACAAATAACCTCGATATTATCCATATTGTCATTCCGCTTTACCGTCAGAGCCAAACAGTTTGATTTTCTCCAGCGCGCGCTCTTTTACCGCTTTGCGAACTTCACGCTCAACGTGCAGGAACGGCTGATTCTGGTTCTCCTGCACCGCCGCCATTGCCGCCTGGCACAGTTCGGTATGAATATTGATTTTCGAAATACCTAATGAAATGGCTTTTTTGATATCCGCATCGCTAATGCCGGACGCGCCGTGCAGCACCAGCGGAACGGATACCGCCTCGCGCACGCGTTTGACCACATCGAAATTCAGTTTCGGCTCAGAGGTATAAACGCCGTGCTGGTTACCAATCGCCACCGCCAGAGAATCGCAGCCGGTACGCTCGACAAATTCCGCCGCCTGGCTCGGGTCGGTATAGTGATAGCCCGCCAGCGCTTCTTCATAAACCGTTTCATTCCCCACGTGGCCCAGCTCCGCCTCAACCGGAATACCCAACGGATGGAAGAAGTCCACCGCCTCTTTAGTCAGGCGAATATTCTCTTCGAAATCAAAAGCGGAGGCGTCGCGCATCAGTGAATTCATGCCGTGAGTCCAGGCGTTATGGATAATTTCCATACTGCGCCCGTGGTCCCAATGGGTAATAACCGGCACTGAGGCTTTTTTCGCCATCGAAACCATCATATGCGAAAAATCTTCAAAAGATGTATTACCCACAAAGCCGGTGCCGAATGAAATAATTACCGGCGATTTAGACTCTTCCGCCGCATCCATCACCCCCATTAACATTTCCGCATTCCACACGTTAAAGTGGGCAATCGCATAATGTTTATTCTGGGCATCATTTTCCCAATATTTAATATCTGCCAGCATAGTTGTTTCTCCCTTTTCAATAAATTAATGGTTAACTTTAATAACGCCTTTGATAATTTCGCGTTTGTTGTTGACTGACTCATCAAACGCGCGCTGAACATCTTCATAATCATAAATATGCGTCACCATCGACTTGACATCGAAACGCCCGGAGGAAATGGCTTCAATAGTGACCGGATAGCGGTTGGCGTAGCGGAAAACAGTCTGAATGGAGACTTCGCGGTTAATTTTGAGGAAATTAATCGCCGAATCACCGGGAACTGTCCCAACGATCATGATTTTCCCGCCGCGCATCACCAGGTACGGAGCCTGCTTAACGGTGATCGCCGAGCCGGCAGTTTCAAAAACAATGTCAGCCCCCATATCGCCGGAGAACTGCTGACAGCGGGCAACGGTGTCCTCTTTCGCCCCGTTGATCACAGTCGTCGCACCAAGCTGCTCGGCCATGGCCAGACGCTTTTCCAGGACATCAACAACGGCGATGTCGGTAGCACCCAAACATTTACAGGCTTGCAGGGTCATTAAACCAATACAGCCCGCCCCCAAAATGACGATTTTCTTGCCCGGTTTAACGTCCGCCAGCATTGCGGCATGCATCCCTACCGCCGCAGGCTCTACCAGCGCGCCTTCCATGGTGTCCATATTATCGGGCAACTTGTAAGTGAAGCTCTCCGGATGGCACAGATAGTGGGTTAGCGCGCCGCGATAATTAGGCTGCGTGGCCATAAAGTCGACATCAGGACAGATGTTGTATTTGCCCTCCAGACAGTAGCGGCAGTGACCGCACGGCACGCCGGGTTCAATGTTCACCCGGTCGCCCGGTTTAAATTTACTGACGCGATTTCCTACCGCCACCACCGTACCGGCACATTCATGTCCGAGGCCAATTTCCTGGTTCGGGTCTTTTGGCGGAATAAAGGGACCTGATTCGAAACCGTGAACATCTGAACCGCAAATACCTACGTATTCAATTTTGATCAGTACTTCATGCTCTTTGGGTACCGGGATATCGGCGGCAATAATTTTCATCGTGCCCGGCGTTTTTAATATCGCTTTTGAATTTTTCATTTTATTTCCCATCAATATTATTTGCTGGTAACTGCATCAATACCGAGGCTTTCGACAGAGACGCCTTTGGTTTCAATTCCGATGGTAGCAATGGCGACAGCGACAATAATGGAGACCGCACCCAGCAGTACAAATACACCCGTCACTCCATAACCGTTAAGCAATACCGCGACTGCATAAGGCGCGGCGATACCGCTGATACGCCCTACCGCATTCGCCAGACCAGAACCGCGAAGTTTCGCTTCGGTCGGCCATATTTCCGGAACATAGACTGCCGAGGCGTAGCAAACGTACATATAGACAAAAGTAATCAGGAAGAAACCAATTAGCGTAATCAGTAGCATGCTGGTTTGCAGTGAATAGATATATCCCAGCACGGCAATTAACACTAATAATCCCACACCCATTGTCTTTCTGGGAATTTTATCCATTACCAGCATGGCTATAAAAATTCCAAACGGCGCGCCGAACATACTCATGGTATTTAAGACAATGGAGTCTTTCAGATTAATGCCCTGAGTCATAAATATTGTCGGTAGCCAATTAATTAAGGTGTACTGGACGACGTTCATGGCAATCAGGACAAAGGAACCTAAAATAACGCGCTTCAGTAACACACCCGTTAATAAGGCCGAGTAAGGAACCGTGCGCGGGGCTTTGCCGTCATCTTCAAATACCACAGGCGGCAGTGGCTTGCCGGTCTGCTGAACAACTCCTTCTTCAATGGCCCGCATCACCTTTTCAGCTTCGGCGTAGCGTCCGCGGGATTCCAGCCAACGAGGCGACTCCGGGAAACTACGCCAGGCAATAACGGTCGCCACCAGCGACAGTACGGCCGGGATCATCAACTGCACGCGCCAGTTCCATTCGGCGCTGATCAACGGCGTCAATCCCATCGCGATCAGCGAACAGAGCGGATAAGACCAGTTACCGATAAACGAGACCCGGCTTGACCAGGTGCCGCGATTCCTGCCTGGCATATATTCGGTGAACCCGGCAAACAGAGTCACCAACAGCGCGCCTAATCCAACTCCCATTACAAAACGGCAGGCGATCAGGAAAGTCATATTTGGTGAAAACGCGCCAACGATCATAGAAATAATATGAATCGCTTCATATAAAATAAATGCGTTTTTACGTCCGGTTTTATCGCCGATAATTCCCCCACCGAGCGCGCCGAGAAACATTCCCGCTGTCGTAATGGCTGAAAACGTGGCGGTGGTGGAATTATCGGTCCAACCAAGCTCTTTTAACTGCGCGAGAATTAATCCGCCAACGGCATTACTCCAACAAACCAGTAATCCAAAAGCAACCATCGCAAACATCGATGTGTGCCAACGGCAGTCAGGTAGCCTGTCCAGCCTGGCGCCGCAGTGCGGTTTTGCTATTTGTTCCATGCGATAACGTCCTTTTAATAGACATGTTATTCATCAAAGTCGTAAGTCATGATGACTTTAATCGCGGTTTTATCGACCATGGCGTCAAACCCTTCGCGCCATTGCGACAGGCCGATACGGTGAGTAATCATCGGTTTAACGTTGATTGCGCCGCTGGCCAGCAGGCGTATGGCGTTGCGCCAGGATGTGGAATCGTAGGCCATATGGCCAATGATGCTTTTATTCCACGCGGTGATGTCGTTGATGGAGAAATCGAGAGGTTTAAAGCCCATACCGACGCGAACGACTTCACCATTCGGGCGCAGCATTTCGATTGATTGTTTAAGGGCGATATTCGCACCAGAGCATTCGATGACCAGCCCCAAATTGTCTTTACCGCAGATTTCCTGGCAGCGTGCAACCACATCTTCGGTCGAACCGTTAACGACAGCTGTCGCGCCCAGCTCTTTGGCGATCGGGAAGCGTACGGCAACATCCTCTTCCAGCCCGACCATCACAATATTAACGGCCCCCATAATGCGCGCCATTTGAACAGAAAAGAGTCCTAACGGACCGGTACCAAAGACCACCACATCCTGGCCTGGAAGAAATTTGGATTGCTGAGCGATAGATTTGTAGGCATTGCAGATAGGATCCAGTACAGCCGCCTCTTCATAATCTACCCCTGCCGGGATTTCCCACAGAGCATGGCGGTGAATTTTGAGGATTTCCCCAGGGACCAGACAATATTTAGAAAACCCACCGCCCCAGGTATTGTTGTCCAGACCTAAATTCACCTTTTCTGTACAACAAAGAAAATCGCCCTGTTCACAGGCCGGACAAACGCCGCAAACGTGCCCGCTGTTGTCAGACACAACTCGCTGTCCCACCTTCCAGTCCTTAACCTTGTCGCCAACCTGCACAATTTGACCCGCAAATTCATGACCACGAATCGAATTAAACTGCTCGGATCCACTGTCGACATTGTAGTGTTTCATGTCAGCGCCGCAGATAGCAGCAGCCTTAATTTCAATCACAACGTCATCCGGACCACATACCGGTTCCGGAACATCAATCATCTTGTAGCCGCCAAAGGCCTTGCCAAATCTCGCCAGTGCTTTCATGGAATTTTCCTTTGTGTTTAGTTTTGCATCAGTGACCATCATACTTATCCATATAATTTTTGAGGTCAACATCAAATCTTTAAAACACAGATTTTGATCTGCATTTCACAACCAAGATCACAAATAAATGCAAAGATGAACTGAAACCCAAGTGAACGTGGCTGCCGCTTCGCTAAAATGGCGTGAACCCCTTCGCATTTTTCCTGTTATGAAACTGTTAACCTGCGGGTGCTGTTTTTTTCGCCACGCCATTTCCGTGGCGTGTTTGCTTGTTTAAATGTCAAAGAGGAACACCGATGAAACTATTGCCTTTGTTGGCAGCATTACCCCTGCTCTGCGCCAGCGTTGTTTCCGCCAGTTCACTGATGTCAGTTGGCTACTTTAATGGTGGCGGCGACGTCACTGCCGGTCCCGGTGGCGACATCAATAAACTGGATGTTCGCCAGATAACCCATCTCAACTATTCGTTTGGCCTTGTCTACAACAACGAAAAAGACGAGACCAATGACGCCTTAAAAGACGCCAGCAAACTGCATCAGATTTGGCTTTCACAGAAAGTGCAGGATGATTTGCTGAAAATTCCACAGCTGCGTAAACAAAATCCAAACCTGAAAGTTTTGCTTTCCGTCGGCGGCTGGGGAGCGCGTGGATTCTCTGGCGCGGCAGCAACGAAGGAAACACGTGCAGTGTTTATTCAGTCTGCACAGGAGATAATTGCGAAATATGGTCTGGATGGCATCGATCTCGACTGGGAATATCCGGTTAACGGCGCCTGGGGACTGGTCGAAAGCCAACCGGCTGACCGCGCTAACTTCACCGCGCTGCTAACAGAATTGCGTGCCGCATTGGGGCATAAAAAACTGCTGACCATCGCCGTGGGCGCGAATGCGGAAAGTCCGAAAAGCTGGGTGGATGTAAAAGCCATTGCACCATCGCTCGACTACATCAACCTGATGACCTATGACATGGCTTACGGCACCCAATATTTCAACTCGAACCTGTATGATTCGACGCAATGGCCGACGGTCGCCGCGGCGGATAAGTACAGCGCCGATTTTGTGGTCAATAACTATCTCGCAGCCGGTCTGAAACCGAGTCAAATGAATCTGGGCATTGGCTTTTATGGACGCGTACCAAAACGCGCCGTTGAGCCAGGTATTGACTGGAGCAAACCTGACGCGCAGAAAAACCCGGCTACCCAACCCTATTTCGAGTCAGCTCAAATTGAGTTGTTCAAATCACTGGGCGTCGACCTGAGCAAAGACACCTACGTGAAGTACAACGATATTGTGGCGAAGTTGATCAACGATCCGCAAAAACGCTTTAGCCAACATTGGGATGATGAAGCGAAAGTGCCGTGGCTGTCGGTACAGTCTGCGGATGGAAAAAAACTCTTTGCCCTCTCCTATGAAAACCCGCGTTCGGTGGCGCTCAAAGCCGACTACATCAAAAGCAAAGGGTTGGCAGGCGCCATGTTCTGGGAGTACGGCGCAGATGACAATAATCAGTTGGCGAAGCAGTTAGCCGATTCGTTAGGCATCAAACACTGATCCCAACGCCTGACACAATAGGTTATGATTAGCGCATTCTGCTGCGCCAGCTTTTGGCGCAGCTCTTCATTTCTACTGGAGGCATGAGCTTTATGGCTTTTATCCCTAAAAATTACGCCCGTCTGGAAGTCGGTTACCGGGAAAAGGCGCTTAAACTCTTCCCCTGGGTCTGCGGACGCTGTTCCCGTGAGTTCGTGTATTCAAATTTGCGCGAGTTGACGGTACACCATATCGATCACGATCACTCGAATAACCCGGAAGATGGTAGCAACTGGGAAATGTTGTGCCTGTACTGCCACGATCACGAGCATTCCAAATATACGGAAGCGGACCAGTATGGTTCAACGGTGGTTGCAGGAGAAGATGCGCAAAAGGCCGTAGGCGAAGCGAAATACAACCCGTTCGCCGATCTGAAGGCGATGATGAACAAGAAATAACATCAACTGCAGGCCCGACACAGATGTTTGCCGGGCCTGGGTAATCAGGATTTAAACGTCGCAATCGGTTCTGGCGTAATACCAAACTCCACCTTCAACTGCTGCTTGCTCTTCATCACCATCTCACCGTTGGTATCAATCGTCATATGCTGCGCGTCAATATTGTTTCGCGCCTGCCATAACATCACCAGCTGTAAGCTATTCTCTTTTTGTTCTGCCGTTAGCGCTACGCCATCCGGCCATTTTCCGAGTTCAACGGCAGTCGATAAGCGCTGATAAACTTCCGGCGTCATGCTGTTGATCATCTCATCAAGATTCATGTTAAATCCACTCTCCGTAGAATAATTTGCTGAATCGTTTCTTCAACCCTTGGTTTGCTCACCGTTTTCACCATCGGTAAAGTTCAAAGACGCTGAGTTAACGCAGTACCGTTCACCGGTAGGTTTCGGACCATCCGGGAAGACGTGTCCCAGGTGTGCATCACAGTTTCCGCAGCGGATTTCAATGCGCTGCATGCCGTGTGACGTATCTTTTATGTAACGGATAGCCTCATCGCTGACAGGCTCGTAAAAGCTGGGCCAGCCGCAGCCTGAGTCATATTTTGTCTCGGAACGAAATAGCGGATTGTCGCAGATCAAACAGTGGTAGATGCCGTCACGTTTGTTATGTAGCAAACGTCCGGTAAATGGCGGTTCTGTCCCGTGATTCTGCGTCACATAGAACTGCATTTCGGTTAAATTTTTTTTCAGTTCTTCTGGAGAAGGTTGATTAGCCATTTGCTCACATCTCGCTTTATCTAAACTCACATCGCGAGACAGATTCTAACAAAACATTAACACCGGAGTGCGAACTTTTGTTCTAAACTTGATCCTTGCGAAATGGCAGCCTGCAATTCGTGATCAGAATCACGTTTTTATCTTGATTGCCCTTTAAAATTCGGGCCGCCGACCCCATGTGGTTTCAAGCCCAAAGGAAGAGTGAGGCGAGTCAGTTGCGCAAAGCTTAGGCAGCAGATTGATTTGTCGCAATGATTGACACGATTCCGCTTGACGCTGCGTAAGGTTTTTGTAATTTTACAGGCAACCTTTTATTCACTAACAAATAGCTGGTGGAATATATGACTATCAAAGTAGGTATCAACGGTTTTGGCCGTATCGGTCGCATTGTTTTCCGTGCTGCTCAAGAACGCTCTGACATCGAGATCGTTGCAATCAACGACCTGTTAGACGCTGACTACATGGCTTACATGCTGAAATATGACTCCACTCACGGCCGTTTCAACGGTACCGTTGAAGTGAAAGACGGTCATCTGATCGTAAACGGTAAAAAAATCCGTGTTACCGCTGAACGTGATCCGGCTAACCTGAAATGGGACGAAGTTGGTGTTGACGTAGTAGCTGAAGCTACTGGCCTGTTCCTGACAGATGAAACCGCTCGTAAGCACATCACTGCTGGCGCGAAAAAAGTGGTTCTGACTGGTCCGTCCAAAGATAACACTCCGATGTTTGTTAAAGGCGCTAACTTTGACAAATACGAAGGTCAGGACATCGTTTCTAACGCTTCCTGCACCACTAACTGCCTGGCTCCGCTGGCTAAAGTTATCAACGACAACTTCGGCATCATCGAAGGTCTGATGACTACTGTTCACGCGACCACCGCTACTCAGAAAACCGTTGATGGCCCGTCTCACAAAGACTGGCGCGGCGGCCGCGGCGCATCCCAGAACATCATCCCGTCCTCTACCGGTGCAGCTAAAGCTGTAGGTAAAGTACTGCCAGAACTGAACGGCAAACTGACTGGTATGGCGTTCCGCGTTCCTACCCCGAACGTATCCGTTGTTGACCTGACCGTTCGTCTGGAAAAAGCTGCTTCTTACGAAGAAATTAAGAAAGCAATCAAAGCTGCTTCCGAAGGCCCGATGAAAGGCGTTCTGGGTTACACCGAAGACGACGTAGTATCTACCGATTTCAACGGTGAAGTTTGCACTTCCGTGTTCGATGCTAAAGCTGGTATCGCACTGAACGACAACTTCGTGAAACTGGTATCCTGGTACGACAACGAAACCGGCTACTCCAACAAAGTTCTGGACCTGATTGCTCACATCTCCAAATAAGTTGAGATGAAACAGTAATCTGTAAGAGCGACTCAGGTCGCTCTTTTTTTTGCCTGAAGAAAGGATTGCGTAATGATTAATAAAATTTTTGCACTTCCGGTAATCGAACAAATTACCCCTGTCCTCTCCCGCCGTCAGCTTGATGAGCTTGAGGTTCTTGTTGTCGATCACCCACAGGTTAAAGCTTCTTTCGCGCTGCAGGGCGCACATCTTCTTTCCTGGAAACCAAATGGTGAAGAGGAAGTCCTGTGGTTAAGTAATAATACCCCATTTAAAACCGGCGTAGCGCTGCGTGGCGGCGTACCAATTTGCTGGCCGTGGTTTGGTCCGGCTGCTAAGCAGGGCCTGCCTTCGCATGGTTTTGCCCGCAACCTGCCATGGACGCTGAAAGCGCACAACGAAGACGACAATGGCGTGGTGCTGACGTTTGAACTGCAGAGCAACGCTGAAACGCGTCAGCTTTGGCCGCACGAGTTTTGCCTGCTGGCCCGCTTCAAAGTGGGAGCCACCTGTGAGATGGAGCTGGAAGCTCATGGTGAGTTTGAAACCACCTCGGCACTGCATACCTATTTCAACGTTGGTGACATTGCGGCAGTGAAAGTCAGTGGTCTTGGCGATCGCCTGATCGATAAAGTGAATGATGCTAAAGAAGATGTGCTGGCTGATGGGATCCAGACCTTCCCGGACCGCACCGATCGCGTTTATCTGAATCCGGAAGCGTGCAGCGTGATTCATGATGATGCGTTGAATCGCAATATAGATGTTGTCCACCACCACCATCTGAATGTAGTGGGCTGGAACCCTGGCCCGGCGCTGTCCGTCAGCATGGGCGACATGCCGGATGATGGCTACAAAACGTTTGTTTGTGTAGAAACGGCTTACGCGACCGCTCCGCAGAAAACCACCGAAGAAAAACCATCTCGCCTCGCGCAGACTATCCGTGTAGCTAAACGCTAACATAGCTCTGCGCACCATGCCGGATGCGGCTAACGCCTTATCCGGCCTACACACTACATGCAGCCGTAGGCCTGATAAGCACAGCGCCATCAGGCAGTTCCGCGCACCGTGCCGGATGCGGCCAACGCCTTATCCGGCCTTGTATTATCCTCTCTGTGCAGAGAGGGCCGGCCAGTTCTCCCTGCCATGCCGTCCGCATGCCGTATCCGGCCTTAGGTTAACAACCTGTATTGTAGATTTATGCAGCGGACTGCCGTTCTCCACAAGTGACAAACCGGACAGTATCATGGACCGGTTTTCCCGGTAATCCGCATTCACAAGGTTGGTCTCACTATGGAACAGGAACTTCATTTTATCGGTATTGACGTCTCTAAAGCCAAGCTGGATGTCGATGTGCTGCGTCCCGATGGCCGTCACCGCAGTAAAAAATTTGCGAACACCCTGAAGGGCCACAATGAACTCCTCCACTGGCTCAACAGCCATAACGTGGCGCCGGCGCATATCTGTATGGAAGCCACCAGTACGTATATGGAAGACGTGGCCGCCCATCTCAGTGATGCCGGATTCACCGTCTCCATCATCAATCCTGCCCTCGGCAAAGCCTTCGCACAGAGCGAGGGGCTGCGCAGCAAAACCGATGCCGTTGATGCCCGCATGCTGGCAGAGTTTTGCCGTCAGAAGCGCCCGGCAGTCTGGGAAGCTCCGCATCCGGTTGAACGGGCGTTACGGGCACTGGTGCTGCGCCATCAGTCACTGACGGATATGCGTACGCAGGAACTGAATCGCCT